>NZ_JBTMWX010000012.1:0-926 GCF_054489245.1 Homoserinimonas sp. A520 | reverse complement strand
AGGGTGCACCCGAGCCGCGTGGTCCTCGGTTACCGTGCGTGGGGATCCTTCAGCGTAGGTCGTCCGCGACGCTGATGAGCACCTTTCCGGTGACTCCGTCTTCAACGGCATCGTGAGCGGATGCCGTGTCCTCGAGTGAGAACCACGTCAGCGGCAGCCCGGCTTCTGCGCCCACGGGAAGAGCACCCGCCTCGAGCGCGGCAGTGATGTCTTCCGCGGCGACGGCGAGTGCCTCCCGCCCGACGGTGTAGAGCAGCAGTCCCTGCCGGCGAACGTTCTTCGCAAAGCTAGTCACGATCGGAGCGGTGAACTCGTCGCCGTTGTTGTTCGCGTAGTACGCGATGCTGCCGTGGTTGGCGAGCACCTCTACATCGAGCGCGGCGTTCTGAGCGGGCGCGACTTCGACAATGTGGTCGACGCCGCTTGGAGCGACGGAATACACCTTGGCCGAGAGCTCGCCATCCGGGTATTGAAAAACGTGATGCGCGCCCGCTGCGCGGGCGAGTGCTGCCTTGTCGTCGTTGCTGACCGTGGCGATCACGGTCGCACCCGCCCATACCGCCAGTTGGATCGCGGCGTGCCCGACGGCCCCTGCTCCGCCCTGCACCAGCACCACACGGCCGTCGAGGGTGCCGGGTGCGAGACGCGCCGGGCCGAACTCGTGCACGGTGAGCGCACGGTGGGCGGTCATCGCGGGAACGCCCAGGCTGGCGGCGACGTCGAACCCGATGCCGTCGGGCAGACGGACGACGCGGCTAGCCGGCACGACCGTGAACTCCTGCGCTGTCCCCGTCGGACGCTGGTGGGCGGCGAGGAAGATCCATACGCGGTCGCCGATCCTCAGATCCTCGACATCCGAGCCGACAGCATCGACGACGCCGGCGCCATCCTGGTTCGGGACAACCTCTCCGAACTCGACGGGCTTG
>NZ_JBTMWX010000011.1:0-1172 GCF_054489245.1 Homoserinimonas sp. A520 | reverse complement strand
CACTTCCCCGTCGATCGCGGGCAGGTGGCCGGCCAACGTGCGCATCACCGTGGTCTTGCCCATGCCGTTGCGGCCCAGGAACGCGATCACTTCCCCGGCGACGATGGTCAGGTCCAGGCGCGGGACGACGGGGACTCCGTCGTAACCGGCCGCGAGCGCATTCACCTCGATCACGTCACAACTCCCAAGTAGGCATCCTTCACATCGTCTCGCGCGGCGATCTCCTCCATCGTCCCCTCCGCGAGGAAGCGTCCGTTCGCGAGCACCACGACGCGGTCCGCGAGTTCGCGGACGATGTCCATGTCATGCTCGATGATCACCAGCGTCGCACCGGTCTCGGTCGCGACGCTGCGCAGGAGCCGCGCCAGTGCGACGGACTCCTCGTGCGACAGACCGGCGGCGGGCTCGTCCAGGATGACGACCTCCGGCCCCCACGTGAGCACCATCGCGAGCTCAAGCGACCGACGATCCGCCAGCGGCAGCTCGGCGGCTGAGCGTGCGTCGTCCCGTTCGAATCGGGCAAGTGCTTCGGGAACCTCTCGCGGCTGGAGTGCTTCGCTGCGTGCGAGGCGGAGGTTGTCGGCCGGGGAGAGCTCTGTGAAGACGCTCGGGATCTGGAACACCTTGCCCATGCCCGCGAGGGCGCGACGGTGGATGCGCCACCGGCTCGCGTCGGCGTCGAAGATCGCCACCGTGCCGGTGGTAGGGGCCACGTCTCCGGCGACGATGTTCAGCAGCGTCGTCTTGCCGGCGCCGTTCGGCCCGATGAGGCAGAGAACCTCCCCTGTTGGGACCATGAGGTCGACGCCCAGGAGCACCTTCGTCGCGCCGAAGGACATGCGGATGTCGCGGGCCTGCACGGCGAACTCCGTCTTCGTGGGCAGCGTCCGCCGGGGGATCGGGCTGGATAGCCGCGCGTCCTGCCTTGCCGCACGGTAGGCGGGGATGCGGATGACGCGGCGCACGAGCCCGACGAGGCCTCCCGGGGCGAAGCGCACGACGATGAGGAAGATCACGCCGAGCACGAGCAGGTACCACGAGCCGATCGCCTCGCCGAGGTACTGCTGGCCCATCGTGACGATCACAGCTCCGGCGAAGGCGCCGATGAGCGTGCCGCGGCCACCGACGGCCAGCCACACAAGCACCTGCGTGGAGAGCATGATGCCGCCGGC
>NZ_JBTMWX010000010.1:0-5146 GCF_054489245.1 Homoserinimonas sp. A520 | reverse complement strand
AAGTCCGGAATAGCGGGTCACGCGACACAAGGTGTCGCGTGACAGGCCAGTCCGGACATCTTGCCAAGCCCGGATACGCCAACTGTGAGGGAATCGGGAAGGGAGTTTTCAGGAGTCTCGCCATCGAACTTCGCGTCAGCGAAAGCGTTCTTCGTCGAACTGTTCGGTGCCACCCTCCATGCTCCACACTGCAGCAAATGGCATGAGAGCCTCGATGGTAGCGACGCGCACCCCGTCGGCGGTCGGGAGCAGCACCCTGATGCCTTGGTAGTAATCGAAAAGGACCTGCCTGTCACGCCCGCACGGTCCGACAACGCCGCGTCCATGATTGCCAACAGCGACGATCGTCGTAATGCCTCGCCCACCGTTGGCACGCGCCGCGCCAAGTGCAACTAACTCGGCGCACGGACCGCCGGTGAAGTGGAACAGATTCACCCCAGCGAACATGCGCCCGCCGGCGTCACGAACTGCCGCGCCCATCGTATGCGCACCATCTTCATCAGGCCCTGCGTCTGTGTTCGCGTCGATGACCTCGCGTGCGAAGTCAATGAGCTCAACATCTTCGACAGTCGGCACTTCAAGTTCAACATTTGGGAGCATGAACGCAATCCTACGGATCGCAGGCGAATCTCCCTGATGACCGAGAGCGTCCGCAAGCCGAACCCTCAACGGTCTACTTGTTGCGCAACCCTCTGCATCCACTTCGAGGGGATATCTAGAGGCTCGAACCCGAACTTGGAGTAGAGGCCGTGGGCATCCCCCGTTGATAGAAGCATTCGCTTCAGATTCAGCCGCTCGAATACATCAATGACTCCCTCGATGAGGGCGACGCCGATGCCCTGCCCACGCACTTCAGGGGTCACAAAGACGTCGCAAAGCCAGGCAAACGTGACTCCATCCGTGACGACGCGTGCATAGGCGACTTGTTGGCCCGAGATCGTCTCGTAGACGCCGAAGTTGCGGGATCCATCGATCG
This sequence comes from Homoserinimonas sp. A520, assembly GCF_054489245.1. Lineage (NCBI taxonomy): Bacteria > Bacillati > Actinomycetota > Actinomycetes > Micrococcales > Microbacteriaceae > Homoserinimonas > Homoserinimonas sp. A520. The sequence goes on along the minus strand of NZ_JBTMWX010000010.1, from coordinate 4,170 downwards.
CCTGGTCCTGCGTTGCACGAGACCTTCCCTCTGCCCAATAGCTCTCCTCGCTGAGCCAGTGGTGCACTTTTGCGCGATCAACATCGGAACTGTCGGAAGAGAAACGGTAGGTCGAGTCCATCCCACTATCCAACTACAATTCCTTCACACCAATAGGTCACTCTGTGGTGGGCCTCCTGCAAAAGATGCCCACCTTTTGAGGCATCAGAGACTGGTTCCCAAACGCAGGATCTGAGCCTGCGAGCCGGCGGTGGATGGCTGTCCCGTAAGGCGGACGATCAGCGGGCGCCTTTCGGGCGGCTTTGCCCAGGCGATTTGCGGTCCCGATTGCGGGATGTGACTGCCCATAAGGGAACGTCTTGTGCCCAGGGAGTCAGGAGGCGATGAGCCCGGCTCCGATATTTGCGGCTGCGTGTACGAGTGCGCCGGGAAGGAAACTCCCGGACTTAGTGCGGAGCCATCCCAGCAGCCATCCTGCAGCGAACTGTACCGGCAGGAGCGGCCACAGGTTCGCGTCGATAAACAAGAGCAATGTGTGCGGAACGAGGAAGATTACAGACTGGAGCAGGTTGCCTCGGGTGAAACCGAGCCTTCTAACGAGTAGCCCGCCGAGTAGTCCGCGAAAGAATATCTCTTCGCCCAGCGCACGGAGGGTGACCCCGAGCACAGCGGCGATCGAAGTCACTTTCGCCACAGATACCCCGGGAGTAGATAAGGCCTCGGTTGGGATCAGGATGATGGCCAAGTATCCGAGCACCCCGAGAGGGATCAACAGCGCGAGCGCCCAAAGGTAGGCCGAACCGGTGCCCCAAGTTGCGCCAAGCCGTTTGGCTGCGGATGTTCGTCCGAGATGTCTTCGGTTTCCTTGGATGAGGAAATAGATGGCCGAGGGGATGACGAAGAGGATCAGTTCGGTCACGCGCAGAGTCTAGCGAGAGCAGTAGCGCCTCTGTGAACCAAACACGGACGATTAGCGGCACGTAACAGCATGAAGCCGATCGCAACGACGCCTGAGGTGAGATGCCCGCTAAGGGGGCACCAACCGCAACAACAGTCGCCTGTTAGATTTCGCTTGTCCGAACTAAGTGGCAAGAGTCCGAACTAGTGTCGCGTGACAGACCAGTCCGGACATCTTGCCAAGCCCGGACACGCCAACTGCGCGGGAATCGGGACGGGAGTTTTCAGGAGTCTCGCCATCGAACTTCGGACACCGCATCGTTAGCGAGTCGACTGCCCGAAGGCAATTCGAAGTCGGTATCGCTCGCGCACCAGCCACATGTTTCACAAGCCCGAACGGCTAACGGGACAGGTCGCGGTACCCCGTTGAGGATGGTCGTTCGCGCACGTGTTGTTGTCACTTAGAAAACAGGTCCGGTCGTTTCGATGTGGTACTTGACCATGTCTCCACCGTGGAAGTGGATATTCAGCTGTGGCGGGTTTGCGAGCTTCCGCCAGGCGGCAAGAGACTCCTCGTCCTCCCAGAGTTCGTAGTTGTTTACCCGGGTAGCGTCGACGGGGTCTGCGCTGATGGCGAGATCTAGGCAGCCCGGTGCCTGGCGTGCCCGCTTGATGAGATCGAGGTGGCCATCAACGAAAGGGTCGCGGTCGGACGGGGCGAGGATGAGATGACCGGCAATGATGAGCATTAGTGCGTTTCCCTTACTGAGAGCAGGGTGTGGTTGTAGAAGTCGGTGATTGAGGCGGCAAGACGGTGCGGTGCCCGCTGGTTTGCTGAATGACCCTGTCCACCAAGCAGCACCCGCTCGGTTTGCGGGATGGTCCGTGCGAGTACATTCAGGCGTTCCCCCAAATGCGCGGGGCTCTTATCGCCTCCGATTAAGAGAACGGGGCAATCGATGCGGGCATAGGTGTCCAACCGAGTGCCGAGGCTTCTCATCGCGACATTGTCGGCGATTTGGCCGGGCGCGAGGCGTTTCAACTTCGGGTTGAGGGCGACGATAACGCGGATCATTAGAGACTGACCGGCGGGCAGTCCGACCATGTCTCGAGTGAAGACTTGGATCGCCTTGCCTGGCTTGCTTTCGGCAATCGCCTGAATCGCATGGTCGAGGGCCTCGCCGCCGATCGGTTGTCCCGTGTCAACCGGCGGTTCATAGACCGCCCCTCCGACGAATAGGTCGGGACGGGCAGCCAGAGCTTCCAGGGCAACGACACCGCCCGACGAATGACCGACGACCATGACTGGCCGTTGCAGCACTCCACAGATCGCGGCGACATCCGCGACTTCATCAGCGATGGAAACAGACCGGTGGAAGTCGTCGCGATACTGCCGGCGCACGATGTTGAACACGGTGAACTGTTCGGCAAGTATGTCGGTCACTTTCCGCCAGGCCGTGCCGTCATCCAGCCCCGGATGCACGATCAGGATGACCGGGCCGGTTCCATTCATCAGTGCGGTCGCGGTCGTTCCGTCCGCAGAGATCGCCGAGATCATCACATTCTCCTTATCGGTGGTAAACACCTGCGACACTATGCTTATCGACGATAAGGTGTCAAGATGCCCCCAGGAACCCGTCCGACACTCACCCCGGGCTCGATCATCGTGACGGCGCTCGAACTCGTGGAGACGGTGGGTTTAGACCAACTCACCACGAGGAGGTTGGCCCTCGAACTCGGGGTCAAATCCCCCGCGCTCTATTGGCATTTCGCCAACAAACAAGCCTTGCTCGACGGGATGGGGGATGCCCTAATACTCAGTGCCGGCATGGGCGCTCCCCGGCCCGGCGAGGTGTGGCAGGTTTGGGTCGCTCGACGCGCCCGCGCATACCGAGCGGAGATGCTCAGCCACCGGGACGGGGCTCGCATCGTCGCCGCCGTTCGCGTAGCAAGCCCAGAGACGGTTCGGCTCTTCGGCGACGAGGTCGCTGCGCTGGCCAATTTCGGATTCACACCGGCACTCGCGCTGTGGACCATCGCAATAGTCACCCATTACGTCACCGGATTCGTATTGAAAGAGCAGGCCGCTGTCGACGCGCGACGTAACGACACAACCGGCATGGTAAACCCGATGGAGATCCTCGGTGGCCCGGCGCTCGACACGTTCGTCGAGGCCATGCAGACCGGAGGAGACCCGCTGGGAGAAGACGTTTTCGAGCATGGACTAAGGATGATCATCTCGGGAACCGAACGCGATCTAGCCGCGAGGTTCGACATTGAGCTTCAACCCACATCACCTACGCCGGTTCCTGCTCCTCCGACGCGACGCTGATCAGGTCCGCGGAGGCCACCCGAGTCTTCCTTGTGGCTCACCGTTGCGGTCGGACGGGATTAACGGAACTACACGACCATGACGGCGGCCGCGTAGAGGATCCAACGTGCGCCGTACGCCTCGCCGTCCAGGTCGCTGCGACGGGTGAGGCCGAGCTTCTCTGCCACGCGCACGGAGCCTGCGTTTGCTGGCAGCATCCTCGCCACGATCAGCTCATCGGCCAGGTGGGTTGCTGAGCGTGCAATGTCCAGAGCGTGCTGGCCGAGATTACCCGCGAGTCCCTTCCCCCAGTAGTCGGGAAGGAGACGCCAGTAGAGATTGATGACCGGCATATCGCGCCAGAGATCACGCCGAGCGCCGCAGATCCCGGCAAGTCGGGTGCCTTCGAAAGCCAGTTCGTAGCCGAAGCCGTGATCCATCCGGTGCTGCAACCAGCTCTCGAGCATCTCATCGCTCGCGCTGGGGTCTGGTGAGGCACCGAGCGGATTGTGCGCATTCGTCATCGGATCAGAATGCAACTCGTGCAACAAGGCCGCATCCCCGCTCGACAGGGCACGGAACCAGATTGATCCGACCAAGCCATCTCGCACTTCTCGATCTCCTTCTCAATCGCGGCGGGCTGATGGGTTCCAGTTCGTCCCGCGCAGGCAAGCATTCTCCCAGTCTGGGCCCGTGCCGGCAACCGAAGTGATTGAGGTGCGTTGACCGATTCACCTAGCGGGCGAGAAAACTATGCTTCTCCTAATCACCGCTTGGGACTCGGTGTAGCAGGAGACCGTCATTCAGTGGAACGCGCAGACGAACGCTCACCGGGACAGCGACCGCAAGCGGATCGATCTGCGGGCGGTCAGCTCTCCGGATCAGTTGAGCTATTGACGATGGTGATCATGCAATCGCGAGGGTGCACCCGAGCCGCGTGGTCCTCGGTTACCGTGCGTGGG
>NZ_JBTMWX010000001.1:0-877321 GCF_054489245.1 Homoserinimonas sp. A520 | reverse complement strand
TGGTCATCGAGTAGTTGGAAGACGACGACGGTGGTTCCGTCCGCCAGGTCATGCTCGAATGAGTCGATCTGCCAGCAATCATCGGTGGCCGGGAACACGAACCGACGCAACGATGACCGTGGCCGCTTCCGGGGTGCCGGGACGACGAGGCCCTCGCGAACTAAGACCCGGTGAATGGTGCGAGCTGCTGGCGGCTGCAACCCATCAAGCAACAGCCGGTAACGGATCGAGATCGCCCCAAAGTCCCACCCTTCCTCTTCCAAGGACGCCCTGGCAGCCACCACCGCCGCGACCATTTCTGCCGGTGTCGCGGTCGGTGAGCCTGTCGGGCGACGTGACCGCGGGGCTAACCCATCGATTCCCTCTAGCTCGAAACGGCGCCGGTACTTGTAATAGGTTTGCCTGCTGATCTCTAAATCCCGGCACACTTGTCTGACATTCGGGACCAGCCCGGCCGCATCCATGGCGAAGATCGCCGCCAGTTTCGTTTCCATCGGGACCACTTTCTGCACCATCAGCAAATGCTTGCCGATCGCACCATCAGTGTCAGCGATGTCCTGTCACGAACCTGTCAGCGATGTCCCGTCACTTCACACAGGTCGTGAGTGCATCACGTCGCACGAAGCAGCGCATTGGATGGTCGTTCACTGGCCTGACTCGCACGGTGCAGCGGCGACTGCGCCTCGAGTGGTTTCTATCCCAAGAGTCTCAGTCGAAAGCTGGATCGGCTGACTGTCCACCGACTCCCCTGGCTGGTGTTGCGGAGGGGCGCGCGCTGCGTTTGCGCCTCGAGTTGGCTCCATGCTCGGCAGCGGTCCCGTGAGAAGGGGGTGATGACAATGGCAAAACCAGATTGTGCAATCTGCACCATGATGGGGCTTCGTGCGTGCGACAACTGCGGCAACCCAACCCCGCCGAATGGTGCGCGAGACACGTTCGGTCGTGAGCTATGCGCTTACTGCGACTGAGTGATCGCGGATACCGACTGCAAGGGTGGGAGGTCACACGGACGCCGCGCGGGGTGCCCCGTAGGGGCGACGCGCGGTGCCGTGCGGCCTCTTGCCCTTCTCCGTGAACCGCTAGCGGGTCACGCGGGATGCAACCACCTTCCGGGGGCAACCGCAGCGCGAAGCGCGAAGGGCGGCAGTAAACGTTAGAGGTTTCATGCGTTCTCCTCTAGCCACTCCATCGCTTCGGTTGTGGTGACCTGTCCGGTTCGAGTTCGGAGCCACTCTCGACATGCTGCTGCGCGCTGCGATGGTGATTCGATTGCCTGAGTCAAGAGATAAAGAGCGGCAGAGTCAATGGCAAGACCTGGCTGTGATCGAAGTACCGCCAGGTCATCTTCTCTATACACGTCGCCTCTCGTCATAGGGTCCCTGTGAGGCAGCCGGTTCACAATGATCCAGATACCCGGCGCCGCCTGAGGGCGTTCCTCGAGCACATATTTCGTTACGTAGCCGGCTACTGTCGCGATCTTTGAACCTGGGGCACCCTTGGCGACACCCGTTGCATCCGCCAATACTAGCCACTCGGGTGCATCGGGGTCACGCACCCTGAAGTCCTCTCGGCGCTCACGCTCTGGCCATGACTCGTCCATATCTTCGACGTCGAAACCTAATTGAACAAGTGCTTCAAACGCCGCATTCTGTAAGGGCTCATCCTTCGAAGTCAACAAAGATTTTGGCCCGGCTGTTGCACGTGCTGTCGCTTCGTCCAGCTTTCGTTGCGTCTCAGCCCTGGCGACTTGGTATTCCAGTTCAAGCTTTGCAAACTGGTCATCAAGACTGTTTAGTTCCAGTCGTGCCGCAACCTCTTCCCTCGTGTCCCACTGGTTGGCGGACTGCCATGTGTTGATGGTCGGAAAGATCCTCCTGTCCTTCAGGTGCCACTCAGTCATGGCAACCTCAAACCACGATGATAGAGACGGGGTATCAGCTGGAAGTAGCCACACTGACCCACCCCCTTGCCTTTCATAGCTTGCCCCGACGATGATCCCTGACGGTCCGAGAAGAAATGGCCTCAGTTTGATAATTGCGGGCTCTAAGCTGCCGGAGGTTTTCTCGATCCCAAACTGAAACTTGCGCGCTTCGACAGCAGGCAAGAGATGGAATTTTACTAGGTCTTGAATCGGCTCCGAAAGGTCGCCAACTCGCAACATTCTGTGCCCTGGGATGTCGGAGCTGAACTTGATGGCACGGGCCACAACCGCGTCGTTGCTTTCGTCAATATTGAACTCGAAATACGAGCGTCCTCGTGATGACGATCTATTCGAAAAAATGCGAAAAATGTACAGGTGATCTGGAACCCGCGTCCAGCTCGCTGGGACCAGTGCCCCCCAATCGGTCGTCCTAATGGAAGCGTGAGCCTCATTAGTCACGATTACGTCCCACTCGCCTAGGTCCACCTCTCCGAGACTACGGACGCGACGAAAAGTGGCTGCCTTTTCCTTTACCCAATCGAACGTCGACATATCGTCATCGGATTGCACCCACAAAAGTATGCGTGGCCGCTCCCGTTCGTTGATTGCACCCGTCGATTGATAATCATTCACAAACCAAATCTTGCCATGATTGCGAAGCCACCTGTCTCTGCTTGATCTTGTGTAGAAGATTTCGGGAGCCATTAGAGATGGACCTTGACGGCCGTTGGCCGTAGTCTGGTAGTCCGAGATTGCAGAACTACCGGACGGGGACCAGTGGCAGACTTCAGGGCAGATCGGATGCCCTCACCGGAAGGTGAAGGCCGCGCAAAGAGCGCGCTCGAGATTGCGTGGGACTCGTACCATTCCGCGAACAAGTCCGTAAACAAGCCACTGCTTGCAGCGTTCCCTGGCCTTAAGACGCTCATGCGCGGGTACGTCAACTCGACTATGTTCGACCTCTTCGGCTTCTGGGTGCTCTGGCGGCTGGTCGGCGGCTTTGAGGGAATGCAGCAGAACCTTGGCATGAGCAGATCGAGCGTCTACCGGCGCATCTCTCAGTTCCGCGCTGCCTTCGGGGAGCACCCGGACGTGTATGAGTTCCCGGGCCTAGAGGTAGACGTCGAAGCCTTCGTGAAGGGCATGGCAGAGCGCCAGAAGAAGAGCTAGTCCCAGAATGTTGCACTAGCCATATCTAGTGTCGTAGTCTCAGACTATGAGACTTCCCCACAGCGAGCGCACTTCGGTGACGCTTGCCGACTTTTACGACGAGTACCACTCGCTCGTTGAAGAAGGTCTAGTCTCAAACGCTGTCGCCGCGTATAGCCGTGCATGGCGGCTGCGAATCAACCCCACGCTCGGGCACCTCCCTTTGACGGGACTAACTGCACTCGTCATCTCCCGCGCTCGCGCCTCTTGGGATGGAAGCCCTTCAACCAAACAAGACGCCCTCGCGTTGCTGTCTCGCCTTCTTGGGCTTGCTGTGATGGGCGGCCTCCTCGGGTCGAACCCTTGCCGGTCACTGCCCCGATCACGCGGCAAGGCTAACGAAGCCGACCCCGTTAGCCGCGCTCTGAGCGATCTGCAAGTAGCGCGGATGCTGTCGCTCACGGAGTTTCATCCCACCGGTCAATGCGCCCTCGCCGGCCTCGCATTCACCGGGTTGCGCCTCGGGGAACTGGTTGGCCTCCGGTGGGAGGACGTAGACGCGGGACAAGGACTCATCACGGTGCGACGCACGTTCTCACCCAACGGCCAAGGCAAGTTGGAGATTCGAGCCACGAAGAGCGGGCACATTCGCAGCGTACCTATCCTGAACGAACTGATTCCGTGGCTCGAGCAGGCACAACAGTCCGGATTCGCTCACGTCTTCACTGGTGCGCGCGGCGGGCCGTTCGATAGCGGCAACCTCGCTCGAGCCGTGAAGTGGCAAGAGCTGCGCGAACGAATCGCCACTTTTCCCGACGGGCGGGCCTTGCGATTCCACGACCTACGGCACACATTTCTGACTCGGCTTGCACGAGCAGGCAACTCGCCCCAGAACATTCAGCGCGTGGCTGGTCACGCGTCCATTTCGACAACAGAGCTATATACGCGCTCGTCGTCCACCGATGCCGCCCTGGCGGTGCGCGAAAAGATGAACCCCTCGAATCGTGAGGTCACATTCGAAGGGGGTGAAAAAGCGGCAAAACACGGGTTTACCAGCACTTTTAATGTGTAGCTGAGGCGAGATTCGAACTCGCGACCTCACGATTATGAGTCGTGCGCTCTCACCAACTGAGCTACTCAGCCACGATCCACCAGTACAAGACCGGCGATCGAGCCCCCTGTGGGAATCGGACCCACTACCTCTTCCTTACCAAGGAAGTGCTCTACCAATGAGCTAAGGGGGCGAAGCTTCCGCGCGCAGAAGCACCGCCTCGAATCAGGCAACCGGTACAGAATATCATCCGAACGGATGCCCGGATGCCACCACAGACTTATCTCGACGCGGGGCGCGGGACGGAGGTTTCGATACGCTCGCTTCGCGAGCTACTCAACCCACAGAAAGGCTCGCTGCGCGAGCTACTCAACCCACAGAAGGCGCTCGACCCGCGGAACTGCCCGGGCGTCGACGCACTGCGCCGCGAACTCCGACATCAGGGTCACCAGCTGCGCGGCATCCGCGTTCGGGTCCTCCGGGTGCCACTGCACACCCAGCACCCAACCGTCGGCAGCCTCGACCGCTTCGATCGTGCCGTCCGGAGCATCCGCCGACACCAGGAGCCCCTCCCCCACTTCGGCAACCGCCTGGTGATGGCCGGAGCGGATTCCCAGGGTCGGCGAGCCATACAGGTCGCCGACCAGCGTGCCCGGTCTCAGCGAAACGGTGTGCTCGATCATCACGTCGTTGACATCGGAGACGCTGTGGATGGTGTCGTCACCCAGGTGCTGAATGAGCGTGCCGCCGAACGCGACGTTCAGCAGTTGCATGCCGCGGCAGATTCCGAGGAACGGCTTGCCCGCATCGACGGCTGCGTTGATCAGCGCGAGCTCGAACGCATCCGCCCGCGGGTCGACGCCGTAGAGTTTGCCCTCCTGGGGCTCCTGCCCGTAGAACGCCGGGTCGAGGTCCGCGCCGCCCAGCACCAGCACGCCGTCGAACGCGTCGACCAGCTCGGTCGGGTCGTCGGTCGTGCGGCCGGCATCGACGAAGACGACCTCCGCGTCGGTGCCCAGCAGCGCCGCCTCCGCCGTCTCGGCGAGCCGCCGCAACTCCACCCGGAGCCACTCCGGCGACCGATCGGCATCCACCGAATACGACGCGAGGACCCGGGCCCGAGGGGCAGCGGATGCCGACAGCAACTCACTCATATCAGGAGGCTAATGCAGAGCGCGGCCCCACAGCTAACCCGACACCTCGAGGGCCGCAGCCTTCGCGCGGAGCACCGCGCTCTCCCGCTCATTCGCGGTGAGAGCGGCAGCCGTGAGCAGCTCAGAGCGTGCCTCCTCCACCCGCCCCAGCTGGGCCAGCAACTCGCCACGCACACTCGGCAGCAGATGCGAACCGCGCAGGGCGCCCTCCGAATCCAGCCGGTCGACGATGCTCAGGGCACTCGCCGGACCCGTCGCCATCGACACCGCAACCGCCCGGTTGAGTTCCACCACTGGGCTCGGCGCCAAACGGCCGAGCGCCTCGTAGAGCAGCACGATTCGTTGCCAATCAGTCTCATCGACGCTCGGGGCGATTGCGTGGCACTCGGCGATTGCCGCCTGCAAACCATAGGCTGCCCGACCCCTGCCCACGGCATCCGCTGCCCTCAATGCAGCGCGGCCGCGCTCGATCTGGGTGCGGTCCCAGCGCGAGCGGTTCTGGTCGGCCAGCAGGATCGGGGTGCCATCCCTGGCGACCCGCGCTCCGAAGCGTGACGCCTGGAACTCCATCAGCGCGACCAACCCGTGCACCTCAGGCTCTCGCGGCAGCAGCCCGGCGAGCACGCGCCCGAGCCGCAGGGCCTCGTTCGCGAGCTCGGTGCGGATCCAGCGGTCACCGGAGGTCGCGGCGTACCCCTCGGTGAAGATCAGGTAGATGACGCCGAGCACTGCGCCCAGCCGCTCCTTCCACTCCGGCGGATCCGGCGCCTCGAACGGAACCTGCGCCGCCGACAGGGTCTTCTTGGCCCGCACGATCCGCTGCTGTACCGTCGCCACCGGAACCAGCAGCATCCGCCCGATCTCCTCAGCGGTGAGGCCGCCGACCACTCGCAGGGTCAGCGCGACCTGCGACTCCCGCGAGAGCACCGGGTGGCAGGCGGTGAAGACCAGCCGGAGCAGGTCGTCGTCGATCGGCTGCCATTCGTCATCGCGAGCCTCCTCCAGGTCATGTGCGATCGCTCGATACCGCTCGTCGAGCCGCTCCCGACGACGCCAGCCGTCGATCGCCTTGCGCTTGGCGACAGCGGTGAGCCAGGCGCCCGCGTTCTGCGGGACGCCTGACTCTGGCCACTGGGTGAGGGCGTCGACCAGGGCTTCCTGGGCGAGGTCCTCCGCGAGGCCAACGTCGCCGGTCATCTTGGCGAGGGTCGCGATGATGCGCGCGCCCTCGATGCGCCAGACGGCGTCGACCCTGCGACGGATGTCTGTCACGGCTCAGCCGGTCAGTTCGACTGGGCGCGCGCGGCCTGCTCCTCGCGCCAGCCAACTTCCTTTTTGATGTACTCGTTGTCGGCGAAGTCGGCGAAGTCGCTCTCGTCGTTCACTCGGCGCACCTCGAGCTTGCTGCCGGGGCCCAGCGGCGCGCGGCTGGCCCACTCTGCCGCCTCCTCCTTGCTGGAGGCCTCGATGATCCAGAAACCGTTGAACAGCTCGTGGGTCTCCCCATAGGGGCCATCGGTGACGATCGGCTTCTCTGCGGAGAAGTCGACGACGAAGCCTTCCTTGGCGTCGGTGAGTCCCTCACCTCCGAGCATCACGCCCGCCTTCATCAGGGACTCGTTGTACGCGCCCATCGCGTTGATGATCTCCTCGAAGTCCATTTTCTTGGACGCTTCGAGAGCCTCGTCGGTTGAGCGCATGATCAGCATGTACTTCATGGTGTTCTCCCTATCGTTGCGGAGCCGCCGTGTGCGTCCTCCTACTATGACGTCGAACGGGACCCCACGGAATCGACATCCGCCAAAAACTTTCTTCCCAACTTCTCCCGATCCGCTGTCACAAGGCGAAAAGTCACCGAAACCGCGCCCGTTGGGTGACTTTTTGCCTTCTCGCGGAAGTGGAGAGGGGTGCGGGCAAGTCCGGCACAGCCGCAACCACCCCGGGACCTCACGTACCAAAGGCTGAGGGGTTGGATGCTTGGGCTCGGGTGGGCCGGGCTTCTATGGGCGGAGCCCATGCCACTGCCCGCCAATCCGCCCCGAGTTACTTGACGGCCCCGGCCGTCAACCCTCCGACGATGTACTTCTGCAGGAACAGGAACAGCGCCATCACCGGTGCCGCCGCCATGATCGCCCCGGCCGAGAACGCGCTCCAGTCGGCGTAGTTCGGGTTCGACACCAGCTTGTACAGACCGACCGCGAGCGTCTGCTTCTCGGGTTCGATGAGCAGGATGCTCGCCACCACGAACTCGTTGGTGGTGGTGATGAACGACAGCAGGCCGACGACGGCGAGGATGGGCGCGACCAATCGCAGGATGATCGTGAAGAAGATGCGCGCGTGACTGGCCCCGTCGATCTTTGCCGCTTCGTCGATATCGGAGGGCACCGTGTTGAAGAACCCGTACATGAGGTAGGTGTTCACTCCGAGCGCCCCGCCCATGTAGACCATGATCAGCCCGATGTGGGTGTTCAGCCCGATGGCGGGGAACCAGTCGCTGATGGTGCTCATCAGCAGGAAGATGGCGACCACCGCCAACAATTGCGGGAACATCTGGATGAGCACGATGGTCATCAGCCCGAACCGCCGGCCGGTGAAGCGCATCCGCGAGAACGCGTAGGCGGCGAGGGCGCCGAGGAACACGGTAGCGACGGCGGTGATGCTGGCGATCAGGATGGTGTTGCCGAACCAGGCGGCGAACGGCTGGCTGGGGTCGCTCAGCAGTCTGGCGTAAGCATCCAGCCCGATCGCGGAGAACAGCTGGTTCGACCCGGTGAGGGTTCCGCGCGGGTTCAGCGATGCCGAGAGCACGTAGAGCAGGGGGAACACCGAGAAGATGACCATGATGACGCCGACGATGTGCCGCCAGCCGGTGGCGCGGAACCAGCGGCCGAACGAGAACGGGCGCTTGGCGGTCAAAGTTTCGGCCATCAGTTCAGCTCCTCCAGCACCTTGGTCTTGCGGAAACTGACGACAGCGATGGTCGCCACCAGGATGAAGATGATGATGGTGAACGCGCTGGCCAGGCCGTAGTCGCGCGCCTGCCCGGTGAAGGCCACCTTGTAGACCATGGAGATCAGGATGTCTGTGGCGCCGACGTTCACGCTGGCCGCGTGATCGCGGGGCCCGCCGCCGGTCAGCATGTAGATGAGGTTGAAGTTGTTGAAGTTGAACGCGAATGAGGCGATCAGGATGGGGGCCATGGTCACCAGCAGCAGCGGCAGTTTGATGAGGCGGAAGATGGCCCACGGTTTCGCGCCGTCCACGGTGGCGGCCTCGACGATGTCACCCGGGATCGCCTGCAGCGCGCCGGTACAGATCAGGAACATGTAGGGGAACCCGAGCCAGAGGTTCACCATGAGGATGCTGATTTTGGCCAGGAACGGGTCGGTCAGCCACGGGATGGATGCCCCGCCGAGCAGCACCTGGTTGATGAAGCCGAAGCTCTCGCTGAGCATGCCCGCCCACACCAGGGCCGACAGGAATGCCGGGAAAGCGTACGGCAGGATCATGGCGATCCGGTAGAACTTGCGCCCCCTCATCCGCAGGTCGTTGAAGATGATCGCCAGGAACAGGCCGAGCGCGAAGGTGGTCGCCACGGACAGCGCGGCGAACACGATCGTCCAGATGGTCACGTTGATGAGCGGTTCGCGGATGCTCTGCTCACCGAACGCTTTCGCGAAGTTGTCGAAGCCGACATTGATGCGCCAGCCTGGCAGCAGTTCGTCACCGTCGGCTGCGGTGAATGCGCCCGTACCGGTGTCGCTGTAGACAGTGCCGGTGTCGGCATCCGTCATCGTGTCCGCCTGCTCGTCGTAGATCAGGCTGGACGTGTAGACGTAGGCCTTGCTGCCATCCGGAGTGCGCAGTGCACCGTCGTTGGGGTCGTCTGAGAAGGGCACGCGCAACGCGGTGATCTCGCTCTGGCGGGACAGTACCTGCTTGAAGGTGAGGCTCGCGTAGCCGTTGACGGCGACGGCCTTGTCGCCGTCGAGTTCTGCGTCATCGACCCGCTGCAGCGGCTGGTCGGCCGTGCCGACGCTGACGTCGCCGTCCGGGTCGGTGACCAGCAGGCCGAGACCGGTGAGGCCCTCGACGACTGTCACGTCGTAGGCGGGCGAATCCGGCACCCGCTCGAGCGCCGAGCTCATCAGCGCATCGATCGCCTGCGACTTGTCGGAGTTGTGCCCGGTCGAGTAGTTGGTGAAGCCGATGTACGCGGTGTAGCCGACGACGAAGATCTGGAAGATGACCAGGAAGATGATGCCCGGCGTCAGATATTTGGCCGGGAGTGCCCGGCGGGAGAAGTAGATCCAGTTGACGATGAGTGTGACGACGGCGACCATTACGGCCACCAGCCACTCGTCGCTGAGCACCAGCACGAAGAGGGCGTAGACGGCGATCGCGTCGACAATGCCAAGCGCCAGCATCTTGAGCAGCAGCACTTTCACGCCGCCGGATGCCTGCTCGGCGATGCGCGCGGCGCTCCTCGAGCGGGCAGCGCGCTTGGTGACCTGCTTGTCGATCGTCATCTTCGTCTCTCGTCTGGAGCACAGGCCTATGGCCCATGTGGGTTGAGTAGGCCCGCTAGGGCCGTATCGAAACCGGTTTCGATACGCGCTGGCGCGCTACTCAACCCACAGGAGGGTGTGGCCTGTTAGCCGATGGCGCCCTGCACGTCGGTGGCAAGCTTCTGCCACGCGGCGACCGGCTCTTCGCCGTTCAGGATGGCGGCCTCGGTGATTCCCCAGAACTGCCAGACGGCCCCCATGGCGGGAACTGCCGGCATCGGTACGGCTTCAGCACCGACGGCGGCGAAGCCCTCGACGATGGGGTCGGAGGATGCGGCCTCAGCGGATGCTTTCAGCGCCGGCAGGATGTTGCCGGACTCGTAGAGGGCGGTCTGTACGTCCTCGGTGGCGAGGTAATTCACCAGGAAGTCGTTCGCCGCAACCTTGTTCTCGCTCTGCTCGCTGAGGAAGAAGCCCTTCACACCGGCGAACGGCTGGGCAGCCTCCTCGGACGGGGCGGGGATCACGTCGACCTCGAGGTTGATGCCGGCGTCGACGGCAGCGGAGACGTTCCACGGCCCGGTGAGCCAGAATGCCGCCTGGCCCGAGGTGAACTTCTCCTTGGCGATGTCGCCGGTGATCTCAGTGCTGATGGTGCCAGCCTTGCCCTGCTCTGCCAGCCAGGCGGCGAAGGCTTCGCCGCCGGCGTTGCCGAGCTGCAGGTCGGTGGCGTCGTAGCCGCTCTCGTCACTGCCGAAGACGGGTGCACCGAAGGAGGTCTGGAACGGGTACAGGTGGTACGGGTTACCATCCGCACCCTGCTCGACCACGAATTCGCCAGCCGCGATCATGTCCGCGAAGGTGGCCGGAGCATCCGGTGCCAGGTCGGCGTTGCGCAGCAGCGCGAGGTTCTCGACCGCGTACGGCAGCAGGTACTGCTTGCCGTCGTAGGTTGCCGCGTTGTAGGCGACGTCGAGGAAGTCGTCCTTCTTCTCGCTCAGCTCGATCGGTGCGATGACGCCGTTGGTGAAGAGCTCGCCGACCCAGTCGTGGGCGCCCATGGTGATGTCGGGGCCTTCGCCGGTCGGCACCTGCTGGATGAAGTCATCCTTGATCTTGGCGTTGTCCTTGGAGACGAGGTCGACCGTGATGCCGGTCTTGTCCTCGTAGGAGGCCGCGACCTCCTTGAGCGCGTCGACGCGCTCTGCGTCGACCCAGACGGTCAACTTGGTGGTGCCTTCGTCATTGTCAGCCTCGCCTGCGCCGCCGGCACAACCGACCAGGGCGAGTGCTGCGGTGGTGGCGATAGCGCCGGCCATGAGGATGCTGCGGGAGCGGGATCCTGTGGAGTTCACCTTCATCGGTGTCACCTTTCGTGTGCGGACGGCCTCGACGATCACGCTGGCCGCTGTGGCTGTTTGGTTCGCGCGCTGGGAGGACGTTCTCTTGATGGCCCGCAGCAAGATACTGCAAGCGCTTCCATTCATACCGTCTCAGGAGCCGTTTGCCAACTCATTGTTTGCAAACAATCCGTAACGGTTACTGTGAAGCGCCGCTCTGCAACCGCTTACATTCGAGCATCCGGTGGCGTATCGTTGCCCCCATGACACTCCAGAGTGACCAAGACTTCGTCGTGCCCGCGAGCGACACCGCGGCGTTCAGTCCCTCCGAGTTGGGGAGCGAGTGGTGGCGCAGCGCCGTCATCTACCAGATCTATCCGCGATCGTTCGCTGACGCCTCAGGCGATGGAGTCGGTGACCTGCCCGGGATCACCTCCCGGCTGTCCTCCCTCTCCGAACTCGGCGTCGACGCGATCTGGCTGTCGCCGTTCTTCACCTCGCCGCAACGCGACGCCGGTTACGACGTTGCCGACTATTGCGACGTCGACCCCCTGTTCGGCAGCCTTGAGGACTTCGACCGGATGCGCGCGGCAGCACACGCGCTCGGCATCCGGGTCATCGTCGACCTGGTTCCCAACCACTCCTCCGACCAGCACCGCTGGTTCCAGGAGGCGCTGGCTGCCGGCCCGGGCTCAGAGGAGCGGGCACGCTACATGTTCCGTGACGGGCTCGGCGACGGCGGGGACGTGCCGCCGAACAACTGGCAGTCGGTCTTCGGCGGGCCGGCCTGGACGCAGGTGACGGAAGCGGATGGCACGCTCGGCCAGTGGTACCTGCACCTGTTCGACTCCTCCCAGCCTGACTTCGACTGGCAGAACCCGTGGGTGCGCGAACAGTTCGTGGAGATCCTGCGCTTCTGGCTCGATCGAGGAGTCGACGGCTTCCGGGTCGACGTTGCCCACGGCCTGATCAAGGTTGACGGCCTGCCCGACTATTCACCCCCCACCGAAGGCGGGAGCATGGGCGGCGGCTCGGCAACGCTCGAGCCGGGCATCAGCGACGAAGCGAACGACGACCCGCCCTATTGGGCACAGGAGGGCGTGCACGAGATCTACCGCGAATGGCGTGAAGTGCTCGACAGCTACCCGGGTGATCGCATCCTGGCCGCCGAAGCCTGGGTCGACCCGCTGCCGAAGGTCGCCAAATGGGTGCGCCCCGATGAGATGCACCAGGCATTCAACTTCGCCTACCTCGAGACACCGTGGAGTGCGGCTGAGCTGCGCACCGTCATCGATGACTCGCTCAAGGCGTTCAACGATGTCGGCGCACCCAGCACCTGGGTGCTCAGCAACCACGACGTCGTGCGCCACGCCAGCCGGCTCGCCCTGACCGCGGACAACCTGCAGGGTCACGGCATCGGCCCGGACTCCAAGGGCAAGCCCGACGCTGCCGTTGGACTCCGCCGTGCCCGCGCCGCGAGCACGATGATGCTCGCCCTCCCGGGTAGCTCCTACATCTACCAGGGCGAAGAGCTTGGCCTGCCCGAGGCGATCGAGCTTCCGGATGCCTCCCGCCAGGACCCGACCTGGTTCAGGACCAACGGGGAGCGCTATGGGCGTGACGGATGCCGCGTGCCCATCCCCTGGGAGGCGGAGTCGCCCGCGTTCGGCTTCAGCCCGAACGGTGAGAGCTGGCTGCCGCAGCCGGTCGACTGGGCGACCTATGCACGCGATGCCCAAACCGGTGTCGCCGGATCCACTCTCGAGCTGTACCGCCTGGCACTCTCTCTTCGGGCAGAGCACCGGCTGGGCCTCGGAACGCTGGAGTGGCAGGACGGCTACGGCGAAGACGCCATCGCCTACCGCAACGGCGGAGTGCTCGTGATTGCGAACGCCGGAACCACCCCGGTGACTCTGCCGGACGGGCACGACCTGCTGCTCGCATCCGACGCCGCGCCGTCATCGGTGCTCGGCCCGGACGCCACCGTCTGGCTGAAGGCCTAGCGTTCTCGACCGTTAAAGCTGGTCGAGCTCGTCGAGACCGATAACTTCGGCGCGCGCGGGTGGTCCGCTCCCGCGCGGGTCAAACTACGCCAGCGCGTGGAAGGAAGACCAGCGCTCGATGATCAGTTCGCGTTGGCCTTGAGCCAGACGAACGGGTCGACCGGCTTATCGTTGACGTGGATCTCGAGGTGGAGGTGCGGACCGGTGGATGCGCCGGTGTTTCCGACATCACCCAGGTACTGCCCGACGGTGATCGCCTGGCCTGCCGCGACGGCCGGTGAACCCCACTGCATGTGGGCGTAGAGGCTGGTCACCTTCTGGCCGTTGATCTCGTGGTCGATGATCACGTTCACGCCGTAAGCGCTACCGCCGATGTTGACCTCGCGGACGACGCCGTCGGCGATCGCCTGGATCGGAGCACCCAGCCCAGGCACGAAGTCGACGCCCAGGTGGTTCGACGAGCAGTACGAGCAGGCGACCCGCTCGCCGTAACCGCTGGAGATCGGAACCCCGGTGGCGAACGGCCACTGGATGGTGCCGTTCGGGTTGTTGGTGAACAAGAAGGCGGCTGTGTCGTACTTGCCGCGGAGCTGCTCGGTGAGGGAGACGACGGTGTAGCTGTCCCTGGCGTGCGTCTTGGCGGCCTCCGGAACATCCGTCACGCCGATCGACTGCGCTTCGATGTTCGACTGCACGGACTGCTGGCTCTGCAGGCCGGCATCCTGCGGCACACCGGAGAAGAACGCGTTGGCCGGAACCGACGTAGCGACGAGGATGCCGGCAACACCGACCATGGCGCTGAACGACATGAGCTTGGTGAGCAGCGCGCGGCCACTGATCTTCGGTTTCGCCATCGACGGGAGCACGGATTCGCGTCGACCTACCGGGCGGGCTGCCGCGCGACGGGGGGCGCGGCGGGGGGCACGGCGGGCGGATGCCCGACGGGGCCGCATGGGCGGTGCCGCATCGATCGTGGGCGGTGCGACAGCAGCGGCCGGGTCGACAACGGCTGCGTCGACAACGGCTGCGTCGACAGCGGCGAGAACGGTAGCGGCGGGAGACGGCTCGGCGGCAACCGGGGCGGGGTCATCAGTTGCAATGAGAGCGGCAATGGCAGCGGCCGACTCTTGCTCACGGCGTTCGCGGGCTTCCCTGCGCGACATGGGCGCAGCAGCATCCGCTGGGGGGTTGGGCGCGTGGGGTCTAGTGATCTGGGGTTCTTCGGTGTGCGTCGCCTCGCGAGGCTGCTCCGATTCCCAGAAGTTTTGTGACACTTAGCTACTGACCCTTTACCTGATTACTGGACGAACGTGTTGATCTGGGAACCTCGGGCAAGCACACGCCAGGTACTGGTGGTGTGATTGCTCATTCGGGCTCCGCAATGCTCAGCTGGATTCGGACACGCGGGAGGGCGGTGTTCGAAGGTTGTGACCGTTCAAGGCCCGGCCGCACTGCGTCGACGCCCAAATATAACGGATTCATAAACACTAGCCGAATTTCCTAACGAACCGCCACCCCCGAAAGCGGGATGGTTAGTTGGCGTTGGCCATCAGCCAGGCGTACGGGTCGACATTGGACCCGTTGACGCTGATTTCCAGGTGGAGGTGCTCGCCGTATGCGCGCCCGGTGTCACCGACGGCTCCGAGGAACTGTCCAACCGAAACCTGCTGGCCCGCGGCAACGGTCATCGAGCCGTACCGCATGTGGGCGTAAAGGCTCTCGACGACCTGACCATTGATGTTGTGCTGCACGACAACGTAGTTGCCCCAGCCGCCATTGGAGGTGGCGGCGGTGACGACACCGTCACTGATCGCGCCGATCGGCGTTCCGCCGCCGGGGAAGAAGTCGGTTCCGTTGTGGAACGAGCCACCACGCGGGCCGTAAGAGCTCAAGACCGGCGAGCTCGGGAAGGGCCACTGGATGGTGCCGTTCGGGTTGTTCGAGTACGACCCGTACACCGCAGCCACGCGAACGACCTTCGGCTTGGGCGGCGGCGGCTTCTCGACTGTGTAACCCTCGCGGTGCACAGTCTGCTCGGCAGCCGACAGGACGGTGACGGACTGCTTCTCAACGACGGCAGCTGTCGCCACCTCGTCGACGCTCGCACTCTGGAACGCGTTGGCAGGAAGCGATGTGGCCACCAGGAGTGCGCCGACGCCGGCCATCGCGCCGAAGCTCAGCAGCTTCCTGAAGAAGCGTCGGCCGACCGCCGGGCGCGCCATCTTCGGAAGCACGGCGCTGTCGAGGGTGCGGACGGCATGGCTCGAAGCCTTGCGGTGCTGTCGCCTGAGCCCGGGCACTACGCAGCTTCCTCAACGGTGCTCGCGTCAATGCAGGCTACGGACATTGCGACAACTCCTAAACAACACAATTGACCAGCTCGGGTGGCTGGTCCGATCACTCTCGGTAACGAATCAGAAACGGAAGGGGATTCCGCACAACTCATCGAGAGTACCGCAGGACCGCCGATAACCCCAGTGGCAATCGTTAAATGCCCAGTTTTCCCAGCGTTCGCTCAAGCTTGGCCGCCAGTTCAGCATCCGCTGCCAGCAGGAAATCGGCGGATGGAGCGCGCCCGCCCAGCCCGGTCACCAGGGCGCCGGCCTCGCGGGCGATCAGTACGCCGGCAGCGTGGTCCCAGGGCTGCAACCCGCGTTCGTAGTAGGCGTCCAGCCGCCCACAGGCGACCGAACACAGGTCGAGAGCCGCTGCTCCATGGCGGCGGATGTCCCGCACCTGGCTGATCAGGCCGGCCAGCACTGCGCCCTGCGCGGCACGCGATTCGGCGCTGTAGGAGAAGCCGGTACCGACCAGTGCCTGGTCGAGGGTGACCTCGTTGTTCACCCGGACGGGCCGCCCGTCGAGCGTCGCGCCGCCCCCGACCGTCGCGCTGAACACCTCTCCGGAAGCCGGGTTCACCACGACCCCGGCCAGGGCATTCCAGGTGAGCGGATCCGGATCGCCCTCGACGACGGCAATGCTGACCGCGTACTCGGGGATGCCGTAGAGGTAGTTGACGGTGCCATCAATGGGGTCGACCACCCAGGTCAGGCCGCTGCTGCCGGCGTCCGCTGCTCCTTCCTCGCCGTAGAAGCCGTCCGCGCTTCGAGCATCCGCCAGCATCGAGCGGATGAGGGCCTCGCGCCGGGTGCGGGCCAGCTTCGCCCCCGCCTGTGCGACATCTCGGGCCAGCTTGAGAAGCGCATCATTCGCAACAGAAACCACAGCACTCCCTTTTTCGCTCAGCACCCATTCTGGTCGAAGCCGGACCGGTTCGCTCAGCGGTGCACTGACGCGAGGCTCTCCTGCAGGAGTTGCCTGGCGCGAGAATGGCGCCCTCGGGCCGTCGACGCGGGTATACGCAGGTGCGCGGCCGCATCTTCCAGGCTGAATCCGTCCCAGTGCACGAGGCGGATGAGCTCGGCAAGAGGCTCGGGAAGCTCTTCCACGGCGGCACGGACGTCGAGCGAGATATCGTCGTCAGGCGGCTGGGCCGCCGACACGGCCTGGCCGAGGCACGCGACCAGCGCATCTCGCCGGGAGGAACTGCGCACGTGGTGTCGCAACACGTTTCGCGCGACGCCGAACAACCACATGCGAGCCTCCTGCGGGTCGCGCGGCATTCGTCGCGAGGCCTTCCAGGCGGAGATCATCGTCTCGCTGACCAGGTCGGCTGCGTCCTCCACGACATCCACTCGGCGCACGAAATAGCCGAGCAATGCAGGAGCCGCATCTTCGATCGCGCGTTCGAGGCGCTGGCCACTCACTTTTCCGCCGAACGCGGCGGGTCGGTCGTGCACTGCGTCTCCAGCTGGGCTGAGATGCCCGAGTTGGCCAAGATTGCGGCACCATCCTCAGTCTCCTGAGTGGCGTACGCCTCCTGGGACATCCGGGTGAAGACCTCATGCATCAGCCCATCCTGGAGGATGCGCGCGTCCGAGTACCATTCGGACGACCAGGGCTCACCGCTGTGCGAAACGTCATAGTCCGAGGCCACCGCCCCCGGAATGAGCCGACCCAGGTCATCCGGACGCCCGACCGAGAGCAGCCCTGCCGCAACGATCTCCGGGTTGGGTCTGAGATTGTCGATGCCACTTGTGTCGAGGTAGTGCCGCATGGCCTCCAGAGCCTCGGGTGCGACCGAGTGCGCAGCAAGCCGGGTTTCACAGGAACCCAGGAATGTGCCATTCCCGTCCGTCCAATCCCTGGCGACAACAATGTCGGGGTCCGTCATCTCCCACGGATGCCACTGGGTCGCCACCACCGCACCGGCACCAGACACGGCAAGCGCAACACCGATCGAGATTGACGGGACTAGCACGCGGCGCTTTCGCGACGAACGGGCGGCGGATGCCCGAGCATCCGCGAGCTCTGAAAGGACGGACGCGACCTCAGAGCTCGTGGTGTATACCCGCCCTGCAGCCGCGAGCCGGTCGTCAATCGAGTCAGTCATCAGTTGCTCCCGTCACCATGCCTATACCAAATACATGCCCGGCAGGCGCGATTCCGTCCATGCTGTTGGTCGTGGTCTCGAAACGGGCGCGCAGCAAGGGCGTCGAGGTGAGAGTAGTTGTCCGATATCGGCCGCTCGGCGGGGCGCTTGCTCACATGTCGACACCGTCGAAGGTGCACGACGTCGCTGATACGCAAATGGCCCGGCGGAGAGCCGGGCCGTGCGTGGCAAGTGCGGGATTCGAACCCACGAAGGCTGAGCCGTCTGATTTACAGTCAGATCCCTTTGGCCGCTTGGGTAACTTGCCAGGGCGCCCCCGACCACATGTATTCATCTGACCAAAGGCGCACAGGACAGAATACAGTGTCCGCGAGCCGCTCGTGACACCGACCGGCTGATGACCGCCCCCACTTCGGCGCTACTATCAGCGAAAAGAGTTTGGGGAGGCGCGATGCCGGGCATCCAGTCGGTGGCGGAGCTTGCTGGCGTCAGCACAGCGACCGTCTCGCGAGCGCTGAGCGGCAACGGGCATGTCTCGCCGGCCACCCGCACCGCGGTGCTGGCCGCCGCCGAACAGCTCGGCTACGTGGTCAGCTCCAACGCGTCCAGCCTTGCCACTGGCCGTACCAAGAACATCGGCGTTGTCATCCCGTTCCTCAACCGCTGGTTCTACAGTGCGGTGCTGGAGGGTGCCGAGAGCGCCCTGCTCAGCCACGGCTACGACCTCACCCTCTACAACCTGGCCGGCGGGGGAGAACAGCGCCGCAGCGTGTTCGAACATTTCCTGCTGCGCAAGCGGGTGGATGCTGTCATCGCCATCTCCCTGGAACTCACCGCATCCGAGCTGACCGGCCTGCTCAACATCAACAAGCCGGTCGTCGGTGTCGGTGGCCCGCTGCGTGGCATCCGCACCCTGAGCATTGACGACGTCGAGGTTGCCCAGCTCGCCACCGAGCACCTGCTCTCGCTTGGTCACCGCAAGATCGCGCACATCGGCGGCACCAAGGACTACGAACTCGACTTCCACCTGCCCACCAACCGCCGGGTCGGGTACGAGGGCGCGCTGGAAGCGGTCGGCATCCCGGTCGACCCGGGCATGTTCCAGGCGGCCGACTTCACCATCCAGGGCGGCTACACGGCCGCGAAGCAGCTGTTCGGCAACCCGCGCAGCCGGCCGACCGCGGTCTTCGCGTCGTCCGATGAGATGGCGATCGGGACCATCCTGGCCGCCCGGGACATGGGCCTCAGCGTGCCGGAGGACGTCTCCGTCATCGGCATCGACGACCACGAGTTGAGCGAGTTCTTCGGCCTGACCACGGTGGCGCAGTTCCCGGCCTTCCAGGGGAAAATGGCCGTCGAGATTTTGATGGACCAGCTGCAGCCCAGCCGGCGCTCCCAGGGTTCGCAGAACACGGCACTCCCCTATGAGCTGATCGTGCGGTCGAGCACGGCTCGTCCCACGTCGATGCGCTAGCCGAGGTTCTCGGTGAGCTCGGCGTACCGGTTCGCAGCATCCGCCACTGCCACTGCATAACTGGTCGACCGGTTGTAGGCGGCGATGCCCGCCCTCCACCCATCGCCAGACACCATGTCGCCGGATGCCCGGCACAGGTAGTTCGTTGCGGCGACCGCCGCGTCGTCGATGTTGTGCGGATCCTCGACCCCGTCGCCGTTGCCATCCACGTGCCAGTTGCGCCAGGTTCCCGGGATCAGCTGCATGGGGCCGACCGCCCGGTCGAACTCGGCGTCGCCGTCGATGGCACCGGCATCCGTGTCCGGAATGTGCGCTGTCGCCGCACCGTCGAGGGCTATCCCGAAGATCGGGGGAACCACCCGTCCGTCCGGCTGGACGCTCGAACCGCCGTGGCGACCGTGGTCGCTCTCCACCAGGCCGATCCCCGCGATGGTGTTCCAGCCCAGACCGCATTCCGGCATCTGGTCGGCCTTGATGGACGCGGCACCGAGGTAGGCGACCAGTGCACGCTGAGGAATTCCAGTGGCAGCGGATGCCAGAACCAGCCACTCCGAATCCACTCGAGCGGCAAGCCCATCGCCGGCCGGCTTCACCACTGTGGGCAGCGGAGCGGGCACAGCGTGCGGCGGCAACGCAGGCGACGACTCGGACGGTGGACTGTCCTCGACCGCCGCAGGCTGGAACGCGACAATCGCCACCGCCGTCAGCGCGCAGACAACGACCAGCACACCCACCACCCACAGCACCAGGTGTCGCTTTCCGTTCACCCGGCCCGCCACCCGTCGACTCTACCGACCCAGGGCGCCCGGCCCGGCGGTGCCGTGTGCCGCCGCGGCAGCAATCGCCATAGTCGCGGCGCCCAAGTAGCATGGTCGGCATGGCGGATTCAAAGTTTGACATCGTGAGCAAGGTCGACAAGATGGAGGCCGACAACGCCCTCCACCAGGCACAAAAAGAGATCGCGCAGCGGTACGACTTCAAGAATGTCGGAGCATCCGTTGACTGGAGCGGGGAGAAGCTGCTGCTGAAAGCCAACTCCGAGGAGCGGGTGAAAGCGGTACTCGACGTCCTTGAGCAGAAGTTCATCAAGCGCGGGATCAGCCTGCGCAGCCTCGACGCAGGCGAGCCGTACGCATCCGGCAAGGAATTCCGCATCGAAGCGGGCCTCAAGCAGGGCATCGCGCAGGAAGACGCCAAGAAGATCAACAAGATCATCCGCGACGAAGGCCCGAAGGGCGTCAAGTCGCAGATCCAGGGCGACGAGCTGCGCGTGAGCTCCAAGAGCAGGGACGACCTGCAGGCCACCATGGCGCTGCTCAAGGGCTCGGATCTCGACGTCGACCTGCAGTTCGCGAACTTCAGGTAGTTACCCTTTGCCCCAGGGATGGCTTGCCGTGAGCGTCACGGCGGCGCTCATCATCATCGACGTCGCCATCAGGGTGACAGCCCTCCTGGTCGTGCCGATCAACCGCAAGCCGCAGACCGCCATCGCCTGGCTGCTCGTCATCTTCCTCATCCCCTACTTCGGTTTCCTCCTGTTCCTGCTGATGGGCAGCACCAAGCTGCCCCGCAGCCGGCGGAGGAAGCAGGCCGAAATCAACCGCTTCATCCTCGAAACCACTGAGGGAATGGATGCGGTGCGCCGCGAACATCCGTGGCCCCCCTACCTGGAACCGGCCGTCGAACTGAACCGCACCCTCGGCGCGATGCCCATGGTCGGCGGCAACACGGCCAAGCTCTACACGGACTATGCGGAGTCGTTGCAGGCGATGACGGATGCCGTCGGCGAGGCCCAGAAGTACGTACACGTCGAGTTCTACATCCTCGCCCTCGATCGGACCACCGAACCGTTCTTCAACGCCATGGAAGCGGCGGTCAGGCGAGGCGTCACCGTGCGGGTGCTGCTCGACCACCTCGCCGGGCTGCGGTCGCCCGGATACTTCCGCACCATCCGCCGCCTGAAGAAGTCCGGCGTGCTCTGGCAGCTGATGTTGCCCATCCAGCCGTGGAAGGGCAAATACCAGCGGCCCGACCTGCGCAACCACCGCAAGCTGCTCGTCATCGACGGGATCGTCGGATACACCGGGTCGCAGAACATGATCGACCGCAGCTACAACAAGCGCAGCAACAAGCGGCGCGGGCTGCAGTGGCGCGACCTCATGGTGCGGTTCGAGGGGCCCATCGTCGCCGGGATCAACGCCCTCTTCGTCACCGACTGGTACAGCGAGACCGACGAACTGCTGCTGCGCGAAACGGACCCCGTCCCGCGGACGGTGCCCGAAGCATCCATCGACTGCCAGGTGGTGCCCAGCGGGCCAGGCTTCGACGGCGAGAACAACCTGCGCCTGTTCAACTCTCTGCTCTACGGGGCCACCGAGAAGATCATCATCACCAGCCCGTACTTCGTACCGGACGAGTCGATGCTGTACGCGATCACCACCGCCGCCCAGAGCGGACTCGACGTGCAGTTGTTCGTCTCAGAGGTCGGCGACCAGCCGCTGGTCTACCACGCGCAGCGCAGCTACTACGAAGACCTGCTGCGGGCCGGGGTGCGGATTTGGATGTACGAGAAGCCGACAGTGCTGCACGCCAAGCACTTCACCATCGACGATGACGTCGCCATCATCGGCTCCAGCAACATGGACATGCGTTCGTTCACCCTCAACCTGGAAATCTCGGTGATGGTGCGCGGCAAGAGCTTCGTGCAGGACCTGCGGAAGATCTCGCAGACCTACCGGGAGCACAGCCGCGAACTGACCCTCGATGAGTGGTTGTCCCGGCCGGTGCGCTCGGTCGTGCTCGACAACCTGGCGCGGCTGACCTCGACGGTGCAGTAGCCCGTCCGCCGCCACTCTTCCCCTCACCGTTGTTGTCTCCCGGGCACTCTCCTTGGTGAGATCCGGATATTGGTTGCTCCAGAGCGCTGCGCCAGCCAGTTTCCGGATCTCAAGACGTGAGCCACTCTGGTTGTGGACAGTTTGCGCGATGGCCACCAGAAGTTCGTCATTCTCATGGTTCAGGCCGGCTTCACAGGTCTGACCTCCAACTTTGAGATCACGACGCGCGACGGCACCGAATACCGGGGCGACTTCGCCTTCCCGCGGGAGAAAGTCATCGTGGAGTATCAGAGCGAGTACCACTCCGAGACGGAGCAGTTTCGGCGGGACATGACCCGCATCGCGAAGCTGCAGGCCGACGGCTGGTATGTGATGCAGGTGAACGCGGATGACCTGCGCAACCCTCGCGAATTGACCGATCGCATCCGCCACGTGCTGTCCCAGCGTTCCGTGATCGCGTGAGATCCGGATACTGGCTGCTCACGGCACTGTGAAGCGCCACTTTCCGGATCGATGCGCTCGGAACAGTGCACGTCGAGCTGGAGGGCGAGCGTGGGCGCTGAGTGGAAGTGCGCGCGCGTGGTCGACGTGCGCACGGGTGGTTGGAACGGGCTAGTCGCCGCGGGCGATCTGCACCATCTCGTCGCGGGGCACGACCTTGATGCGCTCACGGCCCTCCGGCTCACCGAGGGCACGCTCGTGAGCGTCGAGGTTGTGCCAGCCGTCCAGGTCGGTGTACTTCACCCCGCGGCTGTCCAGCAGTGCGGTCGCCGCCTCGGGCTCCGGATGCGCGGGACTCCACCAGTCGGCCTGGCCCTGCAGCAGGTTCTTCACCGTCTCCAGGGCATCCGACTTGGTACTGCCGATCAGCCCGACGGGACCACGCTTGAT
This sequence comes from Homoserinimonas sp. A520, assembly GCF_054489245.1. NCBI lineage: Bacteria > Bacillati > Actinomycetota > Actinomycetes > Micrococcales > Microbacteriaceae > Homoserinimonas > Homoserinimonas sp. A520. The sequence goes on along the minus strand of NZ_JBTMWX010000001.1, from coordinate 854,540 downwards.
CCAGCCGGTCGCGTACACGCCGGGGACCTCCTGGTCATCGTCGTCCAGAACCTGGCCCTCGCGGTTGGGCACGACACCGCGCTTCTCGTCGAACGGGATGCCGTCCAGCGGTGACCCGAAGTACCCGACCGCCCGGTAGACGGCCTGCACCGGGAACTCGCGGATTTCGCCGGTGCCCCGCACGCCACCCTGGCCGTCCGGCTCGGTGCGTTCCATGCGGATGCCTGATACCGCGCCATCCGTTCCCACGATCTCGACCGGCCGGGAATGGAAATGCAGGTGAAGCCGCCGCGAAGCCTGCCCCACTTCCCGCTCGCGCCACGAGTTCAGGATGCGGTTCAGCACCATGACCTGCTTGTTGGTCTCGATCGCCAGCTTCGACGCCTCATCGAGCACGAAGTCCTCATCGTCGAGAACGATGTCGACATCGCGCAGCTCGCCGAGTTCACGCAACTCCAGCGGCGTGAACTTGACCTGGGCCGGTCCGCGCCGGCCGAACACGTGCACGTCGGTGACCGGCGAATCCTTGAGCACGTCGTAGACGTTGGCGGGAATCTCGGTGGGCAGCAGGTCCTCGGGGTGCTTGGCCAGCATCCGCGCCACGTCCAGCGCCACGTTGCCGTTCCCGATCACCGCGACCTCTGTCGCGTTGACCGGCCAGGTGCGCGGGAAGTCCGGATGCCCGTCGTACCAGCTCACGAACTCCGCGGCGCCGAAACTGCCGTTCAGGTCGATCCCGGGGATGTCCAGGTGGGCATCCCGCACCGCGCCGGTCGCGAAGACGACCGCGTTGTAGTGCTGCTTCAGGTCATCGAGGGTGAGGTCGGTGCCGTAACGGACGTTGCCGAACAGGCGGATGTTGCCACGGTCGAGCACGTCGCGGAGGGCATTGATGATGCCCTTGATGCGCGGATGGTCGGGGGCGACGCCGTAGCGGACGAGCCCATAGGGTGCCGGCAGCTGGTCGAACAGGTCGATGGATACGTCGAACTGCTCTTCCGCCTTGAGCAGGATGTCTGCGGCGTAGATTCCCGCCGGCCCTGCACCGACAACGGCCAGTCTGAGCTTGGTCACGCTTGGTTCCTAACTGCTACGTTCGATGATCGATTCGGCGAAGCGGGTGAGCGCCTTCTTGACCGGCCCAGCGGGCACGACGGCGAGGGCTGCAACGGCTTCGTCGGCCCAACGGTGCGCCTCATCGAGCGTACGCCGGGTGACTGGGTGCTCCCGCAATTCGGCGATCGCCTGGATGAACTCCGGGTCGTCACTGTCGTGAGTGCTGGCCACCTCGGGGCGAACCCGTTCATACAGCCGGGCGGCATCCGCGTCCGTCTCAGCCAGCTCCTTCAGGTAGAGCACCGGCAGGGTGGCCACCCCGCCACGCAGGTCGGTGCCGGGGGTCTTGCCCGTGGTGTCGACCTCCGAGGACAGGTCGATGACGTCGTCGATGAGCTGGAAGGCGACGCCGATCTTCTCGCCGAACTCCTCCACCGGACGCTCCAGCTCGGGTGGCGCATCCGAGAAGACCAGGCCGACCCGCGCCGCAGCGGCGATCAGGGAGCCGGTCTTGTCGGCAAGCACCTGCAGGTAGTGCTCGATCGGGTCTTCGCCACCCCGCGGCCCGATCGTCTCGTGCAACTGCCCCAGGCACAGCCGCTCGAAGGTGTCGACCTGCATCTGGATGGCTTTCTCCCCGAGGCTCGCCACCAGGCGGCTGGCCCGCGCGAACAACAGGTCGCCCGTGAGGATGGCGACCGAGTTGCCCCACACCGACTGCGCGCTGGGAACCCCCCGGCGCATGTTCGCCTCGTCCATCACGTCGTCGTGGTACAGCGACGCGAGGTGCGTGATCTCGAGGGCGGATGCCGCGGTGACGACGTTGTCGTTCACGCCGTTGCCGAGTTGGGCGGTGAGAAGTGTCAACGTCGGCCGCACGCGCTTTCCGCCTGCGTCCAGCAGGTACCGGCTGGTGACATCCGCCAGGTCGTCGGCGAACTGCATGTCGCTGATGAGCCTGGCCTCCACCGTCTCGAGACCGCGCTCGACGCTGTCTGCCACTCGGCGCTCTTCGGCGGTGGAGAAGAACTTGTCACCCAGGCCCAGGGAGTTGGTGAGCCTGGAGCTTCTGCGGACACGGGACACGCTCGCGTTCACTGGGTGGTCCTCATCGTCTAAGTCGTGGTGGGTGTTGCTGCGGGTTGGGCGCCTGTCGGCGAGTCCGGCTTCCGCCCGCGATGGAGTGCGACCACCCCGGCGGTGAGGTTGCGGTACGCCACGCGAGTGAAGCCGGCGCCGCGGATCCAGCCGCTCAGCTCCTGCTGGTCTGGCCATTCCGCAATGGACTCCGCCAGGTACCGGTAGGCCTCCGGGTTGGAGCTGGATGCCTCGACCACTGCCGGCATGACGAAGCGCATGTAGGCGCCGTACCCGGCCCGGAAAATGGCGCGCGGCGGCTTCGAGAACTCGCAGATCACCAGTCGGCCGCCGGGCTTCAGCACCCGGAACATCTCGGCGAGAGCGGTCCGCGCCTCCTTGACGTTGCGCAGCCCGAACGAGATGGTGACCGCGTCGAACTCCCCGTCGGCGAACGGGAGGGAGGTGGCGTCGCCTTCAACGAACTCGAGGTCCGGATGCTTGCGGCGCCCCACCGCGATCATGCCGGGCGAGAAGTCGAGCGAGACGACATCCGCTCCTGAACGCGCAATGGCGGCGGAGCTGGCACCGGTTCCCGCTGCGATGTCGAGGATGCGTTCGCCGGGCTGGGGGTTGATCGCCTTGACTGTGGCGACCCGCCACAGTGGCGATGCCCCCATCGACAACACACCGTTGGTGCGGTCGTAGTGCCTTGCGACTTCATCGAACATCGCCGAAACCTGGTCTGGTTCCTTGCTCCGGTCCGCTGTAGCCACCATGCGAGTCTACTTGGCTCGCGTAGGCTTGATTCGTGATGACCCCAGAGCGCCCGTTGCCTGCGCTCACCGCCGAAACCAGCCGAATCGCCGACCCCGGACCCCTCGTCTCGTTACTGGCCGATCACTCCCCGCTGCTGTGGCGTCGTCGCGGTTTCGGCATGGCCGGCTTCGGTGAGGCGTTGCGCCTCGAATTCTCCGGACCCAGCAGGATGATGGATGCTGCAGCCGCCTGGCGCGAACTCGTCGCCCAGGCGCACATCACCGACCCGCTGCAGATCCCGGGCAGCGGCCTGGTCGCCCTCGGCTCGTTCACGTTCTCGGCCCGGTCGAGCCAGACGAGTGTGCTGATCGTTCCCTCCGTCGTGGTTGGACGCTCCGGCAGCGACTTCTGGATGACCCGCATCGGTGTTGAAGAGCTCCCATCCCCCGAGGTGCCGCAACCGGCGCCGGTCGGCGACGCGTTCGGCGCCGAACTGACTCCCGGCCTGATGACACCGGACGGCTACCTCGCCGCGGTGGAGGCGGCGATCGGGCATATCCGCGCCGGCGAGGTGAGCAAGGTGGTGGTCGCCCGCGACCTGGTCGGCACGGTGCCACCCGGCGCCGACCAGCGCCCGGTGATTGTCTCCCTGGCCGAGGGGTACCCGGACTGCTGGACGTTCGCCGTCGACGGTCTTCTCGGCGCCAGCCCGGAGACCCTGGTCAGCGTGCGGGGCGGGACGGTCGGCGCGCGCGTGCTCGCCGGGAGTGCCGCCCGCGGTCTGGACGCCAACCGCGACCTGGAGGCGGCATCCGCCCTCGCCACCTCGACCAAGGACCAGGACGAACACGAGTTCGCCGTGCAGAACGTGCTGTCGTCGCTTCGCCCGCACAGCCCGGCGGTGACCGCCAGCGAGACGCCGTTCACGCTGAAGCTGCCCAACCTGTGGCACCTGGCCAGCGACGTCGAGGGCGTGCTGGTCGACGGCTCGAGTTCGCTCGACCTGCTGTCGAGCCTGCACCCGACCGCTGCAGTCGCCGGCACGCCGACCGTCGAGGCGGTCACGCTGATCGAGCAGCTGGAGCCGTTCGACCGCGGCCGGTATTCCGGGCCGGTTGGCTGGGTGGGGGCGGATGGCGACGGCGAGTGGGCGATCGCATTGCGCTGCGCCCAGGTCTCTGAAGACGGCCGGATCACCGCCTGGGCCGGCGCCGGAATCGTGGTCGACTCGGACCCCGAGCACGAGCTGGTGGAGACGCGGATGAAGTTCCGGCCGATCGTGGACGCGTTCGCCCCGCCCGCCGACTAGCCGAGCCGGGTGACCGCTACTCAGTGGCGGCCAACCGCGCCTTCTCCGTCTCCACGTCGAAATCGGCCGGCGGCCACTGCGGGTCCAGCCTCCGGAGCGCGGTCAGCAGGAGGCGCTGCACTGCCACTCGCGCGTACCACTTGTGGTCGGCCGGCACGACGAACCAGGGAGCCGGGTCGGTCGACGTGCGCTCCAGTGCGAGCTGGTACGCGTCCATGTAGGCCGGCCAGAGCATCCGCTCGTCCACGTCGCCCGGGTTGTACTTCCAGTGCTTGTCCGGGCGATCGAGGCGTTCCTGCAACCGGGATTTCTGCTCGGCGGCGCTGATGTGCAGCATGACCTTGATGATGGTGGTGTCGGCTGCGACGAGGTCCTGCTCGAACTCGGTGATGAGCCCGTAGCGTTCCTCGATCACTTCCGGGCTCGAGAATTCGCGCACCCGGTGGATCAGCACATCCTCGTAGTGCGAGCGGTCGAAGACGCCGATGCTTCCGGCCGGCGGCAGCTGACGGCGCACCCGCCACAGGAAGTCGTGCTGCTTCTCTTCCTCCGTCGGCGCCTTGAACGCGTGGATCTTCACCCCCTGCGGGTCGACACCGCCGACGACGTGACGGATGACGCCGCCCTTGCCCGCGGTGTCCATGGCTTGCAGCACCAGCAGCAACCGACGCGTGCCGCCCGCCTTGCTTTCGGCATATAGCCGCTCCTGCAGATCGCCGAGCTCGTCCTCGTTGCGTCGCAGCTCCCTGGCGGCATCCTTGTCGTCCCCGTCGTAGCCGGGGGTCGACGATGGGTCGACCTGATTCAGCTGGAAGCCCTGGCTGACCCGCAGCAGAGTCTCCGGTTCGCCCGCCCAATTGCCCTCTGCGTCGTCGCGATCCGCCATGCGCCGATGGTAGCCCGCGGCAGCTTCCTCGGCTTGGGTATTCGCGAAGTGGCGTACCGATCCCGGGCAGAGGCTAGAAGATCGACCAGCCGGTGCGGGTGGTGAACTCGTCGAGCGCGGCGGTGCCGACCAGCGAGTTGCCCTTCGCGTCGAGCCCCGGACTCCACACGCAGATGGTGCAACGGCCCGGCACCACGGCGAGAATCCCGCCGCCGACACCGCTCTTCGCCGGCAGCCCGACCCGGTAGGCGAACTCCCCGGCGGCGTCGTAGGTTCCGCAGGTGAGCATGATCGCGTTGATCCGTTTCGCCTCACTGGGGGTGAGCATCCGTGTGCCGTCGGAGCGGATGCCGCCCCTGGTGAGGAAGCCGCCGGCAGTCGCCAGGTCGCGGCAGCTGGCTTCGATCGAGCACTGCCAGAAGTACTCGTCGAGGACTTCCTGCACGGTGTTGTCCAAGTTGCCGTAGCTGGCCAGCAGGTTGGCGATGGCCGCGTTGCGGTAGCCGTGCTCGGCCTCGGACGCCGCGATTTCCAGGTTCGCGGCAATCGCCGTGTTCCCGCTCTCGGTGCGGAGGAAGTCGAGCAGGCCCGCGGTGTGCCCGCCGGTGATGCTGAGCAGCCGGTCGGCCACCACGATCGCCCCGGAGTTGATGAACGGGTTGCGCGGGATGCCGTCCTGCAGTTCCAGCTGCGCCAGCGAGTTGAACGGGTCGCCCGACGGCTCGCGGGACACCCGCTGCCAGAGCTGGTCGCCGTCGACCGCGTACGCCATCGCGAGGGTGAACAGCTTCGAGATGCTCTGGATCGAGAATGGCTTCTCCCAGTCCCCGGTGCCGAACGCCTGACCATCCGGCATCACCACGGCCATCCCGAAGTTTGCCGGGTGCACGCCGGCCAGGCTGGGGATGTAGTCGGCGACGTTCCCCTGCCCGATCATCGGGGTCAGGGACTCGCGGATGTCGTCCAAGAGTCCCTGCACGTCCATGGTCACGACACTAGCGGCTCAGGTGACTCAGTCTCGCGGGAGCGGAACCTCGATCAGCACCTGGCCGTCGGATGCGGTAAGCGCCTGGTCCAGCTCGCTCCGATTCGAGACCAGCAGGTAGCGCCACCCATAGGCGGCGGCGATGGCCGACAGGTCGGCGGTGTGCTGCGTGTAGAGCACCCGGTCGAAGCTGTCGGCCGGGGCGGTCTCGGCCACTTCGAGCTCATCGAAGATCGTGCCGCCGCCGTCGTTGCCGACGATGACCTGCATTCTGGGTCGCGGCTCCCCGGCGCCGAAGTGCAGGGAACCGACGTCGTGCAGCAACGCAAGGTCGCCGACCAGCACGCGGGTGACGCCCGCACCCGGTTCGTCCTGGCGGGCGAGGGCCACACCGACGGCGGTCGCGATAGTGCCGTCGATCCCGGCCAGGCCGCGGTTGGCGTGCACGGTGATCTTCTTACCGGGGGCCACCCGATCCAATTCGCGGATGAGGCGGGATGCCGCCAGCACCAGGCGGTCGTGCGGCCAGCTCGCCTGCCACACCGATCGGGCAAGCGACCGGCGGGTGACCGGGGCACGGAGTGCGGCGAGAGTCTGCCGCTGGAACTCGGGGGTGACGCTGCCGTCGACCGCATCCGGGGCGTCGACGCGGAGTGAGTCGTCGCCGGCTTCGACGATCGCCCGGCTGGCGTGCACCCAGCCGCCGACCCATGATCGGTCCTGGTCCGGTTCGCCGTTGACCTCGACCGCACTGGTGAAGGTGCCGACCGCGTGCCCTGGGTTGTAGGCATCCGCTCCCCAGCTCAGAACGACGACGGTGTCCACTCCGGCGCGAGCAACGAGGGCAGGAACTTCACGAGTGAGGGTCGGATGCCCGAACACGATGACTCGCTCGATGCGGCCACCGAAGTCCGGGTCGTTCAGCAGTTCGCGGTACGCAACGACGAGGTTGGGACCGAACCGGGCCCCACTCGACACCTCGGCGAGCAGCGGCGCCCCGAGGGCCCGGGCTGCGGCCTCCGCCTGTTCCCCGGCCGCGTGGCCGGCGATGACCACGGTGTGCGGTGCCGCAGCGACCCTCGAAAGTGCCCGTTCCGGAGAATAGTGGCTGTTCCGCGGGGCACTTCTCTCCGGAACGGGCACTTCGGCGGAGGGGGAGGGCGCTGCGGGGGGAAGGGGCCCGACCACGCCGGAGAGCGGCTCGCGGAAGGCCAGGTTCAGGTGCACCGGGCCGCGCGGCCCCGAGTGACCCATCGCGGCCGCGACGGTCTCGCGCACCAGCTCGGCCACGTTGTCCCGGTCGTGTCCGCCATAGCTGGGCGCCTCGATGTCGCGGATGAAGCGGATGCCGGTACCGAACAACCCGTGCTGCTGCGTCGTCTGGTTCGAGCCGATGCCGCGCAACTCCGCCGGGCGGTCCGCCGTGAGCAGGATCAGCGGGACACCCGAATGATGAGCCTCGAGCACCGCCGGGTGGAGGTTCGCGACCGCCGTCCCGGAGGTGGTGATCACGGCAACGGGCAGCCCGCTTTCGACGGCGAGCCCCAGAGCGAGGAACCCGGCGACCCGCTCATCGATGCGCACGTGCAGGCGCAGTCGCCCGGCCTTCTCGAACTCTGCGGCCGCGAGGGCGAGAGCCTGTGAGCGCGATCCGGGGCTGAGAACCACGTCGCGCACCCCGAGCCGCAGGAACTCAGCCAGCAACGTGACCGAGAAGTCGGTCGCCGCGGAGCTGCCCTCGGTGGGCCCGCCCGCCATCAGTCTTTCTGGTTGTTGGTGTCGTCATCCAGCTCGGCGAGGCGCTCCTCGAGACGGCGGATGCGCTTCTCGCGGTCCTGCTCCATGCCGATCTTCCCCAGGAAGGCGGGGTCATCATCCGGAGCGCGCTGTTGCGACGCCGGCCGCGGTGCAATGCGGTTGCGCCGCTCCTTGCCGATCAGGAACCACAGCACGCTGCCGACCAGCGGCAGGAGAATGACGACGAAGACCCAGGCGATCTTGGGGAGGCCGCGCACGCGCGATTCATCCGTGCGGATGGTGTCGACGAGGGTGTAGACCCAGACGACGAACCCTACCACGGAGAGCGCGAACAGGAGTTTGGCCATGGTCCCAGTCTAAACCTTCGGCGGATGTTCGGCGCCGTGGCATTTCCCAGCCAAGGCCAGTCTCGCTCACAGCTAGCGAACGTAAACTGCACCCTTGTGAAGTCGTCAACCCGTTGGATCCTGTACTCGCTGTTCCGCGTGGGCCTGTTCGCCGCCGCGCTGGCGGCCATGCTCCTGCTCGGGCTGGAGTGGTGGGCGGCCGCGATCGTCGCCACCGTCGTCGCGTTCGCGATCTCCTACATCTTCTTCAGCGAGCCGCGCGACGCGCTTGCCAGGGACATCCATGAGCGCCGCCAGGCCGCTGGTGTCGACCTGGACAGCGACGCCGAGAATGCGATGCTCGATCGTTCGGCCACCGAGGACAAGTTCTAGGCAGCAACCCTAGAAGATGATCACCGCGGCCAGGCCGAGCCCGAATAACAGGGCGGTCAGGCTGGCGAGACGCAGGGCGAGCAGGAATTCGTGCGGGGTCTTCCCGGTGAGCGCGATGACCGCTGCCGGCACGGCTGCCAGCAATGCGAAGTAGACGTACAGGGCGTTGTCGAACAACAGCATGAAGTAGCCCAGGATCACGAAGGGCACCAGTAGCAGCACCGAGAACGCGATGCGCGACGGCATGCTGCCCATCAGCACGGCGAGGGTGCGTTTGCCTGCTCCGTGGTCCTGTTCGAGATCCCGAACGTTGTTGATCATGAGCACCGAGCAGGCCAGCAGGCCGCTGATGACTCCTACCAGCCAGCCCTCGAGGCTGACCGCACCCACCAGCACGTACATGGTGCCGGCGGCGGCGACCAGTCCGAAGAACACGAAGACGAACACTTCACCGAGCCCGTAGTAGCCGTACGGATGCTTACCGCCGGTGTAGAACCACCCGGCCAGCAGGGCTGCTGCTCCCACGGCCAGCAGCCACCAGTACCCGGTGACGACGATGATGGCGAGACCTGCCACGGCGGCCAGTCCGAAGAAGACCAGCGCCACGGTGAGGACGGTGCGGGGACGAGCCGCCCCCGAGCCGGTCAGGCGCGACGGGCCGACACGGTGACGATCGGTGCCGCGAATGCCGTCGGAGTAGTCGTTGGCATAATTCACGGCGACCTGCAGCAGGATGGCGACCGCGAAGCAGAGCCCGATCAGCAGCCACTGCCACTCTGGACGCACCAGGTACGCCGTCGCGACTCCGAGGGCGACCGGTGCGATCGCCAGTGGGAGGGTGCGGATGCGGGCGCCATCCACCCAGTCACCGAGCGTTGCCGGCTTCATCTTGGCGTTCGGCGGCAACACCGGCCCACCGGGCCTGCCGCCCTTCTTCTTCGCCTTGGCCTGCGCCTGCACGGGCTTCGGCTTCTCGGGTTTCTGCACCGGGGGCCGCATCCCCTTTTCGTGCTCGCGCGACTTCTTCGCCCGGGCGGCTGCAGCCGTCCTGGCCGGATCGATTCTCTGCTGTTTCGGGTTGCCCACGTTCAGGATTCTAGGGGACTACGGATGCTCGGCCACGAGCCGGCCCAATGCGGCGCGGTCCGCCTTGCCCGATGGGAGGTGCGGGATCTCCGCTACGACGATGATGCGTTCGGGCCGTGCCGGTGCACCGAGTTCACCGGCCACGGCTGCTCGCACCTGTTCCAGTTCGGCGTCCACCAGGGAGACGACGACGGGGACGAACCCCCAGCGATCGCTCGGCGCGGCGACCACCACGGCCTCGCCAAGCCCTGGCAGAGCGCGGACGGCGCGCTCCACCCTGGCCAGCGACACCGTGATGCCGCCGGACTTGATCAGGTCATCGAGCCGCCCGGTCACCCGCAGAACTCCGTCGACTATTTCCCCGGTGTCCCCGGTGCGATACCAGCGGATGCCGTCCCTGACGAAGAAGGCAGCATCCGTTCGCTCCTGGTCGCCCAGGTACCCTTCGGCCAGGGTCGGCCCGCCGAGCTCGACCTGCCCGTCGGTCACCGCCACGCGCACTCCGGAGAGCGCGCGCCCGTCGTACACGCAGCCGCCCGAGGTTTCGCTCGACCCGTAGGTCCGGGTCACGTTCAGGCCGGCCTCGAGCGATTTCACCAGGAGTTGCTGCGGCATGGCCTGCCCGCCGACGAGGATCCGGTCGAAGTCGCGCAGCACGTCCAGCAGTTCGTCCACTTCGAGGAGCCGCGCCAGCTGGGACGGGACCAGGGAGGTGAATCGGCCCGGTGCATCCGGTGTCCTGGCCGGAAAAGTCTCGGCTGCGACGGCCAACGCGAACGGGTCGAAGCGTCCGGCCGGCATCATCACCGGTTCCGTCTCGGCCGCAAGCGAACGCGTCAGCACGTTGATGCCCGCGATGTAGTGCGCCGGCAGGGCCAGCAGCCAGGTGCCGCGTCCACCCAGCGCCGACTCTGACGCTGCCGAGCTCGCGAGGAGGGCATCCGCCCCCAACGCCACCCGCTTGGGTCGACCGGTCGACCCGCTGGTCTCGACAACGACGGCGACCCGCTTCCGGACGCTGGCCGGCACACCCTCAGGGACACCGGGGTGCGGCAGCACGGCCGGCCCACCGGCGAGCGCGTCGCGCAGCGCCTCGAACACGGCGTGCGAATCTCCGCCGTCGACCACCCGCAGTTGCCGCGTCACAGTCCCCCCTCCGAGTTGCGCGACCGGCGCCCATGCTCCGCGCGCGATTGAGGGACCCTTTGCGACAACTGCACGGAAAGGAGGACTTTCTTCGGCTGAACCTGCACTTTCTCCTCCCTTTGCGCGACGCTTCTCAGAACTGCCAGGGGTACGGCGACCAATCCGGCTCGCGCTTCTGAAGGAACGAGTCGCGCCCCTCCACCGCCTCATCCGTGCCGTAGGCGAGCCGGGTGGCTTCGCCCGCAAACACCTGTTGCCCGACCAGGCCGTCGTCGACCGCGTTGAACGCGAACTTGAGCATGCGGATGGCGGTCGGCGACTTGGTGAGGATCTCGTTCGCCCAGTCGTAGGCGGTCGCCTCCAGCTCCGCATGCGGCACGACGGCGTTCACTGCGCCCATTTCGTATGCCCGCTGTGCGCTGTACTCCCGCGCCAGGAAGAAAACCTCGCGAGCGTTCTTCTGCCCGATCTGGCGAGCGAAATACGCGCTGCCGTAGCCGGCGTCGAACGAGCCGACATCGGCATCCGTCTGCTTGAACCTGCCGTGCTCGGCGGAGGCGATGGTCAGGTCGCAGACGACATGCAGCGAGTGCCCACCACCGGCAGCCCAGCCCGGCACCACCGCGATGACCACCTTCGGCATGAAGCGGATGAGACGCTGCACCTCGAGGATGTGGAGTCGGCCGGTCGAGGTGGTGCCGTCCTCGTATTGGTACCCATCACGGCCGCGGATGCGCTGGTCGCCACCGCTGCAGAACGCCCAGCCGCCATCCTTCGCGCTGGGGCCGTTGCCGGTGAGCAGCACGACGCCGATGCGCGGGTTCTGGCGCGCATGGTCCAGCGTGCGGTACAGCTCGTCGACGGTGTGCGGGCGGAACGCGTTGCGCACCTCCGGGCGGTCGATCGCGACGCGCGCGACCCGCCCTGTCACGTCGTGGTGGTAGGTGACGTCGGTTAGGGCGTCGAAGCCATCTACCGTGCGCCAGACATCCGCGTCAAAGAGTTCCGAGACCATGGGGCAAGCCTACGGCGCGGCCACCGCCTGGAGGGGTCAGCCCAGGGCGCCGAGCAGCTGCGCGAGCACGAACGGGTTGGCCACGACCGCGGCGATCATGGCCGCAATACCCAGGCGCCTGCCGCGGTTCGTGGTCACCGCGACCAGCCCGACCACGAACGCGACAACCGAGACCCCGATGGCGAGCCCGGCGAGCAGCGTCCCGCGCTCCCAGTTCAGGTTGCTCGCCTGCACGATCCCGGCAATCTGAAGGCCGCCTGCCGCCATGGCCAGCAGCACGGCAAGGGCCCCGAGTAGCCAGCGTGGGGCGCTCCGGCGCTTCCGGGCGGGCACCTCTGCTTCGACCGGCTGGTACATCTCGGTCGGCGGGTTGGTCATGGGCTAGAGCTTAACCCGCGCCGCACGTCAGACTGGAAGGGTGATCCCTTCCCTCGACCAATTGCTGGCAGCTGCCCGCGTGGTGTCCCTTCCCCTCAGCACCCGGTTCCGAGGCCTCGACGTGCGGCAGGCGGTGCTGTTCGAGGGCCCGGAGGGGTGGACCGAGTTCTCACCGTTCACCGAATATGCGGATGCCGAAGCCGTCGCCTGGCTGACCGCCGCCATCGACTTCGGATGGAACCCCTCCCCTGCTCTGCTGCGCGACCAGGTCATGGTCAATGCCACCCTCCCGGCCGTCGATCCGGAACAGGTGGCCGCTGTGCTCGACCGATTCCCCGGCTGCCGAACCGTGAAGGTAAAGGTCGCCGAACCGTCACAGACCCTCGCAGAGGATGTGGCGAGGGTGCGGGCCGCCCGCGAATACCTCGGGCCGGATGGTCGGGTGCGTGTCGACGCGAACGGCGGCTGGACCATGGACGAGGCCGAGCGCGCGATCCACGCCCTGGCCGAGTTCGACCTCGAGTACGTCGAGCAGCCGTGCGCGACGGTGGATGAACTCGTCGAGCTGCGCCGTCGCATCCGCTACCTGGACATCCCGATTGCCGCCGATGAGAGCGTGCGCAAGGCCGCCGACCCCCTGGCCGTCGCCCGCGCGGGTGCCGCCGACCTGCTGGTCATCAAGGCGCAGCCCCTCGGCGGCATCGCCGCAGCGCTGCGCATCGTGGCCGATGCCGGGCTGCCGGTGGTCGTTTCGAGCGCCCTCGACACGAGCGTCGGCATCTCGATGGGTGCCTACCTCGCGGCGGCACTCCCGTCCCTCGAGTTCGACTGCGGGCTGGGAACCGCTGCACTCCTGGCCGCCGACGTGACGGATGCCCCCCTCATGCCCCTCAACGGCAGCATCCCCGTGCGGCGCGTTGACGTCAGCGAGAGGCTGCTCCAACAGCATGCCGCGCCGCCCGACCGCACCGCCTGGTGGCACGAGCGCATCCGCCGCTGCCACGCCCAGCTGCCCTAGTTGAACTGCCCGGCAGGTTGGTTGAGTGGACGTGACGACACGCTGCGGCCAAATCGTTCAGACCACCGTAGTGCCTCGAGCTTCCCCATCAGACTGCCTCGGCGGCAAAGGCGATATCGAAGCCAGCGCCGTTTCGCGCCACGCCCATCAGGAGGATGCTCCCCCACTCGATGATGTAGGTCATCTCGAGTCCTCCCGCGTAGCGCGGCCGCATATCCAGGCTCTCCAGGAATGCGGCGACAGGTGCTTGCGCATCAGGGTCGCCGGCGAAGAACACGTCGACTGGCTTGTCTGCGGCTATGACGCCGCGGAAGAGCATGTTGAATGCCTTGACGACGTGCGCGTCCTCCGGCGCGACGACGGCGATCTGCTGCGCAATCGAGTTGCCCTCGGTAGTCACGATTCCGCTTGCGTTGGCGTTGAACGGGTTGGTGACGTCGACGAGGATCTTGCCGGCCAGCGCATCGCCATAGTGCGCGACCACACCAACCGCGCCGCTGTGCAGAATAGCCAGGATGACGATGTCACCCGCCGGCCTCGCGCCGAACGTGCCGACAGTAGTTCCGTTGCCGATCTGGTCGGCGAGCGCCTGAGCCTTGACACTGTTGCGACTCATGATCTCGACGGTGTGGCCGTGATTGGCCGCTCGCGTGCCAATGGCCGCTGCCATGTTGCCCGAACCGATGATGCTGATGGTCGTCATGATGTGTTTTCCTTCTTGTTTTCGGAATGCCAAGATGAGGCACCCCTCCGTTCAGCGCAACCGGAGGGGTGCCTCAGCTATTCCGAGATAGAATGAGAAGGTGAAAAAGGGTGACGTCCAGCAGCTACGGATGCCTCGCCGACGCGATGCCCAGGAGAATTACGACAGGCTCCGTGCCGCGGCGCAGCGCGAATTCGCCGCTCGCGGTGTAGACGCCTCGCTTGAGAGGATCGCGCGGGACGCCGGCGTCTCCATCGGCACCCTGTATCGCCACTTCCCCAACCGCTTGGATCTGATCTTGGCGGCGTTCGAGCCGCGGCTGCAGGAGTTCCTCGACGGGGCCAGCAACGCCCTGGAGATTGACGATCCATGGAACGGCTTCGTCTCATACCTGGAGAACCTGTTCCGTGTTCAGGCCGGCGATCGAGGTTTCAATGACTTTCTCTCCCGCCGATTCCCGGACAGCGCAGACACCGAGCGCATCCACGACCAGATGTGCCGCCAAATCGAGGATGTGCTCACTCGGGCCCAGGACGCCGGCGAGGTGCGCCCCGACCTCACCATGGCCGACATCGTCAATCTGATCTGGTCGAACGGCCGGATGATCGACGCCACCAGTCTCACCGCGCCCGATGCCTGGCGGCGTCACCTCTACCTCATGCTCGACGGATACCGTGCTGAGCGCGCACATCCGATCCCCGAGCCGCCAATGACGGACAAGCAGCTCTACGCTGCCATGGTGCAGCTCAACAAGGCGAACTGACGAGCGAAAAAGACCTTCGGCCTACAGGCCCGAGTACGAGTGCAGCCCCTTGAAAAAGAGGTTCACCACGGTGTAGTTGAACATGACCGCTGAGAATCCGATGATCGCCAGCCACGCCGATCGTGCCCCGCGCCACCCGCGGGTCGCCCGCGCGTGGATGTACCCGGCGTAGATCACCCAGATGATGAAGGTCCACACCTCTTTGGTGTCCCAGCCCCAGTACCGTCCCCAGGCGCGCTCCGCCCAGATCGAGCCGGCGATGAGGGTGAAGGTCCAGAAGACGAACCCGACCACGGTGACCAGGTAGGCGAGGTTCTCCAGCTTCACGGCATCCGGCAGCGTCTTCAGCAGGGCGAGGGATTTCTTGCCGGCCTCCCGCCTGGCCTGCAGCAACTGCGCGATGGAGACGCCGGCGCCGAGAGCGAAGAAGGCGGTGCCGAGTGACGCGACGAACACGTGGATGATCAGCCAGTACGAGTCGAGGGCGTCGGGCAGCGGCTTCACCGGCACGTAGAAGTTGACGGTGCCGACGCCGAGGGTGATGAGCGCGAATCCGGTGATGTAGACGCCGAGGAACTTCAGTTCCTGCCACCGCTGGATGATGATGAACACCCCGACGACGATGGCGGATGATGTGAGCGAGAACTCGAACATGTTGGCCCACGGGACGAAGCCCTGGGCGACTCCGCGCAGCACTGTGCCGGCGACATGGAGCACCCAGCCGAGCACGACCAGCGCGAACGCGATCCGCTCGAACTTGTAGCGCGGCACCACCGGCTCGGCGTCCGTTGTGACCAGGGTTGCGGCCACTCCCCTGGTGTTGGCCAGCTGCCCGACGGAGGCGGCAACCGCCGGAACACGGGCCGACCGCTTCGCCAGGTCGAGCGCGAACATGACGAAGGCGACCGTGTACACGCCCATCGCCGAGTAGATCGCCACGAGCGAGTAGGTGTCAAGTGTTTCCATCACGGTGAACAGCCTAATTCTTCATTTGTTTGGCATGCCGCGCGGCGAGGTCCGCCACTGCAGCATCGAGAGTCGGGTCGTCTCCACGGGCGAGTCCTGCATACTCCAGGCGGATGCCGCCGTCCTCCTGCTCGATCGCCTTCACCCAGACGCGGCGGCGGGGAACGAATAGCGCGGTGAGCAGCCCGAGAACGACCAGGATCGCAAAGGCCAGCACCCAGCCCTGGGATGGGTCGCGGTGGATGTCGAACGAGGCGAACCGGGGAACACTGGTGCCGTCCACGGAGGTGTCGCTGAGGTCGTCGAAGGTGACGGTGCCGACGCCGCCCGGAAGCTCGACCGCCTCCCCCGGTCGCAACTGGATCGCGGGAACATCCGTTCCGCGGCCGGCGATCGGCGTCATCTCGTCGGTGTTGAGCGCGTACACCGAGCGCGGGATCCCGTCGTCGACGCCGAGGTCGCCGGTGAACACGTTGAAGGTGAGGAGCGGGTCACGCAGGTCGGGGAAGGCGGAGGTGAACGCGCCCGTCTCCAACTCTTCCGCCGTCGGGTAGAAGAAGCCGACCAGTCCGAGCTGTTCCGGTACGGCATCCGGAACCTTGACCACGCCGATCGAGGTCATATTGGCATCCTGGGAGAGGAACGGCACGGTGCCGCTGAATGCGACGTTGCCCTCACCGTCGGTGACCGTGATGTGCGGCGCGTAGCCGTTGCCCAGAAGGTAGGTCTCGTTGCCGAGAATGTGCAGCGGATGGTTGACCTTCACCTGGTCCTGGTAGCTGTCATCCCCCGGGACGTGCACCGTGACATCCGCCGTGAAGTCGGTCGGGAAGCCGTAGGCGTTGAAGTTCTCGCGCTCGTAGTTCACGCTGAAATCGTCGAGCACCATGCGGTAGGGCACGAGGGCGCTCTCGTCGAAGAACCGCCCAGGGTTGAATGACGAGTAGTCGGCGAGCACGTTGACGAACGGCTGCCCCTCGACGACAACCTTCTGGCCGCTGTAGGCGAAGCCTCCGCCGATGGCGACGGATGCGAGCACGCCGATCAGCGCGGTGTGGAACACCAGGTTTCCGGACTCGCGCAGGTAGCCGCGCTCCGCCGACACCGACAGTTGCGGGCCGTCGAACAGGCGCACCCGGTAGCCGCTCTTCCGCAGGAGGGTGCGGGCAGAGTCGATAGCGGATGCCGCATCGGCTTCCGGCGCATCGATCGTTGTGAAGCCGGCCAGGCGGTCCAGCCGCGCTGGGGTTTTCGGCGGCGGGGTACGCAGCGCCTTCAGGTGGTGCATGGTGCGCGGGATGACGCATCCGATCAGGGACAGGAACAGCAGCAGGTAGATGCTCGAGAACCACACCGAGGTGTAGACGTCGAACGCCTGCAGGTTGTCGAGGATGGGAGCCAGGTCGGGGTTGTCCTCGAAGTACTTCACCACGCCGTTCGGGTCGGCGCCGCGCTGGGGAACCAGCGATCCGGGGACGGCCGCGATGGCAAGCAGGAGCAGCAGGAAGAGTGCGGTGCGCATGCTGGTCAGCTGGCGCCAGAAGAATCTCAGGTATCCCAGGAAATCGAGTCTGGGCTGCGTGACCCCGTCGCCCTTCGGGGCGGGTGGCGGGGAGTCGATGTGATCAGATGGCCGGGACAAAACCGTTGATCACCGACCCCAGGCTCGAGATGAAAAGGGTCCACAGCCCGCTCACCATGAGCAGGCCGACGAGGATGAGCAGCGCCCCGCCGACGATGTTGACCACGCGGATGTGTCGCTTCAGCCAGGCTACTGAGCCGGTCACCCAGTTCAAGCCGAGGGCGACCAGCAGGAATGGGATGCCGAGGCCCAGGCAGTAGAGAGCCGCCAGCAGTGCTCCGCGCGCCGGGGAGCCGCCGTTCAGGCTCAGCGCCAGCACTGCAGCCAGGGTTGGCCCGACACACGGTGCCCAGCCGAGCCCGAACACGATGCCGAGGAACGGTGCACCGGCAAGACCGGTGGCAACCTTCCACCGCGGTTTGATGGTCCGCTGCATCCGCCCGAACATGCCGATGAACACCAGCCCCATCACAATGATGATGACGCCGGCGATGCGGGTGATCAGGTCGAGCCACTGCGTGAGCAGTAGCCCGGCTACGCCGAACAGCACCCCGAACGCCACGAAAACGAGGCTGAAGCCGAGCACGAAAAGCGAGACGCCGAGGAGCAGGCGGCGACGATCAGCCTTGTCCCCGTCACCGGCGAACCCGCCCACGTAGCCGAGGTATCCGGGAACCAGCGGCAGGATGCAGGGCGAGGCGAACGAGACCAGCCCGGCGAGCATGGCTATCGGCAGCGCAAGCAGGAGGTTGCCGCCGAAGACAATCTCGCTGAGAGAGCCCACTAGAGGTCCTCAGCGATGAGCTCGCGGATGATCGTGTCCAGGCTCGACGGAGCCATGACCTGCCCGAGGAACCGCGCAGCCACCCGGCCCTCCTTGTCGAGCACCAGCGTGGTCGGCACGGCGCTCGGCGGCGCGTGGCCGGCGAAGGCCAGGCGTGCGGTGCCCTCGTTCGCATCCATGATCGAGGGGTAGCTGATGTCGAACTTGCGCGCGAACGCCAGGGCGCTCTCGGCCTCGTTGACGGTGTTGATTCCGAGGAAGGATGCCCCGTTGCCCTCGTACTTCAGCGACAGGTCTCGCAGGTCGGGCGCTTCAGCCCGGCACGGGGCGCACTCGGCGTACCAGAAGTTCACGACCAGCACTTCACCGGCGTAGTCCTCGTTAGAGACCGTCATCCCGGTGTCCGTCGTGCCCTCGAAGACGACCGGCTCGCCGCGGTCGGCCGGGCCGAACTCGCTGAACGCGCCATCCTCGGACTCGTAGCTGGTGCCCTCGCCCCCGTACTGCTCCGCGAGGGGGTCGTTCGTGCATCCGCTCAGCGTGACAGCCAGAATCAGTGCCAGCGCACCGGCCTTCACAGGGAACCTCATACCGCTCCGAAATCGATGGACTGGGCCAACAACTCTGCCGCCGGATCCTGATAGTTCACTTCGGTGAACCTTGGTCCTTCCTCCGCCGGGTCGCGGAGGGCGAGGGTGGTGATGCTCGACAGCGAGCAGCGGCGCTTGCGGGGGTCGTGGTAGAGCTTGCGACCGGACAGGAACCGCTGCGCCATCACGATCGGCATCTGGTGGCTGACGAGGACGACCTCGCCGTCGTCGACAGACGAGTGGGCATCCTCGATCACTGCGAGCATGCGGTCGGCGACACTGGTGAACGGTTCGCCCCAGCTCGGCTTGAACGGGTTCAGGATCCACGGCCACGACTGCGGCTTGGTCAGCACCTGCGGACCGAATTCGAACTTCTTGCCCTCGAACTTGTTGTTCGGCTCGATCAGGCGCTCGTCGGTGACAATCTCAAGGCTGAAAGCATCCGCCCACGGCTTCGCGGACTCCTGCGCGCGCTGCAGGGGAGACGCATACAACGCAGTGACCGGATGCCCGGCCAACTGGTCGGCGGCGGCGGCCGCCATCCGGTGCCCCAGCTCCGAGAGGTGGTAGCCGGGGATGCGCCCGTAAAGGATGCCGTCGGGGTTGTGAACCTCACCGTGGCGAACGAGGTGGACAAGGGAAGCAGGCACCCCACCAGTCTAGGTAATCCCTGCTGGGCGATTGGCCCGTGCTCAGGTGGCGGGCTCAGGTGGCCGGCCGGGAGGAAGAAGGGAACGGCTCCGCCCATAGAAGCCCGGCCCACCCGAGCCGTTCCCTTCTCCCTCCCTGCCTGCTCGTACGTGAATCGAGGCGGTCTGGGCGTGGAGGGGTGCCCGTTTAGGATGGGGGGCGTGAGCGAACGCACCCTGATCAAGAACCTGGCCGCAGCATCCGACGGCCCCGTGAGCGTGTCCGGTTGGGTTGACACCGTGCGCGACCAGAAGAAGGTGCAGTTCGTCGTGCTGCGCGATGAGTCCGGCGCGGTGCAGTTGGTGCACCCGCGCATCTTCAACGAGGACGGCACCCCGGCACCGGATGCGCTGGCCGACGAGATCTCCGCCCTCTCGCAGGGCAGCTTCCTCACCGCGACCGGCGAACTCAAGCACGATGAGCGGGTCAAGCTCGGCGGCGTCGAGATCAAGCTGGACGACCTCGACGTGGCCTCCCACGCCATCCCGGAGACTCCGATCGCCGACGACTCCGGAGTCGACAAGCGCATGGACTGGCGCTTCCTCGACCTGCGGGTGCCGAAGAACAACCTGCTGTTCCGCATCCAGACCACGCTCGAGCACGCCTGGCGCACGTACTGGGTCGAGAACGACTTCATCGAGATCCACACGCCGAAGCTGATGGCGAGCGCCAGCGAGTCGCGCGCCGAGCTGTTCGAGGTCGAGTACTTCGACACGAAGGCGTACCTGGCGCAGAGCCCGCAGTTCTTCAAGCAGATGGCGCAGCCGGCCGGCTTCGGCAAGGTGTTCGAGATCGGGCCGGCGTTCCGCGCCGACCCGTCGTTCACCAGCCGCCACGCGACCGAGTTCACCAGCGTCGACTCGGAGATCAGCTGGATCGACAGCCACGAAGACGTCATGAAGCTGCACGAGGAGCTCATGGTCGCCGGCTACACCGCGGTCAAGGCGAAGCATGGCGCCGAGATCGAAGCCCTCTTCGGCATCGAGCTGACCGTTCCCACCACGCCGTTCCCGCGCATCCCGCTCGCCGAGGCGAAGCGCATCGTTGCCGAGCGCGGCTACGAGGTTCCCCGCCACGATGACGACATGGACCCGGAGGGCGAGCGCCAGATCGCCGCCTACGTGCAGGAGAAGTTCGGGCACGACTTCGTGTTCCTGACTGACTATGCCTCGAGCATCCGCCCGTTCTATCACATGCGTCATGAGGCGGATGCTGCGCTCACCAACAGCTACGACCTCATCCTGAACGGGGTGGAGATCTCCACCGGGGCGCAGCGCGAGCACCGCATCGATGTGCTGGTCGAGCAGGCCAAGGAGAAGGGCCTCGAGCCGGAGGAACTCGACTTCTATCTCGACTTCTTCCGCTACGGGGTGCCGCCGCACGGTGGATTCGGCATGGGACTGTCGCGCGTGCTGATGCTCATGCTGGGCCTGCCCAACCTGCGCGAGGCCACCTTCCTGTTCCGCGGACCGACCCGCCTGCTGCCCTAATGAATGTCCCTCATTCGGGTGACAAATAGTCGCCTGGTTCGTATATTGAGACCAGTGGCCATGCGGTCGCCGATCAGTGCCGAGGGAAGTGAGCTCCAACATGGCCGGAAAGTTCGAACTGTACACAGACAAAGGCGGCGAATACCGTTTCCGCCTGAAGGCCGGCAACGGTGAGGTGATCGCCCTGTCTTCGGAGGGTTACTCCTCGAAAGCGTCAGCGAAGAATGGCATCGAGTCGATCCGCAAGAATGCCGCGGACGCCTCCCTGGTCGAACTCGACAACTGAGACAGCTTCACCACGCTCCGGCCGGCGCCTTCACCACCGGCACCGGCGTGTAGTGCCAATGCGACCCGTTCGCGTAGTGGCCGCTCGCCCACGGTGATGCCCAGATGGCAGCCTCGGTGACCTCGGGCGGTGCCGATGATGCGAAGGCGGCGACGATGTCGCGATAGCCCGGATGCGTGTTCAGCGCCTCGGCTGCATTCTCCGCTGCCACGACCAGGGTGGGGTAGCTGCCCAGGCCTCCGCCACCTCCTGACCCCCATCCGTTGTTCAGCGGGTTGTTGCGGTTCCACCAGGTGTCGATGTAATTCTCTTGGCGCATCCAGCGGGTGATCACCGTGACGTTGTTGTCGGTGACCGGCCATCCGCCGTTCAGCAGCACCAGCTTCGCCCAGTCGTGGTTGGTTCCGCCGTTGATGAAAGTGGTTCGCCCAGGAGTCACGTGGAAGGCGTCGCGCTTCACCTCCGGGATTGCGACGTGGCTCACGGCGACCAGGGTCTGCACCTCTTTATGGCGCTGCGCATCATCCGCTGCCGACGACAGGTGCGGCGCGGTGGGCACGACGGCGAACACCGCCACCAGGGCGAAGGCGGCAACGGCGGCGCCCCAGGAGAGCGTGCGGAAGGCGCGGTGTGACGTGACACCAGACCACAGTCCGGTGGCGCTTGGCTGGGGCACGCGATGAGTGGGGGCCATGGGAATCACGCCGCAGGAATCCATTCGCACCTGGCGGCACAAGGCCCGAGGGTAGGCCGCGGGACTGGAAGATTGCTGGACAATCTCGGGTGGTACCGTGAGCGGATGACGAACGAAATGACGCGCTCAGCAGTCGACGCGGGCGAGACCCTCATCGGCATTTTGCGAAAGCACATCGACCTCATTGCCAAGGATGCCGATCAGGTTTCCGAGGCGGACGGCCCCGCCCTGGAAGACCTCGACCGCAAACTGTGGGATGCCGTCGCCGCCTACGGGGACGCACTCGACGAGCTGTTTGAGGATGAGGATGACGAGCCGGCAGAAGACCAGAACGAGCTCACCTTCACGGTACGCACGCGCTACGACTACACCGTGCTCGACGAGAAGGCGTTCCTCTCCGGTGGCCGCGGGGTCGGCGCTGCCGTCACCGCGCTGATCGAGCGCGCCGGCGGCAAGCCGTTGACCGCACTCGAGCTGGACACCCTGGAGACCGGCAGCGGTCTGGTCACGGTCCACCTCAACAACGAGCCGCTGGTCGCCGAAGACTTCGCCTCGGCTGAGGAACCGACGGACCTGCTGCTGATCGCCCCGGGCGAGCAGCTCGCGTCCGTTTTCGACGAACCCGTCTACGAGTCGCGCGCCGAAGCGGAGGCCGCAGCCAAGCGACAGGACTGACTACACCTCGAAGTCGACGCAGGCCCGCTGAACGGTTACCGACTTCAGGAAGGCTGAGGCCTCGACGTGGTCAGGATGCGCGATGTAGGCGCGAAGGGCATCCGCGTTCTCGAAGTCCGCGATGACCGCGGCGTCGAAGTTCTGGCCAGGGTTCACCACGTTGCGCACCACGCGGATGCTGATGATCTCGGGGATCCGACCGTCGAGGGACTCCAGGTCGCGGGCGATGCGCTCGACCTGCTCATCCACCTCGGACACGTCTGCTCCGCTGAGCTTCCACGAAACAATGTGCCTGAGCATGGGCTAAGCCTCCATGAGCGCGGCTCGCAGGCGGCCCGGGTCGACCCGCCAGATGTTGTGCACCGCACCGTTCAGCAGCACCACCGGAATCTCCTCCGCGTACTTGTCGTGTAGTTCGGCGTCATCGAGGATCGAAACCTCCGTCACGACAACAGCGGGGGCGGATGCGACGCCCTCCAGCTCGGAGACCACGGCGGCGATCACTTCGCGGGCGTCATCGCAGAGATGGCAGCCCGGCTTGCCGATGAGAGTCAGCGTCGCGGTGGTCACGCCTCCCAGCGTAATCGCCGACACCCAGTAGCATGGCGCGATGCAGTCCAGTAGCGTCCCGGCAGCTGCCAGGCCGATTGTCGCGTTCTTCGATGTCGACAACACGCTGATGCGCGGCGCGAGCATTTACCACGTCGGTCGGGGGGCGTACAGCCGCGGCTACCTGAAGCTGCGGGACATCCTGCGCTTCGCCTGGCAGCAGGCCAGGTTCATCGCGGTCGGCGAGAACCGCAAGCACCTGGAGTTGGTGCGCGAGCGCGCACTCGGGCTCGCCCGCGGGCATTCTGCCGCCGAAGTCAGGGAGCTGGCGGAGTCCATTTTCGACAAGGCCATCGAGAAGCGTCTGTGGCCGGAGACGGTCGGTCTCACGCAGGAGCACCTGAGCAAGGGCCACGAGGTCTGGCTCATCACCGCGACGCCGATCGACATCGCATCCGTCATCGCCGAACGCCTCGGACTGACGGGCGCCATCGGCACCATGCTGGAGACGGTCGACGGATGCTTCACCGGCCGGCTGGTGGGCCAGGTGCTCCACGGAGAGCGAAAGGCGGTCGCGGCCGAGGAGCTGACCTCCCGGCTGGGCGCCGACCTGCGGGACTGCTGGGCGTACTCGGACTCCGAGAACGACATTCCCCTACTCGAGTTGGCCGGCAACCGGGTGGTGGTCAACCCGGACGCCAGCCTCATGCGCCACGCGAAGCTGCGGGGCTGGTCCATCCTGAGACTCAACAAGTCGAGCATCCGTGCCGCCCGCCGACGCGTCATCCGCGACGGAAAGCGCGCGAAGGCTTAGCAAACAAAAAACGCCTGACCCGAAGGCCAGACGCTCATGCTTGCGGCGCTACTTCTTGTTGCGACGCTGGTGGCGGGTCTTGCGAAGCAACTTGCGGTGCTTCTTCTTCGCCATACGCTTGCGGCGCTTCTTGATTACGGAACCCATACGTACCTCATGTCTATTGGCTTCACTGACTTGAACGGATGACCGGGTCCGTTCAGAACCGCGGAGAAATTGCCTCCGCCAAGTGTACTCGATACCGGAGGCACCACTATTCGCGGGGCGATCACTGCGTGGAGTGCGCCCCGGCTGGTCAGCCTACGGCGGAGTCGCCTTCGGCGATGTGGGAGTCGATGGCGGTGGCGACAGCCGACTCCGGGACCCGGAATGAGCGACCGAAGCGGATGGCCGGCAGCTCGCCGGCGTGCACCATGCGGTACACGGTCATCTTCGACACCCGCATCATGTCGGCGACCTCAGCAACCGTGAGGAAACGAACCTCTGAAAGATCGCGTGCCATGTGCTGGTCCTTAGTCTCTGTGGGCCAGCGGTGAGGGCACCGGTGACGCCATGCACCCCGCCTCGGGTGTTACTGGAGTGCTAATTCGTAACTCTAGGGGTAGAAGTGACTGGCTGTCCAGAAGTCAGTCTTTCTTGAGCTTCTTCTTGATCGGCTTGATGACCCGGCGTTCCAGGTCGTGCGACGCATCCTCGATGGCACTGCGAGCCTGGTAGGTCGCATCCGCCACGGCACGTCCGACAGCGGCGCCGGCCTCACCCGAATGCTGCAGGGACTCGGTCGCCCGGCGCAGCGGGGCAGGAAGCTGGGCACCGGCCCACGCCGAGAACACTGCGGACTTCTCGGCGGACGAATCGAAGTCGGCGCTCAGGAAGGGAATGATCCAGTCCTCGATCGCCTCCAGCGGGGAAGCGTCGAGCGTGTAATAGCGGTGCTGCCCTTCGTCGCGCACGCTGACCAGGCCGAAGTCGCGGAGCACCCGCAAGTGCTTCGACACGGTCGGCTGGCTCAGCCCGAGGGTGGTGACCAACTCGCCAACGCTGATTTCCCCCGCATCCGACCCCGGTGCGATGTACCGCTCCAGCAGCGCCTGAAGCAGGTCGCGCCTGGTGGGGTCTGAAACTACGTCAAAGATGTCGGCCATGGCAACAGGCTAATGCGCCCCGCCGAGGAGTACCATGTCAAGCTGCCATAGACATGGCAACACAGCACACACAGAGGACACCGATGCCGACCAAGCCGGTGAGGCAGGCTTCCCCGCGGAGGCGCTTCCGGGACATGGTGGATGATGTCGCGAGCGCGTCGCCTGCGAGATTCGCTATCCTGATCTTCACCTCCCTCATCGTGATCCTGACGCTCGTGCTCTCGCTGCCGATCGCATCCGCGGACCGATCGGCGACGCCTCTCGCGGATGCGCTGTTCACGGCCGTCTCGGCCATTTGCGTCACGGGACTCACGACAGTCGACATGGCGACCCACTGGTCGACCTTCGGCAACGTCGCCATCTTGGTCGGCCTGCAGGTCGGCGGCATCGGCGTGCTGACCCTGGCAAGCATCATGGGCCTCGTCGTCTCGCGCCGGCTGGGCCTGCGCACCCGCCTGATGGCGGCGAGCGACACCAACCCCTCACGCATCCACCACGGGCCGGTCTCCGAGTCGCAGGCCATCCGCCTCGGCGAGATCGGAGGACTGCTCGCCACCGTCGCCATCAGCGCGCTCATCATCGAACTGGTCGTCGCCGCCGTCGTGTTTCCCCGCCTGCTGATCGCCGGATTCGACCTGTGGTCGGCCGCCTGGCAGAGCTTCTACTACGCGGCATCCGCCTTCACCAACACCGGCTTCACCCCGAACCCGGAGGGCATGGCACCGTTCACCACGGACCCGTGGATGCTGACCATTCTCGCCATCGCCGTCTTCCTGGGCAGCGTCGGGTTCCCGGTGATCTTCGCGCTGGCCCGCGGATGGCGCAACCCGCGCCGCCTCTCGGTGCACGTGAAGCTCACGCTCGTCACAACCATCGGCCTCATCGTGCTGGGCGCGCTCGCGATGCTGCTGCTCGAGTGGAACAACCAGGCAACGCTGGGCGGCCAGGATGGCGCCGCCCGGCCGCTTACCGCCACCTTCATGTCAGTGATGACCCGCTCGGGCGGGTTCTCCACCGTCGACGTCTCCCAGTTGAACGGGTCGACCCTGCTTGTCTTCGACATGCTCATGTTCGTCGGAGGAGGGTCGGCATCCACGGCCGGTGGTATCAAGGTGACGACGCTCGCGGTGCTGTTCCTGGCCGCTTTCGCCGAAGCTCGCGGGGACAGTGACATGCAGGCATTTCAACGCCGCCTCCCCCCAGACGTACTCCGGCTGGCCGTCAGCGTGACGCTGTGGGGCGCGACCATCGTCGCGGCCTCATCGATCGCCCTGCTCCAGCTGACCAAGGCGCCCCTCGATTTCGTTCTCTTCGACGTCATCTCCGCGTTCGCCACCTGCGGTCTCAGTACCGGACTGACCGAAAGCCTCCCCGACGCCGGAAAGTACATCCTCTCGGCCACGATGTGGGCCGGGCGCGTTGGTACAGTGACTCTGGCCGCGGCACTGGCGGCTAGCCAGCGCCGGCAGTTGTTCAGACGAGCGGAAGAGAGGCCCATCGTTGGTTGACAGGATTCCCCATGACGCCCCGGTGCTCATCATCGGGCTGGGCCGGTTCGGCGCGGCGACGGCGGGGCAGCTCGACCGCCTCGACCGCGAGGTGCTCGTCGTCGACGAGAGTCCCGCCCTGGTGCAGAAGTGGTCGGAGCGGGTCACGCACGCGGTTCAGGCGGATGCGCGCAGCATCGACGCCCTGCGGCAGATCGGCGCGCAGGACTTCTCCATCGCGGTTGTCGCCGTCGGCTCATCGATCGAGGCCAGCGTGCTCATCACCGCGAACCTGGTCGACCTGAAGGTGCCGCAGATCTGGGCGAAGGCGATCAGCCAGTCGCACGGCAAGATCCTGGCCCGCATCGGTGCCAACCACGTCATCTACCCCGAGGCGGAGGCCGGCACGCGGGTCGCCCACCTGGTATCGGGGCGGATGCTCGACTTCATCGAGTTCGACGACGATTTCGCGATCGTGAAGATGTACCCGCCGAAGCCCATCCACGGGAAGACGCTCACCGAGTCAGCGCTCCGCAAGAAGTACGGGCTGACCGTGGTCGGGGTGAAGTCGCCAGGTAAGGAGTTCACCTACGCCACCCCGGACACCGTCATCTCCAACCACGACCTGATCATCGTGAGCGGGACATCCGCTTCGATCGAGAAGTTCGCTTCCCAGTAGCCCTACTGGCCGGACGCCAGCTCTCGCGAGCGCGCGGCGGCGGCGGCGATCGCGTCACTGAAGACCTGCTTGAGGTGGGACTCCTCCAGCGAGGCGATCGCCCGCTCGGTGGTCCCGCCCGGGCTGGTCACCTGGCGCCTTAGCTCTTCCGGCGCGAGCCCGGACACCCGCAGCAGCTCGACCGCCCCTCGGAACGTCCCGATCACCAGCTTCTCGGCCTCCGCCGCGGTGAACCCCATGTCGATCGCCGTCTTCGTGAACGACTCGATCACGTAGTAGACGTACGCCGGGCCGGTGCCGGAGAGTGCCGTAACGGCGTCGAGCTTGTCCTCCGGAAGCAGGATCACCTCGCCGACCGCGGCAAACACCTGCGACACGAGGTCGACATCGTCGCGAGTGGCGCGGCTTCCTCCAGCGATCGCCGTGACGCCGAGCCCAACACCGGTCGGCGTGTTCGACATGATCCGCACGGCGGCCACCGAGGCCGGCAGCAGTGACTGCATCGTCTCGGTAGTTACACCCGCAGCGACGCTCACCACGATCGCGTCGTGCGCCAGGGCATCCGCCACCTCCTTCAGCACACCGGCGACCAGTGCCGGCTTCACCGCGACCAGCACGATCCTGGCACCGTCCACGGCGGCACGGTTGGCGTTCGGGTCGGTCTCCGAAGCCAGGGAGACGACGCCTCCGGTGCGGAGAAGCGCCGCCTTCGCCTCGGTGCGGTTGGTGACGCGGATGCCGCCGACCACCTCGACGTTGCGCTTCAGCAACCCGTGCACGATGGCCGCACCCATGGAACCTGCGCCGAGAACTGCGATCGCGGGGAGTGTGACAGTCATCCCGTTATCTTAGGTTCCGGTCGCGACCTAGGATTGAAACATGAGCGCTTCCGGCGGAACCAAGGCAATCATCGCGGCGCTGCTCGCGAACTCGGGCATCGCGGTCACGAAGTTCATCGCCGCATTCTTCTCCGGTTCGAGCTCCATGCTCGCCGAGGGTGTTCACTCCGTGGCGGATGCCGGCAACCAGGCCCTGATGCTGCTGGGCGGCAAGATGGCCAAGCGCAAAGCCGACCGGGAGCATCCGTTCGGTTACGGTCGCGAACGTTTCGTCTACGCCTTCGTCGTCTCCATCATCCTGTTCAGCGTCGGCGGCGTCTTCTCCCTCTACGAGGGCTACAACAAGCTGGTTCATCCACACCCGCTGGATGTGCCGTGGCTGCCCATCGTGGTGCTGGTCATCGCGATCATCCTCGAGTCGTTCTCGCTGCGCACGGCCGTCATCGAGTCCAACCACGTGCGTGGCAAGCAGAGCTGGGTGCAGTTCGTGCGCCACGCCAAGCAGCCGGAACTGCCCGTCGTGCTGCTCGAAGACATCGCAGCCCTGCTCGGGCTCCTCTTCGCTCTCTGCGGCGTCGGCCTGACCATCATCACCGGCAATGCGATGTGGGATGCGATCGGCACCCTCTGCATCGGTGTGCTGCTCGTTCTGGTGGCGATCATCCTCGGAATCGAGACGAAGAGCCTCCTGGTCGGCGAGGGCGCCAGCGTCGCTGATTCGGATGCCATCCGCGACGCCATCAACGGACACAAGAAGGTGGAGGCGCTGATCCACATGAAGACGCTCTACCTCGGGCCGGAAGAACTGATGGTCGCCGCCAAGGTCGCGTTCGGCAAGAACGCCCGCATGGCAGATGTCGCAATCAGCATCAACGCCCTGGAGCACAGCATCCGCGAGGCCGTCCCGGCCGCCCGCGTGATCTACATCGAGCCGGATGTCTACGTGCCGCCGAACGAGTTCAACCCGCCGACCGACAAGTTCGTCATCCGCGGCACCGACTGACCGCCCTCGAGCGGTCGTCGCGAGTGGGCATGCTCAGCGCTTCGCCTCGAAGAAGTCGGTGAGCAGTTTCGCGCAGGCCTCGGCCTCGACGCCTGCGAACACCTCAACCCGGTGCGGCAGCCGACGGTCGCGGAGCAGGTCGTAGACGCTGCCGGCCGCCCCTGCCTTCTCATCCCAGGCGCCAAACACGACCACGGGAACGCGCGCTGCCAGGATCGCGCCAGCACACATCGGGCACGGCTCGAGCGTGACCACCAGCGTCGTGTTCTCCAGGCGCCAGTCGCCGGTCACCTCAGCGGCGGCACGGAGTGCGAGGATCTCAGCGTGCGCGGTCGGGTCCTGTCGCAGCTCGCGCTCGTTCCGGCCGACACCGATGGTGTTGCCCTCACTGTCCAGCACGAGGGCGGAGACCGGAACGTCGCCCGACGAGGCGGTGACGGATGCATCCTCAATCGCCTCACGCATCCGCTGTGAGTACAGCGCAGGAATACCAGCCACTCGCACATCCCTCCCTCAGCTAGGTTTAAGCCTATGCGAGTCCACGTTGCCGACCATCCGCTCATCACGCACAAGCTCACAGTGCTCCGGGACAAGCGCACACCGTCGCCGACCTTCCGGGCGCTGACCGAAGAGCTGGTCACCCTGCTGGCGTACGAGGCCACCAGACACGTGCGCACCGAACCAGTCGACATCGTCACCCCGGTCGGACCGACCACCGGTCTCGCCATCAGCCAGCCGCGCCCCCTCGTGGTGCCCATCCTGCGCGCCGGGCTCGGAATGCTGGAGGGAATGGTCAAGCTGGTGCCGACCGCGGAAGTCGGGTTCCTCGGGATGGTGCGCAACGAGACCACCCTGCAACCCGATATCTACGCCGAGCGGCTTCCCGACGACCTGTCCAACCGCCAGTGCTTCGTGCTCGACCCGATGCTCGCCACCGGTGGCTCGCTGAATGCCGCCATCGCCTACCTGTTCGAGCGGGGGGCGCAGGATGTGACGGCCGTCTGCATCCTGGGCGCACCCGAGGGGCTGGAGGCTGTCGAGAAGGCAACCGCTGGTCGCGAGGTCACCATCGTGCTGGGCGCCCTCGACGAGCGGCTCAACGAGCACGGCTACATCGTGCCGGGGCTCGGCGACGCCGGCGACCGCCTCTACGGCACGGTCTGATTTTCGGCCGGCATCCGGGTCGAGTTTGATTTTTTGCGGGTGCATAACCGATACTCGATTCATGACTACATTCGCGCACGCCCCGACCTCGCCTGAGGCTTCGAGGGATGCCGGCATGATGATGCCGCGCAGCAGTGCCGTCATGTGTTGTCGAATGTGTGCCTAACCGGCCCAATCCTTAGCCGAGTCCATCCCTCCGCTGACGCTCTTCATCCGAGTATCACCGGGGCTGAACTCCGGGTTGCCGCTCCTCATACCGAGCGTCGATCCTCACCGCACGTCTGAAGTACCCCGAAGGATCACACCCTCATCATTAGAGGCCCTTCACCCCTCCTAAGGAATTCGACTCATGTCGCTCGCAACCATTGACCTTGTCCGACCGTCCACCTCACACCTCACCGCAGTAGCCCTGCCAGCCGCGCCTGTCGCAGAGCCGACCGCCCCGCGCATCCGTGCCATCCCGACCGGGACCGAGGCGCGCGGCTTCGTGCTCTACGTCGGTGTCGACGAGTTCAAGGCGGCCTCCGCCGGCGTCGACCTCGGCCAGCTGGTCGCCGCTCTCAAGAAACTGACCGCTGAGCTCGTGCCGACCGCCGAGACGCATGCTGCCGTCGCCCTGGCGCCGTTGGGCGCCGGCGGCCGGGACGTCGACGTGGTGCGACTCGCACTGCAGGATCCGTCCGCCCTGGCCAGGCACCGCCAGCAGGAGCCGGAAGCCGTCGAAGAGTACCGCAGCGGTGTCGTCATCGATCTGACCCGCAAGCAGGTCTCGCTCGACGGCCAGCCGGCCGGGCTCACCTACAAGGAGTTCGAGCTGCTGCAGTACCTGGTGTTGCGGGAGGGCCGCACCATTCATCGTGCCGAGCTGATCGCCGACCTGTGGGATGACGACACCGACGATGCGCCGAACGAGCGCACCATCGACGTGCACGTGCGCCGGCTGCGTTCCAAGCTGGGCGGCTATGAGGACATCGTGCGCACGGTTCGTGGTGTCGGCTACCGCTTCGACCGGCACGCGGATGTCTCGGTGCGGCACACGAGCACGCCGTCGCCCGACTTGTTCTAGGAGAGCTTCAGCTGGTCGAGCGTTAAGCGGGTTGAGCCTGTCGAAACCAGGCGAGCTCGTCGAGCCCCCACGTCGCTGGCGGGGTCTCGACAAGCTCGACCAGCCTTGACGGGTTACTGCATGTGCGGGTAGCGGTGGTCGGTCGGAGCGTTGAACGTCTCCTTGATCGACCGCGGGCTGGTCCAGCGCATCATGTTCGCCATCGAGCCTGCCTTGTCGTTCGTTCCGGATGCCCGGCCGCCGCCGAACGGCTGCTGGCCGACAACGGAGCCGGTGGGCCGGTCGTTGATGTAGAAGTTGCCGGCGGTGCCACGCAGACGGCTCGCCATGTGGTGAACCACCTTGCGGTCGCGGGCGAAGATGGCTCCGGTCAGCGCGTACGGCGAGGCCTCGTCCACCATGGTGAGCAACGCATCGAAGTCGGCGTCATCCTCGTACACGTAGACGGCGATGACCGGGCCGAAGTACTCGTTGACGAAGAGTTCGTCCTTCGGGTCGCTGCTCTCGATGATCGTCGGGCGGATGAAATAGCCCTCAGAGTCGTCGTAGGTGCCGCCGGCGAGCACGGTCGCAGTGTCCTTCGCCTTGGCGCGGTCGATCGCGCCGGTAACGCGTGCATACGCGCGGTCGTCGATGACGGCTCCCATGAAGTTCGAGTAATCCAGCACCGAGCCCATGGAGAGAGCGTCGACCTCGGCGATCAGGTCGTCCTTGATGGAGTTCCAGATCGAACGCGGGATGTACGCGCGCGAGGCGGCCGAGCACTTCTGGCCCTGGTACTCGAATGCACCGCGAATGATCGCCGTCTTGAGCGGCTCGGGGTCAGCACTCGGGTGAACGACGATAAAGTCCTTGCCTCCGGTTTCGCCCACCAGGCGCGGGTAGGTCGCGTAATTCGCGATGTTCGCGCCCACCTCAGACCAAAGGCCCTGGAACACGCCGGTGGAGCCGGTGAAGTGGATGCCACCCAGTCCCTTGTCGGCGAGCACGACATCCGACACCGACTTGCCACGGCCGGTGACCATATTGATCACGCCCGGTGGCATGCCGGACTCTTCGAGCAGACGCATCGTGAGGTCTGCCGCGAGCATCTGGGTGGATGACGGCTTCCACACCACCGTGTTGCCCATGATCGCGGGGGCCGTGGGAAGGTTGCCGGCGATGGCGGTGAAGTTGAACGGGGTGATCGCGTAAATGAATCCGTCGAGCGGGCGGTAGTCCATGCGGTTCCACTGGCCGGTCGGGCTGATCGGCTGCTGCGACATGATCTGCTGCGCGTAGTGCACATTGAAGCGCCAGAAGTCGGCCATCTCGGCGATGGCGTCGATCTCGGACTGCTGGATCGTCTTCGACTGGCCGAGCATCGTGGCGGCGTTCATCCGTGCACGCCAGGTGGTGGACAGCTTGTCGGCGGCGCGCAGAATGATGGCGGCCCGCTCGTCGAACGGCATGGCGGCCCACTCGGGGGCGGCCGCCTTGGCTGCCGCGACGGCGTCTTGTGCGTCCTTCTCGGTGGTGCTTCCCATGGTGCCGAGGACGTTCTGGTGGTCGTGCGGCTGCACAACCTTGACGTCTTCGCCACCTCCACGGCGCTTCTCGCCGCCGATGGTCATCAGGAAGTCTTGCTGCTTCGACGTCATCTCCTTGATGGCCGCATCGAGTTCTGCTCGCTCGGCGGAGGCTGGCGCGTGCGAGAAGACCGGCTCGTTGACCGGTGTCGGAACTGTGGTGATGCCATCGAACATGGTTGACCTCTTCTGGTTGACGGATGTCTGCGGTCGGCCCCTGGGGCACACGACGCCCGGTATTCCCACCGGTATACAGACCATTGTAGTCGAAGCTGGGCTTGAAGGAGTCCGCGCCTACCCCCCGGAACGCCTCAGCGGAGCTGCCCGAATGCCTCGGCTTTGAGGATCGGGCCGGACACCAGCATGGTGTCGCCCTCCTGCAGCACAGTGGACAGGTCAGCGTTCTTCCAGGCGCCTTCCTCTCGCTTGTACGCGAGCACGGTGACCCCGTACCGGGATCGGATGTGGCTCTCGCCGAGGGGCACCCCGAGCACGAGGCTGTTCGGGCTCATCTTGAGGATGGCGAAATCCCGGTCGATCTCGATGTAATCCTGGGCCGCCCCGCGCACCAGGTGCGCGACCCGCCGGCCCATGTCCTTCTCCGGGTAGATGACGTGCTTCACGCCCAATTGCTCGAAGATCCGGCCATGCGCATCGCTTACAGCCTTGGCCCAGATGTCGGGGATCTCCATCCGGATCAGGAGGGAGGTGGTGAGAATGCTGGCCTGGATATCCGTGCCGATGGAGACGACTGCCCGATCGAACTCGTGTACGGCGAGCTGTCGCAATGCCTCCTCATTGGTGGAGTCCGATCGCACGACATGGGTCAGCTGGCCGTTGAGCGACTGAACGATCTCCTCGTCGGAGTCGATGCCGAGCACCTCCGTGCCTGCGGCCATCAATTCCAGGGCCAGGGAGGTGCCGAACCGACCCAACCCGATAACGACGACGGAGTCTGCCTCGGCGATGCGTGATCCGCGCTTGGTGGAGAGTGACTTAACCAACGACGGGCCTTTCCTTCGGGTATTCGTAGAGGATCTTGCGTTGACGCAACGCGATGGCGCTGCCAAGGGTGAGCGGGCCGAGACGGCCGAGGAACATGAGGGCGACCAGGATCGCCTGCGCCGCGACCGGGAGGTCGGCGGTGATCCCGGTCGATAGTCCGACCGTTCCGAAGGCGGAAACCACCTCGAAGAGCACATTGTCGAGGTCCAGTCGGGTGATGATCATGATCGCCGCGGTGGCCGTGATCACGGCGGCGACGGCGAGGAGCACGATGGTGATCGCCTGGCGGTGGACCGAACGGGAGAGCCTCTTGCCGAAGATATTGACCGCACCCTCCCCGCGGAGCTCGGTGTACATGATGAAGAACAACGCCAGGAAGGTGGTCAGCTTGATTCCGCCGGCGGTCCCGGCAGGGCCTCCCCCGATGAACATCAGCACATCGCTCCCGAGCCAGGTTGCCGGATGCATCTGGCCCACGTCGACGCTGTTGAATCCGGCCGTCCGGGTCTGCACCGAGTGGAAGAAGCCGGCGAGGATTCGTTCGGCCGGTTGCATCGGCCCGAAGGTGCCCGGGTTCGACCATTCGAGGAGGCAGGTGTAAACGGCACCGCCGACCAGCAGGACGAGGGTGCCCCAGAGCACCAGCTTGGTGTTCATCGACCAATGCAATGGACGGCGGAACTCGCGTCGAAGCTGCATGATCACCGGGAAGCCGATTCCGCCGAGGATGACGGCGGCGGAGATGGGCAGGCAGATCCACGGGTCGGTGGCGAACCCCATGAGGTTGTCGCTGAAGACCGAGAACCCCGCGTTGTTGAACGACGACACCGAGTGGAAGAGTCCGAACCAGGCTGCTTCCCCGATCGGATGTCCGTAGCCGAGCCAGAACCGGATGGTCAGGAACACGAAGACCACCGCCTCGACCATCAGGGTGATGCGCAGGATTCCGAGGATGAGACCGGTGACATCGCTGAGGCCGAGAGTTTTCGCTTCGGTTGCGGCCGTCAGCCGGGACCTCACCGAGAGCTTGCGGGCAATGCTCAGCCCGATGAGGGAGGCGAACAGCATGATGCCCAGGCCACCGACCTGAATCAGCAGCAGGATGACGACGCGGCCGAATGGCGTCCAATATGTGGCGGTGTCCACGACGGTGAGGCCGGTCACGCACACCGAAGAGGTCGCGGTGAACAGTGCCTCCATGAGGGTGGCGCCGCCCGGACCTACCCGGGCCACGGGCAATAACAGGAGTGCGGTGCCGATGGTTATGGCTGTGCCGAAACCGGTGACAACGGCCTGAGCCGGTTGCAGATGTGGACGCTTGGAAACTAGCCGGCCCATCCGCCGTGTGTGAAGCACGGCGCAACGATACTCCTTTTGCCGGCACGCGGATGTTCCATTATCCAGAGTGGTCAGCCGTCGCCCGGGCCCGGTTTCAATCCGTCGACCGGCGCGCCTCATTCGCCTCCCGGAGGACCGCCCACGCGTCCGCCACCGGGCCCAAATGCCCGAGCTTGTCCGGATTGAGTACCGTGCGAATCGCCTGGATCTGCCCGTCGAGCACGTCAAGCGCCCAGATGTTGAGCACCTTGCCGTTGCGGTCGCGGAAGATCGCGCCCGGCTGACCGTTCACCTCGTGTGTCTCTATCTGCCCCCCGATCCGGAAGAACCACGGGAGGTTCGTGCCCAGCACCTTGGCCACCTTCGCGGCGCCGAAGACACCTCTGGCCCACTGCGGGGCCTTTCCGCCACCGTCGCCGACCATCTGGACATCCGCGGCGAGCAGTTCCTGGAGGCCGTCGACGTCGCCATTCCGGAGCGCATCGAAGAATCGGGCGGCCAGCTCATCGCGATCCCGTCGGTCCGCATCGAACCGCGGCCGTCCCGCGTCCATGTGGTCCCGCGCCCGCACTGCGAGCTGCCGGCAGGCAGCCTCGGACCGGCCCACCGCCGACGCGATCTCGGGGAAATCGAATGCGAATACCTCGCGCAGGACGAAGACCGCGCGTTCGAGCGGGCTCAGTCGCTCGAGCAGTAGCAGCGCCGCCATCGACACGGAGTCGGCTAACTCCGCCGACCTCTCCGGGTCCTCGTAGGGGTCGGTGAGCAGCGGTTCAGGGAACCACTCCCCCACGTACTGCTCCCGCCGGAAGCGGGCCGAGCGCAGCACATCGATCGAAATCCGGGTGACCACGGCTGACAGGAATGCCTTGGTCGATGTGGGTGTCGTCGCGGATGAGTCGTAGCGCAGCCAGGTCTCCTGCACGGCGTCCTCGGCCTCGCCCACGCTGCCGAGAATTCGGTACGCGATCGCGAACAGCAGCGGGCGCAGCTCCTCGAACTCATGGACGCGGGTCACGATAGCTCTTCCTTGAACCCTTGACGCCACGACGGATAGCTAAGCGTCCATCCGAGTTCGCGTTTGGCCTTGGCGTTGGAGAACCCCCGGCCTTCGGTCATCATGATCACCGCCACGTCTCCGACCAGCAGTCGCGCCAGCCAGACCGGCACGCGCATCGGCCGCTTCGCGCCGGCTGATTTTGCCAGATAGGGAAGCCACTCCCTGGCGGGTGCAGGTTCGTCGTCGACGATGTTGAAAACGCCGGTAGCGCGTTGTTCCACAGCCAAAACGGTAGCACTGGCCGCGTCATCGAGGTGCACCCAAGAGCTGTACCCGGCGCTCTGACCGATGAGCGGGTACTGCCGTTTGCGCACGAGTTCGACCTGGTCGTCGATGGCACCGGGTCCGTAGAGTGAGCCGTAACGCAGCACGGCGCCACCGGCCCGCAGGACGGCGTCCTCCAGGTACCGGATCGTCGCCATCCCCTTCTCGGCCGCTGTCCCGATATGCAAAGCCAGCGGGTCCTCCTCGGTCTTCACCCAGCCCCCTTCACCGATCCCGTTCCAGCTGGCATAGCTCTGGGCGACGAAAGTGGACGCGCCGGCGGCCGCGGCGGCAGCCAGCAGGTGGTCGGTACCTTCGGTCCTCAGCCGGATTGTCTGCGCGAACCACCGGTCCATGTGCTTGATGTCGGGCTTGCCTGCGTGTACCGGGGCAATTGCGGTCATTTGGTGCACGATCGCATCCGGCTGCGCTTCCGCCACCGCCTCGCCGACTGACAGAGGATCGAGGCCGTCCATGATGACGGCGTCGGCACCCAGCCGCCGAAGGAAGTCCACCTTGCCTGGACTCGTTGTCGTCGCGGTCACCTGGTGACCGCCGGCAATGAGGCGCGGCACCACCCGACTCCCGATCACGCCGGTACCACCCGCCACGAATACTCGCATCACAAAACCCTTCCATCTCCCGATCGCTCTCGACAGCTAAGACGAATCACACCGGCTTTCTGTGACACAGAGACTGCCCGATGTCACAGAACGGATGCCTGCGGAGTCTTTATTAATGAGACTCGAGGGAGGTTGGCATGAGCACAACACTGAACAAGAGCCGACGGGGAGACGGCTCGCTGACGGAGCGGGCATCCGCACGCTTTCGCACAACCATGCTTGCACGCAGGCTCGCCCCGATGGTGTCCGAACTCAGTGGCCGCCGCGTTCCCCTTCACTGGAGCAACCTGTTCGGCGTGGTCGCGTTCGCGTCCGTTGCCGTGTTGTTCGTTTCCGGGCTCATCCTGATGTTCTTCTACACACCGTCGGGCGAGCTCGTCACCTATCGCGGGAGTTACGCGCCGCTGAACGGTATGGAGGTGTCCAGGGCGTTCGAGTCGACCATGAACATCTCGTTCGAGGTTCGTGGCGGCCTGCTACTTCGCCAGCTCCACCATTGGGCGGCGTTGCTGCTGCCTGCGGCGATCATGATGCAACTCGTGGTCACGTTCTTCACCGGCGGCTTCCGCCGGCCCCGCCGAACCAGTTGGGTGCTGCTGTTCCTTCTGCTGATCACTGCCCTGGCCGGTGGATGGAGCGGTTACGCGCTTCCCGATGACATGCTCTCCGGCTCCGGGCTGCGGATTGTTCAGGGGATCACCCAGGGCATCCCGGTCATCGGCACCTGGGCGTCCATGCTCCTGTTCGGCGGTGAGTTTCCCGGGCAGATCATCGAGCGCCTCTACCCGATTCACGTCGTGATCGTTCCAGCCGGCCTCGTGGTGCTCCTGGTCGGCAGGACCTGGACTTCCTACCTGCACAAGCCTGCCCAGTTCGCAGCATCAGGGAGGGCCGAAGACAACGTCGTCGGGATTCCCCTGGTTCCGGATGCGACCACCCGGGCTGCCGGGTTGTTCGCGATGGTCGTCGGCGTTCTCGTCGCGATTGCCGCAACCATGACCATTAGTCCCACCTGGATCTACGGGCCGTCAGACCCCGGCAACGCGACTGCGGGAAGCCAGCCTGATTGGTACACCGGATTCCTGGACGGCGCCCTTCGCCTCGTCCCCCCGCATTGGGAGGTCGAGTGGCTCGGTTACACCTGGACGCTCGCCGTCATCGTGCCGCTCGCCGTCGTCGGCGTGTTCCTCGCCCTCGTGGCGGTCTACCCGTTCCTCGAGGAGCGAGTGACGAAGGACCGGCGGGACCACCACATCCTCGACCGGCCCAGGAACGCCGCCGTCCGCACCTCGATCGGCGTGGCAGGGATGACCTTCTACGGCGTGCTCTGGGGCGCTGCCAGCGCGGACATCCTCGCAACGGCCTTCGGGCTTGGCCTGGAATCGGTTATCACCGGCTTCCAGATCGCCTTGCTCGTCGCCCCGGCGATCGCCTTCGAGGTGACCCACCGAGTGTGCCTGGGCTTGCAGAAGAAGGATGCCGAGCTCGCCAGGCACGGCTTCGCGACCGGACGGATCGTCCGGCTCCCTGGCGGGGAGTATGTCGAAGTGCACGAACCTCTCAACGCGTACGACCGGTGGCGCCTCGTCGCTCACCAACAAGCGAAACCAGCGCTGGTGGCACGCAGAAATGAACCCGCAGAAAAATAACGGAACGATAACTAGCGCCCGTTACCTTTCCGTTATATAGTCGGTGTCAGCGGAAGTTGTTTGCTGTGGCAGCTTTTGCAGAATGTGATTGCAGGACACTCTTGGTGCAAGGGAGAGGGCCCGTCGCTAGCCTCTGCGACGGGCCCTCAATCCGTTAACGCCCTATTCGCCGCGCCGACCTCCTAGAGTTGTCGCGGGAGGTCCGATGAGCGACAAGTCCACGGCAGTCGACGCCTGGGAGGCGCTGTTCCGCGCCCAGGTCACGGTGATGCGCCAGCTCCACGCCGAGTTCCCGGAGAGCCAGTTGACCCTCACCGAGTACGACGTGCTCTTCAACCTGTCGCGGCAACCAGGGCGGCGACTGCGCATCCGCGAATTGAATGACCACATGCTGATCTCCCAGCCGAGCGTCAGCCGGATGGTCGACCGCCTGGCCGGACGCGGCCTGGTCGCGAAGAGCAGTGACCCTGGAGATGCGCGCGGCATCATCGTCGAGTTGACGGATGCCGGTTTCAACCTGTTCCGGCGGGTGGCCGCCAGCCACATGCGCTCCATAACGGCCAGGGTCGGCGGATCACTCGATGCTGAGGAGCTGCAGGAACTCAACCGCCTGTGCACCAAGTTGCGTCTCGGCCCCGCGAGCGAAGCGTCGCCGACCTCCTAAAGCGGACGCCCTCCCACGATCGTGACCGCCTCGGAGGCCACCCGGGTTCCCGCGCGAGCGGCGGCCACGGCGTCGCCGCTGAGCACCCACTCGGCGAGGAAGCCGGCCGAGAACGCATCGCCCGCTCCGGTGGGATCCACCCGGGAGGTGCGCACAGCATCCACCCGCACCTGATCCGTGCCCCGCTCCCCCACGAGGACGCCGCTGTTCCCCATCGTCAACGCCACCAGTGGAAACCGCGCGGTGAGCGCGTCGACAACGGCGTTCGGGTCGATCAGGCCGGTAAGCGCCCGCCCTTCGTCCAGGTTCGGCAGCAGTACGGCGGCCCCGGCGATCAGCTCGAGAAACCGCTCGGCGCCGAAATCGACGAGGCTCCCGGCGGATGCCGGGTCGACGGAGACAATTGCGCCATGTGCTGCCGCTCGGTCGAAGAGGTGCGCAATCGCATCCTGGTTCTGCCCGTGGTAGATGCTGTAGCCGGTGAAGTGCACCAGCGCTGCCGCTTCGAGCAGGGCATCCGTCACCTGGTCGGCACTGAGTTGGTCGTTGGCGCCGCGCTCGGTCAGCATGCTCCGGCTGTCGCCATCGACGATCACGACGATCGTTCCGGTCGGCCGCTCGTCGTCCCCGGCGAGGTGCGGTGTCACGCCGAACCCGTTGAGCACATCGCCGTGCCTGGCCAGATCGGATGCCCCCACTCGGCCCACGAAATCGACACCGGCACCCAGCCGACCGAGCCAGGACGCCACGTTCGCGGCCGAACCGCCGGCGCGGTGCGAGATCGAACTCGGGGTGTCGGTGTCGTCGCGAATGGGACCGCTCGGAACCACCACGATGTCGTCGATGACGTCGCCGAACACGACGATGCGACCGGTCACCTCAACCGGCCAGGGCGGACCACTGGATGGCGATCTCGCCGGCAAGACGCACGTTGTTCCTGGCGAGGTCGAGGTTCACCTCGAGGCTGCGGCCCTGCGACGCGTCGACAATGTAGCTGAGCAGGAAGGGCGTCACCGCCTTGCCGTGCACTCCAGCATCGGCAGCCGCTGCCAGCGCCTCGGTGAGCACCCGGTCGTGCTCCTCCGGGTCCCACTGCTGCTCGCGCGGGATCGGGTTGGCGACGACGATGCCCTGACCGTGACCGAGCTCGTCCTGGCTCTTCATGATGGCGGCGATCTCCGTCGCCGACTGCACCGACCAGTCAAGCTCGTAGGCGGACTCGGTGAGCCAGAAGCTGGGGAACCGGGTGGTGCGGTAACCGACCACGGGCACGCTGAGCGTCTCCAACCGTTCCAGGGTTGCCGAGATGTCAAGCACCGATTTCACGCCGGCGCTGACCACGGTGATCGGTGTGACAGCCAGCGTGGAGAGGTCGGCCGACTCGTCGAAGGTCTCGTTCGCCCCGCGGTGCACGCCGCCCAGCCCTCCGGTGGCGAACACGCGCACCCCGGCGAGCGCAGCGAGGTGCGCGGTTGCGGCGACAGTGGTGGCACCGGATGCCTTCGCTGCAGCCAGGATCGGAATGTCGCGAACACTGGCCTTGGCCATCTCCTCGTCGGCGATACGCCGCACTCCGTCAGCGTCAAGGCCGATGTGCGGAACGCCGTCGAGGATGGCGATCGTCGCCGGGGTGACCCCGGCATCCGTCAGCAGCTGCTCGAATTCCTGCGCGGCCTCGAAGTTGCGGGGCCGCGGCAGGCCGTGGCTGATGATCGTCGACTCGAGTGCGACGACGGGGCGGTTTTCCGAGAGCGCGGCAGCGACAGCGGGCGAGACGGTGAACGGAGTGGACATGCGATTAAATGTACGCGATCACCCGGCGCACCACCCGAGCATTCGACACGTGGGCCAACCTGTGAATTCAACCCCTCCCGGCGCTCTCCCGGCGGACGTACGCTGCCTGCATGTCAGATCCCACGCACTCGACGGACCCGCGCGTCGAAGAACAGGACGGCGCGGTTCGCGACGTCAACGACCCCGAGGTTGAACAGGACACCGTCTCGGGAGGCGCACCGGATGATCCGGGCACCTCCGACGAAGAAGGCTCAGCCGACGAGTCGGGAGACTAAAGCTCAACGCACCCCACCGCTGAAAGGCAACGAACCATGGCTATCGCAAGCGCCCACGAGACGCACCGAACCTACAAGGTCAAGACCGCCCACCAGGCACCGGCCGTACCGAATCCACTGACCGAAACATCACTGACCTGGACGCACGTGCCGCTGGTTCCCCAAGTGGCACTGGTCGGTCATCTCGATGGCATGCCGGTCGCCGTCATCGACCAGATCGGCAGCGCCGGATTCCGCGCCGGCCTGTGCAACGGCAAGAGCGTCGGCGTCTTTCGCACCCTCGAGGAGTGCAAGAAGGCGGTCGCCACCGCTATCCGCAGCGCTACGACAGCTGCGTGAACGGCAGCACGAGTCGCGATAGATGGGCAGCGTCGCGATAGATCTTGTGCATGACCGGACGTCCGACCGGCAGGTGGAAGGCGTCCGGCGGCAGCAGCGAATTGTGTTCGTCCACCAGCGG
Source organism: Homoserinimonas sp. A520 (assembly GCF_054489245.1). Taxonomy (NCBI): domain Bacteria; kingdom Bacillati; phylum Actinomycetota; class Actinomycetes; order Micrococcales; family Microbacteriaceae; genus Homoserinimonas; species Homoserinimonas sp. A520. The sequence continues at coordinate 812,679 of NZ_JBTMWX010000001.1, read as the reverse complement.
CTCCGCGTTGGACAGTTCGGCCACCAGCCGGTGACCAGGACGGAAGGTGTTGGCGAACGGATAGAGCCTCAGCACGTATTCCTCAACGGAGCCGGGTTCCACCGGAACGGTGCGGGTGTGCGGGTGGTACGGGTTGCCCTCGGTGGTGCGGTCGTCCAGTTCCCGGTGCGACGCCTTGAGGTAGCCGGTGGTGACCAGTTGACGCTTGCCGGTCGGGGCGGTGTCCCAGAGGCGCAGGATGAAGTTGGTGTCCGGCTGGTCGATCTCGGCGAAGATGTGCGCGGCACCGGTGCCGATCAATTCGGTCGCCTGCTCGAACGGTTCGGTGCTCCAGCTCAGGATCTCCACCTTGTCGGTCACCGTCAACGGTGCCTGGTAGAAGCCGTCCGGGGCCGCATACTCCGCACCCATCAGCTCTGGCTCCCAGGACAGCTTATGGCGCGGCCGCAGGTACAGCGACCGGTACTCGACCGGCTTCGGCGGCCACTGGTCAGCGGTCACGACTTCGCGCGACCCTTCAACGAAGACACTCACGGCCGGCTCGTCCATCACGCCGTTGTTGATGCCCTTGATCCAGTAGTCGTACCAGCGGAACATCTTGTCGTGCTCTTCGATGAACGGTCGAGACTGCATCGGCGGGTACGGGCCGATGTCGAGTTTCTTGGGGCCCTTCAGCGCGTTGAACAATTCGATGGTGCCGTCGAGCGTCCAGCCGCGACCCTGGTCCAGTTGCAGCCAGACCGGGATGTCGATGTTCGGGGCCAGCGTGATCGGGTTGCGCTCCTCGTACCAGTCGCCGTCCAGTTCGTTCATCACGATGTCGAACCAGGGCTCGTGGTTCTTCGGGTAGTTGAGCACGTGGAACAGGTTGGGCCAGGCGGCAACGTCCGGGTCCTTCAGTCGCTCTGCCACGAGCTTCTTGAGTTCTTCGGGCGAGTGAGTCTCGATCATCCGCGACTTGACGCCGTCGGTGAACGCCCAGCCGGAGTCGCCGCCGCGGCCCTCTCGGGCGGCGCGGGGCATGAACCACATCACGCCGCCGTGGTAGGTCGTCTCGTAGAAGTCGTAGTGGCCGCCGCTGACGAAGATCGCCTTCAGGCTGGGCGGGCGCTCGGCAGCGGCGAGCACCTGCATGGAGCCGAAGTAGGAGATGCCGACCATGCCGACATTGCCGTCGCACCACGGCTGGGCGGCGACCCACTCGATGAAGTCGTAGGCGTCTTCGCCGAGCGACACCCCGCCGGCGTTGTAGTTGCCGATGTGCTCACCCTCGGAGTGGCCCGAGCCGCGCAGGTCGCCGATCACATGCACGTAGTCTTCCGCCACGATGCGGGCGATGTCGCCCGCCTCGATGCAGCCGTCCCACATCGGGCTCGGCCGACGCTGCGGCGGGGTGGTGAGGGCGAGCGCCTGCAGCTCCTTGCCGTACGGGCTGAGCGCGACCAGCGCGGGGCGTGGCTTCTCGTCGGTGCCCTGATAGGCATCCGCTGCCAGCATGACGCCGTCCCGCATGGGAACGCGCAGGTCTTTGCGGATGGAGATCTTCTGCCCGCCGGCATCCCAGTTCATGACGTCAGCCATCAGTGCTCCTTCATGTCGTTGTGCGCTGCGAACCGCGTCGAGTAGCCGTGCATGGTGGTGAAGAACGGCGACGGCTCCAGGGTCGGGTCGCCTTCGTAGCCGAGTTCGGCGGCGATGGCCGCGAAGGGTGAATACACCGAGTCCGTCTGCTGCGGGCCCTTCTGCAGGTGACGCTGCGCGGCATCCGCCACCTTCGCCTCGATGTCGAGACTGTGCTGGAGGGCGTGCTGTACCTGGGGCCGGTCGAGCTGAACGCCGTACGCCTCCCCACCGGCGGTGCGGTATGGATGCCCGAGGTACAGCCGCTGCGGACGGACGACGTCGCGCAGGTACTCCAGGCTCGCCCGGTATGCGGTCGGGTCGACGTAGCCAGGGAAACCGTTGGCCGCCCCGTGCACCTGTACGGCGTCACCGACGAACACGTCGTTCTGGCCGTCGATCACGTAGGCCACCGACCCCGGCGTGTGCCCGGGAATCGAGTGCACGGCGACGGTCACGTCACCGCCGAGCGAGATGGTCTCGCCGCCGGTCACCAGCTTGGTCGGCTCCAGTTCACCGGAGATCACCGCGCCGGTGGCCGCGATCTGCTTCGCCTCGCCGTCGGGATCGTTCAGGTACGCGCCGCGTCCCTCCAGGTATTCGTCGACATGGGCACGCCGCGAGCGCAGCATCGGGGCGTCGGCCTCGTGGATCACGATGTGCGCGCGCCGGCCGGTCAGCTCCCAGAGCGCGTGCGCCCCGCCGACGTGGTCGATGTGTCCGTGGGTGAGGAGGATCCAGCGCACGTCTTCGATGCGCCGGCCGATCGCCTCGAGGGCGGATGCCATGCCTTCCGCCGGTGAGGAGGCGATCCCGGTATCGACGATGGCCGGCTCGGGAGCATCGATGAAGAAGCTGTACAGGCCGAATCGGGCCCACGGGGAGACCAGGGGGTGGACGGGGACTACCTGCGTCATGGCGATCAGCGCCGTCCGAGGAAGGCAGCCGTCTCCCGGAAGACTTCATAGAACTCCGGAATCCAGGAGAAGTTCTGCACGAAGCCATGGTTCGCTCCGGCGTACCGGGTGACGGTGGCGTCCACGCCGGCCTCGCGCAGCCGCTGTCCGTAAAGCTCGCCCTCGTCACGCAGGGGGTCGTACTCGGCGATGATGACCAGGGCCGGCGGGAGGCCGGTGAGGTCATCGCGCTTGATGGGCGATACGCGGGGGTCCGCAGCATCCGCCCCGCTCTCGATGTAAAAGTTGTTGAACGGCTTCAGCCCTGCGGTCTCCAGGCCGTAGCCCACCGCGTTCTCCCGAAGCGACGGATAGCGGTCAACGTCGAAGTCCAGGTCAAGGGATGGGTAGAACATCACCTGGTGGGTGATCTGGTCGAACCCGTCGTCGTGCGCCATTGCGGCGACGGATGCCACGAACGTTCCGCCCGAGCTGTCTCCGGCGATCGCCAGTGTCTCCCCGTCCCAGCCCAGCCGTTCCCGGTTGTCGGCAACCCAGCGGACCACGCCGTAGCAGTCGCCCAACCCGGCGGGGAAGGCGGCTTCGGGAGCACGGCGGAAGCCGACGGAGACCACCTTGAGGCCGGTCTCCCTGGCGAGAGCGCGCGCGACGTGGTCGTGCGTGTCCAGGCTGCCGAGGAAGAAGGCACCGCCGTGGAAGTACACCAGCACACCGTGAGATGAGGCCCCGGTGGGTGTGTAGATGCGCACGGGCACGTCACCAGCAGCGGTCTGCGCGGTGAGATCCTCGACGGCGTGCAGGGGAAGGCGCTCATGGAGCGGGGGAACCATTGCCTCCTCGCCGGCCCGCAACACTGCCGGGTCGATGGGACCAGGCAGAGGCGGTGGCAGGGTGGCGACGATTTTCGCGATCTCCGGATGCAACGGCATGGGTCAGCGCTGCGCCTGGCTCTGCGACACCGGCTTCTGACCGGGGAAGACATCGTCGAGCTCGTCTTCGCTCCAGCCCTGGCGCGAGATGCGCTGCAGTTCGTCCGTGATCGGCTTGCGGGTCGCCTGGAAAAGGGCGAGTGCCTCCCCCAGTGAACCCGCCTCTGCGAGTGCTTCTGCGATGCCGGCGGCATCCTCGATCGCCGAGTTCGCGCCCTGCCCCTGGTGGTGCAGCATCGAATGGGCGGCATCACCGATCAGGACGACGGAATCCGAGTGCCAGGTGTCGATCGGGTCGATGTCGTAGACCGCTCTGAAGGTGATCGAGTGCAGGTCGAGGTCGCGGGTGATGGCGACGATCCGCTCGTCGAAGCCCTCAACCGCAGCCAGCAGCTGTTCCTTCGTGACTTCCGGTGCCCACGAGCTGTCGGGGTTCAGGTTGGTGATATCGAAGGAGACCTGACCGCGGTGACGCAGCGGGAGCAGGTAGACCTTGGTGCCGTGGCCGATGTACATGCGGAAGTTGTCGTCGACGACCATGCCGTGCGCATCGTCGATGGAGATGACCGCACGGTAAGCGTGCTCACCGGAGAACACCGGGCCCTTCTGGCTGAACAGCTGTTCCCGCACGAGTGACTTGATGCCGTCGGCTCCGATGACCAGGTCGGCCTCGACCGTCTCGCCGTTCGCGAACGTGAGCACCGAGCGCTGGCCCTGGTCGTCGATGCGGTCGAGCTTGTACCCGAACTTCACCATTCCCTCTGGCAGCACGCCGATCAGGGCGTCGATGAAGTCGCGGCGGTGAATGAGGTGGGTCTTGGTGTGCTGTTCGAACGCCGGCCAGTCCTCCTTCATGATGAAGTCGCCGGTTGCGGTGAGGATCTCGAAGTAGTCGCTCGGTGAGGTGCACTTCGCAATGGCGTCGTGCATCCCCCATTGCTCGAAACGGTGCATGGTGGCCGGCCGCAGGCCGATTCCCGCCCCGACCTCGCCGCTCATCGGTGCCTGCTCGTAGACGGTGACGTCTGCGCCGGCGAGGCTCAGGGCCTTGGCTGCGGCGGCACCGGCGTAGCCTGCGCCGACGATGGCGATTTTCATGTCCGTGATGTCCATGGTGCTTCTCTCTCAGTTCTGGATGGCCAGGAAGGTGGCTGGGTTGTCGACGAAGATCGCCCGGATGGTGGCTTCGTCGAGGCCCGCGGCGCGGAGGTCGGGGATGAGGTCTTCGAAGATGTAGTTGACGGTGTGGCCCCTCACTCCTGGCCAGCCGAGTGGGCTGCAGTTGGCGTCGGCGGATGCGAGCACCTTGCCCAGGTGCCCCTGGCCGATGAAGCGGAGGAAGTGGTCGAGGCGTTCCTGGCGGGGGCGCGCCCAGAACGGCGGATCCGGCAGCTCGGTCTCGTAGCCGAAGGTGTCGAAGCCGATTCGGCCGCCCTGCTCGGCGATCCAGGTGTCGCGGGTCTTGTCGGCGTTGACACCGTCGTCGACGTGCCCGAACAGCACGCGGTCGAGCGGGAGCCCTTCCTCATTGAAGATGGCGATCGCGTTCTCGGCGTCGATCGCGAGGTGGGTCAGCACGGGGACCCCGGTAGCCAGGGAGGCGCGGGCGGCGGCGCGGTAGATTCGCTTGTCGAGGTCGGTCATCCGCCCTCCGCGACTGACGCCGACCTTGATGATGCCGGCACGACCACCGGTATTCCCGATGCCGACGGTGATCTCGTGGATGAACTGGCCGGCAAGGTACTCGACGCTGGCCCGGGCGAAGAAGGGCAGCGCGGTGTCTCCGCCGACGAAGCCGGTGCTGGCCACGATGTGCACGCCCGTCTTCGCCGACAGTGACTGGTAGTAGTTGATGTCGCGCCCGTTGCAGATGCCGGTGGCGTCGACGAAGGTACCGCCGCCGTACTCGTGGAAGGCCCGCAGTTTGGGCACGGACTCCTCGTAGGCCTGCTCCGGCGTTTTCCACCATTTCGTGTCCAGCTCGGAGCCGGGCATGCCGTAGCCGATGTGTTCGTGGATGGCGACGAGGCCGAGTTCCTCGGTCGGGATCGGACCCAGCACGGTGTTGACTCTCGACATTGCTTCTACCTCACCGTCAGAAGTTCGCGCGGGTTGTCCACCAGGATCCGCTGGATTGCCGCCTCGTCGATTCCGTGCGCCCGCAGCGCTGGGACGAAGGTCGAGAGAATGTGGCTGAAGGGCACCTTGTGGCCTGGATGGCCCTTGGCGATGCCGATTGCGTTGCTGGAGAGCAGCATCCGCTCGCCGTGGCCGGCCGCGATCAGTTCGGCCACGAGGGCGGCGCGGTCATCGTCGCTCAGGTGTTCGCCGTCATTGCTGCCGACATTGTCTATGGCGATGAAGGCGCCACGGTCGAGAACGGAGAGGTGGGCAGCGGATGCGATGGCGTCTTGCCGGTCCAGTCCACCGATGGCGACGCGGTCAGCCGGCAGGTTTTCATCGAGTGCGATCTGGAGGTCGTGGATCGCGTCGTTCCCATAGCGGATGGAGAGCGGGACCCCGGTAGCCAGGGCGGCGCGTGCAGCACCGCGGAGGAGGCTTTCGTCCGTGGCGGTGGTGCCCTCGCGAGTGGTCGTGGTCGTGATCAGGCCGGCGGCGCCGCGCTGCTCCACGCGGGGAACCACCATGCCCTCGGTGATCTCCTTGGTGAAGAGTTCTGCGAATTTCTCGGCAGGCCACGGGGTGGGCGGGTTCGTCTGCGGGGTCAGGAAATAGCCACCGAGCGACTCCTCCGGGCCGAGCCCGGTCGAGGCGATGATGTGCACGCCGGTCGACCAGGAGAGCGCCTCGTACAGTTTCAGGTCACGACCGTGGAACATTCCGGTGCTGTCGACGATGGTGCCGCCGCCGTGGGAACGGAAGTCAGTCAGCTTGGCTGCCAGCTGCTCGAAGATCTCGGCACGGTCGATCGTCACGTCGAACGCGTACTGGGCGCCGGGGAAGACCGACAGCAAAGACTCGTGCACGGAGACGACTCCGAGCAGATCAGCGGGCACGGGGCCGAGCACGGTGTTGGCGATGCCGGTCACGGTGACCCTCTCCATTGAGTTCGGATAAGCCCCGCTCGGGGGCGAGGGTAGGTGCAATCTTGGCATTGACTTTACAGACTGTCAAGTGAAAACAAGGGAGCCCGACATGGACGCCGGGCTCCCTCAGCTACCTCTCAGGCGATTGCGCCGTCTGTGACAGCCTCTGCGATCTGCTCGTCGGCAACCGGCTCGTCGGTCCTCTTACCGCTGATGAACACCGTGAGCACCGCCGACAGGGTCGCGGCGATTGCTGCGGTCAAGTACACCGCCTGGAATCCGGAGCCGAGCGCCGACCCCGCCGAACCCTGAATGGCACCTCGCGAGTCGACGAGGGCGGCAGCAGCACCATCAACCGCCGGCTGCGGTGCGCCGTTCGCCAGCATCTCGGTCGAGAACTGGGCAAGCACTCCTTCCCAGCCGGACAGGAATCCGAGAGGGGGCACGTTCGACAATCCCGCGACGGCCTCAGGTGGCAGCCCGGCACCCGAGAGAATTCCGCCGAGCTGGGGCAGGAATACTGCTGCGCCGATGCTGAACGCGATAGCGGATCCGACAGCCGGGCCCAGGGCGAAGCCGAGGTCGCGGAGCAGGTTCGTGGTGGCGGACGCCATACCGACATAACTCGGCTGCACGGTGTTGATAGCGACCGCCGTGATCGAGCCGACCGTCAGTGCGAAGCCGATTCCCAGCAGGAGGAGCGGCAGGATGAATGCCGTCCACGGCGTGCCACCGAACGCTTCGGGAGTGCCGAGCGGTAGACCCGAGATCCAATAGCCACTCACGGCCATCAGGATGAATCCGGCAGTGAGCATCCAGCGCGGGGAGAACCGGTGGATGAGCCAGCCGACGACGGGGATCAGAAGGAAGGCCGGACCCTGGATGAAGACGAAGAGCACGCCCATCTTCCATGTCTCGACGCCGCCCAGGGCACCCACCGCGACACTCGTGGAGAAAGCGATCGCAAGGAAGGCGAACATGCCGGTGACCGCGACGATGCTGGTGATGGCGTACGAGGAGTTCTTGAAGAGGGAGAGGTGTACCAGCGGAACCTCGGCTTTCGCCTCGATCACGACAAAGGCGACGAGCAGGAATCCGCCGAGCACATAACCGATGATCACCTCAGGGGCACCGAAGCCTGCGTCGACGGCGTGCACGGTGGCACACAGCACGGCGATGAGCCCCAGGGCCATGGTGATCTGTCCCGGGAGGTCGAGCCGTCGTCCCTCGGGAGATGCCGAGTCCTTCGCGCGGAGGGCGAACAGGAAGACGACCACGGCAACTCCTGCGGCCACGAAGTATGCGACCCGCCATCCGCTGAAGATGTTCGGTGCGCCTGCCTCAAGTCCGGGGACCGTGAACACCTGCGCGGCAATGCCTGCAAGAACCGGCGAGATGACCGCACCAAGCGAGAGAAAACCTGCCCAGGTCGCGATTGCCCTGGCCCGATCACGCATGTTCGGTGTGATCGCGGCGATCATTGATAGGGAGATCGGGAACAGGATGCCTGCCCCGATGCCTCCGACCGCCTGGCCGAGGATCATAATGCCGGTGGTCGCGGCGGCTCCCGAGATGATGGTGCCGGCAAAGATGAGCGCCGCACCTGCATAGAGGAGTTTCTTTCGACCGAAGAGGTCCCCGAGAACCCCGAAAGTGAGCTCGAAGACGACGATCGCGATGATGAAGACGGATGTGATCCAGGTCAGGCCTGCGCCGGACGCCTGGAATTCGACAGCGAACTGGCCGTTCAGCGCACCAGGAAAGGCGTTGGTGATCTGGGCGAGGGTGACCGCGATGTACGCGGCCGCAAAGGTTGCTTTCGCCGATCCGGCGACAGCGCTCGTGGTACTCATTGCAGAGAACTCCTTTGTTCTGAGGTGCGGGTATTTGGTTCTGGTACGGGCAGGTTCGTGCGCACTGCCACAGACTGGCGACAGGTATCGGATAGCGTGGCATTAGATTTACATGGTGTCAAGTGAACTGTCAATGTGATCACTGACTGCACCGATTGCTAGGCTGCAGGAATGGCGAATCTCCGTGCGGCTCAGAAGGAGCAGACGCGTCAGCGCCTCCTCGATACCGCGCTCGACCTGTTCGAATCACAGGGCTACGCGGCCACCACGATCGACGACATCGCCGCCGCGGCGGGGACCACTCGGGTGACGTTCTACGCGCACTTCCCCTCGCGCCGCGCCATCATGGCTGCCCTGATTGACAGGCTCAACCTCATCCTGGAGCGCCAAGAAACGTCCGAGCACCGGTCGACTGCTATTGCACTGGTAGACGTTGTGCACGCCGGAACCGCTGATGCCATCAGCACCTGGCTTCGGGAACAAGTCGCCCGCTGGCCGGCCATCCGCCCGTACATCTCGTCTGCCGCGGTGGCCGCCGCCGTCGAGCCGGAGATCCAGGAGCTGGTCGATGAGTGGTCAGGTGAGGTCGTGAGCGACATCAAGGATGGCCTCGACCGCGCGGATCGCTTCCCCCCGGAGACGAGGCATTTTCGCGGCGTACTCGCCTTCGAAATGCTCGACCGCGCCAACCAGCACTGGATTCGCCACCAGTGGAGCCTGGAGGATGACCCCGCACTCGATGTCCTCGCCGAGGCGTGGGTGAAGCTGCTTGGCAAGGAGTGAATGCGCCCGATCCGCAAACGTGTAAAAAAACGCGCCGAAACTTTACATGTCGCTTCGACCAGTAAAGATAGTTCTATCTGCCAGCGCTGAAGCACGAAACCCCGGTCAAGCAGCAGCTGACCGGGGTTTTTCGATGGGTGCGCCCGGAGGGATTTGAACCCCCGGCCTATTGATCCGTAGTCAATTGCTCTATCCGCTGAGCTACGGGCGCATGCCGGCTAAAAAGCCAACTCGAAGATCATACCAGCGTTCTCAGTGCTGACTGAACTCGCCAACCGCCATTGAAACGGTTGCCCTGAAGCGTGAAGATCTGCCTAGTCCGAAGCGACAACCTGGATCGTTGCGAGGGTCGAATCAGCGGAGTAGGCGATGCGGCCACCATCCGCGAGCACTCCTCGGAGAGCGTCGATAGTCTCGGCTGTCACAATCTCGCCCGGTGCGAGAACGGGTACGCCGGGAGGGTACGGCGCGATGAGTTCCGCGCACACGCGTCCGACCGCGGCATCCGCCTCCACTGTCTCGTGGGCGGCGAAGAAGGCCGTTCTCGGGTCAAGCGCGGACTCCGCCTCCACCGTCCAGACCGCCGCGGGCACGATGCTGCGCGGCGTGCCCCGGTGTCGCTCGATCGCTGCCACCAGTGCGTCTACCAGGAGCGAGACACTGCGCTCGTCATCCGCCAGCGTGATCATGGGCACGAGCACATCCCGATCAGCCATTTCGAGCGTGATGCCGTCGGCCAGCAGATCCGATTCGACGGCATGCCCGTGTGCCCCCGTGCCGGCCAGCAATACCACCAGCTTGGCCGGGTCGACGGCAAGTGGCCCCTCGGGGTGCCCAGGAGGTCGGTCGACGAGCACCCGGATGCCCTCGACCGCCGAAAGCTTCCTGCGTGCCTCCGCCACCAGTGCCACCAACTCGCCAACAAGTTCGACGCCGTCTCGTTGCAGGAGCGCGCGTGACGCATCCGTGCTCGCGAGGATCGCGCCAGCCGGACTGGTGGTGTGGGATGCCTCGAAGGCCCGCTCCAATCGGTCAGGGTCCAATAGTCCTCCCGACCTGGTCGTCCGCGCGAGGATCAGTGCCCCCTGGCTCCAGGCGGGGAGGGACTTGTGCGCGCTCGTCACGAGGGCATCCGCTCCACAGGCGAGCGCGTGCGCGGGAACCAGCGGCGAGAACCCGAGGTATGCAGCCCAGGCTGCATCAACGATGAGCGGAACCCCGGCGGCGTGGGCAGCATCCGCGTGCCCTCTGAGGTCAGAGAGCGTTCCGATGTACGAGGGGTCGCCGAGGAGTACGCCGCAGGCATCCGGATGCGCGGCCAGCGCTGCTTCCACGGCGCTCACCGGCACCGCGCCCGGCAGGCCGGTGGCCGCATCGAGTTGCGGGCGCACCCACACCGGCCGCAGGCCGGCGAGAATGATGCCGAGAAGGACGGAGCGATGCAACGTCCGCGACACCACGACCGACTGACCCGGCCGACCGAGCGCCAACACCGACGCCTGGTTTGCATGCGTCGAGCCGCCCACGGACATCCGGCACCAGTCCACTCCCCATGCCTCTGCGGCGCGTGCCTCGGCTGCCGCCAGCAGTCCCCCGGTTTGCTTCATGGTGTCGAGGCCTGCGAACAGGGGGACGTCGCCGCGGATCACTTCGCCGACGAGGTGCTCACTGTGCTTGTGCCCGGGGATGCTGAACGGCGTCAGGTCCCCCGCGCTGACGCGTGACGTGAAGCGCAGCCACCCGTCGAGCAGCGGGGCGTCGTCGGCGTAGCCGCGCGGGTCCCGAGCACCGAAATCAGTCATGTGCGTTAGCCAGGAATTGGCCCACGGCGTCTGCCACCGCGACCGGGAAGCGCTGAAGCTGGTCGAGGTCGACCCATTCGTCCACCGCATGCAGCCCTCCGCCCGCCGGCCCGCAGACCACCGTCGGTACCCCCGCTGCCTGCCACAGCGCGGACTCCATCCAGTACGGCGCACCCACCCGGTCGGGGACCGGCGAACCCGCAGCGGGAAGCGCAGCGGCGAGCATCTCCGAGAACTCGGCCGCCGTCCCGGAAGCATCCATCTGCCATGCGTCACGAGCGAGCGTGAGCGAGAGCTCCGAACCGAGTCCGGGAGTCGCCGCAGTGAGGTGGTCGACCAGGGTCCGCACCTCATTCAATGCATCAGCTGACGACTCGCCGGGCAGAGTGCGGCGCTCCACCGCGATGTTCGCGGTCGCGGCGACGCTGAACGGAGCAGTGCCGGCCCGCGCGACGGTCGCCATCATGGACCCATGGGCGAGCAGCGGATGCCGCGGTGCCTTTCGGAGCAAGCTGTCGTTTTCGGCCAAAGCGGTAAGTAGATGACCGAGTGCACGCATCGCGTCGATCCCCTCCTCCGGTTGTGAGGAGTGCGCCGCCTTGCCCTCGAGGCCGACGTCGACCACCGCGTAGCCACGATGTGCCACCGCAAGGTCAAGCCAGGTCGGCTCGGCGATCAAGCAGACATCCATCGACATCCCGCGGGACCGAAGATCCTCGAGCACGGCTTCCGCGCCAACACTCGCGTCCTCTTCGTCTGCGACGAGAGCAACGATGACGGTCCCTGGCGCATCCGTGGCCGCCAGGTGCTCGGCAGCGACCACAAGACCGGCAACGCCACCCTTCATGTCGCTGGAACCGCGACCCAACAACCGGCCGGACTCGATGCGCGCCGCGAATGGGTCCGCCATGCCTTCCACGCCGACCGTGTCGAGGTGCCCATTGAGAACAACCGTGCGGCCCGGGCGGGATCCGGTGCGCACGGCAATGAGACTGACCCGTCGAGGATCGGACGGGGCCTGAATGAGGCGAACCGCATAGCCCGCGGCGTCCAGGCGGTCCGCCAGATAGGAAGCGATCCGTTTCTCGCCGGCTGCCCCGGGTACCAGGCTCGGACTGATGGAGTCGATGCTGACAAGCGTCACGGTGAGGTCGACGACCGCTTTGGCGAGATCTTCTGTTGACACGAGTTGACCATATCAACGCCTCGCCGGCACGAAGTCTCCAGGCGATCGGGCGAAACCCGCAGCTCTCAGCGTCACTTCAGTTTTGCGGAGCATTCTCGACTTCTCAGGGGGTCGTAGAAGGATGTGAGCGACATGGCCGACCTGCTGGCCCCCTTGGCCGGAGCCTTCCAGGGAGAAGGCTGGTGGGGCATCCTGTTGTTCATTCCCTTGCTGCTCGCCGGGCACATATCGGAAGCCACCGTCGCGTACGGGCTGTGGCGTCGTAGCGAGCACCGCCCGCCGGCACCGCGAGTGTGGCACGTCGCCGCCGTCTCCGGAGCGGTGGCGGCGGCATTCCTCATCGCCGCCCTGGTTTGGGTTGGTGCCTACGTCGCCCCGCGGCTGGGCACCGACGTGGCAACCTGGCTGTAAGCGGTCCTGTCGGTCAGGCAGTGGCCGGCTCCGCAGGCACCGACTCCTTCTGGCCGAGGTACTGCGCTGAAATGCGGCGGTATGACCGGGTGAAGAACGCGCCGACCGCTGCAAGTACCATCACCAGGCCTGCGACCAGGAACACCAGCGCAATCCCGCGCGCCTGCCCTTCCCCGAGAAGCCAGCCGAACGCGTCCTGACCCTCCTGGGAGTCCATGTACGGAATGATCAGGAACTGCGCGATCGGCGCGATCAGGAATGCCGTGACGGGCGCGGCGGCCGCCTCGAACGCCTGCGCGAAACCGAACACGCGGCCCTGCGTGCGGAAGGGAACGATCTTCTGGATGACAGTCTGCTCGGCCGCTTCCACCGCCGGGATGAGCGTCATGTAAAGCAGGATGCCTCCTGCGTAGAGCCACCACCAATCGCGGATGGTGAACAGCGCTCCGAGCAGGCCCATCACCATGACGAGCAACAGCATGGTGCGGATCGGGTTGCGCCCCAAGCCGAACTTCGCGACCAACAGCCCACCGATGATGAAGCCACTGGAGGTCACGCCGAGCACGATCCCCCACAGTTCGACCGGGAACAGTTCAAGCCCGTAAGGATCCATCAGAGCGATGTAGACGCCGCCGATCAGGTTGTTGAACGTCGAGAAGATGATCAGGGCGAACAACCCGGTCGCAGCGCGGACCGCGGTGATGCTGCCCCGCAGGTCGATGAAGGTGGTGCGGCCGGCATCCGCCTCCGGCTTGTCTTCGGGGATGCTCAGGAACATCAGGTGCACCAGCGCGGCCGCCGACAGCACGATGGCGATCACGAGGGTCCAGCCCATGCCGAGCAGACCGATCGAGAGGCCGCTGAACACGCTCGTGACCAGGAAGGCGAGGCCCTGCACCGTGCCGACCATCCCGTTCGCATTCGCGTGCCGCTCCACCGGGATCAACAGCGTCACGGTCGTGGAGAGGGCGATGTTCCGCATGTTCTCAACGACCGCGCCGAACAGGATGATTCCCGCGAAGATCCAGTACATCGGAGCCCCCAGGTCGAGGAGAACCGACTCCGGGGAGAGCAGGTACAGAGTGCCCGAGACCCCGAACGCCACCAGGGTCACCGCCCCGGCGAAGAGCATCACGAGGTGTTTGCGGTGCCGGTCGACGATCGTGCCGAATGCCATCGAGAACACCGCGACGAGCAGCATGTAGGCACCACCGATGATGCCGGTGGCGAGCACCGACCTCGTCTCGATGTAGACCCAGAACGTCAGGGCGAACCAGAGGTAACTGGTTGTGACGTTCGCGACGGCCGTGTTGACGAGCACCTGCATGAATGTGCGGATGCCACCGGGCGTAGCTTCCCGCGCAGGCACAGTCGTTGAAGAGTCAGCGTCCTGGCTGGTGGTCATCAGGTCGTCCCAATCGACGGGTGATCAATCGATTATCGCTGCCCACAGGAAATTTGGCGATGGGTGCGAGGAAGAAAAAGCGGTGTTGTCAAAGGTGAGTGCGACAGCCGATTGAGACGATCGCGCCGAGTACGGTGATTATCACCGCAATCGCCATACCCAGCCCGTACTGCTGGTTAGTGAAGGTGATGAAGTACATGTAGCTCACTAGAGTTTCTAAGCGATGGACCGGACCGCCGCCAGTGAGCATGTAGACCAGCTCGAAGTTCTCAAATACGTTAGTGAAGCGCTGTGAAAGGCTTTGCAATCAACTAGGAGCCGACCGCGGGTGTGGGCCTAAAGGCGTTAACAGCGGTAGCTACGACAACCTGCGCATCAGTTCCTGAATCAAGGATCGTATTCCGGGTTGAGTCGGTATCGACCTTGACGGTCGTAACGGCGAGGCGGTCCGAAGCCTCGGTCGTCAGCAAGGCGTCGACCTGAGCCTCGAAGGCCGAACCACTCGACGTGGCGTGAACGTCCTTGGCCACCACGTGGTTGGTGGAAACGTAGTTGTCGCCGCCCGCAATCAACCGAATGATGACGGGCATCGCACCAGCGGGGCGGATGCCCTCGGAGTCGATCACCTCGGAAAAGTGGTTCCCGATGATCGAATTGTTGCTGCCGCTGACGCACAGGAGTCCGTAGAGGTCATCGAGTCCGTTGTCGACTCGCAGGAAGGGCGTCCACGGTTCGAGGTCATGCAAGAAGTGATTCGAAGCCACGAGGTTCTCCGAGCTGTTCGCTGCAAGGACCACCATTCCGGGGTAGAACGAATGCAGGCGGTTGTTCGTGACGCTTGAGCGCGTGACTCCGTTGAGATGCACACTGCTCGCACCGCGGGGGAAGACGTTGTTCGCGGTGATCAGCAGCCCTCCATGGTTCTCGGCGTAGATCGAGTGGCCGTTGAAGCCTGCTCCGATCAGGTTGTCAGTGATCTTCGATGCCTGTCCCCACCCACGAAGCTCGATGCAGCTTCCGCATTCTGCAATGAAGTTGTCGTGAATGGAGAGCGCGTCCGCGTTGTAGATCGTGAGAGCGTGCTCGAGGTAAATGAACCCCATGCCGTTGATGCGGAAGGAGTCATTGGCGTTCGCGACATAGATGCCCGTCTTGCCGTTGACATAAGTGTTCTCTGGAGGTAGCTCCGAATCATCCGGGGCGAAATGCAACCCGTCGATGCAGAAGTTGGAGAACTCGACCGAGCTGATTCGCGGACTCCCGCTTCGCTCGATGTAGAAGGCTGCGCCCGTGGACTGCTCCTCGTCTTCGCCGAGAGGAATGTCCACGAGAATGCGACTGCCTCCGGGCCACAGCTCATGCAAGTCGCGCCACTCTTCTTCGGGAACGTTGAACCGGATGCTCGACGACGTGAAACCGTGCCCTGACCCCTCGATCCTGATGAAGCTGATGTCGATCAGTACCTGCGTGCGAAGGTGATAGTCCCCGGGCGGAACGTAAATCACCGCGCCTGGCTTTCCGCCCCTCTTCTCGTCGGTGGCCACTTGCCGGCTCTTGATGTCAGCGATGATGCTGTTGAACACCTCACCGATGTCCTCGGCCGGATTACCGACGGGCCACTCCGTCACGTCGTAGTAGTTAGCGCTTGACACTGATTCCCTCCTTGGTAACCAGCTCGCTCAGCACCGGCAGGTCAGCGCCGGGCCGGCATACCGTGATGGCGGCAGCACGTGCGGCTGTCCCGCCGATGTCCTCGAGCCGTGTCTGAGAAATCGGATGGCCCTCCCAGCCGTTATCTCCGAAGGCGAGGGCCCAAATCAGCGCTGCCATAAAGGAATCGCCGGCGCCCACGGTGTCTGCGACTACGGTCTTGATTGGCGGGACAGTGAAGCGATTGGGTCCGCTCGCGAGATACGCACCCTTGTCTCCCCGCGTGATTCCGGCCACGCCCACTCCGGCATCAATGAGCAGATCGAGCACGTAGTCGAGAGACTTTTCTGGGAAGAGGAACTCGGCGTCTTCGTCGCTGAGTTTCGTGACGTGGCTGGAGAAGGCAAGCTCCTCGAAGACCTTGTGGGCCTTCTGCGAATCTCGCATGAGACTCGGTCGCACGTTCGGATCGAACGTGATCAGCGCACCCTCGGCACGGCCTCTCAGGAGGATGTCGCGGGTGATCTCCGAACCGGGTTCGAGGAACGCGCCAAGCGAACCGGTGTGAATGACCTTTGGCGCTCCGAGTTCGTCAATGTTGAGGGGGTCCCAGCTCAATGCAAATTCGTAGGTTGCGGATCCGTCACCTGCGAGGGTGGCGACCGCTCTCGATGTCGGCGCATCCGTCAAGGATTCTGCGGTGAGGATCACGCCGGATTCACCCAGGTGCTTTCTGATGAGGTCCCCGTCATCGTCATCACCAATGGCAGTGTGCAAATGAGTGACCAGATTCAGACGAGAGAGTCCGACCGCCACGTTCGCGGGGGACCCTCCCGAATGGCGGCTAACGCGACCGGACTCGACAACTTCGTCAATGAGCGCTTCCCCTATGACGAGCGCATCGGTGGTCATGACGGAACTCGGTTCTCCAGCGCTTCTGACCTGACGGTCGATTCGACCGTCAGCCGGCCATCGACCCAACGGACGGGCTGCGGGTCGGTGATCTCGCCAACCCAACCGCCGTGGCCGTCGTCGTTCCGGAATGCAAGCATCTGCCACTGACCGGCGCGATCCTGAACCAGCCGACCCACGTAGAGTCGCTCGTCCGTGAGACGGTAGGCATCCGCGAGGTGGAACGGCCCTGCCAGAGAGTCCGCAGGAAACGCCCACACGCCGCCGACGGGATCTTCCGCATGGCGGTCGCGTGCCAGCTCGGAGGCGAGACAGGAGAACAGGCCGACCGAGGTGCCGTCGACAATGGCAGTCTGAACAACTTCGATGTGCCCAAACCCAGCGTCCGGAGCAGACAACGGCGGCCGAACAGTCCAGTGCGTCAGGTCCGGTGAGGTTGCGTGCCCGATGACCCCCCGATTATCGGGATGGCCAGTGTTGGCACGGGCAGTGATCAGCATGTGCCAGTCGTCCTGGTCGCGGAATACCCACGGGTCGCGCCAGGCCTGATCTGGCCACTGTCGTGTTTCAGCGGTCTCATACCAACGGGCATCCGGTTCAAGGACCTGCCTGTCAGGTTCTCGGCGCCACGTGAAGAGATCGTCGGAGACGACGGAACTGATCCGCTGGTTGAGTCCACCTTCCGCGCGACTGACAGCCGTGTAAAACATCCGCCACCTGCCGTCGGCATCGCGAACTACTGACCCTGTCCATGTCGCGAGGTCATCGAAGGCGGGTGAGTCATCCGGGATGACCGCGTCGGCGTGTTCAGTCCACGTCGTGAGATCGGTGGAAGTCGCGTGACCGATCGTGGCACGCCAGTGCCTTCGGTCAGGGTCGAGGAGAGCTCGGGACGCTTTCAGGAAGAACAGGTGGAAGCGCTCGCCATCGTCGGCGATCCAGAAGTCCCACACCCAGGACGCGGACAGTCGAAGCATTCTTTGTATCCTTTCAGTTGTCTCGTGGTTTGGAGACTGAGCCTCGGATGATCAGCGGGCAGTCGAGACGAGTAGGCCTGTCGGCGAGGAGCTTGTATTCGGCTTCTCCGCGGAGCAGATGCACGAGAGTTTCGACGGCCCAGGCGCCCATCTCGTAGTGAGGGAGCGCCACCGTGGTGAGGCCGGGGAACAGGTTCGCGGCAATGAGTTCCTGGTTATCGAAGCCCACGATCGAGAGGTCGTGCGGGATGTCCAGGCCCAACTCGGTCGCTGCCCGGTAGGCGCCCATTGCCATCCGGTCGTTGTAACAGAACAGAGCGGTCGGTCGGTCGGGCCTGGCAAGCACTTCTCGAGCAAGCGCGTACCCGGGAAGTGTTTCCGATGGTGCGCTCACGATCAGTGTTTCGTCGATCGGAATGTCGTGTTGCTGCAATACCTGTTTGAACCCGACGAGACGTTCGTGCGTGGCCGGCACATCGTCGTTGTTGTTGAGGAAGCCGATGCGTGTGTGCCCGGCCTCGACGAGATGAGTGACCGCGGCGATCGCACCACCCACCTCATCGGGGACCACCGAAGGAGTGAGACCGGCCCGGTCGGTCGAGTCGATTAGTACGGCAGGCACGCCCTGCAGGTTTGGCGGGAGGGATACCTGGCGGTGATACATCGTCGCGTAGAGAACCGCTTCCACTTGCCGGTCGATCAGCGCCTGCACGTCGTCCTTGTGCGAATTGCCGCTGGACTCGCGCTCAGTGTTGATGATGACCAGGGTCAGGTCGTGTTCGCGCGCTGCATTCTGGGCGCCGAGGATTATCCGGCCCGCGTGGGGAGTGGTTGCGATCTCTTCGCTCAGCAGACCGATGAGCCCCGACCGGTTTGTGCGCAGCCCCTGCGCCATACGGTTCGGGCCGTAACCGAGTGTTTTCGCCGCTTCGCGAACACGTGCTCGTGTCTCTGCGGCGACTCGCATTTGCGGTGTGTCGTTCAGGACATGCGACACCGTGGTGACTGAAACACCAGCAAGTTCGGCCACGTCTCGGATCCCAACGTTTCTCACCGCCACCGTCCTTCTTCCTGTTTGGTTTCTACCATGGAGCGATCGCTCATCCTTTCACTGCACCCAGCGTGAGGCCCGCGACGATGTGACGCTGCAGCGCAAGAGTGAGCAGGATGACCGGAATGGAGTAGATCGCGGCGAGCGCCGTCATCCCTCCCCAGTCCAGGCCGAACTGCGTCTGGAAGTTGGCGATGACGATCGGCGTGGTCTGCGCTCGTACCGACGTGAGCAGCAGGGCGAAGAGGAACTCGTTCCACGATGCCAGGAACGCGAAGATCGCGGTGACGGCCAGGCCGCCCGAAACCACGGGCAGAACAACGCGCCACAGGGCACCGAGCCGTGACGCGCCGTCGACCTTGGCCGCCTCCTCGAGCTCATCGGGCACCGACTCGAAGAAGCTCGCCATGAGCCAGATCGAAAGCGGCAATGAAATCGTGGTGTGCGCGATCGCGAGGCCCAGCGACGTGTCGCTCAACCCGAGCGCCCGCATGGTCTCGATGAGTGGCACACCGACGGCGATAGTCGGCACCATCCGCGTCACGAGCGCAGCCACTACGAAAACACGACCGCTCGGCGTTCGATAGCGCGTGATCGCGTAAGCCGCTGGCACCGCCAGCACGAGCGAGAAGATCGTGCTGAGAACCGCAGTGACGAAACTATTGATGAGGGCCGGCACCACGCCGTCTTTACTCAACGCCGTCACATAGTTCTCGAGCGTCCACTCGGCTGGCAGGACCGCAGGCGGAACCGCGATCGCGTCGAGCGGCGTCTTGAACGACGTGAGCGCGAGGTAGATGAAGGGGAACCCGTAGATCACCAGAACGACGGCAAGGGTGATCCAGAGCAGAACACGAGACGACCGACGATTGGTCTCGATGCCGATCATCGGTCGGCCCCCGGACGCCAGATCGCGAAGATCGCGACAGATGCGACGGCGAGCATGGCGATGAGGTAGATCGTTCCCATCGCGCTCGCTAAGCCGGGATCGCCGTAACGGGTCATAGTGCGGTAGATGAGCAGGCTCAAAGTCGTCGTACTCTCTTGGGGTCCGCCGTTGGTCTGGATGAGGATGATGTCGAACGCCCGGGCGGCATCGATACCGCGCACGATGAGGGCGACGGCGATGACCGGCCTCAGAAGGGGAATGATGATACGGAACAAGAGCGTGGGGAATCGAGCGCCGTCGAGCTTGGCCGCTTCGATGATGTCTCCCGGCACGTTCTGCAGTCCGGCGAACAGCACGAGGGTAATGAATGAGGTAGTCAGCCAGACATCAGGCAGGGCCACGGAGAAGAGAGCGATATTGGGGTCGCTGAGCCAGCCGATCTGGCTTGTGCTCTGCAGGATCCCGACCTGTCGAAACAGCTCGTTGATGATGCCGAAGTTGTCGATGAGCAGAAACCGCCAGAGCAGCCCGGCGACCACCGGCGCGATCATGAGTGGGTACATGAAGATCGTGCGGAACACGGATGAGCGTGAGCCGAGCGAGGCGAAGATGAGTGCGACGCCGAGGCCGATGGTGAACTCAAGGGTCACGACGATGAGCGTGTAGAGCAAGGTCCTGAACGCCGCGCCCTGGAACGCCGTCGAGGTGAACGCATCGACGAAGTTGTCGAATCCGACGAAGTCACGGGGACCTCCCGCGATCGGGGAGATGTCGAAGAAGCCGTTCGACACGAACCGGATGAGGGGCCAAAGTACGAACGCCGCGAGGAAAAGCGCTGCCGGCGCCATGAGGAGAAGGGCGAACCGGCGATCGGTGATACGCACGACTGTGTGGTTCCTTTGTTTTGGGGTGATGGGTGGCCGGCGCGAACGCCGGCCACCCCGAAGTTGCCGGACTTACTTTATGATCGCCTCGATCTGCGCCTTCGCTTCGGCGAGGAGGGCCGCGTTATCCGCGCCCGGCTCCACCGCCTTCTGCAGCATGGGCGTGAGTACCGTGTTGACGATCTCCTGCCACTGCGGCGTCGCGGGGCGCGCCTTGGTTGCGTCAGAGTTGAGCGTCTCGAGGATCGCCGGGTAGTTCTCCTTGCCAGCGACGCCGTCCTGTGACTCGAACGCCGAGATGCGCGCGACCAACCCGAGCGAGGTGTCGATAGACAGGTCGTTGTGCTCGTATGCGAAGGCGATGAAGTCTTTGGCGGCCTCCTGCTTGGTGCCCGCCGTCGGAACGGACAGGTACCAGGCGCCGGGAACACCCGCGATGCCGCCCGGGCCGGCAATCATCGGAGCAGCGCCGATGCTGTCTTTGATGGGAGCGTCATCCGGAGTCTGCGTGTAGGCGTGACCCCAGAACCGCATCATGGCAAGCTGCCCCTGGTAGAACAGGTTCTGCGCACCAGCCCAGTCGAGCTGCGAGGCTCCCGCGGGAGCGTACGGCAGCAGGCTGGTGTAGAAGTCGAGCGCAGCCAGGTGATCGGCGTCATCGATCGTGACCTCGCCTGTGGCCGGATCGAGAACCATCTGGGTCTCGCCTGCCTGGGACACGGTCGCGAGCCACTCGGTCTCAACGGCACCCTTGACGTCGGTACCGTAGAGATCGATCTGACCATCGCCGTCGGTGTCACGAGTGAAGAACTCGGCGATGTCGGCGTACTCTTCCCATGTGGCGGGCGGGGCCAACGGGTAGCCGTACTTCGCCTCGAACTCCGCCTGGTTGGCGGGATCGTTGAACAGGTCGGTGCGGTAGTAGAGAATCTCTGAGTTCGTGAAGATCGGCATTCCCACGTATGTGCCGTCGATCTGCGCTTCGGAGACGAGCCCCGGGAATAGGTCGCTCTTGACCTCGTCGGTAAAGAGGTCGTCGAGCGGCGCGACTCCGTCTGCGAATGCGCTCAGCCAGATGGCGTCGAGGGCCGCGATGTCAAACGAAACGCTGCCGGACCCGAGTTCCGTCTGGATCCGGTCGTACAGACCGTCATAAGGAAGCTCGACGAGCTTGATGGTCGTGCCGGTCTCGTCCTTGTAGAGGTCGGCGATGGGCTGGAGTTCGGCAAGCCCACCGCCTTCCACGAGCACCGTCAGTTCGCTGGCATCGGATCCGCTGGGGCTGCCGCCTACACCACACCCTGAGAGGGCTAGGGCGGTAACGGATAGGGCAGCCGTTCCTAGCAGCGCGGCACGGGCACCGCGCATCTTGCGAAGCTTCATCACTTCGACTCCGTTCTTGGTAGCGGCATCGCTACGCACACTGTGATTGAGACCACTTTATGGTGATCAAACGTTTTGGCAAAACGTCTTGGCACGATTGTGCGCGAAGAAAACTCCTTTGTCCAATGCCAAATTGAGCCAAAATGCTTCTGGCTCCGAGGCGTAGGCCGCGGCCTCGTTGCCAAGTCGGGCCAGACCGACCGCGGCGTTCATGGGCCGCCACCGGATACACGGCCGTGCGCTCGCGCCGGCTGACCACATTCACGAGCGACTCTCCAGCTACGAGCGCAAACGACTGGCGCATCGTCATCGTGCGAGCGGCCAAACGTCGACGCGCCGGGCGGCTTCGCTGCGCCGCTGCTGCGCCGCTCGGTCACGGGGCTCGTGACATTCTCAGCCACGAAGGTTGCGAGCGAGTCGAATCCGATAGGCAGCTGCTGTTTCAGTTCCCCGGGCTAAAGCTACCTGCTCCCTGACCAGGGATTTTTGCGGAGACGAGGGGATTTGAACCCCTGGTTCCCTTACGGGAACTCCACCTTAGCAGGGTGGTGCACTAGGCCGGACTATGCGACGTCTCCAGTAACTCGACAATCATAGCCGCACGATCGCGGTTCTCCGATTCGAACGACTCGCGCCGATCAGTTGGCATTCGAGCAGGTGTGGTCGCCCGCGGACTGACCTTCAATTCCGGTCAACACCTCGGGGGCGGGTGCTGCGGGAGCCGTCTCGGTTGGCGCCTCCGTGGCATCCGTCTCCGGCTCGGGAACCGGCTCCGTGGTGGGCGCCGGAGCGTTCGGATCCTTCACCGCGCCGACACCGACGCTGTCCTCAGCGAGGGTGAACGGCACATCCGCCTGAATCTTCTCGAAGAGCTTGTCAGCGTTCGTCTGGTCGGGAACCACCTTGTTCGCGAAGGAACCAGAGCCGTAGAACGTCGGATACTGCACGAACAGCACACGAGAGAGGTCGAGCCCCTTCAGCACCTGCGCCATCGCGATCATGGTGGTCGGGTTCTTCAGGCTGTTCGACAGGGTCATCGACTGGGTGGCAACGGTCGCAATCCGGTAGAGCGCTGCCGGGTCGCCGAGGGTTCCCTCGTCCTGGATCTTGCGCACCAGCGACGACATGAAGACCTGCTGGTTGCTGATCCGGCCCAAGTCACTCCCATCGCCGACGCCGTGCCGAGTGCGGAGGAACCCGAGAGCCTCCACCCCCTGCAAGGTGTAAGTCCCGGCCTTGGGAAGGTTGATGTTGTCGGCAAGACGGTCAACCACCGGACCGTTGGTGCACACGGTCACCCCGCCGATCGCGTTCGACATCTGCACTACACCGTTGAACGTGATCACTCCGGCGAACGGAATGTCGAGGCCGGTCAGTTCCTCAATGGTGAGAACCGTACACGGAAGACCGCCGTAGCCCATCGAGGAGTTGAGCGGCACACCCGACATTGCCGAATAGTTGCCTTCGCCGTTCGGACGGGGACAGGACGGAATCGGCACGATCAGGTCTCGAGGGAAGCTGACCGCCACGATGTTCTGCTGATCCTGGGACACGTGCAACAGGATGGTCACGTCGTTGCGAACGCCCTCGCGGCCGGGGCAGCGCTCGTATTCACATTCATCGCTGCCGACCAGCAGCACGTTGAAACCGCCCTCGAACGCGCCGAGTTCCGGTGGCGGTCCGGCCTCCTCGCCGACCAGGGCGACTGAGTCGATGTTCGCCTCCAGCTGGGCAGCAGTGACGCCGGCAACGGTGAGCGTGCTGATCAGCAGCACCACGAGAGACGCCCCGAACAGCTTGAGCAGGCCCACCAGAACGGTCTGCCTCCTCAAGCGACCGTGGCGCGCGATCACCGGGGTCGACTCGTCGACGCGACGCGCCCGGCGCTCACTCAAATCAGGCTCCCTCAGGTTGCGGATGCGCGCCCACCACGGCGGGCACCAGCAACTGTGAGGCAAGAACCTGAACGAGTGCTGGGGAGCGGGGGCTCGGCAGCAGCATCCGCACCTCCACCCGGGCGGCCCGGCTAGTTCGCCTTGGAGCAGGTGTGGTCGGCCGCTGATTGGCCCAGCACCCCGGTGATGACGGCGGCATCCTCAGGCACCCCACCACCCTCAACAGGCGGCTCTTCCGGAGTGTCCGGCGTGGTGGGAGCATTCTGGTTGAGCACCGAACCGCGCCCGGTGTTGCCCTCCACCAGGCTGAACGGCTGGTCATTGCGGATCAGGTCGAAAAGTTCGTCCGCCTTCCGCTCGATCGGCGCCACCTTGCCCAGGTAGATTCCGCCAACGCCCGTCGTGCTCGGGTACTGCACGAACTTCACATTCGCCAGGTCCATGTTGGCGAACACGCGAGCCATCGACGCCAGCGTGGTCACGTTCTTCATGCTCGAAGACAACTGCATCGACCGGGTCGCGGTCGTCGCCAGGTTGAACAGCTTGGTCGGGTCCTGCAGCACTCCGTCGGAGGTGAGCTGACGTGCCATGGCCGACATGAACACCTGCTGGGAGCTGATGCGGCCGAGGTCGCTGCCGTCACCGACACCGTGCCGGCTGCGGAGGAACGCGAGGGCGCTGTGGCCCTCGAGCTCCCACTCACCGGCGGCCGGCAGGTTGATGCCGGAGTAGCGGTCGACGACGGGCCCAGTGGTGCACACCGTCACGCCGCCGATTGCCGTCGACATGTTGACGACGCCGTTGAAGGTGATGA
Organism: Homoserinimonas sp. A520; assembly: GCF_054489245.1. Lineage (NCBI taxonomy): Bacteria > Bacillati > Actinomycetota > Actinomycetes > Micrococcales > Microbacteriaceae > Homoserinimonas > Homoserinimonas sp. A520. The sequence continues at coordinate 788,271 of NZ_JBTMWX010000001.1, read as the reverse complement.
GGCCGGCGAACGGGATCTCAAGCTCGGTGAGAGCCTCGACAGTGAGAACGGTGCAGGGCAGCCCGCCATAGAACAGCGTGACGTTGATCGGCTGGCCCGACATGGAGCGGTTGTTACCCTTGCCATCCTCACGCGGGCAGGAGGGAATCGGGACAACCAGGTCGCGGGGGAAGCTCACCGCGACCGCATTCGTCTGGTCAGCCGAGACGTGCACCAGGATGGTGACATCGTTGAGGTTTCCCTCTCTGTCGCGGCAACCGCCCTCCTCCTCGCACCGGTCGCTTCCAACGAGCAAGACGTTGAAACCACCCTCGAACGACCCGATGTCCAGCGGCGCTGCGCCCTCCTCCTGGCCGACGAGGTCGACAGTGTCGATGCTGGACTCGATCTGGGAGACGGCGACGGCGCCCACCGCGACGCCACTGATGAGCAGCACCGAGAGCGCGCCGGCCAGCAGCTTGAAGATCGCACCGATCGGGTTCCGCTTGCGCTGACGACCGTGGCGCGCAATCGGGCGCAACGGCTTGCCCTTGCCTGAACGTTCCTCGCTCATTGGAGCCCCCTCAATGTCGACCTGAAACCATGCACCGCCTCGGGTGAGCGGTCATGCGCGGAGGGCGTGGGATTCGAACCCACGAGACATTTCTGCCCACCAGTTTTCAAGACTGGCTCCATCGGCCGCTCGGACAGCCCTCCAGGGTATGACCCAAGCGCCGATTCTAACGGATGCGCTCCGAAATTATGGTTTCGATACGGTCGCTTCGGAAGCGGGAAGGGCGTCGAGCACGGGCACCAGGCCGTCAGTCCAGACATCCGCTGTCACATCCGTCGACACCGCCTTCAACTCGTCCGGCGCCTGCCCCATCGCAACCGCGCGGCCGTGAGCCCCGGCCCACTCGAACATCTCGATGTCGTTGCGGCCGTCGCCGATGACCAGCACCCGGTCCAGCGGAACGTCGAGCAGGTCGCGAACCCGCTCGAGCGCGGTGCCCTTGTTGACGCCCTCCGGCGCAATGTCGAGCCAGGCCGTCCAGCCGATCGCGTAGCTCACGTGGTGAAGCCCGAGGGAGTCGATGAGTGCAAGGAACTCGGCCGGCTCGTGATCCGGGGAGACCACCACGACACGGGTGACCGGCGTGGCCGCCAGCTCATCGAACTCGACCATCCGTGCGTTGTCGAGGTTCCAGTCCTGCATGCCCTCGGTGTACAGCCGGAAGCCGGTGGCATCCTCGACCAGGAACCGCCCGGTCGGAAGCCCACCCTTGATCCGGTCGAGCACGGGCCCCGGGTCGAAGGTCTCCACCAACTCCCGCCGATAGCCGTGCTCGCCCTGGGGGTCGCGCTTCATGGTGATCGCACCGTTCGCGCAGACCACATACTCGGGGGTGAGCGCCAGCGAAGACAGGATCGGATGCGTCATCTCCCAGGATCGCCCGGTCGCCAGCGTCACGTCATGGCCGGCGTCCACCGCGCGCTGCACCGCCTCCATGACTGGCTCGGTGAGGGTGCCGTCCTCGTGAATGACAGTGCCGTCGATGTCGAGGGCGACGAACCAGCGGTCGCCGGTTTCGACGAGCTCTTGCGACTCGAGGGGCGACACGGGCTCGGTCAACGTGCCACCGGTTCGATGACGGTCAGGCCGCCGAGATAGGGCTGCAATGCCTTCGGTACCCGCACCGAGCCATCCGCCTGCTGGTGCGTTTCGAGGATGGCCACCAGCCAGCGGGTCGTCGCGAGGGTGCCGTTCAGGGTGGCCACCGGCGCCGTCTTGCCGGTCGCGGTGCGTGAGCGGATGTCCAGCCGTCGCGCTTGGTAGGTGGTGCAGTTACTCGTGCTGGTGAGCTCCCGGTAGGTGCCCTGTGTCGGCACCCAGGCCTCGATGTCGAACTTGCGGGCGGCGCTCGAACCCAGGTCGCCGGCTGCGACATCGATGACGCGGTAGCTGAGCTCGCAGGCCCGCAGCATGTCCTCCTGCCAGGCGACCAGCCGGTCGTGCTCGGCTTCAGCGTTCTCGGGAAGCACGTAGCTGAACATCTCCAGCTTGTTGAACTGGTGAACGCGCAGGATCCCCCGGTTGTCCTTGCCCGCAGAGCCGGCCTCGCGGCGGTAGCAGGTCGACCATCCGGCGTAACGCAGCGGTCCGCCCGTCAGGTCCAGGATCTCGTCGGCATGGAACCCGGCGAGCGCGACCTCACTCGTGCCGGTCAAATAGAGGTCGTCGGCCGGCAGGTAGTAGATCTCATCGGCGTGCTCACCGAGAAAACCGGTTCCCCGCATGATTTCCGGGCGCACCAGTGTCGGGGTGATGAGAGGGGTGAACCCCTCGGCGAGCGCCTTGTCGAGCGCCATGTTCATCAGGGCGATCTCGAGCCGGGCGCCGATCCCCTTCAGGAAGTAGAACCGGCTCCCGGACACCTTCACACCGCGGGCAATGTCGATCGCGTCGAGCAGCTCCCCGAGCTCAGCGTGGTCGCGGGGCTCGAAGTCGAACGACGCCTTCTCCCCCACCTCACGCAGGGTGACGAAATTCTCCTCGCCGCCTGAGGGCACGCCGTCGATGATCGGATTCGCGATGTTGCCGACGATCGACGCGAACTCCGCCTCAGCATCCGCTGCCGCCTGGGCCAGCTGTTTCACCTCGCCGGCCAACTGCTGCGCCTGCTCGAGCAGGGCCTTCTTCTCGTCGCCCTGCGCCTGCGCGACCTGCTTGCCGAGCGCCTTCTGGGTTGCACGGAGCGACTCCGACTGGGAGATCGCGGCGCGACGGCGAACGTCAGCCTCGAGGGCAGCATCGACCAGCTCGGGTGCGTCGCCACGGGCGCGCTGGGACGACTTGACGGTTTCGGGGTGCTCGCGGAGCAACTGCGGGTCAATCACCCGCCCAGTCTATTGGCCGGGTCTGAACAGCCACCCTCCGTCGGGGGCCACGATGTCGTACCTTTGGACTTGTGACGCCCCCCAAGAAGCAGGCCGCCGTCGTCTACAACCCGACCAAGGTGGATCTGGCCGCCCTCGAAGCCGTTGTCGCCGCAGCCGAGATCAAGGCTGGGTGGAAGAAGTCCCTCTGGTACGAAACCACCGAGGAAGACCCTGGCGTCGGGCAGGCGAAGACTGCGCTGGATAAGGGTGCGGATGTCGTGATGGCCGCGGGTGGGGACGGCACGGTGCGCGCCGTGGCCGCCGCGCTTCGCGAAACCGGTGTGCCCCTCGGACTGCTGCCATCCGGCACCGGCAACCTGCTGGCCCGCAACCTCGACCTCACCCTGGACGACCTCGAGCACGCCGTCACCACGGCGTTCATGGGGAAAAATCGCTCAATCGACGTCGGCACCGTCGAAGCGGAGTTGCCGGACGGCACCAGGGAGATGAACACCTTCCTGGTGATGGCCGGCGTCGGCCTCGACGCGCAGATGATCGCCAACACCAACGCCGAACTCAAGAAGAAGGTGGGGTGGCTCGCCTACGTCGACGCCATCGCCCGCTCGCTGAGGGGCAACAACCGGGTGCGGATGCGCTTCACCGTCGACGGCTCCCCCATCCGCACGATGTCCGCCCACACGGTATTGGTCGGCAATTGCGGCTCGCTGCCAGGCAACATCCTGCTGCTCCCGGATGCTGCGGTCGACGACGGAGTGTTCGACGTCGTCGCGCTGCGCCCGAAGGGGGTCGTCGGCTGGGTGCAGATCTGGGTGAAGATCGTCTGGGAGAACGGCGTGCTGCGGCGCAGCGCTGTCGGGCGCAAGCTGATGAGCTTCACCAAGGAGGTGCGCACCCTGCGCTACCTCAAGGGGAAGAGCTTCACTGCACGGCTGAGCCGGCCGGAGGAGTACGAGCTCGATGGCGACCCGTTCGGCAAGGCGGTCGCCCTTCGTGCGACGGTCGAGCACCTCGGGCTCGTGGTGAAGGTGCCTGCCGACGAGTAACCGAGTCAGTCGACCGTCGGCTCGCCGGCGATCAGTCCACGCAACCAGTCACGCGCCTCGATGAACGCCGTGTCCTGGTATTGCGTACTCACCTCGACGGGCTGGCCGTCGGCGCGCGGGTACGAACCGAGGAAGATCACGTTGGGGCTGAACCTCTTCAACCCGAGCAGGGCATCCGCCACCCTCTCATCGCGGATGTGACCGTGCAGGTCGATCACGAAGCGGTACCGACCGATCGCGTCGCCAACCGGGCGCGACTCGATCAGGCTCATGTTGACGCCGCGGGTCGCGAACTGCTCGAGCATGTCGAGCAGGCGGCCGGCACGGTCATCCGGAAGCTCCACGATGATGCTGGTCTTGTCGGCGCCGGTCGCCTCCGGGGCTGGCCCGGCCCTGCCCACCAGCAGGAAGCGGGTCGCCGCGTTCGGGTTGTCGCCGATGTTCTCGGCCAGCACGTCCAGCTCGTGGTGGGCGGTGATCCCCGGCGGGGCGACCGCAGCATCCGCCACCTCGGACTCGAACAGGTCCGCGGCGGCAGCGACATTGGATGTCGCCGGTAGGTGACCGTGGCTGGGGATGGTGCGGTCCAGCCAACCGTGGCACTGCGCATAGGCGACCGGATGCGCGTTGACGACCCGCACATCGGCGAGCGTCGTGCCCGGCCTGGCCACCAGCACGAAATTGACCCGCACCACGTACTCGCCGATGATGCGCAGGTTCGGGATGTTCGCGAGGGCGTCCTGGGTCGCGCTCACCCCACCCTCGATCGAATTCTCGATGGCGATCATCGCGGCGACACTGCGGCCGGAAACCACGTCATCGAGCGCCTCGCCCACGTTGTTCACGGGTCGCCACGGCTTGCCCGCGGCTTCAGGGACCTGCGCGAGCGCCGCCTCGGTGAACGTCCCGGCGGGGCCCAGGTAGCTGTAGGTCTCGTGGGCGTTCGACTCGGGCATGGTAGCGAGTCTATTTGTGCGCAATGGTTAAGGCATGAACGAGCGAGCCGGACAGCCAGCACAACAATCAGACCTCATCGATGTCCAGGAGCTGATCGACGCGTACCACCACCGCAAACCGGACGTATCCATACCAGAGCAACGCGTCGTCTTCGGCACCTCCGGCCACCGCGGGTCATCGCTCGACACGGCGTTCAACGAAATGCACATCGCGGCGATCACCCAGGCGATCGTCGAGTACCGGCGCGGTCAGGGCGTCACCGGGCCGCTCTTCATCGGCCGGGACACGCATGCCCTGTCGCACCCGGCTGAGACCACCGCGCTTCAGGTGCTGATCGCCAACAAGGTCGACGTGCGGGTTGACGAGTTCAGCGACTTCGTGCCGACCCCGGCACTCAGCCACGCAATCCTGAAGTACAACCGCAACGGCCCGGCCGGTCGCGGCAACGGCCGGTCCAAGCCGTCCGGGCCGGGCCTTGCCGACGGCATCGTCATCACTCCGAGCCACAACCCGCCACGCGACGGCGGCTTCAAGTACAACCCCCCGCACGGCGGCCCGGCCGACTCCGACGCCACCAGCTGGATCGCGGGCCGCGCCAACGAGCTGATCGCCGACGGCAACCGCGATGTCCTGATGGCCGAACCAAGCGCGGTCGGAACCTACGACTTCCGTGGGAACTACGTCGAAGACCTGGCGAACGCCATCGACCTGGAGGCGATCCGCCGGGCCGGCATCCGCATCGGCGCCGACCCGCTCGGCGGCGCCAGCGTCGGCTATTGGAAGGCGATCGCCGAACGGTACGGACTCGACGGAGGTGACGGTTCGAGCACGCTCACCGTCGTCAACCCCTTGGTCGACCCGCAGTGGGCGTTCATGACGCTCGACTGGGACGGCAAGATCCGGATGGATCCGTCGTCGCCGTCAGCCATGGCATCCGTCCTGGCCCGACGCGCCGACTTCGACATCCTCACCGGCAACGATGCCGACGCCGACCGCCACGGGATTGTGACCCCGGATGGCGGGCTGATGAACCCGAACCACTTCCTGGCCGTCGCCATCCAGTACCTCTTCACGCACCGCCCGGGTTGGCGCAGCGATGCGGCGGTCGGCAAGACGCTGGTCTCGTCGACCATGATCGACCGGGTGGCTGCAGCGCTCGGCCGGCGGTTGGTGGAGGTACCGGTCGGGTTCAAGTGGTTCGTGCCCGGCCTGCTCGACGGAAGTGTCGCGTTCGGCGGCGAGGAGAGCGCCGGCGCCAGCTTCCTGGCAATGAACGGGACCACCTGGACCACCGACAAAGACGGCATCCTCCTCGCGCTGCTCGCCAGCGAGATCCTTGCCGTGACCGGGAAGACCCCGTCGCAGTTGTACGCGGAGCTCACCGCCAAGTTCGGCGCCCCCAGCTACGAGCGTGTGGACGCCGCCGCCACCAAGGCGCAGAAGTCAGCGCTCGGCAAGTTGACGGGTGACGCCATCACAGCGGATGCCCTGGCCGGGCATCCGATCACCGCCAAGCTGAGTGAGGCGCCCGGTAACGGCGCCGCGCTCGGAGGGGTGAAGGTCGTGACGGAACGCGCCTGGTTCGCCGCGCGTCCGAGCGGCACGGAAGACGTGTACAAGATCTACGCAGAGTCGTTCGACGGCCCGGAACACCTGCGCCAGGTGCAATCGGAGGCCCGCGACATCGTCGACGCCGCGCTCGACAGCACAACGCAGTAGTTCCCGTTCCGGCGGATTGCGCCCGTTCCGCGGGGCACTTTCAACCGGAACGGGCACTATCAATCAGGGGTAGGCGGGGGCGGCGGGCAGCCCGAAGAACTCCTCGAGCGTGGTGACGCCCTGCTCGCGCAGCTCGGTCGCGAGCGGGACCCCGATGTAGCGATAGTGCCACGGCTCGAACAGGTACCCGGTGATCGGTGTCTTGCCGTCCGGATACCGCAGGTGAAACCCGAAGCGCCAGGCATTCTCCGCGAGCCAGGCACCCTGGGAGGTCTCCGCGAAACACTCCTGGACGGAGCACTGCCCGCTGTCAGGCGCAATGTCGGCAGACAGTCCGGTCTGGTGCTCACTGTGCCCGGGGCGCGCGCTGCCGACATCGGCGCGCTCCTGACCGAGACGGCTCACGTGGCCGGCATAGACGTTCACCTGCGTCTCGTAGGACCGGAAGGCGTTCTGCACCATCATTCCGCCTGCACCCTCCGCGACTGCGGTGGCGAACATCTGCTCCAACGCCGCAGCAGCTTCCGCTCGCATCGTCGCGTTCGCCGCGTATGGAACGTTCGCCGTAACCAGGTCGGGCGCCCTGAAGTTCAGCGGATTCAGCGGACGCAACTTGTCTGCGACCACCCAGATGCTCATCGGGTCATCAATCGACAAGGCGGTCTTGTCGAATGGCGGTGGCGTCGGCGTCGGCGTCGCGGTGGGGGTGGGAGTCGGGGTCCTGGTCGGAGTCTTCGCAACAGCCGATGGTGTCACTGTCGGGGCCGGCGCCGGACTGCTGGCCCACACGATGGTGGCGGTCGTCAGCCCCACTGCGACAACTCCCGCGACAACGGCAACCACCAGACGTCGGCGTCGAACTCGTCGTGAAGTTCGGCGGGGGCGCAGGTCGGTCACCACGCCAGCCTAAGCGCATCCCCGCAACGCCGTTTCATGGGAGCGCTCCCAAAGTATTTTAGCTTGTCTGATCAGGCCTTTCCATTCAGTAAGCGTTTGCACGCGTTGACAGTTCGCCCGGAAGGTGAATAGGGTGGCGTCGATCTTGTGGGAGCGCTCTCATATCACGTTTGGGAGCGCTCTCACGAGGCCTACCCCATCCACGCACACAAAGGAGTGACCGTGAGCACCTCACGACGCACCACCGCAGCCGCCGTCGCCGGCATCGCTGCGTTTGCCATGATCGCCACCGGATGCGCGAGCACTCCGGCCGGCGGCGACGAAGATATCACCCTCACCATCGCCACCTTCAACGACTTCGGTTACACCGATGAGTTGCTCGCAGAATACGAAGCGGCACACGAGAACGTGACCATCGTCCACAACAAGGCAGCCACCTCGAACGACGCCCGCGAGAACATGTTCACCAAACTCGGTGCCGGCTCCGGCCTGTCCGACATCGAGGCCATCGAAGTCGACTGGCTCGCCGAGCTCATGCAGTACTCCGACAAGTTCGTCCCGGTGACCGACGAGGACACCAAGGACCGCTGGGTCGATTGGAAGGCCGCTGCGGCGACGGATGCCGACGGCAGCCTGATCGGGTACGGCACCGATATCGGCCCCGAGGGGGTCTGCTACCGCGCCGACCTGTTCGAGGCGGCCGGACTCCCGACCGACCGCGAAGAAGTCGCCGCCCTGCTCGAAGGCGACTGGGACCACTATTACGAAGTCGGTGAGCAGTACCTCGCCGGCGGCGGCGAAGGCGCCTGGTTCGATTCGGCCGGGGCCACCTACCAGGGCGTGATCAACCAGGTCGAGAACGCGTACGAGGAGGGCGACGGCACCATCATCGCGGGCGAGAACCCCGAGGTCGAGGAAGCCTTCTACTCAGTGCTCGAGGCCAGCTCCACCCTCTCGGCGCACCTCGGCCAGTGGGGCGACGACTGGTTCGCCGGACTCGCCAACGGCGCCTACGCGACCATGCTCTGCCCCGGCTGGATGCTCGGCGTGATCTCCGGAAACGCGCCAGACACCACGGGCTGGGACGTGGCCAACGTCTTCCCGAACGGCGGCGGAAACTGGGGCGGGTCGTACCTGACCGTTCCGAAGCAGAGCGCCCACCCGGAGGAGGCATCCGCCCTCGCCGCCTGGCTGACCGCCCCGGAGCAGCAGCTCAAGGCGTTCGCCAATGCCGGCACCTTCCCCAGCCAGCAGGCCACCTACGGTGACACCGCCCTGGAAGAGGCAACCAACGAGTACTTCAACAATGCCCCGGTCGGCAGCATCCTCACCGACCGTTCGGAGGCCATCACCGTGGCTCCGTTCAAGGGCGTGAAGTACTTCCCCATCAATGACGCCATGCAGAAGTCGCTGACCAGGGTCGAAGACGGCACCCAGAGCATCGACCAGTCGTGGGAGCAGTTCCTGGCCGACGTCAAGTCGCTGAGCTAGCCACCCGCTCCACCCCGCGAGTGGGCACTGGATGCCCTGAGGACCCGACTTTGGGGCCACAAGTGCCCACTCGCGGCGGAGTCTTTCCTCCCTCTGCCGAATTGACGCCAGGAGCCACCATGCCGTCCACGCGCATCCGCCCGGAACGCGTCCCCCGCCGAATCGCGTTCAGCCAGACGCTCGGGCGCTGGGATCTCAAATTCTCCCCGTATCTCTATGTCTCCCCGTTCTTCATCCTGTTCGCGATCGTCGGACTGTTCCCGCTGATCTACACCGGCTGGGTCTCGCTGCACGAGTGGCACCTGATCGGCGGCCAGGGCGAGTTCGTGGGTGTCGACAATTTCGTCTTCCTCTTCGGCCAACGCCACTTCTGGCTGGCCCTCGGCAACACGTTCAGCATCTTCCTGCTCTCCACAATCCCGCAGCTCGTCGTCGCCATCGTCATCGCGGCGATGCTCGACACCAACCTGCGGGCGAAAACCCTGTGGCGGATGGGAGTGCTCCTTCCCTACGTCGTCATGCCGGTCGCTGTCACCCTCATCTTCAGCAACATGTTCGCCGACAAGTACGGCCTGGTGAACACACTGCTCAGCCAGGTCGGACTCGGCCCGGTCGGCTTCCACTCGGATGCCTTCTCCAGTCACATCGCGATCGCCACCATGGTCAACTTCCGCTGGACCGGCTACAACGCACTAATCCTCCTCGCCGGCATGCAGGCGATCCCCCGCGACTACTACGAGGCGGCGACCATCGACGGAGCCGGACGTGTTCGCCAATTCTTCTCGATCACGGTGCCGCAACTGAGGCCGACCATCATCTTCGTCGTCATCATGTCGACCATCGGCGGGCTGCAGATCTTCGACGAACCGCGCCTGTACGACCAGTTCGGCCAGGGCGGTGCGGACGGCCAATGGATGACCCTCACCATCTACCTTTACAACCTTGGCTGGGGCCAGCTGAACTTCGGGCGAGCGGCCGCCGTCGCCTGGCTGCTCTTCCTGGTCATCGTGCTCATCGGCCTGATCAACTTCTTCATCACCAAACGCATCGCCACCAGCGAGGGGAGAGCCGGATGAGCACCGTCACCGAACGCGCACGGTTGCGGAGAGCCCGTTCCGTCATCAACCAGCGGCCGGGCTTCCTCGTCTACGGCCTGCTCTCGGCCGTACTGCTCGGCGCCGCCTTTCCCCTCTACTGGTCGATCCTGATCGGCAGCGGCGACGCCTACACGATCAACGACCCGAACATGAGCTGGATCCCCGGCGGCAACTTCCTGGCCAACGCCGCCACGGTTATGGAGAACCAGAGTGTGCACTTCTGGAAGGCGCTCGGAAACAGCATCATCGTCTCGACAGTGGTGTCGGCATCCGTCGTCTTCTTCTCCACGCTGGCCGGCTACTCATTCGCCAAGCTGCGGTTCAAGGGCCGGCGCTGGATGCTCGTGTTCGTGGTGGCCACCATGGCGGTCCCCACCCAACTGGGAGTCGTCCCGCTGTTCATCGTCATGTCGCAGCTCGGCTGGGCCGGATCGATCGGCGCCGTCATCGTGCCGGCACTGGTCTCGGCGTTCGGAGTGTTCTGGATGGCGCAGTACATCAGCCAATCGCTGCCGGACGAGCTCGTCGAGGCCGGCCGCATCGACGGCGCCAACATGTTCCAGACCTTCTGGTACATCGGGCTGCCGTCCGCCCGACCGGCGGCAGCGATGCTCGCCCTGTTCACCTTCATCACCACCTGGACGAACTTCTTCTGGCCGTTCATCGTGCTCGACCGCAGCAATCCGACGCTCCCGGTCGCCCTCCAGCTTCTTCAGGGAGGCTACTTCGTGGACTACTCGGTGGTGCTTGCCGGCGTACTGTTGGCCACACTTCCACTGATCATCCTGTTCGCATTCACGGGCAAGCACCTCGTCACAGGCATCATGCAAGGAGCGGTAAAAGGTTGAACGAGTTCCCTCAAGACTTCCTGTTCGGGGTCGCCACCGCGGCGTACCAGATCGAAGGGGCTGCGCACGAAGACGGTCGCCGCGACTCCATCTGGGATGCCTTCTGCCGGGTGCCCGGTGCGGTGGTGAACGCCGACAATGGGGACGTGGCCTGCGACCACTACCACCGGTATGCCCAGGATGTCCGGATGATGGCCGACCTCGGCATCCAGACCTACCGGTTCTCGACATCCTGGGCGCGCATCCGCCCGGACGGCGGCCCGGTCAACCCGCTCGGCCTGGACTTCTACTCGCGCCTGGTCGACGAGCTGCTCGAGAACGGGATCAAACCCTGGCTCACCCTCTACCACTGGGACCTGCCGCAGGCACTCGAAGAGAAGGGCGGCTGGGCCAACCGCGACACCGCCCACCGCTTCGCCGAGTATGCGGGCGACGTGCACGACGCGCTCGGCGACCGGGTGGATGCCTGGACGACCCTCAACGAACCGTGGTGCTCCTCATTCCTCAGCTACACCGGAGGAGAGCACGCCCCCGGCCGCCAATCCGTCGCCGACGGGCTCGCCGCCGGCCACCACCTGCTGCTCGCGCACGGCCTCGCGATCAAGGAGCTCCGGGCACGCGACGAGAAGCTCCAGCTCGGCATCACGCTGAACCTCACCGTTCCCGACCCGGTCGACCCAACCAAACCGGGCGATGTCGATGCGGCCCGGCGCATCGACGGACAGTTCAACCGGTTCTTCCTCGACCCGATCTTCCGGGGCGAGTACCCGGCCGACCTGCTGGCCGACCTCGACGGTCTCGGGCTGACCGAGAACATCCGCCCAGGCGACCTCGACACGATCAGCACGCCGATCGACGCACTGGGCGTCAACTATTACCACGGGGAGGCGCTGAGCTCCGAACCGCCGCTCGAGCCGGAGCTGAGCACGGCAGCGCCCTCCGAACGCCCGAAGCGTTCGCCGTTCCCCGCCGCGGACGGCGTGTACTGGCATCCGCGTGGCCTGCCGGTCACCGCCATGGGTTGGGAGGTGCAGCCGGAAGGCCTGACCAGGCTGCTGAACCGCGTGCACGAGGAGTACACCGGCCCGGCGGATGTCGCGCTCTACGTCACCGAGAACGGTGCGGCCTACGACGACACGGTCGAGGCTGACGGTTCCGTGCACGATACCGACCGCACCGAGTTCCTGCGCAGCCACCTGGCCGCGATCCGGGATGCCATCGAGCAGGGCACACCGGTCGGCGGCTACTTCTACTGGTCGCTGATGGACAACTTCGAGTGGGCCTGGGGCTACGACAAGAGGTTTGGGCTGGTGCGCGTGGACTACGACACACAGGAGCGGACCCTGAAGGACAGCGCCATCGAGTACCGCCGCATCATCGGTGACCGAGCCGTCTGAGGAAGCAAGTAGCTAGACTTTCGCACGATATGACAACCCTCAAACCGGCCCGTCGCGCCGCACCGACCCTCGAAGCGGTCGCCGCGGCCGCCGGTGTGTCGCGTTCCACCGCGTCGCGGGTGCTCAACGGGTCGAGCAAGGTGAGCCCGGATGCCGTCGCGAGCGTCGAAAGGGCGGTCGCCAGGCTCGACTACGTGCCCAACCGCGCGGCACGTTCCCTGGTCAACAGCCAGACCATGGCCCTCGCCCTGGTGGTGCCGGAAGACACCATCCGCTTCTTCGGCGACCCCTACTTCGCCGCCATCGTGCAGGGCATCGCTCGCGGGCTGGAAGACAGTGACTACGTGCTGACCCTGCAGTTGGCGAGCCAGTCAGTGCCGTCAGCCAAGACGGTGCGCTACCTCAGCGGCGGCAACGTCGACGGTGCCTTCGTCGTCTCGCACCACTCCGGGGACCACTTCCTGGCCGGCCTCGGCTCCACCCTTCCGGTGGTGTTCGGCGGCCGGCCGCTCAGCATCGACGAGCACCCGAACTACTTCGTCGACGTCGACAACACGGCGGCGGCGGCCATGGGCACGCGATACCTCATCGAGCAGGGCAGGCATCGCATCGCCACCATCACCGGACCGCCGGATATGCCGGCCGGAATCGACCGCACCGAAGGGTGGAAGGCGGCCCTCGAGGAGAGCGGCCTGCCCGCCGACCGGCTGATACACGGGGACTTCACCCTGGTCGGAGGCGCCCAGGCGATGCGCGCACTGCTCGACACGCATCCGGACCTCGACGCCGTCTTCGTGGCCAGCGACCTGATGGCGGTCGGCGCCATCTCGGTGCTGCGGGAACGCGGAATCACCATCCCCCAGCAGGTGGCGATCGTCGGGTTCGACGACTCCCCCGCGGCGGCGACCGGCCCCATCCAGCTCACCACCGTTCACCAGCCATCCGTCGCCATGGGGATCAGGATGGCGGAGACCATGCTGGCCATCCTGCGCGGGGAGAACCCGGGGCGCGAGCACATCCTGCCAACGCACATGGTGGTGCGCGACTCCGCATAGCCTCACTCGAAGGCGATGCCGGCCTTCTCCAGGCGGCGGCGGATGATCGTGATCGACTCGTCGCCCTCATCGATGAGCAGGAACCTGCGCCCGAGCGCGCCGGCGACGGCGCCGGTGGTGCCACTGCCGGCGAAGAAGTCGAGCACCCAGTCACCCTCCCGGCTGGACGCCTGCACGATGCGGCGCAGCACGCCCTCCGGCTTCTGCGTCGGGTACCCGGTCTTCTCCTTGCCGGTGGGCGACACGATCGTGTGCCACCAGACATCCGTCGGCAGCTTGCCCCTGGCCGCCTTCTCCGGCGTGACAAGCCCGGGCGCCATGTATGGTTCGCGATCGACCGCCTCGGAATTGAAGTGGTAGCCGGCCGGGTTCTTCACGTAGACGAGGATCGTGTCGTGCTTGGTCGGCCAGCGGCTCTTCGACTTGGCGCCGTAGTCGTAGGCCCAGATGATCTCGTTGAGGAAGCACTCCCGGCCGAACAGCGCGTCGAGCAGCACCTTGGCGTAGTGGGCCTCGCGATAGTCGAGGTGCAGGTACAGGGTGCCGTCATCCGCCAGCAGTCGCCACGCCTCGGCGAGGCGCGGTTCGAGGAACGACCAGTAGTCCTCGAAGTGGTCGTCGTAGCTCATCAGGTCGCCGCGGATTCGCTCGTACTGGAGGCCCTTGAACCCGGTGATGGATCCGACCGTGCCCCTTGGAGATGGGCTGCGAACGCTGGTGGTGGACTGCCGCCGCTGGCTGCGCCCGGTGTTGAACGGCGGGTCGAGGTAGACCAGGGTGAACGCGCCATCCGGCAAGGATGCGGTCACCTCGAGGTTGTCGCCCTGGATCACCCGGTTCGCGGAGGTCGGGGTCCAGGATGACGGCATGGGGCTATCTTCCCATTCAGCGGGGGGTGCGGAGGGGCAGCACGATGGGACGGCCGGTCTCCGGCTGGGACATGATCTGCACGCCGAGGCCGTAGGCCTGCTCGACGAGTTCCGCCGTCAGCACCTCGGCCGGGGTGCCGACCGTCATGAGCCGGCCGCCGGCGAGCAGTGCGATCCGGTCGGCGTACGCGCCGGCCAGCGACAGGTCGTGCAGCACGACGATGACCGCCTTACCGTCCCTGGTGAGGGCGCGGGCAGTGTGCATGACGTCCTCCTGGTGCCGCAGGTCGAGGGCGGCGGTCGGCTCGTCCAGGAAAATCGTGTCGGTGTGCTGCGCGAGCGTCCGCGCCAGCGACACCCGCGCCTTCTCCCCGCCGGAGAGCGACGTGAAGCGACGCCCGGCCAGGTGCAGCACATCCGTCGTCTTCATCGCGTCGACCACGGCGGACTTGTCGTTCTCGTAGTCGGGAGTGCGCCCCCAGGGGCTGCGCCCCATCTCCACGACCTCGTGCACGCGGAACGGGAAGCTGACCGCGTTCTCCTGTGTAAGCACCGCCCGGCGCTGCGCCAGCTCGAGGTGTTTCATCGAATAGACGTCGACGCCCTCGAACGAGACCGTTCCGGTGGTCGGCTTCGTATCACCGGACAGCACGCCCAGCAGGGTCGACTTGCCGGCACCGTTCGGTCCCACCAGCGCCAGGACCTCGCCCGCGCGGATGTCCAGGTCGATCGAGTCGAGGATGGTCGCGCCCTCGATGGTGACGCCGACATTGGTTGCCTGAATGCGGGGTGCTGCGGCATCCGTCATCATGCCCACCCGCCACTCTGCTTGCGGGCCCGGTAGAGCAGGAAGAAGAAGAACGGGCCGCCGATGAGAGAGGTCAGCATGCCGATCGGCAGGTCCGCGCCGGGGATCATGGTGCGTGCGATCAGGTCGGCGAACACCATCAGCACCCCACCGCCCACGGCGCTGGCCAGGATCAGCGGGCGGTGCTTGGGTCCGATCGCCATCCGCATGATGTGCGGCACGACCAGTCCGACGAAGGCGATGATGCCGCAGAAGGCGACCGCCGCACCGGTGAGCAGGGCAACCAGCAGGATCGACAGCACCCTCAGCAGCTCCACGTTCACGCCGAGGTGGCGGGCGGCACGCTCGCCCAGCGAGAACAGGTCGAACTTGCGGGCGAACAGCAGCGCGACAGCGAGCCCGGCGACGGCGATCACGGCGACGATCAGCACCTCCGACCAGCCGGAGCCGTTCAGTGACCCGAGCTGCCAGAAGATGATCTGCTCGCGACTCGCGGTGTCCCCGAAGAACAGCAGCAGCGCGAGGCCAGCCCCGCCGAACGCGTTGATGGCAATACCCGTGAGCAGCAGGGTGACCACCTCGGTGCGGCCGCTCGCCCGGGACACGAAGTAGACCAGCAGCACCGCGAGCAGTCCGCCGGCGAAGGCGAAGGCGGCGGTGCTCCAGCTGCCGAGAATGGTGAGCCCGAGAACGATGCTGACGGATGCGCCGAGCGCGGCACCCGAAGAAACACCCACCACACCGGGCTCTGCCAGCGGGTTGCCGAAGATCGCCTGCATGACGGCACCGGCAACGGCGAGGGCCGCCCCGACCATGAGCCCCATGACCAGCCGCGGGAAGCGCACCACCCAGAGCGTGGACTCGATGATCGGATCATCCGGAGCCCACTCATTCGGTACGCCAACAGCCTGCAGGATGGACCCGAGAACCTCCGCCGGGGTGATCGGCAACTGGCCGGCGATGGCCGACAGCACAACGCCGAAAACCAGGGCGACCGTCAACACCAGCCCGAGGACGGCACCGCGCGCCAGCTGAGCGCGGCGCGCCCGAGAGGGAACCTCCGTCACGGAACCCGTTGCAGCCATGCCTCGGTGCCGAACTTCTCGGCGACCAGCAGCTCCGCCTGGTGCAGCTCATCCTCAGTCAGATCGGCCGCGGTGAGCCCGTAGAGACCACGGAAGGTTTCGATCATCCGCTCGATGATCTCGGCGCGGCTGAGGCCGGTCTGGCTGCGCAGCGGGTCGACGCGTTTGTTGGCGCTCTTGGTTCCCTTGTCGCTCATCTTCTCGCGGCCAATGCGGAGCACTTCGACCATTTTGTCGGCATCCAGGTCGTAACTCATGGTCACGTGGTGCAGCACCGCACCGCTGCCGAGGCGCTTCTGCGCGGCACCGCCGATCTTGCCCTTCGCGCTGGTGATGTCGTTGAGCGGCTGGTAGAAGGCGTCGATGCCGAGGGACTTCAGTGCGGTGATGACCCACTCGTCGAGGTAGGCGTAGGAGTCGGCGAACGTCATCCCCTGCACCAGTTCGGTCGGTGCGTAGATCGAGTAGGTGATGACCGACCCAGCCTCCATGAACATGGCACCGCCACCGCTGATGCGCCGCACCACCTCGATGCCGTACTTCTCGGCGTTCTCGCGGTCGACCTCGTTCTTCACCGACTGGAAGCTGCCGATGACAACGGCCGGCTCCTCCCACTCCCAGATGCGCAACGTCGGCTTGCGGCGCCCGGCACCGACCTCCTCGGCCAGAACCTGGTCGAGCGCCAACTGCAATGCGGGAGGGTAGGAGGCGCCGTGCACCAGCTGCCAGTCATAGTCGGTCCACTCGGTTGCTCGGGCCAGCGACCGCCGGATGGCCACCGCGATGGCTTCCGGCGAGAATCCGAGGAGCAGTGCGCCGTCCGGTAGTGCCTCATGGATGGCAGCGGCGATGCTCGACGCGTCACTGCTCTCGGGCAGGCCGTTCACGGCGCTGTTGATGCGTTCGAGCGCGTAGTCGGGCTCGAGGAAGAAGTCACCGGCGAGGCGGAAGCCCGCGAGCTTTCCGTCGGCGACCTCGAGATCGACGACGACGAGCTTTCCGCCGGGGACCTTGTACTCGCCGTGCATCCGTTACTCCTCAGAATCGGTTCTTGGGTTAGCCTAACGGCCCTTCCGGGACCGCCGACGCGGGCGCCAGCGCGGTCTCGGGAGGCGCACCCGGGTCGGCAGCACCCATCCGAAGCGGCGGGCCAGTAGCGAGAGTCCGGCCCCGGTGAGGATCGCTGCGGCGGCACCGATCTCAGGCTGCCCCAGCTCGCTGAGCACCAGGGTGACCACGCAGGCAGCCAATGAACTGGTCGCGTAGAGCGTGTTGCCCCCGAAGATCGACGGGACCCTCATCAGCAGCACGTCCCGGACCATGCCGCCGCCGACCGCGGTGACCATGCCCAGGATGATCGCCGGCAGCCAGCCGAGCCCGGCGTCCAGGGCCTTCTCCACGCCGACGGCCGACCAGCATCCGACCGCGAGCGCGTCGACCAGCACGAGCGGTCTCTGGGTCCACTTGCCCTGCAGCGGCACCAGGAACGCGATCACTGCACCAACGATGGCCAGGATCAGGTAGTACGGATCGGTGAACGCCACCGGTACGCCGTTCTGCAGGAGGGTGTCGCGGATGATCCCGCCGCCAAGCCCGGACAGCACCGCCAGGATGCCGAAACCGACCAGGTCGAGGCGGGCGCTGCGGGCGGCGATCCCGCCGAGGATGGCGTTGCCGAGAACTCCGGCGAGGTCGACGATTCGGATGAGGTCGCCTACGTTCTCGACGGCAGGGTCCATCCGGCAATTATCCCTCTGGATCGACCGACTCGAGTTTAGTTAGCCTAACTAATTTGCTAGGCTAACGATTTATGCGACAAGAAGACATCCAGGAACTCCGGTTCGCGATCCAGAGGCTGGCCAGGCGCATCCGCGCCATGCAGGCAACCGATGTCACCGAAAGTCAGCGCACAGTGATGTTCACCCTGCACGGCGAGGGTCCACAAACGCTGGGCTCGCTCAGCGCCCATGAAGGTGTCACACCGCCCAGCATGAACCGCACCGTCAACGCGCTCGTCGCCGCCGGCCTGGTCACCCGTATCACGGCGGAGGACGACGCCCGCAAGGTGAAAGTCGACCTGTCCGATGCCGGCCGCGAGTTCATCCGCGAGACCAAGCGACGCCGCGACGCCTGGTTCACCACCCAGCTAGCCGCCCTGCCCCCCGACCAGCGCAAACTGCTCGAGCAGGTCACGCCCATCCTGAAGGAGCTGGCGAACAAGTGACGGCCATGTTCCGCTCCCTCGGCGTCTTCAACTACCGGGTCTGGTTCATCGGCGCCCTGATGTCGAACATCGGCACCTGGATGCAGCGCACCGCCCAGGACTGGATCGTCCTCACCGAACTCACCGAACACGACGCGGCGGCGGTCGGTATCACCATGGCACTGCAGATGGGGCCGCAGCTCTTCCTGATGCCGGTCTCCGGCCTCATCGCGGACAGGGTCAACGTGCGGCGGATGCTCATGGTCACCCAGTCGACGATGGGTGCGCTCGCCGTGGGGCTGGGGCTGATCGTCGTGCTTGGTGTCGCCCAGTTGTGGCACGTCTACCTCTTCGCCCTGCTGCTCGGAATCACGGCGGCGATCGACGCCCCCATCCGCCAGACCTTCGTGGCAGAGCTGGTGTCGAAGAAGTACCTGACCAATGCTGTCTCGCTGAACTCCGTCTCCTTCCACACCGCCAGGATGATCGGCCCGGCCGTCGCCGGTGGCCTCACAGTCTTGGTTGGCGCGGGCCCTGTGTTCCTCATCAACGCGCTGACGTTCATCGCCACCCTGGTCGCGCTGCTGATGATCCGGGTGCGTGACCTGGGGCTGCAGCCCAGGGCATCCCGGGCGAAGGGGCAGATCCGGGCGGGGTTCCGGTATGTGTTGGGCAGACCGCCGATCATCGTGATCATGATCATGGTGAGCCTGATCGGGACCTTCGGCCTCAACTTCTCGATCTACATCTCCACTATGGCGACCATCGAGTTCCACCGCGGCGCCGGAGAGTTCGGTTTCCTCTCCTCGGTGATGGCGATCGGCTCGGTTGCCGGTGCCCTGATGTCCGCCCGGCGGGAACGGCCACGGCTGCGCGTCATCTTCTCGTCCGCATTCTTCTTCGCGGCCGCCTGCCTGATCGCTGCGGTCATGCCGACACTTGAGTTGTTCGCGGTGGCACTGATGCTGGTCGGGCTGACCTCCCTGTCGTTCATGACGACCGCGAACGCCTTCGTGCAGACGACGGTGAAACCGGCAATGCGCGGGAGGGTGATGGCCCTCTACCTGGCGATCTTCGTCGGCGGTACCCCGATCGGAGCGCCGCTGGCCGGATGGGTCGTCAACCAGTTCGGGCCGCGATGGGGGCTCGGGGTCGCGGTGGCCGCAGGCCTCCTGGCTGCGTCGGTGTGCATGTTCTGGATGGTCAGGTATCAGAACCTGCGGGTTCGCGTTCACAAGGGCCGGCGCCCGCTGCGCGTCTCGTACGGTCACCATACGAACCGTGCACTGGCTACTCAGGAGATCGCCATCGTCGAGGCGGAGGCCCAGCGCTCCTGACCCGCTACCGCTTCGCGATGCGGTCGTCCATCCACTCAATGGTGTCGTCGATCACCTCGTCGGCGTTCGTCTCGTTGAAGATCTCGTGCCGGGCATCCGTGTAGATGATCAGTTCGACGTCGCTCAGCCCGGAGCGCTTCAGGTAGCTTTCGGCCAGCAGCTCGGCGCTGCGAGTACCACCGAACACGTCATCGCTGCCGATCTGGATCAGCACCGGAACGTCGTGCGCGATGTTGCGGGACGGACGCCCCAGCAGGCGGATGCTGTCGGCCAGTCCGAAGGCCTTCAGCGCTTCCGCCGTGAAAGCCAGCGGGTCCTCCACAAACGCCTCGGCAACCTTCGGATCGCGGCTCAGCCACTCGTGGCCGGTGGATCCCAGGTTCTTGTGCCTGGCGTTCAGCTTGCCGCCGTTCATCCGCCGCAGTGTGCGGTACGCGGTACCAGTCAGGATGACGGCGTCATAGTTCTCGGATGCCGTATTGATGATCTTCTGAACGATGATCGAGCCCCAACTGTGGCCGAGCAGCACCAGCTGCAGTCCCTCATTCTCCGAGTGGATGATGCCGGTCAACTGTTCGACGGCCTGCACGGTCGCGCGCATTCCGCCTCGCCCGAGCTTTCCCAGCTTGGTGGCGTCCGAGTCCCATTGCTGCATGCCGGTGCGGCCGTGGCCACGATGGTCGTCGGCGTAGACCGTGTAGCCGGCGGTCACCAGGCGCTGCGCCAGCGCTTCGTAACGACCCAGGTGATCGCCGAGTCCGTGGGCGAGCTGCACGACCGCCTTCGGCTTTCCCGCCTTCCAGAGGGAGAAGTGGATGATCACGCCGTACGCGTCCGTGAAGGTGCGATCCTGCCGCGCCGCAGTGAATCGGATCACCGTACCTCCACTCATCGTTGTCGTGACTGACAGTGTATTTGGCGGGGGGGTCGCCGTGGGAACTTGGGGCGAGGTCCGTAGTGTGTAAGTAGGAAGAACAGGACACCCCATGGTCAAGCGCCGACTCCCACGCCCCCGCGAGCTCGCCCCGCTGATGAAGTTCAAGACGCCAGAGTTGAATGCGAGACGACGTCGCCTGGCGAGCGCGCTCACCATCTACGACCTGCGGACGATCGCCCAGCGGCGCACCCCGAAAGCAGCATTCGACTACACCGACGGGGCTGCCGAGGCGGAGGTTTCACTGGCGCGGGCCCGCCAGGCGTTCGAAGACATCGAGTTCTCACCGAGCATCCTCCGCGATGTGTCCACCGTGTCCACCAGATGGGATGTCCTGGGCGCACCCGTCGCCCTGCCGTTCGGAATCGCACCGACCGGTTTCACCCGGATGATGCAGACCGAGGGGGAGATCGCCGGAGCCGGCGCGGCCGGAGCCGCGGGTATCCCCTTCAGCCTCTCGACGATGGGGACCTCGTCGATCGAGGATGTGCGGGACGCGAACCCGCACGGCCGCAACTGGTTCCAGCTGTACATGTGGAAGGACCGCGAACGCTCGATGGCCCTGGTCGACCGGGCGGCGCAGGCGGGGTACGACACGTTGCTGGTGACGGTGGACGTGCCGGTCGCCGGTGCCCGCCTGCGCGATACCCGCAACGGGATGTCCATTCCCCCGTCACTCACACCGAGGACGGTCCTGGGCGCTATCCCCCGACCGGAGTGGTGGATCAACTTCCTCACCACTGAGCCGCTCGCCTTCGCCTCGATCGATCGTTGGCCCGGCACCGTCAGCGAGTTGATCAACACCATGTTCGACCCGACGGTCACGTTCGAAGACCTTGCCTGGATCAAGGAGCAATGGAAGGGCAAGCTCATCGTCAAGGGCGTGCAGAACCTGGACGACGCGAAGAAGCTGGCGACCATGGGCGTCGACGCCGTGACGCTGTCCAACCACGGGGGTCGCCAGCTCGATCGCGCCCCGATCCCGTTCCATTTGTTGCCGGATGTCGTTCGTGAGGTTGGCAGGGACCTCGAGGTCCACCTTGACACCGGCATCATGTCCGGGGCCGATGTCGTCGCATCCGTCGCGCTCGGTGCCCGCTTCACGATGATCGGCCGCGCCTACCTCTATGGGCTGATGGCGGGCGGGCGCGAAGGAGTCGACCGCTCCATCGAGATCCTCGGCGACCAGGTGGAACGCACGATGCGCCTGCTCGGGGTCGCATCACTCGAAGAGCTCGAGCCACGCCACGTCACGCAGCTACAGCGCCTGGTTCCCCGCCATCGGAGCGACTGATTCTGCGGCCACCGTGTTGCGCAGCAGTGCGGCGACCGCCGGCAGCCCGCCCGAGTTGAAGGCCGCACGTTGGCGGTCGGCACCGGCGCCCTCCGCGAAGAGGCGATCCAGCCATCCGCTCACCTTGTCGCGGTCGCCGTGCTCATCTAGTGCGCCGCCAATGAGGTCGAGCAGGTCACCAGTCACCTGCTTTGCGCTCAGCATCTCGCCCGTGTCAGGGTGCACGAGGTTCGCGCTGATGCCGTCCCGCGCCGCGTGCCACAGTGCGGCGTTCAGCAGCTCGGGCTCAGGGCCCGGCCCCGGGAACTCGCGCACCATGGCGGTCGCGACCAGGCCGCGGATGATGGCGGCGAGCAGCACAGACTGCCACGCTTCCAGCTGCGAGTCAGGGCCGCGAACCTCGATGGTCGGGTGCTTCTCGGAGAGACGGATGTTCCAGGCCAGCAATGCTCTGTCCATGTGGCCACCGACGCCGAGCAGGCTTGTGGTACGCCGCTCATAGTCCGCCGCATCGGCGAAGACCGGCGGGCATCCGTGGGTGGTCCAGCGTTGCAGGTTGATGGTGCGCCAACTGCTGAACCCGGTGTCGATGTTCTCCCAGAACGGCGAATTGCCTCCCAGCGCGACAATCACGGGCATCCACCGCCGCATGCGGTTCATCACCTGCACGCCAACCTCCCGGTTCGGAATCCCGATGTGGACGTGCAGGCCATTGAGGAAATGCTGGCGAACCAGCGCGCGATAGTTGATGCTTACCGCGTGGTAGCGCTGCTTGTTGGTGACCAGTCCCGCACCCGCCATTCTCGGCGGGGCGCCGGTGCCGGCCACCAGCACTCCGTGGGACTCTGCGGCCCCTCGCAGTCTGCGACGGAAGTCACCCAGGTCGCGCAGGCCCTCATCAAGGGTCGTGCAGACCGGGGTGGTGCGCTCCAACTGGCACACCAGGTACTCGCGTTGAACCTGCGGGCTCTCGGCCCGGCTGATCCCCAGGGTGCGGTAGACCTCATTGGCAGCGGATCGCGGCTCCAGCGTCAGCGGATCGAGGAACACGTACTCCTCTTCAATGCCGAAGGTTGCCACGCTTCTCCTCAGGTCGGTATCCGCAGCTTAAGCAGCGTGGCTGGTGAACGTCAGTGCTTGACCAGAACGGATGCCGAACATCCGCTGGTCACTACGAGGGCGAGATCGTGCGGAATCCGAGTTCGGCCGCTGAGATCAACAACCGCGTGTCATACGCGCAGACGACATCCGCACCCATCAGCGTCGCGGTGGCCAGGTGGATCGCATCCAGGCTGCGAAGCGTTGAAGGACCGATCCGGCGGGCGATTTCTGCCACCGGCTCGGTGATGCGGCACTCGGTGATGCCTGCCACAGCGTTCTCTATCGACAGCACGACCTCTGCGGGCGGCTCCTGATCCAGCCGCGACCGCACGGTTCGCGTTACTTCTATCCATGCCAGCGTCGACGAGTACAGCACTGATTGTTCCGCCACCCACTGATCGATGGCGTCGATCAGCGCTGCGGACTCATGCTCGCGGATTGCTCGCTTGATGAGGGCGCTGCTGTCGACGTAAATTCGCACTCAGATTCGGTCTTCGCGATCGAGAAGATCGAGAGACGTGACGCCCTCGGGAAGTTCCAGAAGCCGGTGGGGTCGCCGATAGGGAACCCGTGGCGGGATCACGGTGCCATCTGCGATGAGCTCATCCATCGAACGCGAACGGGGTATGACTCCGATTCCGAGATACCGATCGACGGCCTCCCGGATCAGTTCCTGTTGCGAGCGCCCGGAGCGTTCGGCGGCTTCGCGGAGTGCGGTTTCTGCCTCGGGGCGGAGCCGAAGGTTGGTGGCCATGGAAATATGGTACCGCTCCTGGTACCAGGTCGGTACCGTCGCTCCCAAGGTGAAAAGGCAGAAAGTCACCGATAGGGATCGGGTTTCGGTGACTTCCTGCCTTCTCGCGGGCGGGTACCCGGGGGTTCGGCTTGCTAGGCCCTCAATTCTTCGAGCACGGCCTCCAGCTGGGTGACGGCGAAGTCGAGGTCTTCGGCCTCGACAACGATCGGCGGGGCCAGGCGGATGGTCGAACCGTGGGTGTCCTTCGCCAGGACTCCACGTTCCATCAGTCGCTCGCACACCACGCGTCCGGGAGCCAATTCGGGATCGATGTCGATACCGGCCCAGAGCCCGGCGGTGCGCACGGCGATCACGCCATTGCCGATCAAGCGTTCGAGGTCGACACGCAGGCGCTCGCCCAGCACACGGGCTCGCTCCTGGTACTCGCCGGTCGCGAGCAGGTCGACGACTGCGTGGCCGACAGCCGCCGCGAGCGGATTTCCGCCGAAGGTCGAGCCGTGCTCGCCCGGCCGGAGCACCCCGAGCACGTCGCGGTTGCCGACAACGGCGCTGACCGGCACGATACCGGCGCCGAGCGCCTTGCCGAGCAGGTACAGGTCGGGGACGACTCCGACGTTGTCGCACTGGAACGTTGCACCGGTTCTGCCGAGCCCTGACTGGATCTCGTCGGCGATGAAGAGAACGTTCAGACGGGACGTGATCTCCCGCACGGCAGGCAGGTAATCTGCCGGGGGAACCAGCACACCGGCCTCGCCCTGGATCGGCTCGATCAGCACCGCAACGGTGTTCTCGTCGATGGCAGCCTCGAGGGCGGCGGCGTCACCATACGGGACCGAACGGAAACCGGGGGTGTACGGGCCGAAGTCAGCGCGCGCCTCCTCATCGTTCGAGAAGCTGATGATGGTGGTGGTGCGACCGTGGAAGTTGCCGTCGGCCACGATGATGTTGGCCTGGTCGGCGGCAACGCCCTTCACCCGGTAACCCCAGGCGCGGGCCACCTTGATGCCGGACTCGACCGCTTCGGCACCGGTGTTCATCGGCAGCACCATGTCCTTGCCCGCCAGTTCGGCAAGCGCGGTCACGAACGGGCCGAGCTGGTCGTTGTGGAACGCGCGGCTGGTCAGCGTGACCCGGTCGAGCTGCTCCTTGGCCACCGCGATCAGGCCCGCATGGCTGTGGCCGAAGTTGACGGCGGAGTACGCGGCCAGGCAGTCCAGGTAGCGGCGACCCTCGACATCCGTCACCCAGGCACCCTCACCGTGGGAGACCACGACGGGCAGCGGGTGGTAGTTGTGCGCAGCGTGCTCCTCTTCGAGCGCGATCGCGTCCGCGGTCAGCGGCGCAGTTCCAGCGTGCAGCATTTCACTCCTCCTCCGCCGAGCAGCAACTCGGACAAGTCGACACCAATGGGGTTGTAGCCGCGTTCACGCAGCTGACGCTCGAAATTCTTCGCGCGTGATGCGATGACCACGTTGTAGCCGTCGCTGTATGAATTGAGACCGAGAACGGCCGCGTCCTCTTCGGTCGCGATGATCGCATCCGGGAACCGCGTGCGCAGCTCTGCCAGGCTGGCCGCGCTGAACGCCGACTCGAGGTACGCGATGTTCGTGTCGTCGAGCTTCGCGATGGCGGTGTCGACGTGGTAGAAACTCGGGTTCGACAGTTCAAGCGAAACGACCTCGCGGCCGGAGAGCTCCGCCAGCTCACGGTGGCTGTCGGTCGAGCTGCGGAAGCCCGTGCCGGCCAGGATGACGTCGCCGACCAGCAGGAAGTCGCCCTCCCCCTCGTTCACGAACTTCGGCTCGTGCACATCGAATCCGTTCGTGCGGAACCAGTCCATGTACGCAGGACCCTCGGCCTGGCGCTGCGGATGCGTGAAACTGGCACCGTATGCCTTGCCGTCGATCACGAATCCGCCGTTCGCGGCGTAGACCATGTCGGGCAGTCCGTCAATCGGGTCGATCAGGTGCACATCGAAGCCGAGGTCGAGGTAGGTCTGGTACAGAACCTCCCACTGGGAGACGGCGAGCGAGGTGTCGGTGGGCTGCTCCGGGTGCATCCACGGGTTGATTCGGTAGTTCACCGTGAAGTATTCCGGGCGGCACATGAGGATGGAGCGCTCGGTGGCCTGCCTGGTGGGCGTGGACGCAGAGGTGTCGGTCAAAGTCATATTTCTAGTCTCACACGCACACAATGCAAGTTTGGTAACTTTTCGCGCACCAAATCAACGTATTCCCTAGTGTATACACAACGAAACGCCATAGAGTATGCGGATGGACAATCTTGACTACGGAATCATCGATCTGTTGAGGCAGAATGCCCGCGCAGGTTATGGCGACATCGGCGAAGTGATCGGTCTGTCGGCATCCGCAGTTAAACGCCGCGTCGACAAGCTGGTCGCCGACAAAGTCATCCGCGGGTTCACCATCCAGGTCGACCCGGTCGTCGATGGCCTCGCCACCGAGGCCTATGTGGAGCTGTTCTGCCGGGGCACCGTCGCCCCAGAAGAGTTGAAGCGCATCCTGTCGGCGGTGCCGGAGGTTGTGGATGCCGGAACCGTCAGCGGCAGTGCCGACGCCATGGTGCACATGCGCTCCCGTGACATCGCCAGCCTCGAGCAGGCCCTGGAGCGCGTGCGGCTTGCCCCCAACGTCGACCACACCCGCAGCTCCATCGTGCTGTCGAAGCTCATCCACCGGTCGCGGGACTAGCGCCTGCCCGCTTCGCTGTCCCGGTCACTGCTCCAACCACGAGACGGTTTGTTGACGTCGAGGTGGGCTGATTCGCCTGCTTGTCAACAAACCGCCTTGCCGTTGAAGGATCACCCGTTGACGACTCACCTTTTGTATTGCTACATTGCTACAGAACTCGCACAATGAGTGGCGAACCAAGGGACGCGCATGGGAACACTGGGTTGGATCGCAGTCGGCCTCTACCTCGCGCTCGGCGCCGGAGCGCTCATCGCGAACGCGCGTCCACACGCGCAGGAGCGTGTGGTGTCGAAGTTCGCGCTCCAGGTGGGCTTACCCCTGCCTGAGCAACTCGCGGAGCCGATACGACGGCGGATGCTGAACCGCAGGCGAAGCAGCACCATCGGCGCGATGATCGGTGCCATCACGAGCGCAATCGCCTTTCTCCTTTCGCCGGCCTCGACGCCCGCTGATGGACTCAACCCGCTGGTCGTCGTGGCAGGGACACTCGCCGGGTGGGCGATCGGCACATCCGTTTCTGCCTTCCGAAGCTCTGCGGGTGACGTCTCCTCCGACCGGCCGCGATACGCGCGAGCACATGCCGTCGAACTGGGCGACTACGTTTCGCCCGCTGAACTGTGGCTGGCACGAGTGCCCGTGGGATTGGCCGTCGTCGCGACGGTGACAATCACGACGCTCGCACAGGTCGGTTGGGTGCGCTACGACGGCACAGCTGCCCTCGTCGGCTCGATCGTGCTCGCGCTGGTGACTGTCGGCACACTCATTGCCTGCGAGCTGGTGGGACGCCGGGTGGTCGCGATGGGCAATCATGTGACGTCGCCAGAAGACCTCGTCTGGGAAGACGCGGTTCGCGCCATCACCATCCGAGAGCTCGTGAGCGCTCCGACCTTCCTCGGCTATTACGTCCTGCTCATGGCCCTCAACCCGCTGCTCGTCTCACCGGACGACAGCGCCCGCGTCGGATTTGCGATCGCTTCTCTCTGCCTCGCCATCGTCACGCTCGTGATCGCCGTTGGCATGCTGGTGAGCGCATTGGCCGTGAAGCGACGCTTCCTGCGGCGCCTCTGGCCCGAGCTGGCAACCGGGGCCGGGCTGTGACCGACACCCTCTGGTGGATCGTCGGAGCCTACGCCGCTGTTACCGCGGCACTCCTCCTTGGGGACTCACTGCCCCATGCGCGGGAGCGGGCGGTATTGCGATTCGAGAATTCCCTCGGCCTCACCCTTCCCGCTCAACTGGGCGAACCCCTTCGCCGACGGATGGTGAACCAACGGCGGAGCTATCTGCTGGGCGGAGTGGTCGGTATCGCAGCTTCGGCGACCGCAGTCACCCCCGCACTTCAGTCCCTGCCGGAGCACCTGATCCTCTGGACATTGTTTGGGGGGATGTTCACTGGTGCGGCCATTGCCACGGCCATCGCGGCACTGTTTTCCGCACGCCCTCGAGTCGGCGATCACGAGCGGCTTGCGAGGGCGACGGCAGTCGCTCTCGACGACTACCTGGCACCGCTCGACCGATGGACGGCGCGACTGCCCGTCGTGTTCGCCGTTGCTGCCATCCCACTTTCACTCGTCGGAAATGAACTCCGCTGGACATCGGTGTCCAGCCAGTCGATGTTCATCTGTGGGGTGATCCTCGCCGCGATGGCCGTGACCTCACTTGTCGTCTTCGAGGTGGCCGCCAGGAGAATAGTCGCGAAGGGGCGCCCGATCGGGTCGCTCGATGAGCTCGTCTGGGATGACGCTTTTCGTTTTCAGGTCCTGCGGGATCTGCGCTACGCGCCGCTGGTCCTGAGCGCATACGCGCTGGGACTTACCGGCTCGGCGCTGGGGATCATGTCAGCGGGAGTCGAGGAACCCAACAGCATCTCTTTCGGCGTCTTCGCCACGCTTCTGATTTGCACCTTCATCGCGCTATGGGCCGCCCGCGCGGCGAAGACCCAGCGCCACTTCCTGCGTCGACTGTGGCCGGAGCTGGCGGCCGAGGCGGACAACCCGGTGGGGGCAGATGCCTGATGCTGGTCATCGACCCGAAATCGGCAGTGCCACCCTTCGAACAGTTGCGCGTGCAGCTGGTCGAGCAGATTGGGGACGGCACCCTCGCAGCCGGGGCGAAACTGCCGACGGTTCGGCGCCTTGCCGAGGACCTCGGGCTCGCCGCCAACACGGTTGCCCGCACCTATCGCGAGCTGGAGGCGGTTGGCCTCATCGAGACGAGGGGCCGCAATGGCTCGTTCGTCGCTGCGCAGGGGGACGCCGCCCAGCGCGGTGCACAGGAGGCCGCCCGGGCGTACGCCGATCGCATCCGCCAACTGGGTGTGGGGGCGGATGCCGCGATCGTGTACGTGCGGGCGGCCCTGCGCGACTGAGACGCGTGCGCGGGCGAGCGGATTTCGGCGGGGGAGAGCCTGTAACGGCTGACTCCTCGCGCCGAAACCGGCTCGTGGGGTTGGTCTCCCTGGTTTCGATACGGCGCTGCGCGCCTACTCAACCGGCAGGGACGGGCTCCTCCACCAGGTACTGCGTGTAGGCGCACAGGGTGAGGAAGGTCGGGTACTCCTCCTGCAGTGCGACTGTACGGAACACCTCGATCGCATCGTCGAACCGATCGCCGTCGCCACGCGGCAGGTCGAGTGATGCGATGATCCCCTCGACGAACTCGCGCGAGATGGTGGTGCCCTCCTCGGTGACGGTGTCCTGGTGGATCCACTGCCAGATCTGTGACCGGCTGATCTCGGCGGTCGCGGCGTCCTCCATGAGGTTGTCGATCGCGGCAGCACCGACACCACGCAGCCACGACTCTATGTAGCGGATGCCGATGGAGACGTTGTCGCGCACGCCGGCATCCGTCACTGTCCCGCCAATCGAGCGGATGTCGACCAACTGGTCCCGGGTGACGTGCACGTCGTCGCGCAGCCGGTCGACCTGGTTCGGCTTGTCACCGAGCACCGCGTCGAACTCGGCCCGGGCAGTCGGGATCAGGTCGGGGTGCGCGACCCAGGTGCCGTCGAATCCGTCGGTCGCCTCCCGGCGCTTGTCTGCGGAGACCTGCTCGAGGGCGCGCGCAGTGACCTCCGGGTCGCGACGGTTGGGGATGAATGCGCTCATCCCGCCGATGGCGTGGGCGCCACGCTTGTGGCAGGTGCTGACCAGCAGTTCGGTGTACGCCCGCATGAACGGAACCGTCATCGTGATCTGCTTGCGGTCGGGCATCACGTACCACTGGCCACGGCCGCGGTAATTCTTGATGATAGAGAAGATGTAGTCCCAGCGGCCGGCGTTCAGCCCGGCGCAGTGGTCCCGCAGCTCGTAGAGGATCTCGTCCATCTCGAACGCTGCGGAGATCGTCTCGATCAGCACGGTGGCGCGGATGCTGCCGTGCTCGATCCCCAGGTACTCCTCTGAGAACGAGAACACGTCGTTCCACAGCCGGGCCTCGTAGTGCGACTCGAGTTTGGGCAGGTAGAAGTACGGACCGCGGCCCGCAGCGATGAGCGTCTTCGCATTATGGAAGAAGTAGAGGCCGAAGTCGACCAGGCTTCCGGACGCCGCCATCGTGGTCCCGGTGCGGTCGGTGAAGCGCAGGTGCTTCTCGACCAGGTGCCAGCCGCGCGGCCGCATCACGATGGTGGGCGTCTCGTCCTTCACCTCGTAGCGCTTGCCCTCCGGGCTGGTGAAGGAGAGCTGGCCGCGCACCGCGTCGAACAGGCTCAACTGCCCGCCGATGACGTTGCCCCAGGTCGGGCTGGTGGCGTCCTCCTGGTCGGCGAGCCAGACATTCGCGCCCGAGTTGAGGGCGTTGATCGCCATCTTCGGGTCGGTCGGTCCGGTGATCTCGACCCGGCGGTCTTCGAGGCCCGGGCCGGCGCCGGCGACCTGCCAGGTGGCATCCTCACGGATGGCGGATGTCTCGGGCAGGAAACGCAGGTCGCGCCCGTTCCCGAGGTCGAAGCGGCGCTGCATCCGGGCGGCCAGTTGGTCGTGACGGCGGCCACTGAAGCGGGCGTGTAGCTCGGCAAGGAAGTTCAGTGCCTCGTCGGTCAGGATTTCGTCGTACCGATCGCGCATGGGGCCCGCGATCTCGATTCTGGTGTTCATGGTCGTTCTCCTTGAATATCCGTGGGTTGAGTGCGCCGAGACCGGCTGCTGTCAGTGAGGTTTCGATACGCGTGCTCGCTGCGCTCGCGCGCTACTCAACCCGCAGGGGTGAAGTGTGTTTAGTGGAACTGCTGCGACTCGGTGGAGCCGACGAGGGCCAGGGTCTGGCTGCCGGGGTTGAGGGCGGTGGCAATGCGGTCGAAGTAGCCGGTGCCGACCTCGCGCTGGTGGCGCGTCGCCGTGTAGCCGTCGGCCTCGGAGGCGAACTCCGCCTCCTGCAGCTCGACGTATGCGCTCATCTGACGCTGGCTGTAGTCGCGCGCCAGCGTGAACATGGAGTGGTTCAGCGAGTGGAACCCGGCGAGGGTGATGAACTGGAACGAGTAGCCCATCGAGGCGAGCTCCCGCTGGAACGACGCGATCTGGGCGTCATCGAGGTGGCTCTTCCAGTTGAACGACGGCGAGCAGTTGTACGCCAGCTTCTTGCCGGGGAACTCCCGGTGGATGCTCTCGGCGAAGGTGCGCGCCAGCTCCAGGTCGGGTTCGGACGACTCGACCCACAGCAGGTCGGCGTATGGCGCGTAGGCGTGCCCACGGGCGAGCACCGTCTCGATGCCGGGCCGCGTGTTGTAGAAGCCTTCCGCCGTGCGCTCCCCGGTGATGAACGGCTGGTCGCGCTCGTCGATGTCGCTGGTGAGCAGGGTGGCGGCGAGCGAGTCGGTGCGCGCGATGATGATCGACGGGACGCCGGCGACATCCGCCGCCAGTCGTGCCGCGTTCAGGGTGCGGATGTGCTGGCCGGTCGGCACCAGCACCTTGCCTCCCATGTGTCCGCACTTCTTCTCGGATGCCAGCTGGTCCTCCCAGTGCACGCCGGCCGCTCCGGCCTCGATCATGGACTGCATGAGCTCGTACGCGTTGAGCGGGCCGCCGAAGCCGGCCTCGGCGTCGGCGACGATGGGCGCAAGCCAGTCAATCGAGCCGGAGGCCTCTTCGTGCTCGATTTGGTCGGCACGCAGCAGCGCGTTGTTGATCCGGCGCACGACCGCGGGAACCGAGTTGGCCGGGTACAGGCTCTGGTCCGGGTAGGTCTGCCCGCTCAGGTTCGCGTCGGCGGCAACCTGCCAGCCGGAGAGGTAGATGGCCTTCAGTCCGGCGCGCACCTGCTGCACGGCCTGGTTTCCGGTCAGCGCGCCGAGCGCGTGCACCCACTGGTCTTCCGGGCCGTTGATGAGCTCCCACAGTTTCTCTGCGCCGCGGCGGGCGAGGGTGCGTTCCTCACGGACACGACCGCGGAGGGCGATGACGTCTTCGGCGGCGTAGTCGCGGGTGATGCCGCTCCAGCGGGCATCCGTCTTCCACTCGGTCTCGAGTTCTGACGCGGTCTGCAGTTGGTCGCCTGGGCGGTGGGAGGTGCTCATGAGGGTGTCTCCTTGTTCGTGGTGGTTCAGCCAGCCTGTTGCAAGAAAGCGGCTCCTTCGCGAGAAAGTTCGGCAGAATTTTCGGCATTCTTCTATTCCACGGAAGAACCATTCATGCGAGGCTGAGCGGATGCCCCACTCACCACTCCCCCGCGGCCACGATGAAGAGATGCTCGACTCCCTCACCATCGGCCGACGTATCCGCGACCTGCGCACCAGTCGGGGAATGACCCTCGACGACCTGGGTGCCGCCATCGGCCGCGCCGCCTCGCAGGTGAGCGTGCTCGAGAACGGCAAGCGCGAACCGCGCATCAGCGACCTGCAGACCCTGTCGAAGGCGCTCGGGGTCACTCTCGACGACCTGCTGACCAACGAGCCGCCGAGTCGGCGCTCCGCGTTGGAGATCGCCCTCGAGCGCGCCCAGCGCGGCCCCTTGTTCAGCTCGCTGGGGCTCCCCACCCTCCCGGTCAGGAAGTCGCTCAGCGATGAGGCGATCGAGACGATCCTCGGCCTGCACCGTGAACTCGAGCGCCTCTACCGCGAGCGCGCGGCCACCCCGGAGGAGGCCAGGCGCGTCAACACCGAGCTTCGCCACGAGATGCGCAGGCAGGGCAACTACTTCCCGGAGCTTGAGGCGCACGCCCGCCAGTTGCTGGCGGCGGTCGGGCACACGGGAGGTCCGTTGTCGCAGCGCGTGGCATCCGACCTCGCCACCCACCTCGGCTTCTCGTTGCACTACGTCAGCGACCTGCCCGGATCGACCCGCTCGGTGAGCGACTTCACCCACGGGCGCATCTACCTGAAGATGGATGCCGGCGGCGACCCCCGAACGGCGCTGCTGCAGGCGCTGGCCAGCCATGTGCTCGGCACCAAGGAGCCCACCGACTACGCCAGTTTCCTGCGCCAGCGGGTGGAGACCAACTACCTGGCCGCCGCGCTGATGATCCCGGAGAAGGGCGCGGTGGAGTTCCTCGTGAAGGCGAAGGAGAAGAAGGAACTGTCGGTCGAGGATCTGCGCGACGCGTTCGCCGTCAGCTACGAGACGGCCGCCCACCGCTTTACCAACCTGGCCACGCAGCACCTGGGACTCCCGGTCCACTTTCTCAAGGTGCACGAATCGGGCGCGATCTCCAAGGCCTACGAGAACGACAATGCGGCATTCCCGACGGATGCCCTGGGCGCTATCGAAGGCCAACTCGTCTGCCGCCAGTGGAGTGCCAGGCAGGTGTTCGATGCCCACGACCGGTTCAGCCCATACCACCAGTACACCGACAAGCCGGCCGGAACCTATTGGTGCACCTCGAGCATCCAGTCGACCGCCCAGGGCGCGTTCTCGGTGAGCCTCGGCACGCCGTTCGTGCACGCCAAGTGGTTCCGTGGGAGGGACACCGCCAACCGCAGGGTGTCGAGTTGCCCAGACCCCGGATGCTGCCGGCGGGCCCCGCAGGAACTCGAGGACAAGTGGGCGGCGCAGTCGTTCCCGAGCCCGCGCCTGCAGTCGTCACTGTTGGCGGCGGCCCCGGCCGGCACGTTCACCGGTGTCGACCAGACCGAGGTCTACCAGTTCCTGGAGCGCCACGCGCCGGCATCCGCTCGCTGAGAATCGCTGTGGGTTGAGTAGCGCGCGACGCAGGAGCACGCGTATCGAAACCTCGCCGCTGGTTTCCATACGGTCGCTGAGCGACCTACTCAACCCACAGAAGTTCTACTTCGCGAGGAAGCGCAGCAGCGCGGCGTTCACCTCGTGGGCGTGCGTCCACAGCATGCCGTGCGGCGCGCCCTCGAGTTCGACGTAGTCGGCGGTCGGCATCAGCTTGGAGAACGGCCGCCCGGTCGAGTCGATCGGCAGGATGCGGTCAGCCGTTCCGTGCATGATCAGCGTCGGCACGTCGATCTTCGGAATATCCTCGCGGAAGTCGGTCAGCCAGGTCGGCACCACGGCCGACGAGGCGTACCAGGATGCGCCGGCCGCCACCGTCCAGCTGCCACGCAGGGCGGCATCGCTGAGTCGCGAGTCGAGCGTCTCATCCGTGTTGTAGAAGTTGATGAAGAAGTTGTCGAACCAGTCGTACCGGTCGGCGATCGCCGACTGGCTGATCTCATCGAACACCGCCTGCGGGACGCCAGCGGGGTTGTCGTCCGCCTGCAGCAGGTACGGCTCGAGCGAACCGAGGAACGCAGCCTTGGCTACCCGTTCAGACCCGTAGCTGCTCAGGTAACGCGCCACCTCACCGGTACCCATCGAGAACCCGACCAGCACGGCGCCCTGCAGGTCGAGGGTGTCCATGATCACCTTCAGGTCAGCGGCGAAGGTGTCGTAGTCGTACCCGATCGTCGGCTGGCTCGACTGCCCGAAACCACGGCGGTCGTAGGCGATGACGCGGAATCCGGCATCCAGCAGCACTGCCTCCTGTTTCTCCCAGGACCGACCGTTCAGCGGGTACCCGTGGATGAGCACCACCGGCTGGCCGGAGCCGTGATCCTCGTAGAACAATTCGATGTCGGTCGAGTTCTCCTGGCCGACGGTGATGAATGCCATCGTGATTCCTTCCCTCGTTACTCGGTCCAGTTCTCCTGGACCATCTCGTCCACCGGGTGGATGTTCACCATCAGCGCCCGCCGATCCCCCATGTTGGTGAACTCGTGCCAGGCGTTCGCCGGGATGATCGCGATGGTGCCACCTTGCATCCGCTGCGTCGTTCCGTCCACCGTGACGTCGATGTCGCCGTCGATGATGACGAACGTTTCGATGTACGGATGCCGGTGCTTGCTCGCGCCCTTGCCCGGTTCGCTGGTGACGTAGAAGAACGACACGGGTGAGCCGTGGTTCTTGCCCTCGAACCGGCCCGCACCTCGGCTCGCGGCGATCACCTCGGCGATGTCAATCGTTCGGATGTCTGCCATGGTCCGATTCCACACCCCGGCGGCGCTGGGGTCAACCGCGCCGGTTCGGACAAGCATGTCGCTGCATCCGCAGTGGAGAAGATGGGGCACCGCGTAACATTCCCGGAACACACAATCTGGGCTGATACACCTAGAGCATGCCCTCCGAAATGCGCCTCCCCGTTCTCGACCTGTCACGACTGGACGAGGGGGAAACCGAAGCGGATGCCTTCCGCACCGAGCTGCGCGAAGCGACCCACGAGTACGGCTTCTTCTACCTGACCGGGCACGGCGTTCCGCAGGAACTGCTCGATGACGCGATCACCACGGCGCGGGACTTCTTCGACCTTCCCGTGGAGGAGAAGATGAGCATTGAGAACCTGAAGAGCCCACACTTCCGCGGCTACACCCGCATCGGAGGCGAACTCACCCTCGGCAAGACCGACTGGCGCGAGCAGATCGACATCGGCCCGGAGCGCGAGGCCATCCCCAAGGAGCCGGACACCCCCGACTACTGGGTGCTCGAGGGCCCCAACCAGTGGCCGGATGCCCTCCCTCACCTTCGCGATGTCGTCACCCGCTGGCAGGACCAGCTGAACGCGGTCAGCCTCAAGCTGATGCAGGCCTGGGCGCAGTCGCTCGGTGCCGAGCCGACCTTTTTCGACGAGGCCTTCAAGGAGCGCCCGTCAACCCTGATCAAGATCGTGCGATACCCCGGCAAGGACGACCCCGAACCGCAGCAGGGCGTCGGCGCCCACAAGGACTTCGGCGTATTGACCCTGCTCTACGTGGAAGACGGCAAAGGCGGCCTCCAGGTGGAGAAGGACGGCGAGTGGATCGACGCTCCCCCGCTGAACGGCGCATTCGTGGTCAACATCGGCGAGCTGCTCGAGGTGGCGACGGGTGGCTACCTGAAGGCGACCAACCACCGCGTGGTGTCACCGAAGGCCGGCGACGACCGCATCTCCGTGCCGTTCTTCTATGCGCCGGCGCTCGACGAGATGATTCCGACGCTGACCCTTCCGCCTGAACTGCAGGTGCAGGCGAACGGCGTGACCCTGGACGCTGCGGGCCAGCCGCTATTCGACACCTACGGGAAGAACGCCTTGAAGAGCAGGCTGCGCGCGCATCCGGATGTCGCGGCCATCCACCACCCGGAACTGGTGAAGTAACCCGCTACAGGTCGATCGAGGCGATCTGCGGGTCGGGGTTGCCGTAGCGGTGCGCCGTCATGCTGATGACCTGCTCCCGCAGGAACGGCAGCAGCTCGAGCCTGCCCGAGGTGGTGACCGGGCCGCCGTAGACGGCAACGTCGGGGTAGGCGTCCAGCTCCACGGCCAGGGCGTGGTGGGCATCCGCTGAACCGATCAGGCGGATGCGATCGGTCGCCAGGTCCCCCTGCAGCGCTCGCGCCTGCCACCGAACATCCGACTCGACCACAACGCTGCCGACCGTGGCCGGCGAGAACTCCCGCCCGAACAGGGCGATCAGGCCGGCTGGCAACGGCACGGCCGAGCTGACGGCCACCGGCGCACCCGCCCTGGTCGCGGCCGCGATCAGCCGGATCAGCTGGGCGAGCGGCTCCCCCTCGGCGAGGCGAATCGTGACCGGAACCGGCACGTAGCGCAGCACGTTGCGCTCGAACCCCAGACCGGCCGGGTCGGTGCTCTGCGAGTAAATGGCATCCCAGGCGCGCTGGTCGCTGACCGCTCCGGCGCGGATCCGGTCGAACTCGAGGTACTCGAGGCTCGGCTGCGCGGCTTCAACCACCGCGAGCACGTTGTCGTCGACTCCGGTGATCTTCACGGACGGTTTCGGGTCCGCGAAGATGGGCTCCCAGTCGCCGAGCGCCAGCAGGTAGTTCGGTCCGCCTGCCTTCGATCCGGGGCCGGCCTGGGACGCCTGCCAGCCGCCCACCGGCTGCCGCTGAACCAGCGCACCCGTGGTCGGACGGTTGACGAACAGGTTGCCGGCTTGCACGGCATCGACCCAGGTGGCGATCTCCGCCGGGTCGAGCGAGTGGATGCCCGCGGCAAGCCCGAAGTCGGTGTCGTTCTGCAGTTCGATGGCTTCGTCCAGCGTGTCGGCGTGCATGATCCCGAGGACGGGGGCGGCCGGCGGGGTGAGGTGGAAAGCCGATCCCCTGGCGATACCGTCCTTCACCCCGGGCGACCAGAGCAGGCTGCTTGTTGAGGCCGTGTCATCCAGCGGCTTCGCTTCGATCAGCCAGGTCTCACCCTCGGCGAGGGCGGTCAAGGCCTCCAGCGTGGTTCCGGTCGGCGGCTGGAGGAGTGGCCCGACGGAGGTTGTCGGGTCCTGCGGCTGGCCGGCCTTGATGGAGGTCACGGCATCCGTCAACTGGCGTCGGAACTGTTCCGACTTCGACACCGACCCGACCAGGATGACCAGTCTGCTCGCCAGCGGCGCCTGCCCGGCGTGGGTGAACGCGCTCTTCACGATGTCGCCGACGGCAAGGTCGATGTCGGCGCTGGAGGTCACGATGATCGCGTTGCTGCCGCCGAGGTCTCCATGAAGCCTGAGGTCGGGTCGTGCTGCGCGAAGCTGACGCACGGTTTCGGCGCTCCCGCTGAACAGCACCCGGTCGACGTTCGGATGCGTGACAAGCTGCTCGCGCAGTTCAGGGGTTCCGGTTGTGGCCACTGCCAGCAACTCCGGCTGCAGCCCCGCCTCCCAGAGCGCTTCGGCGAGCACGGCGGACAGTCGCTGGCTGAGCGGAGCCGGTTTCAGGATGACCGCGCTTCCCGCGGCGAGCGCGCCGAGCGCCGTGCCGGCCAGCCCGGCCATCCCGGCGACAGCAGCAGGGACGACCACCGTGAGCCTGGACGGAACGAACAGGGCGTTCTCCACCGACTCGAGTTCGCGCGCCTGCTCCGCGTAGTAATGGGCGAAGTCGATGGCGGCACTGGCCTCGGCATCCGCTTCTGAAATCGTCATTCCGCTCTCGCTGACGAGCACCTCGATGAGGCGGCCGCGATAGGCGGCGAGCACGTCGCCCACCTCGTGCAGAACCTCGGCCCGAGCGTCGGCACCCTTCGCTCCCCAGGCTTCGCCGGCCTGGACGGTTCTGGTGACGAGTTCCTGCACCTGGTCGGCAGTGGAGATGGCGGATGCCCGGATGGTGTCAGTACCCAGCGTCGAGTGGCGCGCGCGCTCAAGCAGTTGCCGTCCCCACACCCGGTTGGCGGCGATCGACGGGTCGGTGTCCGGGGTGTTGGCGAAGGCATCGGCGCGAGACGTGAGCTCAGGCAGCGACGGGTTCAGGCGGTTCTGCACGCGGTTGGACGGCGGCACCACGTCGTCGACCTCCTTCAGGGAGGCGAGGAAGCGCTGTTTCTCACGCTCGAACATCCGCTCGTCGTCGGCCAGTTCGAACACGGCGGACATGAAGTTGTCGGGGCTTGCGTTTTCCTCCAGCCGCCGGATCAGGTAGGCGATGGCGGCGTTGAACTCGGTCGGCCGGACCACCGGCGTGTACAGCAGGATAGGGCCGACGTCCTTCTTCACGACCGCGGCCTGGGCCTGCGCCATCCCGAGCAGCATCTCGAACTCGACCCGGCGCTCGACCCGGCGCTGCTTGGCCAGCAGCCAGGCGAACGCCACATCGAAAAGGTTGTGGCCGGCAACGCCGAGGCGAACGGAGTCGGTGCGTTCCGGCGTCAGCGCCCAGTTCAGCACGCGCTTGTAGTTGGTGTCCGCCTCCTGCTTGCTCCGGGCGGTCGCCAGCGGCCAGCCGTGCCTGATGGCATCCACCCGTTCCATCGCCAGGTTGGCGCCCTTGACCAGCCGGACCTTGATACTGGCACCACCGTCGGCGCGTCGTCGGGTGGCCCACTCGGTGAGGTCCTGCAGCGCGCGGAGGGCGTCGGGCAGGTACGCCTGCAAGACGATGCCGGCCTCCAGTTTGTGGAGTTTCGGCTGGTCGAGCAGTCCCTTGAACACCGCAATGGTCAGGTCGAGGTCGTGGAACTCCTCCATGTCGAGGTTGATGAACTTGGTCGAAGCGGATGCCGCAGCCTGCTCATAGAGCGGCGTCAGGCGGGCGATCACCCGCTGAACGGTTTCGTCGTAAGCCCACATACCCAGCTTGCCGGAGACGGCAGACACCTTGATGGACACGTAGTCGACGTCGTCGCGGGCGAGCAGTTCGCGCGTGTTGGCCAGACGGCGGTCGGCCTCCTCAATGCCGAGTACTGCTTCGCCGAGGAGGTTCAGATTGAGGCGCGCGCCGTCGCTCCGCAGCCTGGCCAGGTGCTTGTCGAGCTGTTTCGGGGTCGCATCGAGCACCAGATGGCTCACCATCCCGCGGAACACCCACCGGGCGATGGGCACGATCGGCCAGGGAAGCAATGGCGCGAACCCTCCAGCCAGCTGGATGGCGATGCGCAGGTACCACGGCAGGAAGCGGGGCACCCGGCGTGAAACGATCTCCAGGTTGTGCCCGGCGACGCGAAGGTCGTGCGGGCGCACCACCCGGTCGACGAACCCGATGGTGAAGGCGAGGCCGTCCGGGTCTTTCAGCACCCCGGCCAGGCGCTCAGCCGAGACGTCCCGTTTGCCGCCGCCGCTTGCCGGGTCGGCTGCCTCTGCCAACCAGCGACGAACGGTGGCAATGGTCTCGTCCGCAAGCTCCTGCGGTCGGGAACTCTGGCTGGTTTCGCTGGTGGGCATGCTCAAGAAATTACCTTGTCGATCTGGGAGAGGGGGCTTCTCCAGTCTGGAGCAGCCAGAACATAAGATGAAGTGACTTCTTATGCAGGATACCGTGCAGTTTTACTGATGAATGGATGCTCGTGCTCGACCTCCGCCGACTTCGACTGCTCCGGGAGCTCAAGAACCGGGGAACGCTGGCCGCCGTCGCCGAAGCGCTCTCCTACAGCCCCTCTGCGGTCTCGCAGCAGCTTGCCCTCCTGGAGAAGGAGGCAGGTGTGCAGTTGCTGCTTCCGGTCGGGCGTCGGGTGCAGCTGACCGCCCAGGCCGAGATTCTGGTGAAGCACACGACGCAGCTGCTGGAGCGACTCGAGTTGATGGAATCGGAGATGAACGCGTCGCTCGCAGCGATCTCAGGAACGGTGCGGCTGGCCGTGTTCCAGTCCGCCGCTCTCGGTATAGTTCCCCAGGCGCTCACGGCCCTCGCGGCGCGCTACCCCGACCTCCGCGTGGAGGTCACCCAGCGGGAACCGGAGAGCGCGCTCGCCTCGGTGTGGGCCCGGGACTTCGACCTGGTGATCGCCGAGGAATACCCCGGCCACTCGGCCAGGCGGCTTCCTGAGCTCGACCGGGAAGTGCTCTGTTTCGACAGCCTGCGGCTGGGTACCGCGCCGGGCAGCGGCATCCGCTCAATCACCGAAGCATCCACCATTCCCTGGGTGATGGAGCCTCGGGGAACCGCCTCCCGTCACTGGTCGGAGCAGCTCTGCCGGGCTGCAGGATTCGAGCCGGATGTGCGGTTCGAGACTGCCGACCTGCAGGCGCACATCCGCTTGATCGAATCCGGCAACGCGGTCGCGATCCTCCCGGACCTGGTCTGGGCCGGTCGGACGCCGAGCATCGACCTGGTCGACCTGGATGGTGCACCGCAGAGAACCGTGTTCACCTCGGTGCGCGCCGCGAGTGCCGGCCAGTCGACGATCATCGCCTGCCGCGAGGTGTTGCAGGAGTCGGTCGGTTTTCTCTCGAATTGACCCAGTCACTAGTCTCGAA
Source organism: Homoserinimonas sp. A520 (assembly GCF_054489245.1). NCBI lineage: Bacteria > Bacillati > Actinomycetota > Actinomycetes > Micrococcales > Microbacteriaceae > Homoserinimonas > Homoserinimonas sp. A520. Next base: position 747,666 of record NZ_JBTMWX010000001.1, on the reverse strand, counting down.
CCATGTCTGACCTCTTTGATGTCGCCATCGTCGGCGGCGGCCACAATGGCCTCACCGCAGCGGCCTACCTCGCCTCCGCCGGAAAGCGCGTGATCGTTCTCGAGAAGCAGGATGTGCTGGGCGGGGCGGCCGTGTCTTCGCAGGTGTTCGAGGGAGTGGACGCACGTCTGTCGCGCTACTCATACCTGGTGAGCCTCCTGCCGCAACGCATCATCCGCGACCTGAAGCTCGACGTGCGGCTGCAGCGGCGCCGCTACTCCTCCTATACGCCGCTGCCCGGCACCGACCGAGGCCTGCTCATCGACCACGGCGACCCCGAGGCGACCGCGGCGAGCTTCGCCAGCATCGGGGCATCGGCCGACTTCGCCGCCTGGGGACCGTTCTACGACGACACCGCCCGTCTCGCGCGGGCGCTCTTCCCGACTGTGTGCGACCCGTTACTCACCCGCAGGGAGGCACGCGCGGCCGTCGCTGATGACCGCCTCTGGAACGCCTTCATCGAGCGGCCGGTGGGTGAAGTCATCCGCGATACCTTCGCAGGCGACCTGGTGCGCGGCGTCGTGCTGACGGATGCGCTGATCGGCACCTTCGCCGCCAACCTCGACGACACCCTCGCGGCCAATCGGTGCTTCCTGTACCACGTGATCGGTGGCGAGACCGGCGATTGGGACCTCCCGATCGGCGGGATGGGCGTGGTCAGCGGCGAGCTGGCGCGGGCAGCGCGGCTGGCCGGGGCAACGCTGGTGACGGATGCGCAAGTCACCTCGGTCACACCGGACGGCGAGGTGCGGTACACCACACCTGACGGCGAGAAGCGGGTGGGCGCGGGCACCATCCTGTCGAACGTGGCACCGTGGACGCTGGCTCAGCTGGTCGAGCGCGCCGAAGCCGGTACCGGGGTCACTTCGACAAGCTCAGTACAACGCTCGACGAGCTCGACCAGCCTTGACCCCACCAAACCGGAGGGCGCCCAGCTCAAGGTCAACCTCCTGCTCTCCCGGTTGCCGCGCCTGCGTGACGGCGTCAGCCCGGAGGCTGCTTTCGGCGGAACCTTCCACATCAACGAGTCGTGGTCGCAGCTCCAGTCCGCGTACGACATGGCGGCGACGGGTTCCGTTCCGAACCCCCTTCCGGCCGAGATCTACTGCCACACGCTGGCCGACCCGAGCATCCTCTCGCCAGAGCTCCAGGCCAGTGGCGCACACACCCTCACCCTGTTCGCCCTCCATGCGCCGAGCCGCCTCACGGCCGGGCGGGACGAATTGCAGGCCGCGGCGCTGGCATCGCTGAACTCGGTTCTGGCTGAGCCGATCGAACCGCTGCTGCTCACCGATGCCTCCGGCAGGCCGTGCATCGAGGCAAAGACCACGCACGACCTGGAGCACGCCATCGGTCTCCCCGGAGGAAACATCTTCCACGGGCCACTGTCCTGGCCGTTCGTGGAGGACGATGCGCCCCAGGCCACTCCGGCCGAGCGGTGGGGCGTCGCATCCGGCTGGGACAACATCCTCATCTGCGGTGCCGGCGCCCAGCGCGGTGGCGGAGTGAGCGGGCTGGGCGGCCACAACGCCGCCATGGCGGTGCTCGAGCAGGGGTGACCCTCCGGATGTCGGAGGGGTGGGTCTAGCCTCGGACCATGATTTCTTTTCAGCCGCTCCGCGACGTCGTGGTCGGCCCGGTGCTGACGCCCGAAGACCCCGGTTTCACCGAAGAAGTGTCCGGGTCGAACCTCGCCATCGCACACAGTCCGGATGTGGTGGTCGGGGTGACCAGCGTCCGCGACGTTTCCGAGGCGGTGCGCTTCGCCGCGGCAATGGGGCTGCCGGTTCGCGTGCAGGCAACCGGGCACGGCGCCCATCACGCCATCACCGACGGCATGCTGCTGACCACCCGACGACTCGACGAGGTGACGGTTGACGCCGGCTCACGCATCGCATCCATCGGCGCAGGCGCAACCTGGCGCACGGTGCAAGCCATCGTCACGCCGCTCGGGCTGACGGCAATCCCCGGCTCATCGGTGACCGTCGGCGCAGTTGGATACACCCTCGGAGGAGGGCTCGGTCCACTGTCCCGCAGCCACGGAATAACCTCCGATTACGTGCGCGGTTTCGAGGTCGTCATGGCAACCGGCGAGACCGTCGTCGCGAACGACACCGAGAACGCCGAACTGTTCTGGGCGCTTCGCGGAGGCAAGGGCGGGCTCGGAGTGGTCACTCGCATGCAACTCGAGCTGGTACAGCTGGAGGCCATCTACGCCGGGTCGCTGTTCTTTGCCGAAGAACACATCGAGGCGGCTCTCCGCGGCTGGATCGAGTGGACCAGCGTCGCAGCAGATGACGTCACCACCTCCGTTGCCATCCTCAACTTCCCGGACTTCGAACAGGTACCTCCCCCGCTCCGCGGACGTCGGGTGCTCAGTCTGCGCTTCGCCTACCCAGGGGATCCGGATGATGGCGAACTCCTCGCCGCCCCGCTGCGAGCCCTTGCCCCGACGATGATCGACGCCATAGCGCCGCTCAGTACCGCGGCCCTCGGGCAGATCCACAACGACCCTGAAGAACCGGGTCCGGGGTGGAGCAGCGGCATGCTGCTGAACGCCATCGATGGTGGGTTCGCCACACAATTGCTTGCACGAGTCGGCCCGGGCACCACGTCGCCTCTCCTCGGCGTCGAGTTACGGCACCTGGGTGCCGCTACTGCAGCGGATGTTGCGGGTGGCTCCGCGGCGGGCGGTCGGGCATCCGCGTTCACCTTCACCATGATCGGGGTGCCGAACCCTGCTCTCTTCGATCAGGTGATTCCGGCGTTCGCGAACGAACTGACCGACAGCATCCGCCCCTGGGTCTCTGAGGAGACGGCCATCAATTTCGCCGCCGATACCTCCACTCCCGAGGCGTTCGCCGCAGCCTGGCCGCGCGAAATTCATGCCCGGCTGCAAGCTGCGAGGGCACTGTACGACCCGGCCCGGCTCTTTACCTTCGGTCCGAGCAGTGCTTAACTCCTCTGTATGACGTTTGATCCTTACGCCAATCAGGGAGACACGGCCGCGTGGGACCCTGAAGCCGCCGCTGCGACCAAGCGCGCCGCCGACAAGATCTTCACGGTCGGACCAGACGGTACAACTGCTGAGGTTGACGAAGACGACACGTCGCTGAAGCAGGATCCGCATCCGCCGAGCGAAGTTCCCGACCCGGACATCACGAACGACTAGTCCCAGACGCTCGGGGCTTCTTCCCTCGTCGAGGGCATCGCGACATCGTCAGCCCACTCGGCCAGCCAGCTGGGCAGGGTTACCTCGGACAGGTCGACATCCAGCATCTGCGCCAGCTCTGCCAGCGAGACGGTGCCTCCGCTCTTCTTCAGGAAGCGCCCGCGAATGTACCCCTGCGCATAGATCTCACCGTCAACGACGAAGCGCTGCTCCAGGTAGACGGCCTTCTCGTCGTAGCCGACGATCTTCGACTCGAGCACGTAACGCTGCCACGGCGCCAGCGATTTGCGGAAGGTGATCGTCTCACTCGCCACGACCGGATAGAAACCGTTCTTCATCATGGTCGCCCAGGCGCCGGACCGATGGAGCAGGTCGAAACGCCCCAGGTCCATCAACGAGAAGTAGACGCCGTTGTTGACGTGGTTGTTGACGTCGAGGTCGGTCGGCAACACCCGCAATGTCAGCCGGCCGACGTCGTGGACGTTGAAGCGTGGCCCCCAGTGGCTCTTGATCCAGAGCAGGATGGTTCGAAACAGCATATGCACGCCGCAACGCTAGACCATCTCCAGCACGGGAGCGCATCCGCTGTCGCTGGTCTACAAACTTGCGGATGCCCTGGGCTGGGCTCCTTGGACGAAACAACCCTCACCCGTCAGTTGCGGACCCAGCTGTACCGGCCCCGCATGCGGGCGTGTCCGCAGTTGACGGGTGAGCGGCGGTCAGTGCCAGCGGTGGTCCTGGATGGTGATGCGCGGGCCCCGGCGTGGCTTGTGGAAACCGCTCGCCAGGATCAACCGCATCACGCGCTGCCGGTGACCCGCCCACGGCTGCAACAGTTCGAGCATCCCGTCATCGTCGACCGGCTTGCCGATAAGCGCCCAGCCGACGATCGACGGCAGGTGGTAGTCGCCGACGCTCACCAGGTCGGGGTGGCCGTGCGCGCGCTGGCTGGTTTCGGCCGCGGTCCACGGGCCGACACCGGCGAGGGACTGCAGCCGGGCATCCGCATCCGTCACGGTGACCCGCTCGATGGCGGTGGCAACGGATGCAACGGCGAGCGCCGTTCTGCTGCGGCGCGGATCGACACCGGCCCGGTGCCACTCCCAGGACGGGATCATCCGCCACGCTTCGGCGGTCGGGAACACCCGCATGCCATCGGGGGCGGGGGCGGGAGCCGGCTCACCGTGTGCCAGCAGGAGCTGGCGCCACGCGCGCCAGGCCTCCACCGTGGTCACCTTCTGCTCGATGACGGCAGGGATCAGCGACTCCAGCACCAGGGCCGTGCGCAGCAGTCGGAGACCAGGTGACCTGCGGCGGGCATCCGCGAGGAATGCATTCGTGGAGACGTCGAAGTCGCTCCAGTCGTCGTCGGCCCCCAGCAATTGCGGAACCCGGTCGATGGCCCACTGCGCTCCGGCGCCCCAGGCCACCGCGTCAACCTCGTGCTGACCCTGCGTCAATCGCAGCGTCGCCGGCCCTTCCGGTGTGCGTTGGGTGAGCCAGACCCCTGTGGCGTCCTGCTGGCATGCCGGGTTGCGCGCGCTGCGGAACAGCGGCGCGAGCGTCATGGAAAGACTGATCGGATGCCGCGGTGCGTAACGCGTGCGCACCGGCAGTGCACGGTCGGCAACCTCGCTCAGGGTCTCGGCTACAGCATCCATCCCCAGAAGACTACGGGCAGCTCCGGTCGACGCGCCTCCTCCCGAGTGGGCACTTGTTGCCCTTCCGCGCGACTCTTGGGGCATTAAGTGCCCACTCGTAGAGAACTCGAGGGGTTCAGGATGTGAGGGGTGGGGCAAAATACAATTGGGCGGTGGCCATCCCCAAGATCCTGCTCTATTACATCTTCACCCCGCTCGCCGACCCCGAGGCGATCCGGCTGTGGCAGCGCGACCTGTGCGAGTCGCTCGGGCTGGGCGGACGCATCCTGATCTCGAAGGACGGCATCAACGGGACGGTCGGCGGCGACCTGCCTGCTGTGAAGAAGTACCTGCGCAAGACGCGGGAGTATCCACCGTTCAAGAACCTCGACGTCAAGTGGAGCGACGGCGCCGGCGACGACTTCCCCCGGTTGAGCGTGCGCGTTCGCGACGAGTTGGTCAGCTTCGGGGCGCCCGGTGAACTGCAGGTCGACGAGAATGGTGTGGTCGGCGGCGGCATGAGGCTCACTCCCGAACAACTCCACGAGCTGGTCGCCGAGAAAGACGTCACCTTCTTCGACGGACGCAACGCTTTCGAGGCCGAGATCGGCCGGTTCGCAGATGCTGTGGTCCCGCCGGTCAGCAACACCCGCGAGTTCATCACTGAACTGGACAGCGGCGCATACGACCATCTCAAGAACCAGCCGGTGGTCACCTACTGCACTGGCGGCATCCGCTGCGAAGTGCTGTCGAGCCTGATGATCAAGCGTGGCTTCAACGAGGTCTACCAGCTCGACGGCGGCATCGCCCGCTACGGCGAGAAGTTCGCGGACTCAGGGCTGTGGCAGGGATCGCTCTACGTTTTCGACGGGCGGATGGCCGTCGATTTCAGTTCAGATGCTGCCGTGATCGGGCGCTGCTACCGCTGCGCAGCGCCCACCAGCCACATGCAGAACTGCCACGACCTCGGTTGCCGCACCCAGCTGGTGGTCTGCGAGCAGCACGCTGCAGAGACGGCCTGCACCGAGCATCCGCTGACCCTGGTTTCCTGAACCGGGTGGCGCGGTCGCCCGTCCGCACCTGTATCTTGATCCTGTGAGCACTAAGCGGGCGACTCCGGGGTCGCAGACTTCACTTCGTGAAGCCAACCGTGCGCGAATCGTCGATGCCGTGAAGCGGCACGGAGGGCTGACCCAGGTCGAGCTCGCCGGTGCCACCGGCCTCTCCCCGGCCACGGTGTCGAACATCGTCAAGGAGCTGTCGACCTCCGGCGTCCTGAACACCACCCCGAGCACGCGCAGCGGCCGCCGCGCCCAGCACGTGACTCTCGCCCGCGCCCTGGGGCTGGTGGCCGGCATCCACTTCTCGACCAGGCACCTGCGGGTGGCGTTGGCGGATGTCGCCCACACCGTGGTCGCGGAGCACCACCTGCCGCTGGCCAAGGACCATCGCGCCGACAACGAACTGAACCGCACGTCGAGGCTCATCGCCGACATGCTGGACTCCGTCGACGCCACCATGGGCGAGGTGCTTGCCGTCGGCGTCGCCCTGCCCGCGCCGATCAACCTTCGCACCGGAACCATTTCACGCACCGGCATCATGCGCGGCTGGGATGCCGTTCCGGTCGCCGAGGTGATGGAGCGCCGGCTGAAGCGCCCGGTCTTCGTCGACAACAACGCCAACCTCGGCGCTCGGGCCGAATTCCGTTCCGGCGCCCTGCGCGGCAAGGAGAACGCCGTCTATCTCAGCATCGACGACGGTATCGGCGCCGGCCTGATCATCAACGGCAAGGTGTTTCGCGGGCACAACGGCAGCGCCGGGGAGTTCGGTCATTTCACCATCGACGAGAACGGTCCGCTGTGTCGCTGCGGCAACCGCGGATGCCTCGAAACCTACGTCGGCGGCCCGGCGCTCATCGAGTCCCTCCGCGGCAACCATCGCGGCCTTAAGCTGCACGACATCGTGGTTCGGGCGATCGCCGGCGACCCGAAATGCATTCGTGCGATAGCGGATGCCGGACGCCACATCGGGGTCGCCGCGGCCAACCTCTGCAACATCGTCGACCCCTCCCGGCTGGTGGTGGGCGGCGAGCTGTCGCAGGCGGGCGAGCTGCTGCTCGGACCGATGCGCCATGCCCTGGAACGGGCAGTCATCGTCGGTCCGGACAGCGTTCCCGACATTGTGCAGAGCCAATTGGGCGCCCGCGCGGAGATGCTCGGGGCGATCGCCCTGGCGGTCGACCGGGTCACCATCACGTCCAGCGATTCCGCCGCTGTCGCGCCCTGAGCATCCGCTCGCCCGGTAGTGCCGCCTGCGAAGGACGCTGTCGTGAACCGAAAACCTTGAGTTCAAGACTTGACGCCAAGAACGGAATAGTGTCATGCTCATGCCACCGCCACCGAGGGCGGCCATGACCGGAGGTTTTTCAATGAAGATCGCCACCAAGAGAGCGGTGACCGTAGCAACAGCGCTCCTGCTCGCGGCCGGCACACTGACCGCGTGTGCACCGCAAGAAGGTTCATCGTCCGACACCGGGGATGCCGCCACCGGCAAAATCGCCCTGCTGCTGCCGGAGTCGAAGAACACCCGCTACGAGGCCTACGACCGCCCGATCTTCGAAGCCAAGATCGCCGAGCTGTGCCCCGAGTGCGAGGTCGTCTACTCCAACGCCGACCAGGACCCCGCCAAGCAGCAACAGCAAGCCGAGTCTGCACTCACCCAGGGTGTAGCCGTGATGGTGCTCGACCCGGTCGATTCGTCCGCGGCCGCCAGCATCGTCGCATCCGCCAAGGCGCAGGATGTTCCGGTCATCTCCTACGACCGCCTCATCAACAGCAGCGATCTCGCCTTCTACCTCTCGTTCGACAACGAGAAGGTCGGCGAGCTGCAGGGCCAGGCCTTCGTGGACAAGCTCGCAGCTGACGGCGTGACCGAAGGTGACGTTGTCATGATCAACGGGTCGCCGACCGACAACAACGCCACGCTGTTCAAGAAGGGCGCGCACAACGTGATCGACGCGAGCCCGTACAACGTCGTCGCCGAGTTCGACACCCCAGACTGGAGCCCGGACAAGGCACAGGAGTGGATGGCAGGCCAGGTCACCCAGTTCGGTGACAGCATCGTCGGCGTCTACGCGGCCAACGACGGAACCGGTGGTGGCGCGATCGCGGCAATGAAGGCAGGCGGAGTCGATCCACTACCGCCCGTCACCGGCCAGGATGCCGAACTTCCGGCCATCCAGCGCATCGTCAGCGGTGACCAGTTCATGACGATCTACAAGGCGCTCAAGCTCGAGGCGGAAACGGCAGCCCAGCTCGCCATCGACCTGCTGAACGGCAAGACGCTGACCGGCGAATCGGCTGACACGGATGGCGTACCCACCACCCTGCTCAACCCGGTCGTCGTGACGATCGACAACATCATGGACACCGTGATCGCAGACGGCTTCTACACCGTGGAAGACATCTGCACCGCCGAGTACGCCGACGCCTGCGCGGCAGCCGGCATCCAGTAGCGGGCACCATGCAAGCAGTGCAGTCGATCGGGGCAGTACCTGTGCGCCCCGATCGGCTGTACTTTTGCGTTACCGCCCGGTGACCACACTCCAACCAGCGCTCAAGGAAGAGGCAACACCATGACCGCCGTAACCCAGGCCATACCGGACGACGATCTCATCATCTCGCTCCGCGGCATCAGCAAAGGCTTCGGTGCCGTTCAGGCGCTGGACGATGTGTCGCTCGACATCTACAAGGGCGAAGTCGTCGCCATCGTCGGCGACAATGGCGCCGGCAAGTCGACGCTCGTGAAAATCCTGGCCGGTGTGCATCCGGCCGACTCCGGCACCATGACCCACCTGGGTGATCGGGTCACCATCAACAGTCCCGTCGACTCGCGCGACCTCGGCATTGCGACTGTCTTCCAGGATCTCGCCCTGTGCGACAACCTCGACGTCGTCTCCAACCTGTTCCTCGGCCGGGAACTCGGAACCTTCGCCCTCGACGAGGTCGAGATGGAGCAGCGAGCGTGGAGCCTGCTGCGCCAGCTCTCGGCGAAGATCCCCTCCGTTCGCACGGCCGTCGCCTCCCTGTCCGGCGGGCAACGCCAGACGGTGGCCATCGCCCGGTCGCTCATCGGCGACCCGTCCATCGTGATCCTCGACGAGCCGACAGCGGCACTCGGTGTCGCGCAGACGGCTGAGGTGCTCAACCTGATCGAGCGGCTTCGCGAGCGCGGTCTCGGGGTGGTGCTGATCAGCCACAATATGGCGGATGTCCAGGCCGTCGCCGACCGCGTCGTGGTGCTGCGGCTCGGACAGAACAACGGTGACTTCCGGGTCCCGGACGTCAGCTACGAAGAGATCATCGCCGCCATCACTGGGGCAACAGACAACGCGGTCACCCGCCGGGCATCCGCCCAGAACTCGGAAGGGGCCACCTCATGAGCACCGTCACCAACCCGACAGCTCCCTCCGTGCGGCCGGAACGGTCGAGCATTGCCGAGAGCTGGGCTGCTTTCCGCAACCGCACGCGCGGCGGTGACCTCGGCGCCATTCCCGTGGTCGTCGGCCTGGCCATCATCTGGACGGTCTTCCAGATCCTGAACCCGAACTTCCTGTCCAGCTCCAACCTGGTCAACCTCGCCCTGCAGTGCGCGGCGCTGGGAACCATCGCGCTCGGGGTCGTCCTCGTGCTGCTGCTCGCCCAGATCGACCTCTCCATCGGGTCGATCTCGGGGCTCGCGGCCGCCATCCTGGCCGTCACCTTCACCCAGCTCGGATGGCCGTTGATCGTCTCGATCATTGCCGCGCTGGGTGCCGGCGCCTTCCTCGGCTGGCTGTACGGGTTCCTCTATACCCGCTTCGGCGTGCCCAGCTTCGTGATCACGCTGGCCGGCCTTCTCGGCGTGCTGGGCATCCAGCTCTGGGTGCTCGGCAAGCTGGGGTCGATCAACATCCCGTTCGATTCGTGGATCGTGATGTTCGCCCAGCAGATGTTCCTTCCGGACTGGCTGGCGTACGTGCTCTCCGCACTCGCCGCCGGCGGCTATGTGGCAAGCAACCTGCTGACGGCTAATCGTCGCGACAAGGCGGGACTCATCTCGGCCTCGAAAACCGGAATCTTCATCCGTGGCGCACTGCTGCTCGCGGTGCTGCTCGTCGGATCCTGGTACCTGGGCACCAACCGCGGCGTCGGAATGATGTTCCTGCTCTTCATCGTCCTCGTGGTGGTACTGAACTACGCGCTCACCCGCACCACCTGGGGACGCTCCATCTACGCCGTCGGAGGCAACGTCGAGGCGGCCAGGCGTGCCGGGATCCGGGTGAACCGGGTGTACATCTCGGTGTTCATCATCAGCACCTCGCTGGCCGCGCTCGGCGGCATCCTGGCAGCAGCCAGGCTCGCGTCGGCCAACCAGAGCAGTGGAGGAGGCGACACCAACCTGACCGCGATCGCGGCAGCGGTGATCGGTGGCACCAGCCTCTTCGGTGGACGCGGCAGCGCCTGGTCCGCCGTGCTGGGCATCGTCGTCATCCAGTCGATCGCCAGTGGGCTGACCCTCCTGAGCCTCGACTCCTCGGTGCGCTACATGGTGACCGGCGTCGTGCTGCTGCTGGCCGTGATCATCGACTCGCTGTCGCGGCGTTCCCGCGCCATCCACGGTCGGGCCTGACCCGAACGGGCCCGACCCGAACGGGCCCGTTCACGCAGCAACGCCCCGGTGTCTGACACCGGGGCGTTGCTGTTGTACGTGACTACGGGCAGGTGATGGTGGTGGTGCCGTCGGTGAGCACTTCACCCGACGCGTAGCCCGCGCAGGCCTCGGCGATGGCGTTGAAGCCGGCCGCACCCAGGGAGACGATGGCGATGACCGCGATGATCGAGATGACGATCGAGACGCTGGCGACAATGATACCGGCGAGCGCCAGCCCATTCTTGTAGCCGGCCTTCTTCGACTTGTTGAGCGCGATGATGCTCACGATGAGGCCAACGATGTTCGCGATGAAGGCGAGCACGAGCCCAACAATGCCGAGCGTCTTGCCGGGGTTCTCGGCAACGGGCGCGGTGTAGTCGGCGCTGGGGGCTGGGGCGGGTGTAGCTTCAGTCATGTGTTCTCCTGAGTTGGATGGCGCGTCGAACACGCGCAGGCACGACTGTAGTGGTGCAGGGGCTATCTGAGCAATCGGCGTTTTGGCCTCGCCCAAGTCGCGCCCTGTCCCTGGCTCCACCACAATGGACACATGAGAATCGGAATCCTGACCAGCGGCGGAGATGCTCCCGGGTTGAACGCCGTCATCCGCGGAGCCGTGCTCAAGGGCGACCAGCTCTACGGTCAGGAATTCGCCGGCTTCAAGGGCGGATGGCGCGGCGTCGTTGAAGAGGAGATCGTGCCTCTCGGCCGCCACGAGGTCAAGGGCATCAGCAAGCAGGGCGGGACGATCCTCGGTACCTCACGCACCAACCCGTTCGAGGGCAATGGCGGGCCGGACCGCATCCGCGAGGTGATGGAGCGGAACGACATCGGGTCCATCATCGCGATCGGCGGTGAGGGTACTCTCGCCGCCGCCAAGCGTCTCTCCGATGAGGGGCTCGAGATCGTCGGTGTGCCGAAGACGATCGACAATGACATCTCGGCGACGGACTACACCTTCGGGTTCGACACCGCCGTACAGATCGCCACGGACTCCATGGACCGCCTGCGCACCACCGGCGACTCCCACGGGCGTTGCATGATCGCCGAAGTCATGGGCCGGCACGTCGGCTGGATCGCGCTGCACTCCGGCATGGCATCCGGTGCTCACGCCATCCTGATTCCCGAGCAGAAGACGTCGATGGACCAGATCATCGGCTGGGTCACCAGCGCCCACGATCGCGGTCGCGCGCCGCTCATCGTCGTCTCGGAGGGGTTCACTCTCGACACCATGGATGACGCACACCACGAACGCGGGCTGGACGCTTTCGGCCGGCCGCGACTGGGTGGCATCGGCGAGCATCTGGCGCCGGTCATCGAAGAACGCACCGGCATCGAGACCCGGGCGACCACCCTGGGGCACATCCAGCGCGGGGGGACACCCACCTCATACGACCGCGTGCTCGCCACTCGCCTCGGCATGGCGGTGCTCGACCTGGCCAGGAACAAGCAGTGGGGGCAGATGGTCGCCCTGCGCGGCACCGACATGATTGCGGTCCCGTTCGAGGAGGCCCTGGGCAAGCTCAAAACGGTGCCGCAGGAACGCTACGACGAGGCCGCGATCCTCTTCGGCTGACCGACTCGTACGGGACGGCTGCGTATGGTTGGTTCCATGCGCGCATGGATGGTGACCAAGGGCGGCGACGGCGTCGACTCCCAGCTGGTGAACGTGACGGATGCCGACCTTGCCGATCGTACGGAATCGGCCGACGGCGATGTGCTGGTCGACGTCGAGTACTCCAGCATCAACTACAAGGACGGCCTGGCGCTGGCCGGCCGCCCAGGGGTGATCCGCGAGCATCCGCTCATCCCCGGCATCGACCTGGTCGGCACTGTCGCCGAATCATCCGACGACCGGTGGCGCGCGGGCGACCAGGTGTTGCTGAACGGCTGGGGAATCGGAGAGACGCACAACGGCGGCCTGGCCGAGCGCGCCCGCGTGAGCGGCGATTGGCTGGTGCGGCTGCCGGAGCGGCTTTCCGCCCGGCAGGCGGCGGCGATCGGCACCGCAGGGTTCACGGCCATGCTCGCCGTCATGGAACTGGAGCGGGCGGATGCGCTGGGCAGCCGGGCAACGGAAGGCAAGGTTCTCGTCACCGGGGCTGCCGGCGGCGTCGGCAGCATCGCCACTGCGCTGCTCGCCGGCCTCGGGCACACCGTGGTGTGTTCCACCGGCCGCCGGGAGCAGCACGAGTACCTCCGGCGGTTGGGTGCGACCGAGATCATCGACCGCAATTCACTGAGCGAACCCGGCAAGCCACTGCAGGGTGAGCGCTGGTCGGGCGCGATCGACTCGGTCGGCGGCACGACCCTGGCGAACGTTCTCGCCCAGACACGTTACGGCGGCGCAGTGGCCTCCTGCGGCCTGGCCGCCAGCCACGAACTCCCGGCAACCGTCCTGCCGTTCATCCTGCGCGGCGTGCGCCTGATCGGCATCAACTCGGTGTTCGCCCCGGCGGCCATTCGACAGGAGGCCTGGTCACGCCTCGCGACCGACCTGGACCTCGGCCTGCTGGACGACCTCACCGAGACGGTCGGGCTGGCGGATGCGCGGCGCATCGCCGACGACATCCTCGCCGGGCGCATCCGCGGTCGCACCGTCGTCGACGTGCGCGCCTGACCGCGCGCATCCGGCGCGGCACGTTCACGGACGCGCCCACCCGTCAACTACGGACTCAACCGTCCGCGGTACCTGTGCACTCGTGTCCGCAGCTGACGGGTGAACAGTTACCGGGTCGAGAAGAGGCGCCTCAGTTCGGGCGACACCCGCTCGGGGCGGATCCCACGGCCCACCACCCGGGCGGCCACTCGCCGGACGATCGGCAGCAGCAGGTGCAACACGAACCGCACCCGCGCCGGAAGCGGATGGGGCAGGTTCACCCCCGGCCCGGCGTTCGCGATCCTCTTGTGCAGCTGAAGCTGGATCGGCTGCATCACCCGCACCGGCGGCAAGCGCCGCCGCTGCACCGCCGCCAGGTCCCGCGTGGTGAGGGTGCCGGTGCGCAGCGGTGCGGCCAGCCGGTTGGCGGTGGCGACGGCGTCCTGGATCGCGAAGTTGACGCCGACCCCGAAGGCGGGCGACATGGCGTGGGCGGCGTCGCCGATGCAGAGCAAACCGGGCAGATACCACCGGCTCAGTCGGTTCACCTGCACCGAGAGCAGCTTGACCTGGTCCCAGCCCCGGAGTGAGTCGACCACGTCGGCGACCACGGGTGCCGTCTCGGCCACGCGCTGCCGGAACGCCGGGAGCCCGGCACTCTTCAACGCGGGGAACCCGTCCTTCGGGATGAGCATGCCCGCCTGGTAGTAGTCGCCGCGCGGAATCGTCAGCACCATCGACTTCTTGTCGAGGTAGGCGAGTGTCGGGCGGTCCTTCCGGGTCATCGGGAGGTGGAACCACAGCACGTCGACGGCGACGCCGTACTCCTTCAACGGGAGAGCGGATGCCTCCCGAACCACCGAATCACGACCATCCGCCGCCACCGTCAGGTCTGCTCGCACCGTCAGCTCTCCGTCACCGGTGGCTACAGTGACGCCTCTGACGCGATCCCGTTCACGGAGGAGCCCGGTGACCTCCGCCTGGGTGATCAGCTTGAAGTGCGGCAGCTTCGACGCCTCGGCGACGATGAAGTTCAGGAAGTCCCACTGCGGCATCAACGCCAGGAAGCGCGTGCCACCACGCAGCCTGGTGAAGTCGACGGGCTGGATGCGGTTGCCGCTGAGCACGACGTCGAGGCCCTTGACCTTGTTGTGCGGCAGCTTCAGGAACGCATCCTTCAGGCCGAGCTCGCCCAGCAGGTCGATGGTGGACGGGTGGATGGTATCGCCGCGGAAGTCGCGCAGGAAGTCGGCGTGTTTCTCCAGCACGACGACATCGACCCCGGCTTTCGCGAGGAGGAACCCCAGCATCAGGCCCGCCGGGCCGCCACCCGCGATGCAACACGTCGTGTCGAGGTCGCGGGTGTCCATGGCTTACCTAGTCGCGTTCGCCTTGTGATTCGTGGGCAGCGTACTCCGCGAGGCCCTCGACCAGGGAGTCGGCCGTGCGGGCCTCGGCAATGACGTGCACGCTCAGGCCGGCGGCCCTGGCATCGAACGCCGTTCGCGGGCCGATGCAGGCGACGACAATGGTCTCGGGCAGCGGTGCGAGTTGCGCTTGCACCTGCCTGGCGACCGAACCCGAACTGACCAGCACCGCGCGGATGCGGGCGTCAGCAACATCCGTCGCCACTTTCTCCGAGACGGGAACCCCCACGGTTCGGTAGGCGATGACGAATTCGATGTCGAGGCCGAGTTCGGCGAGGTCGGCCAGGAGGTGCGGCTCCGACAGGTCAGACTGCGGCACCAGCACCCGGCCGGACCGCTCAGACTCCGGCCATTCCTTCAACAGCCCGCGCATCGACTTGTCGGCCTCCGGTGCGAAATCGACCCGGTACCCGGCCAGGGTGAGCGCGGTGTTCGCGGTCTCCCCGACGGCAGCGACCTTGGTCTTCTCCGGAATGGTGATCCCCTGACTGACCAGCACGTCGACAACAGCTGCGCTGGTTACGGCCACCCAGTCGAAGTGGCCTTTCGCCAGTCGTGAGAGGGCGTCGCTGAGTGCCGGTACATCTTCGGGGCTGGCGAAGTTCACCATCGGCGCCACCACGGGTGACGCACCGTAGGAACGGAGGGCCGCGGCGACAACCTCGCCATAGGCGCCACCACGCGGAACCAGCACTCGCCAGCCGGCGAGTGGTTTGGTGTTGCGGAGCGGAGTCATGCCTTCAATACTGCCCCGCTAGCCCGTGAGAGCCAAAAGCACTGCTCAGTGAGGGTCAGTCGTCCCGCGCGGTGGAGCTATGGTGATCGCGCAGCGCGGTGGAGCTAAGGCAATCGCGCCAGCGATTGCGCGACCCCAGCGCCGACTGAGCCTGCGAAGGAGGATTGGGTGTAGCCAAGGTCAGTCGTCCCCGAAAATCGCCCAAGCAATCAAGCCACCAATAACAACGACCGCCGCCGTCGCCCCGATGATCCACGGCACCGGGTTGTCTTCATACGACACCCGCACCTTGTCGGCGAGGATTCCGGCCTGCTTCGGCACGTTCAGCTTGTCCTCGAGCTCGTCGAGGGTCTCTTCCAACTCCACCCGCTTGGCGGTAGCCCTGATGTCGGCTCCACCCAGATCTGATGTGGTCATGGCTTCTCTCACTTTCCGACGCCGCGTACGACGTTCAGGTCTTTCTTGAGGCTGTTGATTGTCGCGGTCGGCATTGGTGGCATCCCGCTCTTCAGCTTCACGTATCCGATCCAACCGACGATCGCTGCGATGATCAGCAGCAGCAGTGCGACCAGTAGCGCAGCCAGCCAGCCCGGCATCACCAGGGACAACGCGAGGATCGCAGCCGTCAGCAGCACCCCGACCGCGAAGAGCACTACGACGGCGGCTCCGGCGAGCAAGCCCGCCCCGATGCCGAGCGCGGTGAACTTGCGGGTCAACTCGGCCTTGAGCTGGTCGATCTCGGCCGCAATGAGTTCCTTGACCAGGCCGGGCAGGTCGGTAAGCAGCGTGAGCAGTGACCGCTTCGGTCGAATCGGTTCAGTCATGGTCGGTTACTTCGAGGTGCTTGACGAACGCGTCCCAGGGTTCTTCCTGACACCGGCCGCAGTCGCGCCGCTCGTGGAGGTACCGCTCGTGGAGCTGCCGCTCGTTGAGGTACCGCCCGTCGAGCTCTTGCTGCCGGCATCCGACTTCTTGGTTGCGGAGCGCACCTGGGAGACCACCTTCTTGGCGTTGTCGCTGATGAAGTCGACCACCTCAGGCGCCTTGTCTTTCGCGAAGTCTTCGACCGTCTCGACCTGTTGCTTGACCCTCGGGTCGTTCCAGAACTTGGTGGCGGCACGCTTGATCTCTTCGTAGCGTTCACGGCCGGCGCGGGCGCCCAGCACGTATCCAACGGCCAGCCCGGTCACGATGAGGATTTTGCCTCGCATTAGCTACTCCTGTTCCTCGTCTATTGCCGAGCGTCCGCTCGACGGCTATTCAAGCGTAGTGTCCGACGCCCTCACCGGGCATGGAGCTAACTCTCAGGCTGATCCGAAAGTGCCTCAGTGAAGGTACTCGAGGATGTCGCGCCCCACCGTGCGCATCGCGTCGAGTACGCGCAACCGGGCCAGGAGGTCGGTGTCGGCGAACTGAACGGTCACCGCGTAGGCGACGCCGGCACGGGCGCTGCGGACGACCCCGGCTTCGGCGCGGACGCCGGCATCCGTTCCCGTCTTGTTGACCATCTGGATGCCGTGGTCCTCCTCTCGGTGGGCCAGCGGGTCGAGGCCGAAGGCGCTGGCAACCATGGAGAGGTCGGCGTTCAGCGACAGCCAGCCGAGCACCCGCTGGCTGGTCACCGGGTCGACCACCTCGCCGCGCGACAGTGCACCGAAGAGCCAGGCGAGTTCTGCCATCGAGCCGACGGAAAGTTGGGGGGCGTCATCCGGACCGCGACGGTTGCGCACCAGGTCGAGAAGGGCGGTGCGCTTGAGACCCAGGGACTCCGCGCGGGCGCGCACCGCCTCGAGGCCGATCACCCGCAGCAGAACGTTCGTCGCCAGGTTGTCGCTGGTCGCGCCGACGAGCGTGGCCAGGTCGACTACCGGAAGGGCAGGCGCCTGAAGGTGCCGCCACAGGCCGGAGTCCGCGACATTGTCGCCGGGGGTCTTGTCGAGGATGCCGTAGCCAGCGAAATCGCGCGCGGTGATCCTCGCCGATGCCTCGATCAGGAGCAACACCTTGCCGACGCTGGCCGTCGGAAGCGCGATGCGATCGTCGATGGAAACCAGTTGGGCGCGAGTGGTCAGGTCGATGACGCTTGCCGAAACCTGGGCGCCCAGGTAGGCGAGCTCTCCGAGCGCGTGGAACCCGCCGGAGAAGCTCTCAGCTCCGTCGGCGCCACGGTGGCGGCCCGCCCTGACGGTACGGACCCGCTCGCGTTTGTCCTGATCTCGCGTCGGAATCACCAAATAGTCACACGCTCGTTCGGGTCGAGCCAGAGCTCATCATCGGGGGTCACTTCAAACGTCTCATAGAACGCGTCGATATTGCGAACAATCTGGTTGCATCGGAACTCGTTGGGCGAGTGCGGGTCGATGGACAGCAGGCGGATGACCTCCTGGTCGCGAGCTTTCAACTGCCAGGCCTGGGCCCAGGAGAGGAAGAACCGCTCGGCGCCGGACATCCCGTCAATCACCGGCGGCTCCTCGCCGGCGAGGGAGATCAGGTACGCCTTCCAGGCGATCCCCAGCCCGCCCAGGTCCCCGATGTTCTCCCCGATGGTCAGGGCTCCGTTCACGAAATGGTCGGGAACCTGCCGCGGCGCCAGCGCGTTGTACTGCTCGATCATGGAGGAGGTCAGCTTCTCGAAGGCCTCACGATCATCCGCCGACCACCAGTCGATGAGGCGACCGTCACCGTCGTACTTGGAGCCCTGGTCGTCGAAGCCGTGACCGATCTCGTGGCCGATGACCGCGCCGATCGCCCCATAGTTGGCGGCCGCATCACGGGTCTCGTCGAAGAACGGGAACTGCAGGATCGCTGCCGGGAAGACGATCTCGTTGAATCCCGGGTTGTAGTACGCGTTAATGGTCTGCGGCGTCATGAACCACTCGTCGCGGTCGAGCGGCTTTCCGATCTTGCCCAGCTCACGCTGGAACTCGAACTCGCTGGTCGCCCGCACGTTGGCGATCAGGTCGGACGGGTCGACCTGCAGGGCAGAGTAGTCACGCCACTTCACCGGGAATCCGATCTTGGGCGTGAACTTCTCCAGCTTCTCGAGCGCCGCCTGGCGTGTGGCATCCGTCATCCAGGCCAGTCCGGCGATGCTCTGGCGGTAGGCCTCGACCAGGTTGTCGACCAGCACGTCCATGCTCGCCTTGGCGGTCGGCGAGAAGTGCCGGTCGACGTAGATGCGGCCGACCGCCTCGCCCATCGCGCCCTCGACCAGGGAGACGCCGCGCTTCCACCTGGCCCGCAGCTCTGGCGTGCCGGTCAGGGTCTTGCCGTAGAAGTCGAAGTTGGCGTCGACGAAGTCTGTGGACAGGTAGGGGGCGGATGATCGGATGACCTGCCAGCGCAGCCAGTCTTTCCAGCTTTCGAGGTGCTCGTCGGCGAAGAGCGTGCGAACACCCTCGATGAAGCTCGGCTGGCGCACGACCAGCTCGTCGAATGAGCCGGTTGGGGGGTCGAGCGCCCTCCGCCAGTCGTTCAAGTCGGACGCTTCGACATCCGTCCAGGTCATCAGGTTGTAGGTCGCCTCGCTGTCGCGGGAGCGCACATTGTCCCAGTGGTGGGACGCGATCTGCTTCTCCAGGTCGAAGACGCGGCGAGCGCTGGCGGATGCCTCCGGCAGCTTCGCGAGGTCGAACATCCGCTCCAGGAATTCCTGGTATTTGGTTCGTACCTCGTCGAACTTCTCCTCGCGGAAGTAGGATTCGTCTGGCAGGCCGATTCCGCCCTGCTCGAGGAACACCAGGTAGCGTTCGGGGTTGCCCGGGTCGTTGTCGACGAAGAGCTGGAACAGCCCGCTGGTGCCCTGGCGCTCAAGGCTGCCGAGCGTGGAGAGCAGTTCGTCGACGGTGCTTATCGCGTCGACCTCAGCCAGCAGGTGAGCCAGCGGCTCACCGCCCAGTTTCTCGATGCGGTCGATGTCGAGGAAGCTCGCGTACAGGTCGCCGAACTTGCGCTCCTCGGTTCCCTCGGCGGCGGTTTGTGCTTCCTCGATGATGTCGCGAACAGCCTTCTCGGCCTCCTCCGCGAGCACGTAGAACGAGCCATACCTGGCCTTGTCGGACGGAATCTCGGTGCGGTCGATCCACTTCCCGTTGACGTGGCGGAACAGGTCGTCCTGTGGGCGGATGTTCGGGTCGAGTTCGTCGGTCTGGATACCGGAAGTCAGCTGGGGATCGGCGCTCATGCTCCCAGCCTATGCTCCCCCGATGTGCGCTCGCAGCCCGGTCTCCCCCATTCCCTGGGGTGCCGATAAATGGGCTTCCCCGGCCACGGGAACGCCAATTTCTGGCATCTCGGGTAAGGTTTTGGGCATCTCCAGAGAACTTGACCGCGACATCCTGCGGTTGGCCGTACCCGCGCTCGGGGCGCTCGTGGCCGAACCCCTTTTCCTCCTGACCGACACCGCGATGGTCGGCCATCTCGGCGCGGCACCGCTGGCGGGCCTCAGCATCGGCAGCGCCATCCTGCAGACCGTGATCGGCCTGCTGATCTTTCTCGCCTACGCCACCACCCCGGCTGTCGCCCGGCGGTTGGGCTCCGGCGACCGGGGAGGTGCCATCCGGGCGGGGATCGACGGCATGTGGCTCGCGCTGCTGATCGGTGTCGCGCTGCTGATCGTCGGGATCCCCACCAGCGAGTGGTTGGTGACCGCATTCGGTGCCGCTCCCGACGTGACGACAGCCGCGAACACCTACCTCGCTATCTCCCTCTGGGGGATCCCCGGAATGCTGATCGTGATCGCCGCGAACGGCCTGCTGCGAGGGCTGCAGGACACCCGGACTCCGCTGGTCGTCGCCGTCTGCGGCTTCGGCGCGAACATCGTATTGAACGCCGTCTTCATCTACGGCTTCGGCTGGGGTATCGCCGGCTCCGCGGTCGGAACGGTCATCGCCCAGTGGGCGATGGCGATCGTCTACATTGTCATGGCCGTGCGTGCGGCATCGGCGACCGGGGCGAGCCTGCGGCCTGGACTGCGCGGTGTCAGTTCCGCTGCGGGAACCGGGATGTGGCTCCTCGCCCGCACCGCCAGCCTGCGGGTGGCCATGCTGGCAACCGTCTTCGTCGCCACCGACTTCGGCGTCACCGAGTTGGCCGCACTGCAGATCGCGATGACGATCTTCGCAACACTGGCATTCATCCTCGATGCTCTCGCGATTGCTGGCCAGGCGCTCATCGGGCACGGGCTGGGCGCATCCGCCGTCGACCGGGTCGCAGCCATAACCAGGCGCCTCATCCAGCACGGCCTGCTCTTCGGCCTGCTGCTCGGGGTTGTCGCCGCGCTGGCACCGGTGGCTGCTCCCGTGTTCACCTCGGATGCCGCGGTGCGGAGCGCGGTCACCGTCACCTTGTACATCATGGCTGCCGGCATCCCGCTCGCCGGTTATGTGTTCGTGCTCGATGGCGTGCTGATCGGGGCGGGCGACGCCCGCTACCTGGCGATCACCGGTGCGCTCAACCTGGCTGCGTATGTGCCACTGCTGTTCTGGTTGGAGTCCGTCCGACCGGATGCCGCACTCGCCTGGCTCTGGGTGGCGTTCGGCTTCGGTTACATGGGAGCGCGTGCACTGACCCTCGGCCTGCGGGCGAAAGGCACCCGCTGGATCGTCACCGGGTCACGCTGACCCGCCTACGATTGTCAGAGTGACCTCGCCCACTCCCGTCTACCCCGCTGGACTCAACCGTGGTCAGGTCGTCGCCTGGCGCAACGGGATCTTCGCGATCTTCGCCGTCTGCGGCATCGGCATCGCCAGCTGGATGGCCCGCATCCCGGCGGTCAAGGACGCGCTCGACGTCAATACCGCGCAGATCGGCGTACTCATTTTCGCCATCGCGGTCGGCTCGATCACCGGGTTGCTGGCGGCGAGCCACGTGATCACCAGTTTCGGCACCCGCCGCGCGATGGCCTGGTCGCTGGTGATCGGCCCCCTGGGCCTGGGGCTGGCCGGTGTCGGCGTCACCGTCGGGCAACAATTCTGGGTGGTATTCGCCGGCATGGCCGTTTTCGGTGCCGGCATGTCGGTGTGCGACGTCGCCATGAACCTGTCCGGTGCCGTCAACGAGCGCGCGCTCGGGCGCACCATCATGCCCATCTTCCACGCCTTCTTCAGCTTCGGCACCATGATCGGGGCTGGGGTCGGAGCGGCCGCGGAGTTCGCGCAGGTGCCGATCGCTGTCCAGGCCGCGGTGGTGTCGGCGGTAATGGTGGTCGCCGGATTGCTCGGAGTGATGTCGACCCAGTCGGAGAACGTGCTGCAAGCCGATTCGCCGGATGAAGACCACGGCACTACCTGGCGGGAACGCCTCGGCGTCTGGCGAGACCCCCGTACGCTCCTCATCGGCGTGATCGTGCTCGGCATGGCCTTCGCCGAAGGTTCGGCGAACGACTGGCTGTCGCTCACCATGGTCGAGGGACACGGCGTGGACAAGTCAACCGGCGCGCTGGTGTTCGGCGTCTTCGTGACTGCGATGACCGTCGGTCGTCTCGCCGGCGTCAGAATCCTGGACCGGTTCGGACGCGTTCCGGTGCTGCGCGCATCCGCTGCCCTCGCGGTGATCGGCCTGCTCATCGTGATCTTCGTCCCGGTCGCCTGGATCGCCGTGGTCGGGGTAGTCCTGTGGGGCCTGGGATCGGCTCTCGGCTTCCCCACCGGCATGTCGGCGGCGGCGGACGATCCGCGCACGGCCGCGGCGAGGGTCAGCGCGGTTGCCACGATCGGCTACTCAGCGTTCCTGATCGGGCCGCCGCTGATCGGCTTCCTGGGTCAGCAGGTCGGGCTGTTGAATGCCCTGCTGATCGTGCTGGTGCTCATCGTGGCCGCGGGCGCCGTCTCGCACGCCGCCCGCGAGCCGATGAAGTCCTAGTCATCCAGCACGAAGGTCACTTCGAGCACGACCGACCAGGCGGTGATCTGGCCGTCGGCCGCTTCGACCTTCTGCTCCTTGACCCAGGCTCCGGAGATTCCCCGGAGAGTCTTGTGTGCGCGCTCGATGCCGATCTTGACGGCGTCCTCGAAACTTGTCTCCGAGCGGATATTGAGTGTGGTTACTCGTGCGACGGATCCCATGATTCCTCCTCTAAGTGGTGGATTTCTCCGCGATGGCGGATGATTTTCGAGCGTACGCTCGGGCCTCCGCGCCGGCTCGAGCTCTCATCCAATGCCCAGCCTTTGCAGGGCGGCGCGTGATGGCTGCGCTCGGGTGCATCAGGATGACGGCGCCGGGCTCCGCAGCGGCACCTCGGGAATCTCCGAGGCCTCAGCCCCCAGGCTTCGGAGACCCCGATGACCGGATCGGGTGGCTGATCCGCGGTCTCCCCTGGGTAATCAAGGGTGT
Source organism: Homoserinimonas sp. A520 (assembly GCF_054489245.1). Lineage (NCBI taxonomy): Bacteria > Bacillati > Actinomycetota > Actinomycetes > Micrococcales > Microbacteriaceae > Homoserinimonas > Homoserinimonas sp. A520. Next base: position 725,033 of record NZ_JBTMWX010000001.1, on the reverse strand, counting down.
AGCCGTTGGCTCAGCTGTTCCGGTCTAGTGGAAGTCGGGCCTCGGGAAAGCCTGACGTGTTGGAGCTCCACCAAAAGCCTAGGCGCGACACTCAGCCCTTGACCCGCGGTGGCACCAACCCCAAACGAACCCGGACGGTGTCCGTAATGGCGAACCCGTAGTGCGCGAGAGCCCAGACGATGAACAGCCCGAGATAGCCGGAAATGAGCTTGTCCGCCAGGGAAGTGAGCATGTTGACCGAGAACAACGTGGCCAGCAGCCCGTTGCCGAGCTGCTGCGCCGCATCTGCGAGCGCAGCGGCACCAGACAGGGTGCTGACCCCGTCGAAAAAGAGCAGAATGACCGGCACGGCCACCAGCGAGCAGACGACCGCGACCACAGCATTGAGTAACAGGAAGCGAGAACGGCTGCGCCCGAACCAGCCTCGTAAGCCATAGCCCCAGATGACTGCTCCGGCGACCTGGACGGACGCGAAGCCCCAGCCGCTGAAGTCCCCGTGCATGAGGTTGCCGGTCAGATTGGTCGCCACTCCAACCGCCGCGCCCGCCCACGGCCCGAACGCGAAGGCAGCGAAGGCGGTGCCGACCATGTCGAGGTAGAGCGGCAGATGCAGCGCGCTGCCGGTGAAGTTCATGAACTGGCTCAGCCCGACGGCGGCAACGCACAGCACCACGGCCAGGGCAACATTCCTGCCCCGCTTGCTACCACCGAGTCGGTCGTCCGGGGGTTGCACGTCCTCCTCCCGTGCGGCGGCTGTCCTCAGACGCCAGGCCGTCGCCTCGTCCTCGCCGCGCCCGAGCGCGAGGACAATCTCTCCGACCAGCTCGGCGTTCACTCGCTTTCGACCCGGCCGGAACACGTCGTAAACCGACGACCGGGCAACTTTCGCCGCCGCCTCGCTCATGCCTTGGGACTCACGGAGCTGAGTGATGCGCGTCGCCAACTCCGTGTAGGACACCGCCCCGGCCTCCAGCCGCATGCGTTGGAGGTCGCGAGCAAGCTCATCGAAGCTGCCCGAAGACACCCTCGGCCCCGTAATGGTCATGTCCACAACCTAGCCAACACCAGCAGGTCGGAGCTGACCCCTGATGTGGGCATTGATCGCGGCCTGCTCCGATGCTGTCCCCATCACTCGAGGCCGGGCCGAACCCATACCCTAGAGAAGTGAGACTTGTCATTGCCCGCTGCTCCGTCGACTACGCGGGCCGCCTCAGTGCGCACCTTCCCCTTGCCACCCGGCTGCTGCTGCTGAAAGCGGACGGCAGCGTGCTGGTGCACTCCGACTCGCTGTCGTACAAGCCGCTCAACTGGATGAGCCCGCCCTGTACTTTCGCCACGATCGAGCCGGAGTCTGAGCAGGCGGATGCCGGCGTCGCCGAAATCTGGAAGGTCACCCAGGCGAAGACCGCCGACCTGCTGGTCATCTCCATCCACGAGATTCTTCACGACAGCACCCACGAGCTGGGCATCGACCCCGGCCTGCAGAAGGACGGCGTCGAAGCACACCTGCAGAAGCTGCTCGCCGAGCAGATCGAGGTGCTCGGCGACGGCTACCGCCTGGTGCGCCGCGAATACATGACCGCGATCGGCCCGGTCGACATCCTGGCGACGGATGCTTCCGGCGGCAGTGTCGCGGTGGAGATCAAGCGGCGCGGCGACATCGACGGGGTCGAGCAGCTCACCCGCTACCTCGAACTGATGAACCGCGACCCGCGCCTGGCCCCGGTGGCGGGTGTCTTCGCGGCACAGGAGATCAAACCGCAGGCACGAACGCTGGCACTGGACCGCGGCATCCGCTGCATCACCCTCGACTACGACGAGATGCGCGGCCTCGATGACAGCCACCTGCGCCTGTTCTGACGCTCCTTAAGTAGGCTCGAGGCACAATGAAGAAGCCGTGGACCTGCATCCTGTTCGACCTCGATGGGACGATCGCCGACTCCGCACCCGGAATCACCGCGTCGCTCAGCTACATGTTCGAGAAACTGGGCCGGCCGGTTCCATCGGCCGAAGAACTGCTCGCCTACGTGGGCCCGCCGATCCTCGATGCTTTCCGCGACTACGCGGGGATGACGCCGATCGAATCTGCGCAGGCGCTCGCCATCTACCGCAAGCACTACCTCGACCACGGCACGCAGACCAGCCCGGTGTTCGAGGGGATCGGCTCCGTTCTGCGCTCCATCCACGAAAGCGGTATCCCGCTGTCGCTGGCCACCTCGAAGCCGGAGTTCCCGGCATCCGTCATTCTCGACAACGCCAACCTGACGCAATATTTCCGGGTGATCGCCGGCTCGTCGATCGACGAGATCCGCAGCGCCAAGAAGGACGTCATCGAAGAGGCGCTCACCAGGTTCCGGATGATCGGGGCCGACCTCAGCAACCCGGTCATGATCGGCGACCGGAAGCACGATATCGAGGGCGCGGCCGCGAACGACGTACCGGCCATTTTTGTGGACTGGGGCTACGGATCGCTCGCTGAGCAGGAGGGCTCGATCGCGGTCGTCTCCTCGCCGGGCGAACTCATCCCGTTGCTGCTGCCCTAGGCCGCTGCATCTCCTGAGCCTCCGTCAACAGGACGGATTCGGTGACACGCCGACGAGCGCGCTGGGGCGACGGCGCGTCGGATGATCGGTCCTGTTGACAGATGGGACGGGCTCTGCGCTAGGCAGCCGGGACCGGGCAGTGCAGCTTGGTCGGGCGACCGTCTCGGCGCTCGACTTCGTGTGCCGACATGACGACCCCGCACATCGGGCAGGCCGACAGCCCGGTCGGCGGCAGCGGAGCCTCGCCGTAGGGGCCGAGCGGCGGCGGGCCGATGTACGGGACCAGCAGGGCATTGAGCTTGTCTGCCCAGTTCGGTTTCCGCTGGTCGTTCATTCCGTCTCGCTCCTAATTAATTCGCACACTAATCATACGCACACTAACTGAATTGGCTAGACTGGATCCATGACCACCATGACCGCTCGCGATCCGCTCTCCCTCGATATGCAGGTCTGCTACGCCCTCGCGGCGACCTCGCGCAGCGTCATCGGCCTCTACCGTCCGGTACTCGAGCCACTCGGGCTCACGCATCCGCAATACCTGGTGATGCTCGCACTCTGGGAGCGCAGCCCACGAACCGTCGCCGACATCGGGCACGCCCTGCACCTGGAACCTGCGACGCTGTCCCCACTGCTCAAGCGGCTGGAAGCTGCCGGGTTGATCACGCGCGCCCGCAGTGAGAGCGACGAACGCGCGCTCGCGGTGACATTGACCGCTGCCGGGACTGAACTCCGTGCGGAAGCCGAGAAGGTGCCGGCGCAGATCATCGAGCGGCTCGGGGTGCCGATCGCCGACCTTGAGAAGCTGCGCGACATCCTGCACGTCGTGCTCGCCGCCGCCACCCACCCCCAATAGTGCCCGTTCCGGAGGGATGCACCCGTTCCGCGGGGCACATCTCTCCGGAACGGCCACTATCGCTCCGTGTTGCGGTGGCACGACGGTACCGATTTCCGCCACACTGAGCGGATGGACTCAGCGCTGACCACCATCGGTCTCCCCGTCGCCCTCGGAATCATCATGCTGGGGCTCGGCCTCACCCTCACGGTGGCCGACTTCGCTCGGGTGGGGAAGCATCCGAAAGCCGTATTCATCGCCTTGGCCTGCCAGCTCATCGTGCTGCCCGCCATCTGCTTCGGCCTGGTACTGGCGTTCCAGCTGCCCCCGGTGCTGGCAGTCGGAATGATGCTGCTCGCCGCCTCCCCCGGAGGCACCACGGCGAATCTCTACAGCCACCTGTTCCGCGGCGACGTCGCCCTCAACATCAGCCTCACCGCCATCAACTCGGTGATCGCCGTCGTCACGCTGCCGATCATCGCAAACCTGGCGATCGCCTACTTCATGCCCGGCGGCGAGCAGGTCGGCCTCCATCTGTCGAAAACACTGGAAGTGTTCGCCATCGTGCTGCTCCCGGTGCTGCTGGGCATGCTGATCCGCAAGTGGAAGCCGAAGTTCGCGGATGCCATGGACAAGCCGGTGCGCATCGCATCCGTCATCATCCTGGTCGTTGTCATCGCCGGCGCCGTCATCTCCAACCGGGAGATCCTGGTCGCCAACTTTGCGACGCTCGCGCTCATCACGGTGCTGTTCTGCGTGATCAGCCTCACCGTCGGCTACCTGGCGCCCCTCCTGTTCAAGGTCGGCAGGTCGCAGGCGATCGCCAGCGGATTCGAGATCGGCATCCACAACGCCACGCTGGCAATCGTCATCGCGCAGTCGGTGCTCGGCAGCCTGGAGCTGTCGCTGCCGGCCGCCGTGTACGGCGTGCTCATGTTCTTCGTCGCGGCCGCGTTCGGGTTCTTCGTGCTCGGGCGCTCGCGCACGACGGTCCCCGACGCGGTCCCCGCGTAGACAAGCTCGGTCTCACCTACGCGAGTCGGGCCAATCTGCTGTTCGACGCTGTAGGTTCCCACACAATGCCCCGACTCGGGTGAAGGTGCGTCGTCCACCGCGAGAGCGGCACGTCTGCTGAGGGTCAGCGGGCGAGACGCTCGACCACGGCACCGAAGACGCCGGGCAGGCGTGCGGCGGTCGGCACCAGCGTTCTGCGCAGTGGTGAATCCGCCCAGGCGACCAGCCCGGTGGTGAGTGCGCGGAAGTCACGGGTCACCCGCCTCCACTCCCCCTCGTACCGCTGCGGTCGGCCGTCCACCACGCTGGCGACGGCAGCGGATGCCTGCGCGAACCCGAGCCGGAGCCCCTCCCCGGTCAGCGCGTCGACGTAACCGGAGGCGTCCCCGACCAGCAGCACCCTCCCGGTGGTGCGCGCCCGGGTGCGCTGGCGGAATGGCCCGGCGCCCCGGCGTTCACTCGCGACCGCTACGCCGGTCAGGCGATCGGCAACCTCCGGTACGGCGGCCAGCGCGGCGTCGAACGAGGTTCCCTGCGGTGCGAGCATGGCGACCCCCACGGCGTCGGCGCCAACCGGCGTCACGTACAGCTCGGCGGTCGGCCCGTAGTGCACTTCGATCAGACTGCTCCAGGGGGCCAGTGCGAAATGCTGGCGAATGCCATACCTCCTATCGCCGGGGCGGGGCGGCCTGGCGAGTCCGACCAGCCGGGCGACGTCAGAGTGCAGCCCGTCGCAACCGAACAGCCAGCGGGCGTCGATGCGGTTCGCGCCGACGATCACGGTGACGGAGCCTTCGTGCTGCTCAATCGCATCCGCTCGTCCCTTGATGAGGTCGACGCCGAGCATGGCCGCACGTTCCCACAGCGCTTCGTGGAGCACGGTGCGCCGGACGCCAAGCCCGTTCCCACTCAAGAAAAGATGCTCCACGCTCCGCATTAGTGCCCGTTCCGGCGGATTGTTCCCGTTGCGCGGGGCACTACTGACCGGAACGGGCACTTTGGTGGAGCTGCGGTGCGGGTGGGCGGCAGCGTAGTAGCCGACACCGAGCAGCGGATGCCCGGCCGGATGCACCCCGAGCCTGTCGAGCAGCGGCAGCGCTCCGGGCATGAGCCCCTCGCCGCAAGCCTTGTCGATCGGGCCCGTTCGCGGCTCGATGACCGCAGCGCTGAGCCCGGCCAGCCTCGCCTCGATCGCCGCAGCGAGGCCGACCGGCCCGCCGCCGACAATGACGACGTCGATCATCCGCCTGCGCTCATCGGGTCAGCGTTGCCAGCGCGCGCTCTTCGACCGGGATGCGGAACCCGAGCAACAGCACCGCATTGAGCACGGTGAACGCGGCGGCGGTGATCCACGATGAGTGGACCAGCGGCAGGGCGAACCCCTCGATGACGACGGCGACGTAGTTCGGGTGCCGCAACCACCGGTACGGTCCGCGCGTCACCGCGCCGGCGCCCGGCACCACGATGACCCTGGTGTTCCACTGCGGGCCGAGCGCGGTGATGCACCAGTAGCGCAGCGCCTGGCTGAGCACGACCAGGGCGAGCATCGGCCAGCCGAGCCACGGCAGGAAGGGCCGCTCGAGCAGCCAGGCCTCCAGGAAGCTGGCGACCAGCAGTCCGGTGTGCAGCGCGACCATCCACGGGAAGTGCGCTCGCCCGAACTCTTGGCCGCCGCGGGCGAAAGCGGCGCGGGCGTTGCGCGCCGAGATGACCAGTTCGACCAGGCGCTCCACACCGGTGGCGAGGATGAGCGCGAGGTACGCGATCACATCCACTCCAGCAGCACGAATTCGGCGCTGACGCCGGGGCCGAGCGCGAAGAGGAGCCCGCACGATCCACTGTCCGGATGTGCACTGTCCGGATGCGTGTCGGCCAGCACGTGCAGCACCGACGAGGAGGAGAGGTTCCCCACTCTGGCCAGGGAGTCCCAGCTCGGCTGGAACGCGCTGTCGGGCAGGTCGAGCGCCTGCCCGAACGCCTCAAGCACCCGCGGTCCACCCGGGTGCGCGATCCAGTGGTCCACCTCGCCGATGGTCAGCGAGTTATCGGCCAGGAAGCCGGTCACGTCCACCGGGAAGTAGCGTTCGATCACATCCGCGACTCCGGCGCTCAGCACGATCTCGAACCCGCTCGCCCGCATTTTCCAGCCGATCACGTCGTGCGTTTCCGGATAGTAGGAACTGCGGGTCGCGATCACCGCCGGCCCTGGCTCGCTCCGCTGATCCCCCACCATGACCACGGCGGCCGCCCCGTCGCCGAAGATGCCGCTGGCCACGAAGTTGGCCATGGTCTCGTCTCCGCGTTGCAGGGTCAGCGAGCACAATTCCACCGACAGCAGCACCCCCACCTCAGTGGGATGACCGGCCAGGTAGTCGTGCACCCTGGCGATTCCGGATGCCCCGGCCACGCACCCGAGGCCGAACGACGGCATCCGCTTGACGTCCGATCGCAATCCGAGACGCGAGACCAGCAGGCCGTCGATCGAGGGTGCGGCGATTCCGGTGACCGTGGTGAACAGGATGTAGTCGACATCCCGCGGCGTGAGTCCGGCATCCGCCAACGCCGTGCGCACCGCCCGCTCACCCAGCTCGATTGCCACCTCAATGAAGATGTCGTTTGCCTCACCGAAGGACCCCAGGGTGCGATACCGCTCGAGCGGCAGCGCGGTGTGCCTCGTTCCGATGCGGGTGGACGCGTGCATCCGCTCGAGCACGCTACGGCGATTGTCGGACGGCGCGATCAGCGACGCGAGCTCAGCCGTGATCGTTTCCTGCGTGTAGCTGTGCTCTGGCAAGACTGGCGCAACCGCCGCGATACGGCTCATGGGGGCGAAACTAGCACGCCCACCCTGAAGGCGGCGGATGGTGTTGGGTGGAATCACGTGCTACTCGCTGTAACGGCGTTCCAACAGCGGGTAACCGCCTGAATAGGTTACGCGCACAGAACGCATTTTCGCGCGCGAGACGGGGCGTTATGCGGGTGCGCGCGGCGAACGACCCGCACCATGGCCCTACTCGCGGGCCCCTTCGGATGTCTCGGGAGCAGGCCGGCTCAGGAGGCGATGCGCCCGTCGTGCAGCTCGATGACGCGGTCGGCGCGGTCGATGAGCAGCGGGTCGTGGGTCGCGACGACAGCTGCGACCCCCTGCGAGTGCACCAGTTCGCCGATCAGGTCCATGACGGTCGCCGCCGTGCCACTGTCGAGTTGCCCGGTCGGCTCGTCCGCCAGGAGGATCTGCGGCCCAGCCGCGAGCGCCCGGGCGATCCCCACCCGTTGCTGCTGCCCGCCAGACAGCTCGTACGGTCGCTGGGCCGCGTGCTCGCCCAGGCCGACGAGCTCGAGCATCTCGGTGACCCGGGCATCGCGCGTTCGCGGTGCCATCCCCTGGATGCGCAGTGGAACCTCGACGTTCTCGGCGGCCGACAACACCGGGATGAGCCCGAACGACTGGAACACATACCCGAGCCGATTGCGGCGCAGGGAGAGCAGCTCGTCCTCACTCATTGCGGTGAGGTCGACGCCGCCCACCCAGACGCTGCCCGAGGTGGGGGTGTCGAGTCCGCCGAGCAGGTTCAGGAGGGTGGTCTTGCCCGATCCGGACGGTCCGCGCACTACCAGCAATTCGCCGGCCCTCACCTCCAGGCTGACGTCGGTGCAGGCGTGAACGTCGCCACCTGCTCTTCTGAACACGCGACTGACGGATGCCGCTCGCAGCACCGCCTCGGACAGCACCGCCTCCGTCAACATTGCCTCGGTCATGACTGGTCTCCGTCCGTGCTCTCCGGTGCCGCGGCGTGCCTGCCGGCGGAGCGCCTGCCTGTTCCAGCGGTGCCACCACCAGGGTTCTTGGCAGCGGGGCTTTTGGCAGCAGTGTCGCCGGGCCACACGCCGACGTGGTCGGTCTCCAGCGCCAGTCGCACCTTGTCTCGCAGGCTGAGGTCGGCCATGAAGTCGGCCGGCAGCTGCATCCGCCCAACCCGGTCGAGCACGGCGAACTCCTCGGCCACGGTGTGCTCCTCCCCGTGCTGGTCGACGTGCTGGCGGCGCAGCACCTCGGTGGAGGTTCGGCCATCCCGAATCTGGATCGTGCGCCGCACATGGTTCGACACCGTGGCGTCGTGGGTGACGATCAGCACGGTGACGCCACGCTGTTCGTTGACGGTGCGCATGGCCTCCAGCACCTGCACGCTGGCAGCGTCGTCCAGCTCACCGGTCGGCTCGTCCGCCAGCAGCACTTTCGGCGAGTTCGCGATGGCGACGGCAATGGCGACGCGTTGCTGCTGCCCGCCCGAGAGTTCGGCCGGCCGCCTGTCCGCACAGTCGTCGACGCCCAGCAGGGTCAGTAGCTCATCCACTTGCGTCTCCCGCTGCCTCGCCGGCATGGACCCGGCGAGGATCATCGCCATCGCCACGTTTTCGGCCGCCGTCAGGTACGGCAGGAGGTTGCGCGAGGTCTGCTGCCAGACGAACCCGACACTGTGCCGCTGGAAATCCAGGCGCTCACGCCGTCCCATGGTCAGCAGGTCGTGGCCGGCAACCATCGCGGCGCCGGCCGTCGGGGTGTCCAGCCCGGAGAGGATTGTCAGCAGCGTCGACTTTCCTGATCCGGATGCTCCAACCAGGGCGACCATCTCGCCGCGCTCGACTCGCAGGTTCAGGCCCTGGAGCGCCTGCACCTCGACTCCCTGCGCCGTGAAGATGCGCACCAGGTCGGTGCAGAGGATGTCTGGTTCTTCAGCCACAATGTCCACTCTCATTCCTCAATCGTTCTCAGCGCTGTCGCGGGGTCGGTTCGCCGCGCGGTCACGACGGCGATGACCGTCGCCACGAGCACCAGCAGCACGAACCCGCCGGTCAGCAGCGCCGTCAGCAGAGGGTCGATGACGACGGCTGGCTGCTGCGACCCTCCGGTGAACAGGGTCAGGTCCACGCCGGCGAGCACGATCCAGGGCAGCGCGACTCCCAGTGCGGTGCCGGCGATCAGCGCCACGACGGTCATCGGTGCGAGCTCCCACGCCACGATGGCTGTTCCCGAACGCAGGCCCAACCCGAGCGTTCGCAGCATGGACAGCAGTCTGTCGCGCCCGGCCGCCCCTCGCGCCAGGGTCATGACGACGGCAACGGTGCAGAGAAAGCTGACCAGCACCAGCGCCGCGATCAGCGCCGACTGCAGCCCGGTCACGACCGGGTTCGACCTCAGCTCGTCCACCACCTGTTCCGGAATGGACACGGTGGCACTGGCCTGCACAAGGGAGCGGATGTCATCGCGCACCTGGGTGGCGGATGCCTGCTCATCGAGATCCACGAACACCCGCGACGGCGAGTAGATGGTGCCGACCAGTATTTCAGCGTTGGTCCGGTCGACGATCACCCAGGCGCGACGGTCGCTCATCGGACCGTCGGTCGGCGCCGCCCCGACCACCTCGATGGCGGCACCATCGATCTCGGCGTCGCCACTGGCGTCAGCCGAGCCGCCCAGCAGTTCCGCGACTGCCTTCGATGCGATCACCGGCACCCGCTCCCCTTGACCGTGCAACAGGTCCAGGCCCTCGATCGAGCCGGGCTTCCCTTGTTGCACCGCCGCCAATTGGTCCGCGTCGACGACGATCGCGGTGAGGTAGTCCCGCGCACCGTCGTGGGTGAGGGTCACCCGCACCTCGGCGTACACCTGAGCTGTGGCGACGACGCCGTCGATGGCTTCGATCGCATCCGCCTGCTCAGCGGTGATCGCCTGCGAACTGACCAGGAGGTCCGCACCGACGGATGCTCGGGCGGAGTGTTCGACGCCGGCGTTCACGGTGCTGAGCATGGCGCCGGAGAAGACGGCGACGGATACGCCGACCACCATCGCGAGGATGGGCGCCAAACCTGAGGCCGGGTCGCGGACTCCGCGCGCCGCCCCGAGGAAGGCGGTGAGTCCCGGGCGGCGCGCCGCCCAGCGCGCGATCGCCGCCAGCGGGAGCGGGTACACCCGCATCACGACGACACAGGTGGCGAGGGCGAGCAGCAACGGCACGGCCGCCAGCAAGGGATCGACTGTCACCGTGCCGGCCGCGGTGGTGAGCCCTCGGCGCAGCAGCAGGAAGGTTGAGAGGCCGGCGGCGGCCAGCACGAGCACTTCGAGGATCCACCGCCATGGTCCGGTCGCACGCGGGCCGAGGTCCGCTCGTACGCGGCGCATCCCCGACACGACCGGCGTCGTGGCGAGCAGCACGGCCGGAAGCGCAGCGACCAGCGCGGCCAGCACCAGCGTCACCGGCTGGGGCGGCCCGGGGACGAGCATCGATCCGACGACAGCACCGAGAACGCCGGCCGGGACGCCGATACCCAGGCCTTCCACCGCCAGCGTCGCCCGCAATTGGCCTGGCGACGCTCCGCGGGCGGCCGCCAGTTGCAGTCCGGTGTTGCGCCGGTCGGTGACCAGCCGGGTACCGAGCAGCAGCACGGCGACCGCAACGCCGATCGGTCCGGATGCCAGCATGGCCAGCACGGCACTCGTGGCCGAGGTGGACGCAATCGCATCATCCAGCGCGTTGGTGACACGCGTGCTGAAGGGCAGCTCGAACACCGGGACGGTGGTGTACCGGCCGAACCACCCGTCGTCGAGTGTCGGATCCCCCACGCGGTGGGCGTTCCTGGTGAACTCGCGCACCCCCTGCGAGAAGGCCGCCGCGTTGCCGGCGGTGACGGCATCCGCCTCCAGGGGGAACCACGCCTGCAGCTGCGCGCCCGCACTGAACGGCACCACGTGTTGCCACGATGCCGGATGCGCGAACCCGACCCCGATCACCACAGGCGGTGCCAGTCCGATGATCTCGATGGATGGCCGGAGAGACGCGGCAACGTGCTGCCAATACGGGTCGTCGTCGTCGTGCGCCGCGAAGGTTCCGGTCAGCTCGAGCGGCTGGGTTCCGTTCGGGGTTCGCAGCTCGCGCACTTCTCCCGGCGTCCATTCCATCCGCTCAGCGATGATCTCGGAGAGGAGGATTCCGGTCGGCTCGTCGTTTGGCACATCCGCGGTCATGGCTTCCGGCATTTCGCCGCTGGTGACGCTCACGTGGTCGAGCAACCGGGGGTCGAACCCGAGCGAGATCTCGGTATCCGGCGCGCCGTCGCGCTCGGCGATGGCCCGGTTCGGCGCGAGGGTGACGGCGTACTGCACTTCGCCCACGGCGCGTTCCACCACCTCGGGCATCGCGTTCCGCACGTCGGTGAGGCCGTCTTCGAGGGAGCCCCAGACCGCGTCGACCTCCGGCTCGAAGGGGCTGCCTGCAGGGTCGGCGGAGGCCCCGATCACGGGCCCGCCAAACGCCTGGCCGACGAGGTCGCGAGTGGTGACCGGCAGCGAGGTCACTTCGTGTTGAACACTGTCGGTGACGAGAAGCTGGATGGCTCGGGGCACTCCGACGGCGATTCCGGCGAGCACGAAGACCACGACGGCGACGGTGACGGAGGCGCCGGTCCCAGCCGTCGCGTGCCGCCACAGCAGGTGCCCGGCGCTCAGCCTGCGCCGACTCATGCGGCGCCTGCCCGGTACTCGGTGTCGCGCGCCTGGCGAGACACCGAACCGGCGTAACCGGTTGAGATGGTTACCAAAACGGCGACCAAAGCGAAGAGGAGAGCAACCCACCCGAGCACGTCGAATCGAAGCGAGACCGGTACCGAAGCGCCGGCAGCCGTGGTCGCCAACTCCCCGACGGTGAGGGCGGATGAGATCAGTCCGGTGATGACGCCGGTCACCAGCGCCGCTCCCACCACGCTCACCAGTTCCATCAGCCGGTTTCGACCCTGTTCGGAACTCGACATCCCGAGCGCGCGCAGCACCATGACCTCGTCCCGCCGATCCCGTGCGAAGGTGCTGGTGATCGCGAGCACGGCGATCGCGGCGAGGAGCAGTGCGCCGGCGGTGCCCCACCACAGTCCAACGAGCGCCGGGGCGATGACGCGGTCGCCGGAACCATCACCGGGCGTGGTGACCGTCGCCGAGGTGGTGCTGACCGAGATGGCTCCATCCACAAGCCGCGTGCCGTCGGTGGCGCTGATCCAGACTTCGGCCGGCTGTGGCATCCGCTCGCTGCGCTGCAGGAGGTAGCGGTTCAATGTCTGCAGGTCGGCGATCATGCCGAGACCTCCGTCAGCAGCCGGTATGGCCGGGGTCGTTCCGGCAACGATGGCCTCCACTGCGCTGGCGGTGCTCGGGATGCGCGCCCTCATCGTGCTTCCATCCTCGAGGCTCAGGCGGGAGGCCAGCGCCTCCGTCACGACCACCGGCAGGGTGGGCAGCTCAGCGTAGGTGATCGCCCGGTCGGTCGGCTCGGTGGAGGACAGGGCCAGCGCGTAACGCTGGTCGAGCCCGCTCACGGCGACCTCGATGCCGCGAGCGCCGTCCGCCGCCGAAAGCGCGGCTTCGACGGCGAGCACCGTCCACTCCCCCGCCCTGCCCTCCGGCACGACCGCGGTCAGGGTGGTTGGGGCGGCGTCGGCGACCGGAGTGCTTCCGAGAGAGAGAAGCGTGAGGGAACCGTCAGCGTCCTCGAGCCAGGCGAACACCTCCACCAGGCCGGCCTCCTGGCCGGGAGGGCTGCTCACCTGCACCGTCAACGGCAGTTCGCCCGCAGCTCCCAGCTGGAATCCGGTCCGTTCGGCCTGCAGGGCGGATGCGACCAGCGCCGGGTCGAAGGATCCCGCCACCGGCAGCATCACCCCCGGCATCCTGACGGCAGCCACGGCCGTCAGGCCGACGGTGTCGTCGCCGATCCGCACCGGCGTCCTGAGCACCGTGGCAGCATCATCCGCCCCGCTCATCCGCAGGTACGGCACGGCGCTCACCCGGAAACCGGACCGCTCGACGGTGGGCGGCGGGCTGAGCTGCACGCGGACATCCGCGCCGTTGCTCAACTGCCCAGCCGTCGCGCTGGCCGTAGCCCAGGTCTGCGAATAGGCGGCGGTCAGAGTGGTGCCGCTCACGGCGAGGATGACGAGCAGCAGGGCGACCCCGAACACCGGAGCCCGCCTCGCCACCTGACGGGTGGGGAGTGCGGGAAGGATGCCCCGGCCCTGGGTTCCCCACCGCTCGAGCAGGCGAGCGACCGGGCCGAACGCGAGGAGTCCTACCATGGCGAGGGCCAGCAGCAGCAGGGCCGGGGCGACGACGGTGAGCGGGTCGACCCGGGTGACGCCGTCCTGCCCGACAGTGAGGGGGGACCCGTAAAGCTTGAACTGCCAGAGCGATACCCCGGCCGCCACCAGCACCAGGACGGCTGCGCCGATCGTGACGGAGGCGCGCGTGCGACCGGAATCGCCGTGTACCGGCCCCGCACCGACCACCGCCGCCCGCCAGCCCACCACACCGCACACCAACGCGGCGGACCCGACAACGGCGAGCGCGATCGGCCAGGCGGCCGCTGTCATCGCGGCACCGTTCACCGGGACCAGCCCCGACCCCAGCAGGAGCACCACCGCCGTCAGGCCGACAGCGCCGCCCGGAACGATGACTGCCACAGCCTCGGCAAGCGAGACGACAGTCAGCTGGGTGACGGATGCGCCGCGAGCCCGCAACAGCGCCGTCTCGCCGCGGCGCACCGCCACCAGCAACCGCGCCAGCTGTGCGAGGGTGATGAGGCCGATCACGATGACGAGCACGGCCGGAACGGTGACGAGCGCACTCGCAACCCCCAGGCTGCGTTGCACCAGGTCAACCCGCTCCCCGAGTGAGCCCGACAGCTCGATGTTCTGCTCGCCGTCGGCGCGCTCGACCCGCAGCGCAAGCTCATCGAGCGCGCTTGCCAGCGTGGGTAGTCCCGCCGCTGTGAGAGCCGCATCGGTGGGCACGATCGTCCACCGGGCATAGCTGCGCACCGGCAGTTCGGCCAGCGCGCCCTCGAAGGTCACGACCGGGCCATAACTGAGCCGGTCCAGGCCGGAGGCGACGGCTGGGTCGGAGAACCAGTACGGGTCGGTCGCGTCGTCGGGGAGCCAGGTCGCCTCGACCACGAACTCCAGCCCTTCGACGGTGAAGCTGTCCCCGACCCCGATACCAAGCGCGTCCGCCGCGGAAGCCTGAACAGCCGTCGGCACTGCCCCTTCCCGCGGGCTGGGCCAGGCGCCGTCGACGAGGGTTGCGTGCTCGGGAAGCTCAGCGTCGGCCATGAGGATCAGCTCGGGGGCCTCTTCGCCGATGGACGCCTTCGCCGGGTTGCTCCGCACCGTGCGGTGCACCGCGACCTCCACGTCGGTGAACGCGTCATCGATCAGCTGCCGGGTGGCATCCGCCTGCTGGTCGCTGTCACTGGCCAGGCGGGTGCTCAGCTGGGTTGACACCGCCTTAGCCGGTCCGACGCTCAGAGTCTCCCGCACCGCAGCATCCGCGGCTCCGCTCAGGTAGCCGATCATCCCGGCCAGCAGGAAGGCGACGATGGCCACCACGGCGAAAAGGGAGAGGAGCAGGTTGCCCCGCGTGCGTGAGCGCCTGACGACGAGTCGGGCTGCACCCACAGGCACTACCTCCCGGTACCGTTGACGACGTTGGCCGGCGTGACGGCATCAATTTGCCCCGCCAGTGAGTCAGCGTACCGGTCACGGTCGTTGCCAGCTGCGGCTGGCCCCGCTCGCGCGGTGGCGGATGCGGGTAGCCTGTCGGCATGGAAATCCTGCGGAACGTGCTTCTTGTGCTCCACTTCGTCGGCATGGCGTCGCTGCTCGGAGGGGTGATCGCCCAGGTTCCCGCGCTCAAGGCCGGTGCAGGCAAGATCAACGCTGCGATCTTCCACGGTGCGCTCACCCAGCTGGTCACCGGTGTGCTGCTGGTCGGGGTGATCCAGATGGCGGACCTCGGTGACATCGACAACGCCAAGATCGGCGTGAAGCTCGCCGTCGTGATCGTCATCATGGTGCTCGCCTTCATCTACCGGAAGAAGGAGAAGGTCGCGAACTGGGTGCTGCTCAGCGTCGCCGGCCTCACCCTGGTCAACATCTGCATCGCCGTCTTCTGGGGTTAGGCACGCAAGCGGAGGATAGTGGGCGCATGCAGAAAACATCGCTGACCGCGCTCTCCCGGGAGTTGCTGGAGGATGCGCTGCGTTCCTCGAGCGGCCGAAGCGCGCGCACGGTCTATGGCGGGCACGAACGCGCCCTGCGCCAAACCGTGATGGCGCTGGCTGCCGGCCAGACGATGGCCGAGCATCAGAACCCCGGCGAAGCCACCCTCTACGTGCTGCGTGGGCGGATCACCCTGACCGCGGGCGCCACGTCCTGGCCGGGCATGGCCGGTGACCACCTGATCGTGCCGGAGGGCCAGCACAGCATCGAGGCGATCGAGGATTCGGCCATCCTCCTCACGGTGGCGAAACTGCCGTAGCGTTAGTCGAGCCCCCAGAATTCGCCGCGAAGCCCCACTTGCCGAAAGTACTCGTGCGCCTCGACCGGTTCGCGACGTCGGTACGGCGAATCCAGGCGACCGGCGTACCAACCCTGCGCCAGCCGCCAGAGCGTTGCCAGGTCGAACACCGAACCGCGCTGGTTTCCGGATGTGCTGAGCCAGTTTTCCACGCAGGTCTCGTTGCAGAAGATCCGCTGATTCGAACAGGTGTGCACCACGTCGTCCCAGATGTGGGCCGTCGGTACCAGAAAATGGGCCACCTGGTCGCCTTCGGGCGGCGCATCCGACGTCACCGTCCAGGCGTGTGCAGTTCCGCAAGCCGGGCAGGTCGTGGCGACCAGTACGCTCGGCTCGCCCGGGACCAGGTGCGGGATGGCGAAGGAGTCCCACGCGCATCCGCCCCACCAGATGGTGTTCTCGCCCATCACCGAGAAGTGAAGGTTGATGGCCGCGAACGGGTGCGCCATCACGATCCTCCCGTTAGTGTCGAGCACCACGTGGCGGGTATCTGCGAGCTCGCGGAAGGCGGCAACCGTCTGCGCCGGTTCAAGACCTGTTTGGGCTGCTATCTCCTCCTGGTCGAGGGCGCGGCCCGTGCTCGCGAACGTGCGATAGATGGCGAGACGAACGGTCTCTGCGGTGCTGCTCAGGTCAGCCATAGGGATATTGTGCGCCCTTCATCCCCTCATGGACAGAAAGTCTTCGGCGAAGCCACGGCTGCGCTGTAAACTGATCGGCTCGCCACCCCGCGGGCGCCCCATCCGGGGCTTCCCGATCGTCAGGCATTCACTGTGGGTTACATCGACGTCAGCGACGTCTCCTTCTCGTTGAGCGACGGCCGCGTGCTGCTGGACGAGGTCTCGTTCCGCGTCGGAGAGGGTGCGACCGGTGCGCTGATCGGGGCGAACGGCGCGGGCAAGTCGACCCTGATGCGCCTCATCCGCGGCGAGCTTTCTCCTGACTCCGGAACCATCGCCGTCGACGGTGGTCTCGGCGTGATGGACCAGTTCGTCGGGCACGTGCGCGACGATTCGACAGTTCGCGACCTGCTGATCTCGGTGGCCCCGGCCGGCGTGAAGGCTGCGGCCCTCGCCGTCGACCGGGCGGAGTTGGCACTCTTGGAGAACGATGTCGAACGCACCCAGATGGCGTACGCGAACCGGTTGGCGGAGTACGCGGATGCCGGTGGTTACGACCACGAGGTCGTCTGGGACACCTGCTGCCAGGCTGCCCTCGGGCTCTCCTTCGACAAGGCCCAGTGGCGTCGCGTGAACACACTGTCCGGCGGCGAGCAGAAGCGACTCGTGCTGGAGGCTCTGTTCCGCGGCCCGGAACAGGTGCTGCTGCTCGATGAGCCAGACAACTATCTCGACGTTCCAACCAAGCGCTGGCTGGAGGACACTCTGTTGGACAGCTCGAAGACGGTGCTGCTGGTCTCCCACGATCGGGAGCTGCTGGCTCGCGCCGCCACGCGAATCATCACGCTGGAGGTCGGTGCTGCCGGCAACGACACCTGGACCCACGGCGGGAGCTTCGCCACCTATCACGACGCCCGCCGTGATCGGCTGGACCGGCTCGATGAGCTGCGCCGGCGCTGGGACGAGGAGCGGGTCAAACTCCGGGCGCTGGTGGTGCGCCTCGGCCAGCAGGCCAAGTACAACTCCGACATGGCATCGCGCTATCGCGCGGCCCAGACCCGCCTGGCCAAGTTCGAGGCGGTCGGACCACCGCAGGAGCGCCCGAAGGACCAGAACGTGAAGATGCGACTGCGGGGCGCCAGAACCGGGCGCCGCGCCGTCGTCTGCACCCAGTTGGAGTTGACCGGCCTGATGAAGCCGTTCGACGCCGAGCTCTGGTTCGGCGAGCGCATCGCGGTGCTCGGCTCGAACGGCTCCGGCAAGTCGCACTTCCTGCGGTTGCTGGCCCAAGGCGGAACCGATCCGGATGTCACGGCCGGCCACCTGGCATCCGCTGCCCAGATCCTGACACCGGTGGAGCACAATGGCACCGCCAAGCTGGGGGCACGGGTACAGCCCGGCTGGTTCGCGCAGGCACACGATCACCCCGAGTTGATCGGCCGAACGCTGCTGGACATCCTGCACCGCGGTGACGACCACCGTGACGGGATGGCCCGGGAGGCAGCCAGCCGGGCGCTCGACCGCTACGGCCTGGCCGGCGCCGCCGAGCAGGTATTCGAGTCGCTGTCCGGCGGTCAGCAGGCGCGGCTGCAGATCCTGCTGCTGGAACTGTCCGGTGCAACACTGCTATTGCTCGACGAACCGACCGACAACCTCGACCTGGTTTCGGCGGAAGCGCTGGAGGAGGGACTCGAAGGCTTCGAGGGAACCGTCATCGCGGTCACGCACGACCGCTGGTTCGCGCGCGGGTTCGACCGTTTCCTGGTCTTCGGCTCGAACGGCGAGGTCTACGAGTCGGATGCGCCGGTCTGGGATGAGCGTCGGGTGGTGCGGGAACGCTAGCTGAAACTCAGCTATGTGAACCAGCTACTTGAGTTGACCCCGAATCTCCCCGCCCGGGAATGTCGGGGTGTGGACGTTCACGTAGTAGTTACGTGGGTTCGCGGCCACCGCTTCGAGCAGTGCGGGGTCCGCGGTAGTGCACGCCTGGACCGTCCAGTCGGCTCCGGCGCCGACCGTCAGCGGGATCACGATCGAGCCGGCAACGTTTCTTGGCGCCACGTGGATGTGGGCTGCGAGTGCTGGTTCGGAAAGGTCGCGCGCGGTGAGCGTGTAACAGAACTGGTTGCCATCGATCGTGTAGGTGATGAAGCCGCTGGCACCGGTGTTCGAGCCTGTGGTTTCTTGCTCGGTGTTCAGCGGTATCGCGGGTACGCCACCCTTCAGTGCGTTGGCGGCAGTCAGGTTGACAGTGGTAAGTGCAAGCGCAGCTCCCAGGACAGCGATGGCCCGGATGCTGACGCGTCGTACGGTGTTCATTTCGGTCCTCCAACAGTGAGAGTCCCCCAACGGGAGGAACGGTACGCCGCGTAACGGTGCGGCACAAGGGTGCGCTCGAACCTCAACCGCTAGCGTGTGCCCATGGGGATTTCTCGCGATAAGCAGAACCTCGTTCTTCGCGCATCGCTCTGCCTACTGCTCCTCTCCGGGGTGATGTGGGGCGGCGCTGGTTGCACGACTCAGGCATCCATAGAGCACAACAAGTTCGGGATCCCGGAGCTGTCGGCGGATGAAGCGGATCGCCTGGTCGAGATCCAGCTCGAGTCCCGGCGGGCCGACCTGCTCAGCAGGTTTCCGGATGCCGTACTTGGTGAGATCGAGCGCATCCGGTTCGTGACTCCGGAGGAGTGGCCGGAGGCGATCGCCGAGTGCCTTACCGGGATGGGTTTCGAAGCAACCGCATCAGCGGATGGCGGCATCGAGATGTCGTATGCGAATGAGCAGGCGGAGCCGGCCGAACTGGCGCATTACACCTGCGGCGCGAAGTACCCGGTGCATCCGAAGTACAGCCAGCCGTTGAACGAGGCGCAGCTGGAGTACCTCTACGACTATTACGTGAACGTCCTCAGTCCGTGCCTTGAGGGGGAGGACGTCAGTGTTGCCGACGCTCCCAGCTTGTCCAGCTTCCTGGAGGCGGATGACGCGGAGCGGTGGTTCCCGTACAACAGCGTCGACCGGTTCTCGCCGAAGCTCGAAGAGAAGTGCCCGCAGTCTCCCAGTGGACTGCACGGCTGAGGCCCTCCGTGACGGAGAGAGCATCACGCGGAAAGCAGGTTGTCGGGCGAAAGCAACAGAAAACCAGCAAAGGCCACCGGAAACCCGGTGGCCTTCACTTTTTCGGATAGTTCCGAGAACCAATCCTGCCAGTTCTGGGAACAATCCATTTCGGTGCGCGAGGGGGGACTTGAACCCCCATGCCCTCACGGGCACACGGACCTGAACCGTGCGCGTCTGCCAATTTCGCCACTCGCGCAGACCTAGCGAGATTATCACAGCAGGAGACCTCTTTAATCGTCGCCCCGACGGGTCGATGTCATCCATTAGGAGGACATTCGGTAGGCTCATGCCGCGGTTCGGGCCCACCGGCTAACATCGTCATAGTCACCCGACTGGTGCAAAGGGAGATCCTTGGGACTACTGGACAGCTTCGAGAAAGGTCTGGAGAAGGCGGTCAACGGCGCCTTCGCCAAGACCTTCAAGAGTGGTCTCCAGCCGATCGAGATCACCAGCGCACTTCGGCGCGAACTCGACACGAACGCCGCTGTCGTCGCGCGTGACCGCATCCTGGTCCCCAACCGCTTCGTCGTGCGCCTCGGACAAACCGATTATCAGCGGATGACCGGACTGGGCGACACCCTCATCGATGAGCTGACCCAACTGGTGCAACAGCACGCCGCAGCCCAGCACTACCAGTTCGCCGGCGGCATATCGATCAAGCTCAGCCAGGATGCGTCGCTCAGTGAGGGCATGATCCAGGTCGATTCCGAGAACGTGAAGGGTGCCGTCACCTGGACGCCCGTGCTGGACATCAACGGCAAGCGCCACCCGATCACCCGTTCCCGCACGGTGATCGGTCGCGGCCACGATGCGGACATCACGGTGGACGACACTGGAATCTCCCGCAAACACGTCGAAATCCTCTGGGACGGCAGCCGCGCCGAGGTCAACGACCTGGGCTCCACCAACGGCTCAGAACTGAACGGGGCCCGCATCACCCGCGCCCCGCTGCCCACCGATTCGGTGATCTCCATCGGCAGAACCCGTATTGTGTTCCGAGTGCTGGCCCAGGCGACACCCGTCGACCCGACCAGCACCGAACGTGGGGAAGGCCGGTAGATGAGCGCACTGACCCTCCTGTTGCTGAAGTTCGGCTTCCTGCTGCTGCTCTGGGCCTTCATCTTCTCCGTCGTCTACGCGCTGCGCTCCGACCTTTTCGGCGAGCGCGCCCGCCGACTCCCCGAGCAGAAGGCGGCGGCCCCAATGCCGGCGGCGGATGCTGCGCCTCGCCCGGTCGCATCCGTCCCAGCCAATTCGGCTCCGGCCGCAACCTCGGCGACGACCAGCCGACTGGTGATCACGTCCGGCGCCAAGGAGGGCCTCGAACTCCCGATCAGCAATGAGCCGCTGACCATCGGCCGGTCCAGCGAGAGCGGCCTGGTCATCCGGGACGACTACACCTCGACGCATCACGCGCGACTGGTGCTCTGGGGTGACGAGTGGGTCATCCAGGACCTGGACTCCACCAACGGCACGTTCCTGAACGGCAACCGGGTCAACGCGCCGACGCCGGTGCCGCTGAACACTCCAATCAAAATTGGAACGACCACCTTCGAGCTTCGGCGGTAGCTGAATGGCCACCACGGGCAGGAGTGCGGCGGTTTCGCACGTCGGGAAGATCCGCGCCAACAACCAGGACTCCGGCTACGCGGGCACCAACCTCTTCGTGGTGGCCGACGGCATGGGTGGCCACGCCGGCGGGGATGTCGCATCCGCTATCGCCATCAAACGCGTTGTCGAGGTCGACAAGTCGTTCGCCTCCCCGCACGATGCCGAGTTCGCCCTGCAGTCGGCACTACTGGCCGCTAACTCGCTCATCGCCGAGACCGTGTTCGAGCATCCGGAACTGACCGGAATGGGCACCACCGTCAGCGCCGTCCTCCGCCTGGGCGACAAGCTCGCGCTGGCACACATCGGCGACTCCCGCATCTACCGTTTCCGCTCCGGCAAACTGGAGCAGATCACCGCAGACCACACGTTCGTGCAGCGACTCGTCGACAGCGGACGCATCACGGCGGAGGAGGCCGCGGTGCACCCGCGCCGGTCAGTGCTCATGCGCGTGCTCGGCGACGTCGACGCCTCCCCGGAGATCGACACCACCGTGATCGACACCCAGCCTGGGGATCGCTGGTTGCTCTGCTCCGACGGGCTCAGCAGTTACGTCTCCGATGACAAGATCATGACTGCGCTGAAGTCGGTGGCAGATCCGGATGCCGCCGCGAGCCGCCTGGTCAAGGATGCTCTCGACCAGGGGGCGCCAGACAACGTCACTGTGGTCATCGTCGACATCGGCGACGACCCGAGTTCGGCCATGTCACCGCCGAAATTGGTCGGGTCGGCCGCCGAGCCGCTCTCGTTCGAGGCCGCGATCGTGCGAAAGCCGCTGCGCCTGCCCACGCTGCTGCTGCACCCGCTCAAGTCCACGCTGCACGAGGACAGCCACTTCGAACCGGAGTCCGACGAGTACCTGCAGGAACTCATCGCCGAGGACCGCCGCAGGCATCGCCGCCGGCGCATAACCTGGCTGGTTGCCATCGCGCTGGTCATCGCCCTGCTGGTGACCCTGCTGGTAGCCGGTTACCGCTGGACGCAGACCCACTACTTCGTCGGGCCCAACGGGTACACGATCGCGATCTTCAAGGGCGTGCAGCAGGACATCGGGCCGATCAAGCTGTCGAGCGTCTACGAGGTGACGAGCATCCAGCTGAACGAGCTTTCACCCTTCGAGCGACAGCAGGTCGAAGAGACCATCACTGCTGACAACCTCGAGGATGCCCGCGACATTGTGAAGCGGTTGGCCAATGTCAGCCGGTAGCAACGCGCGCACCGCACCGGTGGCGGCTGGGGCGACGCCGGAGCGCAACACCTTCACCCAGTCGATCAAGCTGAAGCTCCGCGTGCCAGCGCGCCTCCGCAACCGGGAGCTCGTGCTGTTGCTGTTCGCGTGCGCGATCAACGGTGCCGCCATGGTCCTGGTGCAATTGGGCGCCCAGGGTGAGGTCGACAGCAGCCTGCTCGTGCTGGGCGGCGGGCTCGCGGTGCTGGTGCTCGGAATGCACGTCGCGTTGCGTTTCGTCGCCAAAGAGGCGGACCCGTTCCTGCTGCCCATCGCCACCGTTCTCAACGGGCTTGGCATCGCCGAGATCTATCGCATCGACATCGCCTACGGAGACGCCGGCTGGGATGCCGCGGGCATCCGCCAGATCGCCTGGACCGGTCTCGCCATCGCTGTCGCCCTCGCAGTGATCCTGCTCATCCGCAACCATCGTGTTCTCGCGCGTTACCGCTACGTCGCCATGTTCACCGGCATCGTGCTCCTCCTCCTGCCGATGCTTCCCTTCATCGGCCACGAACAGTTCGGCGCCCAGCTGTGGATCAGGGTCGGCGGCTTCACCTTCCAGCCTGGCGAGCTGGCGAAGCTCTGCCTCGCCGTCTTCTTCGCGGCCTACCTGGTCGAAAGCCGTGACTCGCTCTCCCTGGTGGGAAAGAAGTTCCTGGGGATGCGGTTCCCCCGAGTGCGTGACCTCGGGCCGATCCTCGTCATCTGGGCCGCCTCGATGGCCGTCCTCATCTTCCAGCGCGACCTCGGCACGTCGCTGCTCTACTTCGGCCTCTTCCTGGTGGTGCTCTACGTCGCGACCGGCCGCGGCAGCTGGATCGCGATCGGCCTCGTGCTCTTCGCCGGTGGCGCGCTGATCGCCAGCCAAACGTTCAGCCACGTCCAGACCAGGATCGACGGATGGCTCGACCCGTTCAACGACGCCATGGGTGGCAGCTTTCAAATGGTGCAGGGGCTGTTCGGCCTCGCCAACGGAGGGCTCGTCGGCACCGGACTCGGCCAGGGCAGGCCCGACCTTGTTCCGGTAGCCCAGAGCGACTTCATCATCGCCAGCCTCGGCGAGGAGCTCGGGCTCGCAGGGCTCTTCGCGATCCTCGCCCTGTACCTGCTGTTCGTGTCTCGCGGATTCCGCATCGGCTTCGCCGGCCAGGATGACTTCGGCCGCCTTCTCGCCGTCGGCCTGTCCTTCGTCGTCGCCCTGCAGGTCTTCATCGTGATCGGCGGCGTCACGCGCGTCATTCCGCTCACCGGGCTGACCACACCATTCCTGGCCGCAGGCGGTTCGGCGCTGGTCGCCAACTGGATCATTGTCGCGGTGCTGTTGAGACTGTCCGACAGCCTCCGCAACCAACCTCGGCTGGTGGTCGGCTGATGAGCGAGGTGAGCGGCGGAATGAACAAGGAACTGAAGCGGGTCAGTGTCGCGGTCCTCCTGATGTTCGTGGCACTCCTGACATCCGGTTCCATCATCACGGTGTTCCAGGAAGACAACCTGCGGGCTGACAGCCGCAACGTGCGCACCCTGTATGACAGCTTCTCGGCCGAACGTGGCCCACTGCTGGTCGACGGTGCTCCGATCGCGCACTCGGTACCGGTGGACGATGACTTCAAGTTCCTCCGCACCTACACGAACCCCGAGCTCTATGCCGCCGTCACCGGTTACTTCACGCTGAACCAGGGCAACGCCGGGGTTGAGGGCTCCATGAACGAGGTGCTCAGCGGAACCGCTGACAGCCAGTTCCTCGACCACATCAACTCCATCCTGACCGGCAAGAGCCCCAAGGGTGCCGCCGTCGAACTGACCATCGACCCGGTCGCGCAGCAGGCGGCCTGGGATGCGCTGGGCGACCACACCGGTGCCGTCATCGCCATCAATCCGAAAACCGGCGCCATCATCGCCATGGTGTCGAAGCCCTCCTACGACCCGAACCTGCTTGCCAGTCACGACACCTCGTCGGTGATCGACACCTACAACCAGCTCCTTGAAGCGCCGGGAGATCCGCTCTTCAACCGGACGATTTCCGGTGATCTCTACCATCCGGGTTCCGTGTTCAAGGCGTTGGTCGCTTCGGCGGCACTCGACAGCGGCCAGTTCACCCCGGAGACCACCGTCCCCAACCCGCCCTCGCTGCAACTGCCGCTGTCGTCCTCGGTCATCTACAACGCCGGCCGCTCCACCTGCGGTGGCACACCTGAAGTGACCCTCGCCGACGCGTTCCGCCTCTCCTGCAACATTCCCTTCGCCCAGATCGGCGCCGCCCTCGGCGAAGACGTCATCGCCGAGTACGCGGATGCTTTCGGGTACGGCCAGCGCATCCAGGTACCGATGACGGCATCCGCCAGCAACTACCCGAAGGGAATGGACGCGCCGCAATTGATGCTCTCGTCGTTCGGCCAATCCAACGTTCGGGTAACGCCGCTGCAGATCGCGATGACGACTGCGGCGATCGCCAATGGTGGCGTGCTCATGCAGCCCACCCTCATCGAGAGCGTGATCGCCCCTGACCTGACCGTCATCGAGCCATTCCAGGAAGAGGTGTTCAGTGAGCCGATCAGCGCTCAGACCGCCGCAACCGTCGCCGCGATGATGGTCAACAACGTGAGCAATGGGGCCGCCAGTTCTGCAAGAATAAGCGGAGTCGAAGTCGGTGGAAAGACCGGTACAGCACAGAACAGTGAAGGCAGCGCGAACACCCTGTGGTTTACCGGATTCGCCCCTGCCAGCGACCCACAGATTGCGATTGCCGTGGTCGTCGAAAACCAAGAAGAAGGTTTCGGCGACAGCGTCGCGTCGCCGATCGCGAGAAAAGTCATTGAGGCGGTGCTGAGCAAATGAGACCCACGAGTGGCCTCACTTTCGGTGGACGGTACCAACTGTCGTCACGAGTGGCGATCGGGGGCATGGGCGAGGTCTGGCAGGCGACCGACCTGGTGATCGGGCGCACCGTCGCCATCAAGATCCTCAAAGACGAGTACATGGGCGACCCGGGCTTCCTCGAGCGCTTCCGCGCCGAGGCCCGCCATGCTGCGCTGGTCAACCATGAGGGCATCGCCAACGTCTTCGACTACGGCGAGGAGGAGGGCAGCGCCTACCTGGTGATGGAGCTCGTTCCCGGTGAGGCCCTCTCCGCCGTGCTCGAGCGCGAACGAGTACTCTCTACCGACCGCGTGCTCGACATCGTGGCGCAAACGGCCTCAGCACTGCACGCCGCCCACTCGGCCGGCCTGGTGCATCGCGACATCAAGCCCGGCAACCTGCTGATCACACCGGATGGCCGCGTCAAGATCACCGACTTCGGCATCGCACGCATCGCCGACCAGGTTCCGTTGACCGCGACCGGCCAGGTGATGGGAACCGTGCAGTACCTGTCCCCAGAGCAGGCCAGCGGACATCCGGCCTCCCCCGGCACCGACATCTACTCGCTGGGCATCGTCGCCTATGAGGCGCTGGCCGGCCGACGCCCGTTCACCGGCGAGTCGCAGGTTGCCATCGCGATGGCCCAGATCAACGACCAGGCGCCGGAGCTGCCATCCACCGTCTCCGAGCCGGTCCGCAACCTGGTCTACTCGTGCATCTCGAAGTCACCGGCCGAACGGCCGGCCTCCGCCGCCCACCTGGCCCGCGCGGCACAATCGCTGCGCCGCGGTGACGTTGCCGGGGCATCCGCTGCCGTCCCCGGAATCGGTGGAACCGGCGCGCTGCTCGGGCTCGGCGCAGCCGCTGGTGCCACGCAGGCCACCCGGGTGCTGTCATCCGTCAACGACGGGGCAACCGGAAACGTCGCCACGAAACCGACAGAGTCGAAGACCAGGAGCCCGTGGACCTGGCCGCTCATCGCACTCATCGGCATCCTGCTGGTGGTGCTCATCGGCACCATCATCGCGCTGGTCGTCTCACCGGATGACGAGGTCGAACCACGCGAGACCACCACCAGGGGCCAGACCGCGACGACGCCACCACCCACCACGGCGAGCAACACCGTTGCCGTGAATGCGGAGGACTTCATCGGCCTGAACCGCGAGCAGGCTCAGGCGCTGCTCGACGAGCTCGAACTGAACATGAACGCGCTCGACGGCGACATCGCCACGGACCCCAACAACCAGGGCCTGGTGCAGCGGATCAACCCGACCGGCCCGGCCATCCCCAAGGGCAGCACGATCGACGTCTACTTCTGGACGAATATCCCACCACCCTCCAAGCCGGCAACCGCATCCATGCCGGCCGAGTTCGAGTTCACCGACGGTACAACCACCTTCACGGCGTCCTGGCCGATCTATGAGGGCTGCCCTCCTGGGACGACCCGCACCGCCTACCGGGCGACCGTCACCGGAGCCACCATGGAAGGCTTCACCAACGGTGGTTTCATCCCGCCGGGCGTGCAGCAATTGCAGGTGCGACCCACCGGCCCGGGCACGGTGACCTTCACCTACCTCGCCGAATGCTCCGGAACGGCATCCCCGCCCTCCGACCCGGCGACCACTGCCGTTACTGAGGAGACGCCGCCGCCCGACGGCGAGTAGCCGACCTGACCTACTAAGCTTGCAGGGCTGTTGCCGTGCGACCTGGAGACCAATGTGACTGAAGATACTCGGCTGCTGGCCGGCAGGTATCAGGTTGGTGCGCTCATCGGCCGTGGCGGCATGGCGGATGTCCATGTCGGCACCGATTCCCGGCTTGGCCGCCGGGTGGCGGTCAAGCTGCTCAAGCCATCGTTGGCCACCGACCCGAAGTTCCGCCTGCTGTTCCGCGAGGAGGCGCAGAAGGCTGCCCGCATGGCGCACCCGACGATCGTGCGCGTGTTCGACGCCGGCGAAGAAACCGTGCGCGACTCCATGGGCATCGAGACCCAGGTGCCGTTCATCGTCATGGAATACGTCGACGGCCGACTACTCAAGGACATCATCGCCGACGGCCCGCTCGAGCCTCGTGAAGCGGTTCGCATCATCGACGGCGTTCTGACCGCGCTCGAGTACAGCCACCGCGCCCTGGTCGTGCACCGCGACATCAAGCCCGGCAACGTGATGATCACGCAAAACGGCCAGGTCAAGGTGATGGACTTCGGCATCGCCCGCGCCGTGTCCGACAACTCGGCAACCGTCGCAGACACCAGTGCCGTGCTCGGTACCGCCCAGTACTTCTCCCCGGAGCAGGCCCGCGGCGAGACTGTTGACGCCCGCACCGACCTGTACTCGACCGGCGTCGTACTGTTCGAACTCCTCACCGGTCGTCCGCCCTTCCGCGGCGAGCGCCCGGCCGCCGTGGCCTACCAGCACATCAGCGAGGCGGCCGTGGCCCCGAGCACGCTGAACCCCCAGGTGTCGCCGGCGCTCGACGCCGTCGTGCTGCACGCCTTGAGCAAGGACAAGTTCGAGCGCTTCCAGACGGCATCCGACTTCCGCTCCGACCTGGAGGCAGCCGCAAAGGGCGAGCTCCCAACCCGCAAGCTTCCTCCGGTCGCCGACTTCAACTCAACGCTGTTCGGGGTCAACCCCAGCGCGACCGCCGGTTCGGAGGCGACCATGCGGCAGCTGGCCTCCGACAGCCGCGAGCGCACCGTGAAGACCCAGAACCGGCCTCCGGTTGCCTGGATCTGGGCGGGCGTCACCGTGATGATCGCTGTGTTGATCGCCCTCGGCTTCTGGGTGTCCAACCTGACGTCGCCCGACATCGGCGAGAAGCTCTCCATCGAGGTGCCGCAGGTGGTCGGCGCACAGTATGAGAGTGGCGAACAGACCCTGGCCGACCTGGGACTGGTTCCCAGCCGGTTCGATGAACCAGATCCGGATGCCGCTGTCGGCGAGATCATCAGGACCGACCCGCCGGCAGGAACCCGGGTCGGTGACGGCCAGGTCATCAAGGTCTATGTGTCGCAGGGCAAGGAATCAGTGGATGTCCCCAAGGTGGTGAACCTCACCACCGAGGCTGCCGTAGCAGCGATAGAGGCCGCTGGGCTGACCTTTGCCGCGACCAATCAAGAGAACCACGCGTCAGTCCCTGCCGGTACGGTCATCCGCAGCGACCCGGAAGCCGGCACCCAGGTCAAGGAGGGCGATCCCGTCACGCTGTACGTCTCCAGCGGGAACGTGACAGTCCCCGACGTGAAGGGGCAGCCGATCGGTACCGCGAGTTCGACGCTCAGGGGGATCGGCCTCAACGTCACCGACCTGGTGGCGGATAAGGAGTGTAGCGGGGGGACGGTCACCGGTCAGTCGCTGGCGCCCGGTAACCACCCGCAACGTTCCGATATCTCGCTCACCTACTGCTCCGGCGGTGAGTAGACCCCTGGCTGAGAAACCTGCTGTCAGTCCAGGCTGACCAGCGGGCTCAGCCCGACCGCCCGATCGCGTGCCTCCGGCAGCCCGGCGAGAGCCAGCCAATTGGCGAGCAGCTGGTAGCCGCCTTCGGTGAGCACCGACTCGGGATGGAATTGCACCCCGAAGACCGGCGCCGACACGTGCCGCAGGCCCATGATCACTCCACCGGTGGTGCGGGCGTTCACCATGAGCGTGTCCGGCACGGTGTCCTCCACCACCGCCAGCGAGTGGTACCGCGTTGCCGTGAACGGCTGCGGTACACCGGCGAAGAGCTCCGGATCGTCATGGGTGACGACAGAGGTCTTGCCGTGCATCAGCTCATCGGCATTGGTGACGGTCGCGCCCAGGGCTTCGGCGATGGCCTGATGGCCGAGACAGACACCGAGCAGCGGCAGGCCACTGTCGAGGGCGTGCCGAACGAGCGAGATCGACACTCCGGCCCTGGCCGGCGTGCCCGGTCCCGGGGACAGGAGCACACCGTCGAACCCGTCCAGGCGTGAGGGGATCTCTTCGGCGGTGAAGCTGTCGTTTCTCATCACTTCGGTTTCCGCACCCAGCTGCTGAAGGTATCCGTTCAGCGTGTAGACGAAGCTGTCGTAGTTGTCGACGACGAGGATGCGGGTCATTCCTCCACCGTAACTTCATAGGTGTTCACAAACGAATTCAGCCAGGGAAAGAGGAACATGACGAGGAGGAGGATCACCAGCGCCATCAGGATGACGGCCAACACGATGCGGAGCCACAGTGGACCGGGCAGCAGTCGCCAGAGGAAGGCGTACACGCTAGGCCTCCCCGATTTTTTCGGCCAGCTCGGCGGGCATCCCCGCTGAGGTCGGTTGCCAGTGCTCGAACACGCCGTACGCGATGATGCGTTCAGCGGCGGAGAACATCGGATTGCAACTGGTGAGTGTGATCACCCGGTCCAGCGGGTCGATTCCTGGTGCCTGCGGAACCGGTTCGAGAACACCCACCCCGGTCGGCCAGACGTACTCCATGGTGCGGAACGCGTAGGTGTACCAGCCGTCCGTGGTCTGCACATACAGCTTGTCACCGACCCTCAGATCGGCGATCTGCTTGAACGGAGCACCATGGGTCGTGCGGTGGGCTGCCAACGCGAAATTGCCCAACTCGCCCGGTAATTGCGTCTCCGGGTAATGGCCGATGCCCAGGTCCCGGTTGTTGAGAACGGATGCGAGGCTCACCCCTTCCCCGATCGCCCGAACATAGTCCGCACCGAAGCGGGGGACGTACAGGGTGGCGAAGCCGGTGCCGGCGCGCGGAGCTGGGGTGACCACCGGCTCGCCGAAGTCCACGGTGCCGGCGTCCGGGGAGGGCGGCACCGGCGGGGCCCCGGGAGTTCGCCATTGGTCCTCGAGTTCGAGGGCGCTGCTCCGCTGCTCCTGGCCGACCACCAGGTCGTTGAGCCAGAGCTGCCACCCGATGAAGAGAAAGCAGATGACGCCGGCCGTGATGAAGAGTTCACCGATAACGCTGATGATCCCGAGCGCCCTCCGCCCGCTGCGGCGTTTGACGCGGTCACCGGCATTCATGCACCCGATTCTACGGCTCAGCGCACGCTCTCCCGGGCCGGTCAGGCCGGGTGCAGGGCTTTCAGGCTAGAATTCGGGCATGGCCAGAACGAAAACGCAGAAGACCGTTGAGCGTCCGCAGGCGACCCGCCCAGGTGAAAAGGGTCCGAACCCGGTCTGGTTCAAGCCGATCATGTTCGGTCTCATGCTTCTGGGCCTCGCCTGGATCATCGTCTACTACGTCAGCCAGAGCACCCTTCCGATCGCCAACCTGGGCGATGCCAACATTCTGGTCGGCTTCGGAATCCTCTTCGTAGGCTTCCTGATGACCACCCGCTGGCGCTAGCGTGTAACCCGTTTCCCGGCAAGGGGGACAGTTACACGGATGTAACTATCCCCACTGTGGAAACTCCTGTGGATAACTAGCCGCCAGCTTCTAGCCGAGCAGCCGCGGCACCAGCGTTGCCGCACCCAGGATGATGATCACGACCAGCAGCGCCAGCACTCCCAGGAGCAGCAATCGCTGTCGCCCCGCCTGCCGCGGAGACCTGGTCTTCATCAGGACCCAGGCAACCAGACCGCCAACGAGCAGGCCTCCCAAGTGCGCCTGCCAGGAGATGTTCGAGCCCGGAATGAACCCGATCACCAGGTTGAGGCCGATCACGATCAGCAACTGTGTGGCGTTGCCTCCCAGGCCGCGCTGGATGACGAACATCGCAGCGAACAGTCCGAAGACTGCTCCGGATGCACCGACCACCCAGGTGTCCGGCGACAGCCACAGCACAGCCGCCGAGCCACCGAGCCCACTCAACAGGTACAGCGTGAGGAACCGCCACCGGCCAAGCGCTGGTTCCAGCATCCGCCCGAACAACCACAGGGCGTAACCGTTGAACAGGATGTGGAAGATCGAGCCCTGCGAGTGCACGAAGGTGGACGTGAGCATCCGCCACGGCTCAGAGGTGGTGAGCACCGGGTGGTAGGCGAGCGCCTGCGTTACCGCCCCGCCTGAGATTTGCTGGAGGAGGTAGACGACAACGCAGATTGCGAGAATCGTGTAGGTGACGACCGGTGCGCCACCATGGCGCGCCCGGTTGATGGCCGTGACGATGGCAGGCTTCCTCTTGGGAGCGCTGTTACGCGCTTCCTGGCGACATTCCGGGCAGTGCACACCGACGGCCGCCTGCGTCTGGCATTCCGGGCAGACCGTACGCCCGCACCGCTGGCAGAGGATGTAACTCTCGCGGTCCGGGTGTCGGTAGCAGTAGTTGTCGGAGCTGCCCAACTGCTCATTCACCCGCTGGTCACTCACCTGCTAGTTCCGGGGTCAGACTTCGTCGATGGTGATGCTGTTGATGACAACGTCTTCGAGCGGCTTGTCACGGCCATCCTTCTTGACGTTCTCGATCTTCTTGACGACAGCCTTCGACTCCTCGTCTTCGACCTTGCCGAAAATGGTGTGCTTGCCTTGCAGCCAGGTGGTCGGCACCGTGGTGATGAAGAATTGCGACCCGTTGGTACCGCGGCCCATCTGGATGCCTGCGTTAGCCATGGCCAGCACGTACGGCTCGTTGAAGTTCAGTTCGGAGTTGATCTCGTCATCGAACTGATAGCCGGGGCCACCGGTTCCCTGGCCGAGCGGGTCGCCGCCCTGGATCATGAAGTCGTCGATGATGCGGTGGAAGATCACGCCGTCGTACAGCGGGTCTTTGGAGACCTTGCCGGTCGCCGGGTGGGTCCATTCGATCTGTCCGCTCGCAAGGCCGATGAAGTTGGCGACGGTCTTGGGCGCATGGTTTGCCAACAGGTTGACCTTGATGTCGCCGAGCGAAGTGTGGAGGGTTGCTACATGTGTGTGAAGGGGCATCGCACCAGTATTTCATTGTTGGCGGGCGACCCTGCACAGCCAATCCCCAGTATGTTCACAGGGGGCCGCATGCAAGGATGGGAAAGCTCTTCCGTATACCAGCACTGGAGGAATCTCATGGGACTGTCACGCAAACGTGAACGCGAATTGAAGAAGCTGCGCCACTCGGCTTCGGAACTGTGGGAAGACCAACGGGAAGTGCTCGAGCACGCCAGCAATGTCGTGCGTGAGGCGGGAAAACAGGTCGGCTACCTCGGGCGTGAGCAAGTGGTTCCGAAGGTGCGGGGAACGATCGACCACCGGATCAAGCCCACCGTGGCATCCGGTGTCGCCGCCACCAGGCATGTCGCCGGTTCGGCCCGCGACAAGGTGGCCCACGATGTCTTCCCCTCGGTGGCGTCCGCGATCGCATCCGCCCTCGCCGTCATCGAGGTGGCAAAGGACGCCAAGGTCAAGGAAGCCAGCCGCCAGCTTGCCAGGGCGGGCGATAAGGCCTCGAAGGCCGGCCGCAAGGTGGGTAAGAAGGTGGGGATCGTGAAGAAGGAGCCGCACAAGGGTCCCGGCCGTTACATCCTCCTCGGCCTCGGCGTCGTGGCAGCGGCCAGTGTCGCCTATGCGGCCTGGCAGACCCTGCGTGAAGACGACAACCTCTGGATCTCGGACGAGTTCGAGGACTCCCCCGCCAAGCTCGAGGCCCTGTAGCGCCCTACTTCTCGTACACGTCCGGCACGCCGTCTGCGTCGGCGTCTATTCGTGCCAGCCGATCGATTTCGCGGTAGCGCCTGTTTCGGGCGACGAGGATGGTGCTGGCCAGACCGGCCGCCAAGACCGATGCGGCGAGGATGGCGACCTTCGCGTCGTCTCCGTGGGTGGTACCCAGTCCAAAACTGAGTTCCCCGATGAGAAGCGAAACAGTGAAGCCGATTCCGGCGAGGAGCGCAACGCCGGTCAGGTCAACCCACCGTACGGTGTCATCGAGCGTGGCGCGCGTCACCCGGGTCACCACCCAGGTTGTTCCCACAATTCCGATCGGCTTGCCGGCGACCAGGGCGACGATGATCCCCAGGGTCACCGGGTCGCTGAGCGCTGAGGTGAAGCCCTCCGGGCCCCCCAGGGCGACCCCGGCGGAGAAGAACGCGAAGATGGGAACCGCGATGCCGGCCGACAACGGCCGGAACCGGTGCTCGAAGTGTTCCGCCAGCCCCGGACCGGCGTCCGGTCCACCCCTGGCTGCACTCCGGATGACAGGAACCGTGAACCCGAGAATGACCCCGGCGATCGTGGCATGGATTCCGGATGCGTGCAGCAGCGCCCACGCGACGAGCCCGATCGGCAGCAGGATCCACCAGGCCGCCGCCGGGTGCTCTCCGAAGAATGGCCGGCACCGCTGCACCAGGAAGAGGAACAGGCCGACGGGGACGAGGAAGAGCGCCAAGGGTATGGCGCTGACATCCTCGGTGTAGAAGATGGCGATGATCCCGATGGCGAGGAGATCGTCGACCACGGCCAGGGTCAGCAGGAAGATTCGCAGGGCACTGGGCAGGTGCGAGCCGATGATGGCGAGCACCGCAACGGCGAAGGCAATATCGGTTGCGGTGGGGATGGCCCAGCCGCGAACCGCTTCCGCGTTGCTCCAGTTGAAGGCGACGAAGATGAGAGCCGGGATCGCCACTCCGCCGACGGCTGCCGCAATCGGCACCACCGCCTTGCTGAACTGGCGCAGGTCACCCGCCACGAACTCTTTCTTCAGCTCCAGCCCGACCAGGAAGAAGAAGACGGCGAGCAGGCCGTCGGATGCCCACTGCCCGAGGCTCAGCTCCAGATGCCATGGTTCGTAGCCGAGGCGGAAGTCGCGAAGGGCGAAGTAGCTTTCGGATGCCGGCGAGTTCGCCCAGACCAGCGCGATGATGGCGGCCGCAACCAGCAGCGCTCCCCCGACAGTCTCCTTGCGCAGGATTTCTCCGACGCGTAACGCTTCGGAGTAGCTGCCCAGTCCGAAGAGTCGGGGTCGGCGATCGGAGTTGCTCACAGGGTTCCTTCTGGGTCGACGAACAATCTGCCGACCAGACTTCCCGGCTCACCGATTGTGAGTCTACCGGCCACGGTTCGTGGCCAACGCGGCCGCGAGGAAAGTTTCCACACTGTGGAGGGAGCTGGGGATAACTACACCGGTGTAATTCGCTGCCGAACAGGCGACCAATAGCCATCCGGGAGTCGCCGTCGCGCCAGCCAGCCGGAATTGCCTATGCGAGGATAGTTCTGGATCGAACGGGTCGACCTCGGAACGTGGCCGTTCCGCTCCTAGGATGAGTGAGTGTGACGAGTGACGACTGATTCGCGGGCTGGTTCGTTCCGGAATCTCGCTTTTTCTCGGTACTTCTCGGCGGTGGCGATTGGTGCTTTCGGCACAGCACTGACGGCGGTCGCGATGCCGGTGCTGGTCGTCGATGTGCTCGGGGCGAGTGCGCTTGAGGTTGGGATCGTCAACGCGGCGCAGTTCGTTCCTTATGCGCTGCTGGGCCTGCTCGCTGGCGTGTACGTCGACCGTTGGCGGCGACAACGAGTACTTGTGTGGGCAAGCTTGGGGCGCGCCGTGAGCCTTGCGCTCATCCCCACATGTTGGATCGTCGGGGTGTTGCACCTCTGGATGCTCGTGCTGTTGCTCCTCCTGTTCGGCGCCTTCTCCGTTTTCGGCTTCGCCGCCACGCAGTCGCTGTTGCCGCAGATCGTCGAACGGCGCGCGCTGCGAAGCGCGAACGCGCGACTCGATCAGGCAGAGGCGGTCGCGCAGACGGCCGGTCCCACCCTTGGCGGCCTTTTGGTCGGCACCATTGGTGCGCCGTTCGCCATAGCCGTGGATGCCGTGACCTACGTCGCCGACGCCGTTCTGATTGCCGGACTACGCGTTACGGAATCCGTGCGGCGAGAGTCACGTCAGCGTTCCGTTCGACGCGAGGTGATCGAAGGGCTGCACTGGACGTATCGTCATCGCGTTCTGGGTCCGCTCGCGTGGTCTACGCATCTATGGTTCTTCGCGAACGCCGCTGCGCTTACCGTGCTGGCGGTCTTCACCTTGCGGACTCTGGATTTCGCGGCGTTCGTCTACGGTCTATTGTTCGCCGTGGGGGGCATCGCAACCCTGGTCGGGGCCACTCTCTCCTCACGTTTTGGTGCCCTATATGGTTCGGGTGCCACGATCATTGTCGGCCGAGCCATCTATCCCGTCGCGTGGACCCTGGTCGCACTCGCGCCTGTCGGGGGCCGACCGCAGTCGGACGCTGTCGCCGTCGCTCTTGTCTTCTCCGCATTTGCGCTTCAAGGGGTGGCGAGCGGACTGGAGAACGCAAATGAGATGAGCCTCCGCCAGGGGCTGACCCCCGATGCCTTGCTCGGCCGAGTGAATGGCACCATGCGAGCTGCGAACCGCACGATGGGCGCCGTCGGCGCACTGACAGGTGGAGCTGCCGCGACGCTGCTCGGCGAGCGACCCACGCTCATTATCGCCGTTTGCCTCTTCGCGGCCGCATTCATGATCGCGATCGCTTCACCGCTGCGGACTGCGCGCGGCGATGAAGACACACCCGTCAGCTGAGATCCGGGCTTATCGCCGATTTCAGGTCTCGCCGTGCGTGTGGTTCTGAACTGTGGAGCCTAGGGGAATCGAACCCCTGACCTCCTGCTTGCAAAGCAGGCGCTCTACCAATTGAGCTAAGGCCCCGAACACATCGTGCGTGGGGATACCAGGACTTGAACCTGGGACCTCTTCGTTATCAGCGAAGCGCTCTAACCGCCTGAGCTATATCCCCGTGAGGGCAGATACGAGAGTATCGTACGCTGACCTGTTTTCTTAAATTGAGGGTTGAGATCTCGATACGATCGCCCGGCAGGGGCGATCACTCGATCTGAGCCGCGCCACGAGCTTCGCTCGCGACGTGGCTCAGTTGTTGGTGAAGCCGACCAGGAGCCCGCCGGTCAGCTTGACACTGAAGTTGTACAGCAACGCACCGATCGCGCCGAGGACGGTTCCCGCAACCATGTTGAGGAGGGCCACCACCAGCGAGAACAGCATCACCTGGGTGAGCGAGAAGGTGTCGATGAGCCGGAAGGTGCCCTCGCCGAGAATGTCGCCGAGCGTCTTGTCCAGGTCGGCGAAGATGCCGAGCGAGTTGAGAACAGTCCACACCAGGAAGGTGACGACAACGAGGATGATGCCGAGCGTCACAGTCACCAGGAAGGACAGCTTGATGGCCGACCAGAAGTCGATGTAGACCAACTTCAGGCGAACCTGCTTGGTCGCAACCGAGCGCTGCGACTTGCGCTGGAGCTTCTCTGCCACGCTACTCATCTACTGCCTCGTCTTTCGTCGTTTCGCCGGCGTCCTGGTCAGCCTCGAGTACGGCATCCTGAACTTCGAGATTGCGTTCACTGTTGCGCGCCACCGCGATGATCTTGTCGTCCTCGGCAAATCTGGCGAAGACAACACCCATGGTGTCACGTCCCTTGGCCGGGACCTCAGCGACAGAAGAGCGTACCACCTTGCCGCTGGCAAGAACCACAAGGACCTCGTCCTCGTCGCCGACGATCAACGCGCCGGCAAGGTCGCCCCTGGCCTCCTGCAGCTTGGCCACCTTGATGCCGAGACCACCACGGTTCTGGACGCGGTACTGGTCGACGGAGGTGCGCTTGGCGAAGCCACCCTCGGTGACCACGAAGACGAACCCTTCATCAGAAACGACGGATGCTGCGAGCAGCTGGTCCTCCGCCCTGAAGTGCATGCCGATCACGCCGGAGGTGGCGCGTCCCATTGGGCGGAGTGCATCATCCGTCGCCGTGAACCGCAGGGACATGCCCTTGCGCGACACCAGCAGCAGGTCGGAATCCTCCTCGACCAGCATGGCGGAAACCAGTTCGTCGCCATCGCGCAGGTTGATGGCGATGATGCCGCCTGAGCGATTGGTGTCGTACTCGCTGAGAGCCGTCTTCTTGATGAGGCCGCCCCTCGTCGCCAAGGCGAGGTACTGCGCAGCCTGGTAGTCCCTCATGTCGAGGATCTGGGCGATCTCCTCCTCCGGCTGGAGCGCCAGCAGGTTGGCCACGTGCTGGCCCTTCGCGTCGCGGCCGGCCTCCTGGATC
Source organism: Homoserinimonas sp. A520 (assembly GCF_054489245.1). Lineage (NCBI taxonomy): Bacteria > Bacillati > Actinomycetota > Actinomycetes > Micrococcales > Microbacteriaceae > Homoserinimonas > Homoserinimonas sp. A520. The sequence continues at coordinate 687,833 of NZ_JBTMWX010000001.1, read as the reverse complement.
TCGTAGGTCTTCGCGCGGTAGACGCGGCCCTTGTTCGTGAAGAACAACAGCCAATGGTGTGTGGTCGTCACGAACAGGTGCTCGACGACGTCGTCGGCGCGCAGCTGCGCACCGCGAACACCCTTGCCGCCACGGTGCTGGCTCCGGTAGTTGTCGCTGCGCGTGCGCTTGATGTAGCCGCCGCGGGTGACCGTGACCACCATCTCTTCGACCGGAATGAGGTCTTCCATGTTCATGTCGCCGTCGAACCCGAACATGATCTCGGTGCGCCGGTCGTCACCGAACTTGTCGATGATCTCGGTGAGCTCTTCGCTAATGATGTCGCGCTGCCGCTGCGGCTTGGCGAGGATGTCGTTGTAGTCGGCGATCTCGCGTTCGATCTGCTCGTTCTCGTCGATGATCTTCTGGCGCTCCAAGGCTGCCAGGCGGCGAAGCTGCAGGTCGAGAATCGCGCGAGCCTGCAGCTCGTCGACGCTCAGCAACTTCATCAGGCCTTCGCGGGCCTCTTCAACAGTCGGTGAGCGGCGGATGAGGGCGATCACCTCATCGAGCGCGTCCAGGGCTGCGAGGTAGCCGCGCAGGATGTGGGCGCGCTCCTCCGCCTTGCGGAGGCGGAACTGGGTGCGCCGCACGATGACGTCGATCTGGTGGGCGACCCAGTAGGTGATGAACCCGTCGATGGGGAGGGTGCGCGGGATGCCGTCGACGATCGCCAGCATGTTGGCGCCGAAGTTCTCCTGAAGCTGCGTGTGCTTGTAGAGGTTGTTCAGCACGACCTTCGCGACCGCGTCGCGCTTGAGCACGATCACCAGGCGCTGGCCGGTTCGTCCTGAAGTCTCGTCGCGGATGTCCGCGATGCCGGAGATCTTGCCTTCCTTCACCAGTTCGGCGATTTTCAGAGCAAGATTGTCGGGGTTCACCTGGTAGGGCAGCTCGGTGACCACCAGGCAGGTACGGCCCTGGAGTTCCTCGACGTTGATGACCGCCCGCATGGTGATGGACCCGCGGCCGGTGCGGTAAGCATCCTGAATGCCCTTGATACCCAGGATCTGTGCGCCGGTTGGGAAGTCTGGCCCCTTGATCCGCTGGAGCAACGCCTCGACCAGCTCCTCCTGGGTGGCATCCGGGTTGGCCAGGTGCCAGAGAGCACCGGCCCCAACCTCGCGCAGGTTGTGCGGCGGGATGTTCGTGGCCATGCCGACCGCGATACCGACAGAACCGTTCACCAGCAGGTTGGGGAACCGCGACGGCACGACCGACGGCTCCTGAGTGCGACCGTCGTAGTTGTCCTGGAAGTCGACGGTCTCCTCATCGATGTCCCGCACCATCTCCAGCGCGAGCGGCGCCATGCGGGTTTCGGTGTAACGGGGGGCTGCAGCACCGTCGTTGCCGGGTGAGCCGAAGTTGCCCTGCCCGGCGGCCAGCGGGTAACGCAGGCTCCACGGTTGCACCAGGCGCACCAGGGCGTCGTAGATGGAGGTGTCGCCGTGCGGGTGGAATTGGCCCATCACGTCGCCGACCACGCGCGAACTCTTCGAGAACGCCTTGTCCGGACGGTACCCGCCGTCGAACATGGCGTAGATCACCCGTCGGTGTACCGGCTTCAACCCGTCACGCACATCGGGCAGCGCACGGCCGACGATGACGCTCATCGCGTAGTCGAGGTACGACCGCTGCATCTCCAGCTGCAGGTCGACCTGCGTCACCTTGTCGTGCGTGAGGTCGATCTCCTTGCCCGGGATGTGGTCGTCTTCGACCGGGGTGTTGTCCGTGGGGGTTTCGTCAGCCATGTGCTCGTTCTCTACTTGTTCGTCGTCTTGAGTTCTGGAAGCCTGAGGTCTCGATACGACCGGCCGGAAGGGCCGGTCACTCGACCCTGATGGCGAAAATCGCTGCCGCGATTTTCGCTATCAGATATCCAGGAAGCGGACGTCTTTGGCGTTTCTCTGGATGAAGTTGCGGCGGGACTCTACGTCTTCGCCCATCAGCGTGGCGAAGATCTCGTCGGCTGCCGCGGCATCGTCGAGCGTCACCTGCTGCAGGGTGCGGGTCTCCGGATCCATGGTGGTCTCCCACAGTTCCTTGTAGTCCATCTCGCCGAGACCCTTGTAGCGCTGGATCGCGTTCTCCTTGGGAATCCGCTTGCCGGACGCTGCACCGTGCTCGAGCATCGCATCCCGCTCCCGATCGGTGTAGACGTACTCGTGCGGGGAGTTGCTCCACTTGATCTTGTACAGCGGCGGCTGCGCCAGGTACACGTAGCCGAGGTCGATGAGCGGACGCATGTACCGGAACACCAGGGTCAGCAGCAGTGTGGTGATGTGCTGCCCGTCGACATCGGCATCTGCCATCAGGATGATCTTGTGGTACCTGACCTTGTCCGGGTTGAAGTCTTCGCCGATTCCGGCGCCGAACGCGGTGATCATCGCCTGCACCTCGTTGTTGCCGAGGGCCCGGTCGAGCCTGGCCTTCTCCACGTTCAGGATCTTGCCGCGCAGCGGCAGGATGGCCTGGGTCTCCGGGTTCCGGCCCTGAACCGCTGAACCGCCGGCCGAGTCACCCTCGACGATGAAGATCTCGGAGCGGCTGGGGTCACTGCTCGAGCAGTCCCGCAGCTTCCCGGGCATTCCACCGGACTCGAGCAGGCCCTTCCGCCTGGTCTGCTCCCGCGCCTTCCGCGCCGCGAGCCGGGCGGCGGATGCCTGAATCGCCTTGCGAATGACGTCTCGCGCCTGCGTGGGGTTGCGATCGAACCAGTCGCCGAGCTGCTCACCGGTTATGCGCTGCACGAACGACTTTGCCTCGGTGTTGCCGAGCTTGGTCTTCGTCTGGCCCTCGAACTGCGGTTCGGCCAGCTTCACCGAGATGACAGCAGTCAGGCCTTCACGGATATCGTCACCGGTGAGGTTCTCCTCCTTCTCCTTGATGATCCCCTTCTCCCGGGCATACCGGTTGACCAGGCTGGTGAGGGCTGCGCGGAACCCCTCTTCGTGAGTTCCACCCTCGTGGGTGTTGATCGTATTGGCGTAGGTGTGCACGCTCTCCTGGTACGAGCTGGTCCACTGCATGGCCACTTCCACCGAAATCTTGCGGTCGGTATCTTCCAGGTCGAAGGAGATGATCTCCGGGTGCACGACCTCGAGCTTCTTGGCCGAGTTCAGGTATTCGACGTAGTCGACGAGCCCCTTCTCATAGAGGTAGGTGACGGCCACGTCTTCCTCGGCGCCATCGACGCGTCGTTCGTCGACCAGGGAGATGCTGAGGCCCTTGTTCAGGAACGCCATCTGCTGGAACCTGGCGCGCAGGGTCTCGTAGTCGAATTCCACCGTTTCGAAGGTGTCCGGGCTGGGCCAGAACGTGATGACGGTTCCCGTCTCGTTGGAGGTCTCCCCCTGCTCGAGCGGTGCTTGAGGCACACCATGCTTGTAGGTCTGCCGCCAGACGGATCCATTGCGGCGAACCTCGACGTCGAGTTCCTTCGATAGTGCGTTGACCACGGACACACCAACGCCGTGGAGCCCACCGGACACCGAGTACCCGCCGCCGCCGAACTTGCCACCGGCGTGCAGGATGGTCAGGACCACCTCGACGGTCGACTTGTTCTCCTGCTTGTTCAGGCCGACAGGGATACCTCGCCCGTTGTCGACCACCTGGATGCCGCCATCGCGTCGCATGGTGATGGTGATCGCGTCACAGTACCCGGCCAGTGCCTCATCGACGGAGTTGTCGACCACCTCGTAGACAAGGTGGTGGAGTCCGCGGGGCCCGGTCGAGCCGATGTACATTCCCGGCCGCTTGCGAACCGCGTCAAGACCCTCGAGAACCTGGATCTGATCCGCGCCGTATTCGCTGTCGTTGCGAGGCTTCTTGGTGGTGGCAGTTGAGGTGGAGGGAGCTTCCGGCAGGTTTTCGGGCGTGGGCGATGACATCTGAAATTAGGCTCCTGCCAGGTAGATCGATTGTGTCGTTCGCGGCCCGACTTCCATCCCGGGAAGCTGCCATGACGACGAATTCATTCTACCAAGAACCCGAGGCGATTCGGTGATATACGCCCGTCTGGGGACTTTGTTCGCAGCAGCCCACCTAATTTGCCTTGTCAGCCGTAGGTATCGCGCGGACCGCGGCCTGGAACCGATCTGGGGCCGCGTTTCCAGGAGGGGGCACCCGGTCCTTCGAAGCGCAGTGAGTCAATGCCGGCATCTGGGTACCGTGAAACGATCAGGTTCAGGATCTGCACCCGCATGAGGCGCAGCTGCGTCGCCCAGGCGGTGGAATCACAGCGAACGGCGAGCACCCCGTCGTCTATGCCGACCGGATGCGAGTGCTCCGCTGTCTCCTCGCCGACGATGCTCTCCCACGATGCGAGCAACTCCGACTTGGCCAGGGAGGAGTCCCACCCGAGCTTCGAAGTCAGTGCATCCATCACTTCGCCGATACCGCGCGGGTCTCGTCCTCCACCGAACGGGGTGGTTGAACTGGGGTCCTTGATCGCCCGCTTTCGCGCATCCGCCGACCGCGATATGCCGCCCCCGAAGACGCGCTTGAACCGCAGGTAGACGTTTCGGGCTTCGGATGCGCCTGCCTCCTCGCCGTCGCGGTTCACGACGCGGCCTCCACGATCGCGCCCTGCGCGATGTGCACGGTATGGGTGCGGAGGGCCTCCGGTACGTCGTCATAGACGGCGGCCGTGATCAGCACCTGTTCGAATCCGGAGATGGCGTCGGCCAGGCGCCCCCTCCTGGACTGGTCGAGTTCGGCGAACACATCGTCCAGGATCAGCACCGGATCACCGGACGCCGATTCGCGGCGCAGAACCTCGGCTGACGCCAGCTTCAGCGCGAGCGCGAACGACCAGGACTCTCCGTGGCTCGCGTACCCGCGCGCCGGCATCCCGTTCAAGTGCAGCACCAGGTCATCCCGGTGCGGCCCGACCAGGCTGATCCCTCGGTCCAGCTCATTGCGGCGAAGCCGCTCGAGTGAATTTCGGAATGCGACAGCGGCCTCATCAGCAGTGACAATGCCGGCACGGTCGCCATCCGCCACCTCGGCATCAAGCTCCGGATGATCGGACAGGATACTCAGCTGGTTGGTGAGAATCGCGTGGTGATCCTCACCCGCAATCCGCTCATACGCGACTGTCACCTCGGGCAGGAGCTCGGCAACCAGCCGAGTTCTCGCCTCGATGAGTTCGGAGCCGAGCGCGACCAGGCGGTCATCCCAAATCTCCAGCGTTGTCAGTTGGCCCTGCTTGATGCCAGCAGCGCGTGCCGACTTGAGGAGCGTATTGCGTTGCCTGAGTACCCGGTCGTAGTCAGCCATCACGCCGGAGAAGCGGGGAATGCGAAGGATGAGCAGCTCGTCGAGGAATCGGCGGCGGCCGGATGGCTCACCTCGAACCAGGGCAAGGTCTTCGGGCGCAAACAGGACACTCGAGAAGTAGCGGGGCAGCTCCCTCGTCTTGATGACGGATCGGTTCACCTGCGCCCGGTTCGCTCCGGTTCGATTCAGCTGCACCTCGACCAGCAACTGCCGGTCACCGTTTTCCAGCCGTGCCCGCACGATTGCGGCATCCTGTCCCTGGCGGATCATCGCGTGCTCCGTCGACACCCGATGAGAGCCGAGGGTGCTCAGGTACCCGAGCGCCTCGACCAGGTTCGTCTTCCCCTGACCGTTGCTCCCCACGAAAAGATTCGCGCCCGGCACGAGCGTGACATCCGCCGTCGAATAGTTCCGGAAGTCCGTGAGGTTCAGCTGGGTGACAATCAACTTCGGCTAATCGGCTTTCTTCACCGAGTGCCCGCCGAACTGCTGGCGCAACGCAGCAACAGCCTTCATGGCAGGTGAACCGTCTTCCTGGCGGGAAACGAAGCGGGCGAAGATGGATGCGCTGATCGTGGGCACCGGCACAGCATTGGCGATCGCCTCTTCGATCGTCCAGCGGCCCTCCCCGGAATCCTCCACGTAGCCGGCGATGTCATCCAGGTCCGGGTCATCCTCCAGCGCCCGCACCAGCAACTCGAGCAGCCATGACCGGACCACCGTTCCGCGTTGCCAGGCCTTGAACGTGCCGGTGACGTCCTTGATGATGTCCTCGCGCTTGTCGAGCAACTCGTAGCCTTCGGCATACGCCTGCATCAAGGCGTACTCGATGCCGTTGTGCACCATTTTCGCGTAGTGTCCGGCGCCGATTTCACCGGCGTGCACGAACCCCTCGTCCCGCGGACCTTCCGGACGCAGGGCGTCGAATATCGGCATCGCCCGCTCAACCTGGTCTGGCTTTCCACCGACCATCAAGCCGTAGCCGTTCTTGGCGCCCCAGACTCCGCCGGAGACACCGGCGTCGATGTACTCGATCCCCTTCGGTTCCAGGGCGGCAGCATGTTTGGCATCCTCGGTGAAACGGGAGTTTCCTCCGTCGATGATGAGGTCGCCTTCTTCCAGCAAGGAACCCAACTCGGTGATCACCGCGGTGGTGACTTCGCCGGCCGGAACCATCACCCAGACAATGCGCGGTGCGGTGATGACCTGCACCATTTCGGCCAGGCTGCCGGCATCCGTCACCTCAGGGTTGCGGTCGAAACCGGTGACCTCAATGCCATGGCCGCGAAGCCGATCGCGCATGTTGCCGCCCATTTTGCCGAGCCCGACGAGTCCGATGTGCATGGCAATCTCCTTGTCTCCCCGCATCACCCGCAGCATTCGTCTTGGTCAGCCGGCAGCTGCAATCAACCTGCCGCCGTGCTGATGGTCAGCGCAGGAGCAGGTTGGGCTGCAGGAGGTACTTGTAATTGTCCGCGCCCGGCTGATCCTTCGACGATTGGCTGGTGATCAAGACCGGGCCCGGCTTGTTGGGGTTTTCCGTCTTGGTGAACGAGATACGCACGAACTCCGAATGCACGGCTCCCAGTCCATCCAGCAGGAACTGCGGCTTAAGCGACACGACAGTGTCCGCACCGTTCAGATGGGCATCGATGCTTTCGGATGCCTGTGCCTGCTCCGACCCGATGGCCTCCAGCGTCACGCCATCAACCGTGAAGGTGAACCGGAGTGCCGCTTCGCGCTCGAGTACCAGGGAGACTCGACGAACCGACTCAATCAACTCTGCGGTGTTGATCACGGCGTAATTGTCGACGTTCTCGGGGAACAGCCGGCGCACCGGAGGGAAGTTCCCCTTGATGAGCAGCGAGGTGACCATCTTGCGGTCTGCGCGGAAGGCGATGATCTCGCGATCATCCGTGTTCGTGATTGCAACGGAGATTGTTCCGCTGTGGCCGAAGGTCTTTCCCACTTCCTGGAGGGTGCGGGCTGGAACCAGCGCGGTTACCGCTTCCTGTGTTGCGGTGTCACCCGAATCCCATTCGATCTCGCGAACCGCGACCCGATACCGATCCGTCGCCACCATCGTGAGTGTGTTCTCGGCGACCTCGAGCTGAACGCCGGTGATGACCGGGGTCACATCGTCCCTGGATGCTGCGACGGCTACTTGCGAGACCGCATTGGCGAACGACTCGGCCGGCAGCAGCCCAGACTGCTCCGGAATCTGCGGCAGGGTCGGGTACTCCTCGACCGGCATGCTCAGCAGGGTGAAGTTTGCCGAACCGCAGATGACCGAAATCTTGTTGTCCTGAACCGAGAACTGCACTGGGGCGGCCGGAAGCCTGCTGGCGATATCGGCCAACAATCGTCCAGAAACCAGGATGCGACCGGGCTCCTCGACGTTGGCATCGATCTCGGTTTGCGCCGAAACCTCGTAGTCGTATGACGACAACGTCAATCCGGTCTCGGTAGTTTCGATCAACACACCACTGAGGATGGGCAAGGTTGTTCGCTGGGGCAGAAGTTTCACGGCAAAGGAGACGGCCTCGCTGAAAACGTCGCGATTCACCTGAAACTTCATGGAGTATCCCTTCGAAAGCCGAACGTGGTCCGGGATGTTAATACTGGCATAGCCCTCCGTCGCCCGTCGCCTAAGGGTTATCTGATCGATTTCAATAGTTAATTAACTTCTAAAAGCATTAACCGCTGTGTGGAATGTGGATAACCCGGTGGAGCTCAATGACTCGAAGGGAACTACAACCGTGTGAGATGTGAGTGTGTTGTGGGCGAGTTACGCAATCTCTGGTTTAGTTCGAGGCTGCGCGGAACCGGATTCCACAACGGCGGCTGAATAGTGCACATTCGTTCCGGCGTGTTCCCACCAGTTATCCACAGGCTATGCACACCTTGTGGAGTGAAACCACTCAGTGGTAATACAACTTGTCACGCGTTGTTGTAGCGGTGGTTCTGCTTGATGCGGCTGGTCAGCTCAGTGACCTGGTTGTAGATCGACCGGCGCTCTTTCATGAGCTCGGTGATCTTCTTGTTCGCATACATGACGGTGGTGTGATCGCGGTTGCCAAACAACTGCCCGATCTTCGGCAGTGACAGATTGGTCAATTCACGGCACAGGTACATGGCGATCTGCCTGGCGGTAGCGACCGCCTGTGACCGCGACGAGCCGTAGAGATCCTCGACAGTGAGCTTGAAGTAGGCGGCTGTGTGGTTGATGATGTCGACCGGCGCGATCACATTGTCTTCGTCGAGGGTGATCAGGTCCTTCAACACGGTCTGGACCAGCCCGAGGTCGACTGGAGTGCGATTGAGGCTGGCGAACGCGGTGACCCGAATCAGGGTTCCCTCCAGCTCGCGAATGTTGGAGGAGACCTTGGACGCCATGAACTCGAGGATGTCGTCGGGAACCTGGAGCTTTTCGCTCTGCGCCTTCTTGCGCAGGATGGCGATGCGCGTCTCGAGATCTGGTGCCTGAACATCCGTGATCAGCCCCCACTCGAAGCGGGAACGCATCCGGTCTTCGAATCCAGTGAGGTGTTTTGGGGGCAGGTCGCTGGTGATGACCACCTGCTTGTTGTGATCGTGGAGCGTATTGAAGGTGTGAAAGAACGCTTCCTGCGTGCTGTCCTTGCCCTGGAGGAACTGGATGTCGTCGATCAGAAGGATGTCGATGTCACGGTAACGGGACTGGAAGACCGAAGCCCGGTTATTCGCGATCGAGTTGATGAAGTCGTTGGTGAATTCTTCCGAGCTGACATAGCGGACTCGGATTCCGGGATAGAGGCTGACCGCATAATGACCGATGGCGTGGAGGAGGTGGGTTTTGCCGAGCCCGGAGTCGCCGTAGATGAACAAGGGGTTGTAGGCCTTGGCCGGTGCTTCCGCGACGGCGACCGCCGCGGCATGGGCGAAACGGTTGGATCCGCCGATGACGAAGTTGTCGAAGTTGTATTTCGGGTTGAGGCGAGAATCGCTGCGGCCGCTCGAGTCTGTTGCAGGTGGCGGTACCTGCTCGATGTACGGCTGCTCCGCCGGCTCCGCGGGCTGGTCCAGCGACACGTGCTGAATCTCGGGATTGACGACGATGGCGAAGTTGGCGACATCGTTGTCGTCACCCAGGGCACCGATGGCGTTCAGGAGGGGGAGGCGGATGCGCTGTTCGAGCATCCCGCGAGTGAGGTCGTTCGGCACTTCGAGGTACAGCGTTCCCGCCATGACACCGCGCGGCTCGACCAGGCTGAGGAATCCCTGCAGTTGTGGCGTGATCCGGTCATCCTGGTGCAAAGTGCTCAGAATGGATGTCCAGATCTCCTGGGTGGGATCTGCAAGGTCGGTCATATTTCCCTCGAAGTCGGTTGGGTTATACACAGGGTTATCCACCGGGTGTGCAGTGACACCACCTTAGTTTGTGACGGCGGGTCGGTGGCAATCAAGCACGATTGCGTGTGGATAATGTGAGGTTTGGCCCGTGGAGTTTGACCGCCGGGGTTTAACCCCGTACTTTTAATCAGTTGACTTCGGCCGTATTGGCCACTTTCTACTTTCTCGGTCGTGCTTGACCGAGGGTACATTCCCACCCGTGCTGCTCGAATCGCGAGCGGCACATTGACTGTCGCGGAGATAGAACCATGAGCAAGAGAACCTTCCAGCCCAACAACCGTCGTCGTGCGAAGGTTCACGGCTTCCGTCTGCGCATGCGCACCCGTGCCGGCCGCGCCATCCTGGCGCACCGCCGCTCCAAGGGACGCACCAAGCTCTCCGCGTAGTCTTCCGAGACCGTCAACGGTGTTGGCCAGGGCCAATCGGCTCGTCACAGCCGATGACTACCGCAACACTGTTCGGCGCGGCCGGCGTTCAAGAACGGGGAATACCGTCGTTTACCTTGTCCAGCGCGGTAGCGCCGGAGGGCCTCGATTCGGTTTCATCGTTTCCAAAGCGGTGGGCAACGCTGTGACACGCAACCTTATTAGAAGAAGACTCAAGTCTGCGTGCCGGTCGCTGGTGCGACTGGATGCTGACGTTGATGTGGTTGTGCGGGCTCTCCCCAGCGCTCGCCACATAGCGTGGACCGAGCTTGAGAACGAAGTGACAACCGCCGTTCGGAAGGGTATGGGCCGATGAACCGAGTCGCACTCTTCATCTGGCTGCTGCCTCGAAACGCCTGCGTAGTGATCCTCCGCGTGTACCGTGCCGTGATCTCCCCGCTATACGGTGACGTCTGCCGGTACTATCCGTCCTGCTCGGCGTACGCGCTCGGGGCCATCCAGCAGCACGGCGTGGTCAAGGGGGTGTGGCTGGGAAGCCGCAGGATCGCCCGTTGCCACCCATGGGCCGCTGGTGGAGTCGATGACGTTCCTGAAGCCTCCGCTCGCCGTTATAACGTTTCGCCATTCGGTTTCGTCTACTCCCCCGCTACATCCGGCGGGATGCTCCACAACCACACCCATCAGCACACCGCAACGCGGGAGCTCGTCCAGCAAGAACGAAAGGGCTGACCCAGACGCATGGATTTCATCGGAATAATCCTCTGGCCCATCAAGTGGGCCATTGAAGCGATCCTGGTCGCATTTCACACCGTCTTCACGGCTATCGGAATGGACCCCCATGATGGCCTGACCTGGGTGCTCTCCATCGTGGGACTCGTGCTGGTGGTGCGCGCTGCTTTGATCCCCATCTTCGTGAAGCAGATCAAGAGCCAGCGCCGGATGCTGGAGGTCGCCCCCCAGCTGAAGAAGATCCAGGACAAGTACAAGGGCAAGAAGGATCAGTTCTCCCGCGAGGCGATGTCCCGCGAGACGATGGAGCTGTACAAGAAGACCGGGACCAACCCGCTCAGTTCCTGCCTCCCCCTGTTGCTTCAGATGCCGATCTTCTTCGGGCTGTTCTCGGTGCTGCAACACGCGCAGAACCAGGCGGCAGCGGATCCGTCAGGTGTCGGCCTGCTCAACGCGGAGCTGTCGGCGTCGTTCGGCAGCTCTGACCTGTGGGGTGCTCCGCTGCACCTCGCGATCAGCACCGCCGACGGCAACGTGACGGTGATCGTCATGGCATCCATCATGGTGTTGCTGATGACAGGCTCGCAGTTCATCACGCAGTTACAGATCATGTCGAAGAACCAGACGCCTGAGATGCAGAACAGCCCGATGTACAAGCAGCAGCGGATGCTCTTGTACCTACTCCCCCTCGTGTTCCTGTTCTCCGGCTTCACCTTCCCGCTCGGCGTGATGTTCTACTGGCTGGTTTCCAACCTCTGGACGATGGTTCAGCAGTTCCTGGTGATCCGGAACATGCCGACGCCCGGCTCTGAGGCTGCGCTCGCTCGGGAGGCTCGCCTCGCCAAGAAGCGCCAGCGCCTGGGAATCACGATTGTTGAAGAAGGCCAGCCCGAGCCGGAGCTCCCCAAAACCACTCAGCGGCAACAGCCGGTGAACCCGAAGAACCGCAAGAAGAAGAAGAAGAAGTAGGTACCCGATGAGCATCGAAACCGAAGGCAACGCCATGACGGATTCCCCTGAGTCACAGGCGCCGGATGAGACGGCCCAGGAGTCGGCAAGCGAGGCTACCCAGCGCGAGCACGACGGGAGCCAACTCGAAGAAGAGGGCGACATCGCGGCGGACTACATCGAGGAACTTCTCGATATCACCGACCTCGATGGCGACATTGACATCGATGCCCGGGACGGACGCGCCTACATCTCCGTGAACTCAAGCGAGGACAGTAACCTGCGGTTGCTCTCCAAGCCGGACACGGTCAACGCTCTCCAGGAGCTGACCCGGATTGCTGTTCAAGCAAAGACGGGCAACTTCTCTCGCCTGATACTCGACGTCGGCGGATCGCGGGAGGCCCGTCAGGCAGAACTGACGCTACTCGTTGAGCGTGCCATCGAGAAGCTCGAAGGCGGTGCCACTTCGGCAGCGCTCCCCCCGATGTCTTCCTATGAGCGCAAGCTGGTCCACGACATCGTCGCGGCACACGGCTTCGTGTCGGAGTCAGAGGGCGAAGCCCGCGACCGCCACACGGTGATCACCCGCGCGTAATGTTTCACGTGAAACCCTGACCCGCTCGCTGAGCCAGGAGATCGCCGGTTTGTCGAAACCCAGCCGACGCCACACACACCTAGGGCAGCCATCAAAACCCGCTGCCTGAGCTTGTCGAAGGGTCGGCCGCCCGAGGTGGGGTTTCGCTTCCCAGCGCACCGCCGACCGATGCTGGCGCATTGTTCGGAACCGGCGGCGTGGGGCCAGGCTCAACCAGCGGACGTTCGCCCCGAAGTCGGGGTTCTCGCCCGAGCAGATCCCTGAGCTTGTCGCAGGGAGCTCGGCCTGGAGGGGAGTCATCTCCAGACTCCTTAGACTTGTCCGGTTGGGTATCCGGCCGCATTACTCAGGAAGGTTTCACGTGAAACATGACGATCTAGAGCCAGAGCCGGCGGCTGCCCAATTGCTCTTCGGTGACCGGATCGAGCTCGCGCGTTCCTATGCTGACGAGCTCGCGTCGCGGGGGGAGGAGCTGGGACTCATTGGACCACTGGAGCTCCCCCGCTTATGGACACGGCACATCCTCAACTCGGCACTTCTCGCGCCGTTGATCAAGCCTGGGAGGGTTGGCGACGTCGGAAGTGGGGCCGGACTCCCCGGGGTCGTCCTTGCGATCGCCCGACCGGATGCTCAGTTCGTGCTGATCGAACCCATGGAGCGGAGAGTTGACTGGCTTCTCAGCGAGTCGCAGCGCCTCGGCCTGAACAACGTCGAGGTCGTCCGGGCTCGCGCGGAAGATGTCACGCTGAGTCCCTGGCTGGATCAGGTAACAGCCCGCGCGGTGAGTGCGCTTTCGAAGCTCATTCCCCTGACGGCTCGGTTGGTGCGCTCGGAGGGCGAGCTCCTGCTGCTCAAGGGTGCGAATGTTGATGCTGAGGTATCGGCGGCCGGAAAGGCGATCCGCAAGGCACGCCTCACAAAGGTCGAGGTGCTGACCCTCGGTGAAGGGGTAGTGCCCGAGGTCACCCGGGTGTTTCGGGCTACAGTTGACTAGATGGCCCGCACTCCCCCAATTAGGCAACCTGCGCGGCACAACTTCCTTTCGGCGCCCTATCCACCCACAATCTGTCTCCCTTCAGGGAGAGAACTAACCGTATGAACGGGCCCATGAATCCAGACCCCATTACCGAGAGGTTTCACGTGAAACATCCCGACGAGAAGGCTGACGCCGCAATCCCGGCGAGTGGGTCCTATCAAGACACTCCCCTGGCCCGCGAGATCTCTGAGCTCACGCGACGGAGGCAGGCGCTGTCGGCAGCCGTGCTCCCGCTTCCGGACCGTACCCGCATCTTCACTGTGGCGAATCAGAAGGGCGGGGTGGGAAAGACGACCACCACGGTCAACCTGGCTGCCGCACTCGCCCGCAGCGGTGCTCGCGTTCTGGTGATCGACCTCGACCCCCAGGGCAACGCATCGACAGCCCTCGGCATCGATCACCGTTCCGACACGATCAGTGTGTATGACGTGATCGTGAATGATGAGCCGATCAGCGGGGTGGTTCAAAAGAGCCCCGAATTCGACCAGCTGTACTGCGTACCGGCGACCATCCACCTGGCTGGGGCGGAGATCGAACTGGTTTCGCTGGTGGCCCGCGAACAACGCTTGCGCTCGGCGCTGGACAGCTTCCTCGCTGAGACCGAGGACATGTTCCACTACGTCTTCATTGACTGCCCGCCATCGCTCGGATTGCTCACCATCAACGCTTTTGTGGCAGCACGCGAGGTGCTGATTCCGATCCAATGCGAGTACTACGCGCTGGAAGGCCTCAGTCAACTCCTCAACAACATCAAGCTCATCGAGAGGCACCTGAATCCCGAGCTGGCCGTCTCCACGATTCTGTTGACGATGTACGATTCCCGCACGAACCTCGCGAATCAGGTCGCCCAGGACGTTCGGGACCACTTCCCCGAACAAGTGCTCGCCACACCGATCCCTCGTTCGGTCAGGATCTCCGAAGCTCCGAGTTTCGGACAGAGTGTGATCAGCTACGATTCAAACTCATCGGGCTCGCTCTCATATCTTGAGGCGGCTGCGGAAATTGCACGACGGGGAGCCCCCTCGACAACAGGAAAGAACTGATGGCAGCAAAGCGGACCGGACTCGGGCGTGGCATTGGCGCACTCATCCCCACAGATATCGGCTCCCCGGAGCGCCCAGTCGATGTGTTCTTCCCACACACCAGGACGGCCACGGTCGAAGAACCCACCGGGCTGACTGCCGTCCCCGGGGCCAGGCTGGCCAATCTCGACCCGAATGACATCGCCCCGAACGCCGTGCAACCCCGGGCTGTCTTCGTGCAGGAGGACCTCGACGAGCTGATCCACTCCATTCGCGAGGTCGGAGTGCTGCAACCCATCGTTGTACGCCCCATCGAAGGCGCTGTCGACGGCGAAGCCCACTACGAATTGGTGATGGGCGAGCGGCGGCTGCGTGCCACCAAGCACCTCGGCCTCGACAGTATCCCGGCGGTGGTGAAGAACACCGCAGATGAGTCGATGCTGCGCGACGCGCTGCTGGAGAACCTCCACCGAGCGAACCTGAACCCGCTCGAAGAGGCCTCGGCGTACCAGCAACTACTGGCGGACTTCGGCATCACGCAGGATGTGCTCGCCACACGCATCGGTCGGTCTCGGCCGCAAATCACCAATACTCTGCGCCTACTCCGCCTTCCGGAGGGAGTGCAACGCCGCGTGGCTGCCGGCGTGCTCAGCGCAGGGCACGCGCGAGCCATCCTCTCCGCGGGTGACGCGGCGACGATGGAACGACTGGCAGACAAGATCGTCAACGAAGACCTTTCCGTGCGCGCTGCCGAGGCGGCGGCCGGGCTCGTGAGCACGAAGCCAGCGAAACCGGCGAAGCCCAGCGCGGGTAAGCGCCAGGGCCAGCTGAATGAGATTGCGGAGCGGCTGGGTGACCGGCTGAACACCCGGGTCAAGGTCAACCTGGGTGCCAGCAAGGGCACCATCACGATCGACTTCGCCAGTGTCGCTGACCTGAACCGCATCCTCGCGGAACTCAACGAGCCGGGATTCTCTTAGGCTCTTGTGGGTTGAGTAGTCGCGAAGCGACTGTATCGAAACCAAATTTCGATACGCGCGGTGAGCGCGCTACTCAAACCCACAAGTTCGAGAAAACCGCTGATCAGAGCGGCTTTCAGTCGTTGAAGGCGGTCTGGCACAGGGCAAGGTAGACCCAGCCGACATCGTGACCGGCCACCTCCAGCGCCTGCGGAAAGAGCGATGTCTCCGTCAGCCCGGGCATCACGCTGGCCTCCAGGAACCAGGGAACCCCGGCCGCGTCGAGAACGAAATCGATGCGGGACAGGTGGCGGAGGCCCAGGGTCTGGTGCGCGGTGACCGCGGCATCCGCGGCGGCGGCGGCCGAGGCATCCGAAATCCTGGCCGGAGTGTAAAAGCGGGTTTCCCCTGCGTTGTACCGCGCCTCGAACGAGTAAACCCCTGATCGGGGCTCGATCTCGACCGGCGGCAAAGCGACCGGCCCATCGCCGTTGTCAATGATGCAGACCGAGATCTCCGTGCCGACGATCCTGCGCTCGATCAGGGCGACATCCCAATAGCGGTAGGCGTTCACCATGGCGGCGGAGAGCTCCTCCCCCGCGTTCCCGATCAGGCTCACGCCCTGAGCCGAACCACCCTGGGCAGGTTTGACCACCAGCGGGCCTACCAGGTTGCTGCTGATCTGCCTGAGAACGTTCGCGGCCCCGAGATCACGGAAGGTGTCACGGGACAGGGATAGCGACTCCGGCGTCGACAGACCGGCCCGGGCGACGAGCGACTTGGCTGTCGGCTTGTCCCAGGCGAGCCTGGCGGAGGCTCCGCGGGCGCCAATGTAGTGGACCCCCATGACGTCAAGGAGTCCCCGCAGGGATCCGTCCTCGCCGCTGGCGCCATGCAGGGCGGGCCAGACGACATCCGGCCTTTCCTCCTCGAGATAGCTGAAGAGCGCAGCATCGGGGTCACGCAACTCGACGTCGACGCCCTGGCTGGTCAGGCTGTCGGCTATGAGCCGCCCGGAGCGAAGCGAAATATCGCGTTCGTGCGAGATGCCGCCGGCGAGAACGACGACTTTGTTCAGCGAATTCTGGTTCATCGGCTGGATCATTCCCTCCGTGGCGGGCCGGATGCCCGGATCGGCGCCAATCAGTTCGTGTTGGGCGGCGGACCGGCGATGTGGGTGTCGTCGTGCAGGATGCGCACAGGGCCGGTCTCGGCGAAGGTGTCGAGCAGCTCCAGCTCTTCACGCACCACCGAGGCAAGCCGGCGGATACCCAGCCTGATCGCATCCGGCGTCGGATAGCAGAACGACAATCGGATCTGCTCGTGCCCGCCGCCGTCCGCGAAGAACGCGGTTCCCGGGGTGTACGCAACCAGTTCCTTCACCGCACGCGGCAGCATGTCCTTGGAATCCAGCCCGGGCTGCAGGGTCAGCCAAACATAGAATCCACCGTGAGGAACCGTCCACGTGCATTCGGGCAGGTTCTCCTGCAGTGCCGTCAGCATGGCATCGCGGCGTTCCCGGTACACACTGCGGAAAGTGTTGATCTGGCCCTTCCAGTCGGCACCGCGCAGGTACTCGGTGATCGCATATTGGCTGAAGGCGCTGGGTGAAAGGATCGCCGACTCGTTGGCGAGGATCAGCTTCTCGCGGATGGCGTGCGGCGCGAGCGCCCAGCCCATCCGGAACCCAGGAGCGAGGGTTTTCGAGAACGTGCCGAGGTAGATGACGCCGTCGGTGTCGATCGACCGCATGGCCTGGGGGCCTGGCTGGTCGAAATAGAGTAGCCCGTAGGGGTTGTCCTCGAGCACCAATATGCCGTTTGACCGGCATATTTCGAGAATCTCCACCCTTCGGTCCCAACTGAGCGTGACGCCGGCAGGATTGTGGAAGCTGGGGATCGTGTACAGGAACTTGATGGTCTTGCCGGCCGCCTTGATGGTGGCGATGGCTTCACGGAGTGCCTGAGGTATCAGACCGTCAGCATCCATGGCCACGTGCGAAATCTCGGCCTGGTAGGAGCGGAACACCCCAATCGCGCCCACGTAGCTCGGGGCTTCGGCCAGCACGACGTCGCCCGGATTGATGAAGAGCTTGGTGACCAGGTCGAGCGCCTGCTGGGACCCGGTCGTCACCACAACGTCGTCCACGCGGCCGCGGATGCCCTCGAGCGCCATCACCTCGAGAATGTGCTCCCGAAGGGCGGGTGTCCCCTGGCCCGAACCGTATTGGAGGGCCTGGGCGCCGTGGTCTCGCATCACGCGTTGCATGGCCGAGGTGACAAGGTCGGTCGGCAGGGCGGAGACGAACGGCATTCCACCGGCCAACGACACGACCTCAGGCCGCGAAGCCACCGCGAACAGGGCACGGACTTCGGATGCGCTCAGGCCGGAGGCCCGATCCGCATAGTGGTCATACCAGGGATCGAAAGTCGTGCTCGTACCGTGCGTGGTCATGTTCAGTTCCGTTCGCCGGCCCAGCCGGTGTCATGAAGTTCCAAGAATAGACGACGAAGGCCCGCGCAATGGATTGCGCGGGCCTTCGTTACGACGTGACTCAGGCCAGGAACGCGGCGAGGTCGGCTTCAAGGGCGGGCTTCGGCTTGGCGCCGATGACGGTCTTGACGACCTCTCCCCCGCGGTACACCTTCATCGCCGGAATCGACGTGATCTGGTACTTGGCAGCGGTCTGCGGGTTGTCGTCGACGTTGAGCTTGACGACCGTGATCTTGTCGGAGTGCTCGGATGCGATCTGGTCGAGGATCGGCGAAACGGCGCGACACGGGCCGCACCACTCTGCCCAGAAGTCGACCAGGATCGTCTTATCGGACTTCAGTACCTCGTCCTCGAACGTGGCGTCGGTTACATCGAGCGCTGTTGACATAATGCTGTATCTCTTTCCTTGGTCGGTCCCCGTCAGGCGGGAACGGTCACTACTGGCTTGGGGATTTCTGCGAGGTAATGCTCGGCATCGAGCGCGGCAACGGTGCCGGATCCGGCTGCCGTGACAGCCTGGCGGTAGGTCGGGTCCACGACATCGCCGGCGGCGAAGACACCGGGGACCGAGGTGCGGGAACTGCGACCCTGGACCGCGATGGTGCCTTCCGGAGCGAGCTCCAGCTGGCCGTGAATCAGGTGGGTTCTGGGGTCGGCGCCGATCGCGATGAACAGGCCGCTGACATCCACTGTCGTCTCGCTGCCGTCAAGCGTGTCGATGAGGCCGACGCCGGTGACCTGGCCCTCACCGTAGATGTGCCGGACGGTCTTGTGGAACAGGAACTCGATCTTCGGGTTGGCGAAGGCGCGATCCTGCATGGCCTTGGATGCGCGCAGTTCGTCGCTGCGGTGGATCACGTAGACCTTGTCGGCGAACTTGGTGAGGAAGGTGGCCTCTTCCATCGCTGAGTCGCCGCCGCCGACAACGGCAATCGTCTTCTGGCGGAAGAAGAAACCATCGCAGGTGGCACACCACGAGACCCCGTAGCCGCTCAGGCGCTCCTCGTCCTCGAGGCCGAGCTTGCGGTAGGCGGAGCCGGTCGCGTAAATGACGGTGAGCGCTTCGTGCACGTCACCGTTTCCCAGTGTCACCTTCTTGATCTCACCGGTCAGCTCAAGGTCTGTGACGTCATCCATCACGATCTCGGTGCCGAACCGCTCCGCCTGCTTGCGGAAGTTCTCCATCAGGTCTGGCCCCTGGATGCCCTCGGGGAAGCCGGGGTAGTTCTCGACGTCCGTCGTCTTCATCAGCTCACCGCCGGCCTCGACGGAACTGGCGATCAACAGGGGTTCAAGGCCGCCGCGAGCGGCGTAGATAGCTGCCGTGTAGCCGGCGGGCCCGGAGCCGATGATGATGACTTGGCGCAAAGCGTCTCTCCTCTGGATGGCCGGGGGCAGCGTCGAAGGCTGCTGTTGCCGGGTACAACCAATACTATTCGCCGTCTATTCCTATCAGCCCCTACCGAAACGCGAGCGGATGGTCATGGAGAGGGTGCGCAGTTCCGGGTTTCGCATGGTGAGCAGCACCGCGACGTATACCGGGGCCATGACCGCACCGACAATGACGATCGCGACCAAGGCGGTCACCCAGTTCGACAGCGCGAACCCGGCCGGATGGTATCCGCCGAGCAGGAACAGGATGCCGAAACCGACCGCACCGGCCACAACGCCGGCCGCCAGGTATTGAGTGTGCCGCCAGAGGAGCAGGCGCCCGTCGAGGTTTCCCAGCCGCCTGCGCAGCACGATGAAGGCCAGCCCGAAATAGATGAAGGCGATCGCCGAGGTCAGCAGGGCAACGCCGACGCCGATCTGTTCCACGGGCAGCAGCGCGACCAACAGGAGACCACCGACGAACACCGTGGACTTGGCGAAGACGATGAAGAACACTGTTCGCGTGTCTTCGAGCGCATAGAACGTCCGTTGAAGGACGAACACCATGCTGAACGGCACCGTGCCGAGGGCGAACGCGATCACCAGGTTCCCCATGCCGATAATCACGTCGGGGTTGGAGGTGAAGATGCGGCTGAGTGGGTAGGCGGCCACGATCATCGCCACCATGGCGAAGACCAGGATGACTCCGATGGCGCGAATCGATGATGACAGGTCCGAACGCACGCCGTCGTAGTTCCCGGTGGTCGCGTGTCCACTCATCCGGGTGAAGTACACGGTCATGATCGACACGGCGATGACCGAGAACGGAACCATGAAGATCAGCCAAGCGGTGGCGATCGCGAAGTTCGACGTTCCGGTTCCTGTGGCGAGGCTCACGACATTGATTTGCACGATCCCGGCGAGCTGGCTGACCAGGACCATGGCGAACAACCAGCCGGCGGCCTTCGCGGTGCTGCCCAGCCCCACGCCCGCCCAGCGGAAGTCCGGACGGAATCGCAGGCTGGTGCGGCGCCAGAAGAAGGCCAGTACACCGGCTTGAGCTGCGATTCCGAGCGTCGAGCTTCCCGCCAACAACGCGATCATTGCCGGTGTCCAGACATCCGGCGATGAGTTGGCGGATGCGTCTCCGAAGAGCCCCATGAATACGATCAGGCCGGCGATCGCCACCACGTTGTTGAGCACCGGGGCCCAGGTGAACGGGCCGAAGACCTTGCGCGCGTTCAGCACCTCACCGAGCAGGCTGTAGATCGCATAGAAGAGGATCTGCGGGAGGCACCAATACGCGAAAGCGGTGGCGAGGGCGAGCCCCTCCGGGGTGAAGCCCGCTCCCTTTCCGTCGACGGTGGACTGCGTGAAAAGGTCGACGAGCCAGGGCGCGGCGAGTGTCGCGATCGCGGTGATGACGACGAAGACCACGATGCCCACCGTGACCAGCTTGTTGATGAAGCGCTGACCGCCATCATCGTGAAGGCCGGCCCTCACGATCTGGGGAATCAGCACGGCGCTGAGGATGCCCCCCGCCACCAATTCGTAAATCAGGTTGGGCAGCTGATTGCCGATGGTGAAGGCGTCGCCGGCGGCGAGGAAGCCGATGGTGTGTGCCAACACGGCCGCCTTGACGAACCCGAGCAGACGGGAGACCAGGGTTCCGGAGGCCAGCCACGCGCTGGCGCGTCCGATGCCGCCTGGCGCGGCCTCGGCGCTACTCACCGTGCTCCTGCGCCGGTCCGTGCTCCCGATCCGGGCCTTGCTCCTGGCCCGCATCCGCTTCGCCGCTCTGCGCCTTACGTCGCTTGAGCACGGTGCGCACGATGCCGGCAATGAACAAGAGGACCAGCAGTACGGCCATCACCCAGGTGACGGTGGTCTCCCAGCCGGCCGCAACATTCGCCGTGATGGTCTTCGGGGTGCCGATCGGCACGCTTGCCGCGCTCGAGAGGGACACCTGCAGCGAAGCCTGCCCATTCGCGATCGACTGCACCGGAATGGCAGCCCGAGCCTGCGAGCCGGCCTCGATCTCGACCGGAACCCGGCTGTTCACGACGACCAGGATTCCGGTTGCCGACCGTACGGAAACGTAAACCGTGACCGGATATTCGAGCTGGTTGCTTACCGCGATGGGGAGGTTTCCCTTGTCCTGGATGAAGTTCAGCGTGCTGCTCTCCGCGATCTGTACCGAGTTCAGGATGGCGGTGGATTGTTCCAGCCACTCGTCGACGGTCCTGATCCACACGGTCGTCGGGTCGACCCAGGAGTTCGACGACAGGGCGAGCAGGGAGAGGCGTCGCTCCCCGGTGAGCAATGTCGGGTCGGCCATCACTGTGGAGAACGGCACGATCCGCGCCTCGGCAGCGAGCATCAGGCGCACCCTGCTGATCCGGTCGGGGTCGACCGGCGCATCCGCCACCCGCACTCCTACGGGAGTCTCAGCTGCTGCCGCGGCGAGCCCGACCGGCTGAATGCCGGCCAACTGCGTCGCGGCAGCAACCGTTTCGGCCAGGCGACCGACACTGTCACGGGAAGTGCGGTCGAAGGTGGCGAGGATGGTGGTGTTGCCGGGCTTGCTCGCCAGTTCGGCAGCAAGCCGGTCGATGGCCGCCTGCCAGTCGACCGGAGTGAGCGCATTCACTGCCTCGTTCAGCAGGCCGGAGATGATCTCGTCCGAGACCAGCACCGCAGCCTCACCGACGGCAGCGGATGCACTCGGCGCCGCGGTGACATTGCCTGATCCGAGGATGGTGGTGACTGGGGCAGCGGCGTTGAAAGTAGCCAGGTCTGCCGCGGTGACGGTGTTTCGCCTCGGCCACAACAGGTTCTCGATCGTGTACGGCCAGTCGGTGATCGTTTCCAGGGTGGGGACTGCGGGGGCCACTGGCGCAGTGGTCGGGCCGGGTGGTGACGTCTCCTGTGGCTCGGCGGGTTCAACCGGATACCGCGTTGGGTCGATGACGTACGAGGTGGGTGCGAGTACGCCACCACTGCCCGCCTGGCTGAGTGCTGCGAGATCGGAGTCGGCGTAGCTGAGCGCGAAGGTCTCGTTGCCGATCTCCTCCAACCGATCCAGCCAGTCGATGGCCGACTCTGGGGCGGTGTTGCCGAGGATGCGGATGGACGCGATGATCATCGGGTCGATACCGATCGCGACCTGCTGACCCTCCACGGCATTGAGTTTCCGGGTGAGGATGCCAACCGGTGACGTGTAGCTCTCGAGGTCTTCGGCGGAGATCAGCCCAGTGGATTCCGGCGGAACGGTCAGCGGCATGGCCAGCGCGAGACGGGTCGGCAGCACATCGGCGGCGGAGGCGACTCCCGCAGCAGCAGGGATGCCTCCGAGCGCAAGGGCCAGGGCGACAAAGGCTGAAACGAGTCTCATGGGCGTCCACCAGCCGAAGCAGTCCGGTCAGCCAGCATGAACCGAGTCTATTCGGCTGGCGCTGGGAGAACCCGACGGGACGAGCACGGCGCCTAGTCTTGATGCCATGGACAACGTCGCATCCGCCCTTGAGCGACTGGCCACCCTCGCCGAGTCCCCGCATGTCGCCCGCCTGGCAGCAGCCTTCGACGCGGCGGGATTCGAGCTCGCTCTGGTCGGTGGTCCGGTTCGCGACGCCTTCCTGAACCGCCCGGTCAACGACCTCGATTTCACCACCAACGCCACCCCCGACCAGATTCTCGAGCTCGTCGTTCCCATCTCGTCCGTGCAGTGGGATGTCGGCCGCGCTTTCGGCACCATCGGCGCCCGCATCGACGGCCACACCATGGAGATCACCACCTACCGAACGGATGCCTACGACGGTGAGTCCCGCAAGCCGGTAGTGGAGTTCGGGGACACGCTCGAGGGCGACCTGGTGCGACGCGACTTCACCGTCAACGCCATGGCACTCCGGCTTCCGGAGCGCACACTGGTCGACCCTTCCGGCGGTGTCGAAGACCTGATCGCCGGGCGACTGGCCACTCCGGCAGCACCCGAGGTGTCATTCGGCGACGACCCGCTGCGGATGATGCGGGCGGCCCGCTTCACGTCGCAACTCGGCTTCACCGTCGACGGCGCTGTTCAGGGCGCCATGGTGGCGCTCGCCGACCGGATGGCGATCATCTCCGTCGAGCGGGTCAGCGACGAACTCTCCAAGCTCCTGAAAACCGATTCCCCCCGTGCTGGGATCGAGTTGCTGGTCGAGACCGGCATCGCCGACCTGGTGCTGCCTGAGGTCCCTGCCCTGCGCCTGGAGATCGACGAGCACCACCATCACAAGGACGTCTACCAGCACAGCCTCACCGTGCTGGGGCAGGCGATCAGCCTGGAGAAGGAAAGGTTCCCCGATCAGGAACCCGACCTCATCCTGCGCCTGGCCGCCCTGCTGCACGACATCGGCAAGCCGTCGACCAAGCGCACGGAGGGGCCGGGCGTCGTCACCTTCCATCACCACGATGTCGTCGGGGCGAAGCTGGCCAGGAAGCGACTGCGGGCGCTGCGCTTCGACAAGGAGACGATCACCGATGTCTCCCGCCTGATCGAGCTGCATCTGCGCTTTTTCGGGTACACCGAGGGTGCCTGGACGGATTCAGCCGTGCGCCGCTATGTGCGTGACGCCGACCACCTGCTCAGCCGGCTGCACATTCTCACGCGGGCGGATGTCACCACCCGCAACCGGCGCAAGGCCGACCGGCTGGGTTTCGCGTACGACGACCTGGAGCAGCGCATCGCCGAGCTGGCCGAGGCTGAGGGCATCGCGGCGGTGCGACCAGACCTCGATGGGGAGCAGATCATGCAACTGCTCGATCTGAAGCCGAGCCGGGAGGTGGGTGAGGCCTACAGGTTCCTGCTGGACCTGCGGCTCGATGAGGGCCCGCTCGGTGAGGAGGAGGCCACCCGCCGCCTGCGTCAGTGGTGGGAAGCGCGCGTTAGCTGAGGTCGCGGATGAAGTGCTCCAGCAGTTCGCGGGCCACCGGGTCGGGGTGCTGAATCGCCGGCGACTTCATGAAGTAGGCGGATGCCGCCTCCAGGGGTCCGCCGATACCGGCGTCGAGGGCCATCTTGGCCGCACGGATGGCGTCGATCACCACGCCGGCGGAGTTGGGCGAGTCCCACACCTCGAGCTTGTACTCGAGCGAGGTGGGGGCATTGCCGAACCCGTGACCCTCCAGGCGCACGAACGCGAGTTTGCGGTCATCCAACCACGGCACATGGTCGCTCGGACCGACGTGCACATTCCGCGGGTCGAGTTTCGTGCTGATGTTGCTCGTCACCGCTTGGGTCTTCGAGATCTTCTTCGACTCGAGGCGCTTGCGCTCGAGCATGTTCTTGAAGTCCATATTGCCGCCGACGTTCAGCTGGTAGGTGCGGTCGAGCACGAGCCCCCGCTCCTCGAACAGGCGGGCCAGGACGCGGTGGGTGATGGTCGCCCCGAGTTGGCTCTTGATGTCGTCGCCGACGATCGGCACACCGGCATCGACGAACTTCTGGGCCCAGACCGGATCGCTGGCGATGAAAACCGGAAGCGCATTCACGAAGGCGACACCGGCATCCAGCGCCGCCTGGGCGTAGTGCTTGGTCGCCTCCTCTGAGCCGACAGGCAGGTAGCAGACGAGAACGTCGACGCCGGAGTCGCGGAGCGCCTGCGCGACATCGACCACCGGCACATCCGACTCCTCGACGATTTCGCGGTAGTACTCCCCCAGTCCGTCAAGGGTCGGACCCCGCTGCACTCGAACGCCGGTCGAGGAGACCTCCGCGAACCGGAACGTCTTGTTCTCACTGGCCCACATCGCATCCGCCAACTCGGACCCGACCTTGGCGGCATCAACATCGAACGCGGCGACGAACTCGATGTCACGCACGGCGTACGGGCCGAAACGGGTGTGCATCAACCCCGGAATGGACTCGTCGTCTGCGGCGTCACGATAAAAAGTGACCCCCTGAATGAGCGCGTTGGCGCAATTTCCGACACCGGCAATGGCAACCCGAAGGGTCATGGGGATAGTGCTCCTTGATTAGAACTGGCCTGATTGTTTGATTAAGACAGCAGTCGCTGACTACACTAGGCAGGTTGTCTGCGTGCGTTGATCTGATGCACCTCCAGGCAACGGATGCCAAAACCCTCCTGTCACAGACCGTCTGTGGCCGTTTTAGTCCAAAGGAGGTGGGTTAGTTATGCATCAGTACGAACTAATGGTAATTCTCGATCCAGAGATCGATGAGCGCACCGTAGCTCCCAGCCTGGACAAGTTCCTGAATGTGATCCGAAACGATGGTGGAACCATCGACAAGGTCGACATCTGGGGCAAGCGCCGCCTGGCCTACGAGATCAACAAGAAGACCGAGGGCATTTACGCCGTCGTCGACATGACGGCGAACGCCGAGGCAACGGTCGAGCTCGACCGCCAGCTGAAGCTCAGTGAAGCCGTCATGCGCACCAAGGTGCTGCGCGCCGAGGATGCCATCGCCCAGGTTGCCGAAGCTGCGAAGCTGTCGGCGGAGAAGGCGGCCCGCAAGGCCGCAGCCACCCCGAAGGCCGCAGCGAAGGCACCAGCCGACGCCGCTTCGCCGGCTGCAGCCGAAAAGGCACCGGCCGACGACGCAGCCGTGAGCGCGGAGTAAGCCATGGCCGGCGAAACGGTAATCACCGTGGTGGGCAACCTCACCGCTGACCCGGAACTGCGGTACACGCAGAACGGTCTCGCTGTTGCCAACTTCACCATCGCGTCCACCCCCCGCAACTTCGACAAGGCGAGCAACGACTGGAAGGACGGCGACACGCTGTTCCTCCGGGCCAGCGTCTGGCGCGAGTTCGCAGAGCAGGTGGCCGGCTCACTCACGAAGGGCTCGCGGGTCATCGCGACCGGGCGGCTCAAGCAGCGCTCGTACGAGACCAAAGAGGGCGAGAAGCGCACCAGCATCGAGCTCGAGGTAGACGAGGTCGGCCCGTCGCTGCGTTACGCGACGGCTCAGATCACCCGCACCTCGCGCGACGGTGGCGGCGGAAACCGCAGCCAGTCCGCGGACGAGCCGTGGGCGGCATCCGCTCCCGCTGCCTCATCCGGTGGTGGCGACGTCTGGAACACTCCGGGCAGCCACAGCGATGAGACCCCCTTCTAAACCGACTTCACACAACTAAGGAACAAACAATGGCTGGAAAGAGCAGCGGCGACCGCCGCAAGCCACTCCGCAACATGAAGGGCGGCAAGAACGCCGCCCCAGCGAAGTCCATTCGCGTCGGCGTCATCGACTACAAGGATGTCGCCACCCTCCGCAAGTTCATTTCCGAGCGTGGAAAGATCCGCGCCCGCCGTATCACCGGTGTCTCCGTTCAGGAGCAGCGTCTCATTGCGCGTGCAGTCAAGAACGCTCGCGAGATGGCATTGCTTCCCTACGCCGGCTCAGGCCGTTAGGAGCCACGCACATGTCCAAGTTGATTCTGACGCACGAGGTCACCGGCCTCGGCGCACCAGGTGATGTCGTCGAGGTCAAGAACGGGTTCGCCCGCAACTACCTCATCCCGAAGGGCTTCGCGGTTTCATGGAGCCGCGGCGGCGAGAAGCAGATCGATCAGATCAAGGCTGCCCGCGCCGCCCGTGAGCACGCGACGATCGAGGAAGCCAAGGACCTGAAGGCGAAGCTCGAAGCGACCAAGGTCAAGCTCGCCATCAAGGCGGGCAAGGAGGGTCGCCTCTTCGGCTCCGTCAAGACCGCAGACATCGCTGACGCGGTGTCTGCTGCCGGCCTCGGCTCGCTCGACAAGCGCAAGATCGAGATCTCTTCCCCGATCAAGGTCGTCGGTGACCACGAGGCAACCGTCCGCCTGCGCGACGACCTCATCGCCACCATCACCGTTCAGGTGGTCGCGGCCAAGTAGCATCCGGATGCGCTCAGCGCACCCACGATAGCGGCGAGTTTTTTACTCGCCGCTATCGGTATTTAACCCCGCTTGTCAAGGATTCCCGGCCGGCTTCATGGCTCATTTGTGCACAGAGGGAATTTTCAGGTACCAACCCTCAACCCGAACTCTAAACATGTTTCTACACACAAGGTGTGAATGACGAAAATGCTGGTCAGGAGCGCAATACTTGCGAAAAGACCAAGGTTGCCCACAGGCTTGTCCACAGCTTCCCCACACCGGCGTCGGCGTTTCGCGCAAACAATCCACAGTCTTATCCACAGGGTGAGTTGAGGACCGCTCTCCACACTTCCTAAGGTGTAGCAGCACGTGATTCGTGAGTCTGAAACAGGCGCAGTCGCGGGTATCCGAACCTCGGTCGCACAGGCCGATTCCACCACCACCGGTATGCCTGCGCGAAATGTCCGAGGCACGCGTTACAAGTAGTTAACAGGTCATGCAGCCATCCGACATCCGGAACGCTGGAGACAGAACAGGAGGCGCGTCAGTGTCGATAGCGCACCTTGGAATCGCCGGGCAGGACTCGCGTGGTTCGGGCCATCCGTCTGACCGCACGCCACCGCATGACCTTCTCGCCGAGCAGAGCGCCATCGGCGGAATGATGCTCAGCAAGGACGCCACGGCAGACGTGATCGAGTCGGTGCGCGCCATCGACTTCTACATCCCGAAGCACGAGATCATCTTCGATGCCATCCTCTCGCTGTACTCCCACGGCGAGCCGACGGACGTCATCGCCGTCACCGACGAGCTCACCAAGACCGGCGAGCTCACCAGGGCCGGCGGGGCGGAATACCTCCACACCCTCACCGGGCTGGTACCCACGGCGGCGAATGCCGGTTACTACGCGAGCATTGTCGCCGAGAAGGCGGTGCTGCGGAGACTGGTCGAGGCCGGGACCCGCATCGTGCAGATGGGCTACGCCAGTGAGGGCGAGGTCGTCGACCTGGTCAACAATGCCCAGGCTGAGATCTACGGGGTCACCGGCGGCGTCGAAGCCGAAGACTTCATCCCGCTCACCGTTGCCGTCACCACCGCGATCGACGAAATCGAGGCTGCCAAGGGCCGCGACGGTTCGATGACCGGAGTGCCGACCGGCTTTGCCGAACTCGACGAGCTCACCAACGGACTGCACCCCGGCCAGCTCATCATCATCGCCGCCCGGCCGGCGCTCGGAAAGTCGACCCTGGCGCTCGACTTCGCTCGCGCTGCATCGATCAAGCACGACATGCCGTCGATCTTCTTCTCGCTGGAGATGGGCCGCTCCGAGATCGCGATGCGACTGCTGTCGGCGGAGGCATCCGTTCCGCTCCAAAGCATGCGGAAGGGAACGGTCGATACTCGCGACTGGACCACCATCGCCTCCACCCGCGGCCGCATCAACGACGCCCCCCTCTACATCGACGACAGCCCCAACATGACCCTGGTCGAGATCAGGGCGAAGTGCCGCAGGCTCAAGCAGAAGGTCGGCCTGAAAATGGTCATCATCGACTACCTGCAGTTGATGACCTCCGGCAAACGTGTGGAGTCCCGCCAGCAGGAGGTCAGCGAGTTCTCCCGTGCGCTGAAGCTGCTTGCCAAGGAGCTTCAGGTTCCGGTCATCGCGCTCTCCCAGCTGAACCGTGGACCCGAGCAACGCCAGGACAAGATGCCTGCCCTCTCCGACCTGCGTGAATCCGGGTCACTTGAGCAGGACGCCGACATGGTGGTGCTCCTGCACCGCGAGAGCGCCTACGAGAAAGACAACCCGCGGGCGGGCGAGGCCGACCTCATCGTCGCCAAGCACCGCAACGGGCCGACCCGAACCGTGACGGTCGCCTTCCAGGGGCATTTCTCCCGCTTCACCGATATGGCACCCGGCTAAGGGACACTGTCGACCGCCATCTATATTTGTCTCCCCGCCACGATTTCTGTCTTTTCTCGCTCTTGAGACAGATCGAGTGGCGGAAGATCTTGTGGCTTTGCCAACGTGAGACATCTCGTTCCCGAGGAATGTGGGACGCATGGTCGAAGACATCGAGCTGCGGGTGAGTGGACACGAGGTCCTGCCCGTATGTGTTCATGGCCAAACTGCTCACCTATGACGTGCAGTACTGATCCTCGTAGGGCCATATCGCGGGGGATGAGGCGCCTCTAGATTCGACCATCGGGCCTCAGTAGTCTTCGTCCATGCGCCCATTGCGTCATGAAGATGACTTGCGTCCGGCCGAGGGCGTCGCCAAGCTGCTCGACGCGGCGGGAGACAGCGTGACGTCGGTGATTCCACCCGGCTACGAATCGTATGTGCGTATTCTCAATCCGATCGAGCTTTCAGACGGCTCCACCGCCTCCTGGACGGAGGTCGTGGCCAGGAACGGAATCGAGCCTCGGGCATGGATGCAGTGGCCTGAGTTCGCGGCCGTTGACGGTGTTGTGCTTCCCGACGGCTGGCGGGAACCCGATATGGGCAATCCACCCGTCAGCCTCGCAAAGCGACTCATCGAAGCACTCAAACCGGATCAGAGCACCCACTACTTCGCGTCCTGGGCCGGGTATGCCGGGGAAATACAGGGACCGGCCGTGATGTTCTCCCCGTACCAACGCGAGATGGTGCTCTACTCCGGCAGTTTGGTCGATGAGCATCGCGCTCTACGCTTGCCGACCACGGCGACTGGGCGTGTGCCGATGTACTGGTGGCCTTCGGATCTGCGCTGGTTCGTCGGTCAGGACATCTACGCGCGAAGCCTCTTCGTCGGATGCACCCAGAGCACGGCGCAAACGATCCTCGAGGATCCCAATCTTGATGCGTACCCCATCAGCCCCTCAGATGCGGTCACCAACGAAGAGTTTTGACGGGACAGCATCGGTTAGATCGGCACTGTCTCGTAACCTCTGTGTCTCGAATCCCAAATGTTGAAACGCAACATCACCTGACTACGGAGAATACCCACGTATTGCATAGTCGTGCCTAGTACTCCGGGTAGATGACCTCGGGTTTTGGCCAGACGGAAGGAATGTGCCGTTCGAACGGTTCGCCGGGAATCACGTCGACCAAGACCACCTGAGGCAAGCCGAACTGGATGACCCGTTCGATCAGCCCGAGGTCACGGTTGATGACAAGAGTGCTGCGCAAGGAGGCGTCAGCCTGGTGCTCGAACGTGATGAGGATCGAGCGCGCACCGATGTTCTGCGCGAGCATGGGCCGAGCACTATTTGCCCTTTGCCCCCAGAGCATCAGCTTTTCGGGAAATGCCAGCGCGGCAGGCATCGGCACAGGTTCGCTGAATGTGGTGTTGTGGATCAGCGGGCCGCCACCGAGCATCGTGGTCCCATCTGAGAACTCCTGCGTTTCACCGTTCTCGAAGGCTATGAACCACTTCTGTGCCGGCTTGTCGACCTCGAGATGGAACTGCTGTCCTCGATCAGAACCTTGAATGAAGCCACGAGCGTGGAAGCGTTGGATAGAAACGAGTTCGAGAACTTCCTGTAGAACCGACGGAGCCTCCTCTAGCGGCAACACCTCATCGAATCGCATCAGGCAACCATCCCATATAGACACCCACCTCCGTACAGGGCTGACTTCTCGCCTGACTCCCGTGGTTTGCCGTGGAGCTGCCTCGACGACGATGACCGCGCCACAGGCTGAAACAGCCGGGCAGCTGGTGTCAAGGGATAGATTCCATCACTGGCTGGCTCGCGGCGTCGTCGGTGGTGTTCGATACGCTGAGTCGGCGAGGGTGGGTTCTTCGAGGAGGGTCGGAGTGACGGCAGGCGGTTTGCTTGATTCGGTGTTGGCAATTCCGTCGACCGCGCTGGCGATGAACTTCTACCTTGCCGACAGCGACAAGGAAGGCGGCTTCCGCACGAGTGCCGCCGAGCGGTGCGATCGCCTTCTCTCGCACCTTGGTCGCGTGAGCGGCGGAGACATCGTCATCGTCGGCGAAGCCCCGGGGTGGAAGGGTGCGCGCCAGTCGGGAGTGCCTTTCACGTCCGCCAAGACGGTCGGACTCGAGGGAGTATCCACCGAGGGAAGCGCCACTATCGTGCACGGCATGCTCTCGAGCCTCGGGATCGCGGACCGCACGCTTCTGTGGAATGCGTTTCCCCTCCACCCGCACGATGCGGGTGCGCCCCGGACCAACAGGACGCCGACCGACGAGGAGTTGGACTCGGGGCTGGCCCCGCTTCGGCTGGCAGTGGCCGGTCGACGAATTATCTGTGTTGGCAACCCTGCACGAAGGAGCGTCGAGAAACTCCTCGGGTTCAAGCTGCCCGGAGCAGGCGACGCATCCGCCACCGGTCCCGCAGTTGCCATTCGACACCCTGCAAATGGAGGTGCCCCAGAGTTCAGATCCGGCCTCGCGACTGTAGGCGCACTCTGGAACCTGTAGCGCGCGGACGGACAATCTATTTGGCGGAGTTGCGGGACAAACTGCTGGCGGAAAGCGCCGGATGTGCCTCAGGCGGACAATCTAGTTGGCAGACCGACAGACACCAGCGCGCAGCTAAACTGGCAGGGATCAGGTCAGAAAGAGGCACCGTGTCGACACCCCAGCGCTCAGCACAGCAGCGCCCCTACGGCGGACTGACGACGCCGGATGCGGGAGTCGCCACCACCAGCGCCTACTGGCTGGTACCGGTGCTTCGCGCCATCCCCGCAGTGCTCGTCGGGTTGATCATCACCTTTACGGAAGACCACTCGCCGCGCATCGGTCTCATCGGATTCGGCGTTTTCGCATTCATCAGCGGTGTCGTGCTCCTCGCTGGCAGCCTGAAAACCATCACCGATCCAGTCGCGCGCGGGGTGTTCATCGCCCAGGCGTCCATCGCGCTGATTTCCGGAGCGGCAGCGGTGGCACTGTGGGACAGCGGAATCGGCGTGCTCCTGTTCGTCGTCACCGTCTATGCGGCGCTGACCGGAGCTCTCGAGCTGTACGCCGGTCTTCGTGCTCGCGGCGCCGCAGCCGCCCGGGATTGGGTCTCGGTCGGGGCGTACACCGCTGTCGCCGCCATCGTCTTCGTGCTCATTCCGCCGGACTCCATTCTGGCCACCGGCCTCATCGGTGCCTACGTGATCATCCTCGGGGTGTTCCTGCTGATCGGCGGGCTCTCGTTGAAGTGGGCCGCCGATAAGCAAGGCGAGCCCGGCCCAGTCGAAGGACCTGGCCCAGTCGAACGAAAGGTGTCACCATGACCGAACCGACCAGACGGGACAGGTTCCGTCCGGCAGAACTGATCGGACTCTCCGCGATCATCGCCCTGTTCGGCGGGCTGGTCACGCTCATGTCCACCCGCGACCTGGTATTGGCGCTGATCTTCTTCGGGATCATCTTCATCCTGACCCTGATGACCATCGCCCTGCTGGTCATGGCGATCAAGCCCGACCAGGCCGAGGAGCAAGACCTCGAAGAACAGAACCGCGGAGTCCTCCGGCAACCACGTGGTCGCAAAGACGCCTGACGCTCGGGTTCCCTACCCCAGGTAGTCCACCAAGTCACTGGCCAGACCGACATAACCCCGAGGGGTGAGAGCGGACAGTCGCGCCTTCGCCTCAGGTGAGACGTCGAGGCCTTCGACGAACTCGAGCAGCTCTGCCGCGCCGACCTTCTTGCCGCGGGTGAGCTCCTTGAGCAGGGCGTATGGGTCGGCGATCGTGCTGCGACCGGCGGCCACCTCGGCGCGAATCACCGTCTGGATCGCCTCGCCGAGGATCTCCCAGTTCGCATCGAGGTCTGCGCCAAGCCTGGCCGGGTCGACGGCGATCTCGCCGAGCCCGCGATGGATGTTGTCGAGAGCCAGAAGGGAGTGCCCGAGCGCGACGCCAACGTTGCGCTGGGTGGTGGAGTCGGTGAGGTCCCGCTGGAGGCGACTGGTGACCAGGGTCTGGGCGAGGGAATCGAGCAACGCGCAGGACAACTCGAGGTTCGCCTCGGCATTCTCGAACCGGATCGGGTTGATCTTGTGCGGCATGGTGGATGAGCCGGTGGCTCCGGCCTGAGGAATCTGGGTGAAGTAGCCGATCGAGATGTAGGTCCAGACATCCGTGCACAGGTTGTGCAGGATGCGGTTCACGTGGCCTACCCGCTGGTAGAGCTCGGCCTGCCAGTCGTGGGACTCGATCTGGGTGGTGAGCGGATTCCAGACCAGGCCGAGCGAGGTGACGAACTCTTTCGAGATGGCCGGCCAGTCCTGGCTGGGATCGGCTGCGACGTGGGCCGAGAACGTGCCGGTGGCGCCGCTGAACTTGCCGAGGTACTCGGTGGCCTCGACCTGCTTGATGATTCGCTCCAGGCGGTAGACGACGACCGCGAACTCTTTACCCACGGTGGTTGGCGTGGCCGGCTGGCCGTGGGTGTGGGCAAGCATCGGTTCGTCGCGGTGTGCAGTGGCCCGCTCACGCAGGGCAGCAACCACACCGCGCACCTTCGGCAGCCAGACCTGCGTCATGGCGTCGCCGATGGTGATCGCGTACGACAGGTTGTTCACGTCTTCACTGGTGCAGGCGAAGTGGGTGAGTTCGGCGATCGACTCGAGGCCGAGCTCGGCGAGCTTGCCGCGAACCAGGTACTCCACCGCCTTCACGTCGTGGCGGGTGGTGGCCTCCAGCGACGCGAGCTGGTCGATTTCTGCCTGACCGAACTCGGTGACCACGGCGCGCAGGGCGCCTTTGTCGGCATCCGTCAGCGGCGTGGACCCGAACAGTCCATGGTCGGTGAGGTAGATGAGCCACTCCACCTCGACGTGTACCCGCGCGCGGTTCAGTCCGGCCTCGGAGAGGTGCTCCCCCAGTTCGGAGACAGCTGCCCGGTAGCGTCCGTCGAGGGGACTGAGAGGTTGGATGGGCAGGTGGCTCATGAGACTCCTCGCCGGATGCCCGGCTCTATCTGGCGGAACAGCGCCGCACTGGCTTGCTTGATCGAACGCAGCACCGTGTCGAACAGTGCAGCATCCGAATAGTAGGGATCCGGGATGTCGATTGGGGACTGCTCTGAGTCGAAGCCGAGCAGCAATTGCACCTTGCCCCGGTCGGCGTCACTACCGGCCCAGGACTTCAGGATGCGTTCCTGGCTGCGGTCGAAGACCACCACCAGGTCGAGGCTCTCGAACCAGCTGGACTCGAACTGCTTCGCCCGATGCCGTGAACCATCGTAACCGTGCTCCGCCAGGGTCGCGAGGGTTCGGTAGTCGGACTGCTCGCCCACGTGCCAGTCACCGGTGCCGGCGGAGGTGACGGCAACCGTGCCCGCGTAGCCGGCGTTCCGGACCTCTTCAGTGAACACGGCTTCGGCCATCGGTGAGCGGCAGATGTTGCCGGTGCAGACGAAACAGATGCGGAAGAGCGCCGACACGTCGAAGATGCGGTCGAAGCTCATGTCGTCATTGTCTCGCAGATGGCGGTGATGCGCAGTCTCCTCCTCCCCCGCGGCCATGTGAGGTTGTCCATTACGGGTTTCCGTTGCGCTCCGGCCTGTGGGCTGAGTGCCGACCACCATGGCGGTGGTGGAAGGAGGGCATTGGACGAGGAGCTGAATCGAAACCTGCGAGAGCAGGAGCACCGGTTGAGAGGAGTGATCGCGGTATTCGCGCGCGCATCCAGGCGGGTGGCAGCGCTGGGTGACACCGTCGGGTGGGTCGGCCCTGCCAGCGCAGCGTATGACGCGGCCATCGGTGCGCTTCACGTTGAGCTTTGGGTCGCAGAGGTGCACCTGAACGGCGCACTCCGTGACACCTTGAGTGCGATCACCACCGAGGAATCCTGTGGATGATGGGCTCACCGTTTCGGGCGGCGGCTCGACAGCGGTGGCGACGGCAGGGCTCTTCGAGCAGGCCAGGGACCTGCATACCGTGATCATCGAACTCGATGACTGCCTGGCACGACTCGAATCAATCGACCGCGGCATCAGTGGCGCCGAGCTTCGCGCCTGGAATGCGAAATACCGGGCCTTCGCCGCAGAGGCCCGCATCGACGACGCCGTGACCGCATTGAGGGTGGCCGGCAGCACGGCGCGGGCCGTGGTCCAGGCGCTGGGGGCATCCGCTGAGGCTTACGGCCTGGTGGAACGCACATTGCAGGGTCTCAGTCAGGCGCTCGCCGCGAAGTTCGCGTACGTGCTCGGATTCGCCTTCCCCTGGCTGGCGTTCCTGTTCGGACCGACGCTCGCCTCGAGCGCGGCGTCGGGCGCCCTCGCCTATGCCATGATGCCGGGGGAGAAACGGGAGTCACTGCATCGCTGGCTCGCCGACCAGAACGAGGTCCTCACCAACCCCGGGCTGGTCACCCTGGTTCGGCTTGGAGTGATGAGCGCCGATGACTTCGGTGGCGGCGTCGCGCGAGTGAGCCCGCAGCTTCTTGCGCTCCTTGGAGACGAGGGGCTGGGACTCCTCGGGCTCACCACCTCGGCCGGGCTTCTCGCCGCCGCTGTGAGGCCATACGGAGCGCTCGCCGAGACGCCGGTGCGGGTGAACCGCGTGTCGACGCGTGCCGTCGACACGCCAGCCACCACCTTCGA
This sequence comes from Homoserinimonas sp. A520, assembly GCF_054489245.1. Taxonomy (NCBI): domain Bacteria; kingdom Bacillati; phylum Actinomycetota; class Actinomycetes; order Micrococcales; family Microbacteriaceae; genus Homoserinimonas; species Homoserinimonas sp. A520. The sequence goes on along the minus strand of NZ_JBTMWX010000001.1, from coordinate 652,181 downwards.
GGAACGGGCGAGGCGCATCCCGCAGGGTGATTCACAGGTCCGTATCGACCTTTTCCACACCGATGGACAACCTGACCGCTTCGAGGTCTACATCGGAGGGACCAAAGACCTCAGCCTGGTCGCCGGCAAAGAGCCGTGGGACATGACCAGCAATGTGAACGCCTTGTCGATGGGAGACGCCGGTTCCTACCGGGCGGTGGAGGAGGCCATGCGGCTGGCCGGTATCGAAGCGGATTCGCCGGTCCAGTTCGCCGGCCACTCACAGGGCGGGCTGGTCGCATCCGCCCTGGCCTCGTCCGGTGACTACAACGCCCAGGGCTTGTTCACGGTTGGTGGTGTGGTCAGCCAACGGCTGGTGCCGGAGGGTGTTCCGTGGCTGGCGATCGAGCACACCGACGACCTGGTGCCCGCGCTCGGGGGAAACCGGTCGGCTCCTGACGCTGTGCTGGTACGACGGCAGGTTTTCGCCGGCGAAGCGGTGCCGAGCGCGACCGTGCTTCCTGCGCATGAATTGACCCGCTACCGGCAGACGGCGGCGATGCTCGACGGGAGTGATGACGGGCGGTCCGGGCCGATCCTGGAGCGCCTCAACAACCTTGGTGCTGGCGCCGAAACGGTGACAACCACGCGATACCTGGCTCGGCGCGTGACGGGATAGCGGATGTCGGGAGGCTAGCGGCGGGCGTTCTTGCCGAGCACCGGGCGCAGCACGATGCTGATCAGCCAGCTCAACAGCGCGAGCACCACCGCTCCGAGCACGCCCCACCAGAAGCCGTCAACTTGAAGGCCGAATCCGATCAGGTCGGAGATCCACGCCACCAGCAGCAGGAGGAGCGAGTTCACCACCAGCGCGATGAGGCCCAGGGTCAGGATGTAGATGGGGAACGCGACGATACGGATGAAGTTGCCGATCACCCCATTGACGATCCCGAAGATGCCGGCGACCAGCAGGAAGGTCAGCACCTTCGCGGTGGTGTCGTCCGGCTCGTAGGCCACGACGCTCACCCCGGCGACCAGCATGGTGGTGATCCAGAGGGCCAGCGCATTGATCAGGAGGCGCACCAGGAAACGTGTCATTCCCCAACTATTGCAGTCACCCGGGATGACGGGCAATCGCCACCATCGCTTAAGGTGAAGTGGTGACCACTCCCGACCCCTCCCCCGAAGCATCGACCACTGTGCGGTTGCGCCCCGAGATCGTTGCGACGGCCGCGTATCGCCAGGGCAAGCCGGCTCCGGCGGACTCGTTCAAATTGTCATCGAACGAGAACCCGTTCCCTCCGATCAAGGCCGTGACCGACGCCATCGCCCAGGCGACGACCAATAGGTACCCGGATGCTTCGGCGGCAGTCTTGCGCGCCCGGTTGGCTGACCGTTACCAACTTCCGGTCGAATCGGTGCACACCGGTGCCGGTTCGGTGTCGATCCTTGCCCAGCTGGTGCAGGCGGTTGCCGGCCCTGGTGACGAGATCGTCTACGCCTGGCGCTCCTTCGAGGCATACCCCGGACTGGTCACGGTAGCCGGTGCCACCAGCGTGCAGGTGCCGAACCTGCCGGACCACCGTCACGACCTGCCGGCCATGGCAGCAGCGGTCACCGACAAGACTCGCGCCATCATCGTCTGCACCCCCAACAACCCGACCAGCACGATCGTCACCCGGGACGAGTTCGCCCGCTTCATGGCCGAAGTGCCGCGCACCGTATTGGTGGTCCTCGATGAGGCCTACGCCGAGTTCGTCACCGACGGCAATGCCGTGCGCGGGAGGGAAGAGCTGGCCGAGCATCCGAATCTCGTCGTATTGCGCACCTTCTCGAAGGCGTACGGGCTGGCCGGCCTGCGCATCGGGTTCGCCCTCGGTGCACCATACATCCTGGACGCGGCCCGCAACACGGCGATCCCGCTCTCGGTCACCGAGCCTGCCCAGCGGGCGGCGATGGCCGCGCTCGACCACGAGCAGGAACTGCTGGACCAGGTGGCGGCGATCGTCGAACAACGCGACAGCACCTGGGCCTCGCTCCTCGAGCAGGGCTGGGAGATCCCCCGCCCTCAGGGCAACTTCGTCTGGTTCCCCACCGGCGAATTCACGACCGAAGCATCCGACACCTTCGTCGATCATGGCATCGTCGGTCGAGCCCTCGGCGACGGCATCCGCATCTCCATCGGTGAACCCGAGTCTGTGGACAAGCTCCTAGAGGCTGCGGCAGAGGTTGTCGAGAAGCTCCCATCGGGCGCCTAGCTACCCGCATTAGATTAGAAACTTGGTTTCGCGGCGGGCAGCGCCCCGCCGATAATCGCCGGTTCCCGCACCGACGATTCGACAGGACGGCGAGGCACGCGTGGAAGAGGGCCTGAACACCAGCGATCAGGGTGCTGTCGATACGGTGCGGTTGCTGGATGCCCAGGGCGTTCTCACCACTGACGGCGTCGCCGCGGAATACCTGCGCTACATCGAGCAGCTGACGGATGCCCAGCTGAAGCGCTTCCACCGGGACATGGTGATCACCCGCCGCTTCGACGTCGAAGCAGCCAATCTGCAGAAGCAGGGCGAGATGGGTCTGTGGGTGCCAAGCGTCGGCCAGGAGGCCGCCCAGGTGGGCTCGGCCCACGCGGCGCGCTCGCAGGACCACCTGTTCCCCGCCTATCGGGAGCACGCCGTCGGCATGGTTCGCGGTCTCGACCCGCTGCGCGTCGTCGAGCTGCTGAGGGGCAACACCCACGGGGGCTGGAACCCGGCAGAGACCGGCAATTTCCACCTGTACACGCTCGTGATCGGCTCGCACACCCTGCATGCGACCGGGTATGCCATGGGTATCGCCTTCGACGGCAAGTGCGCGACCGGCGACCCCGAGGTCGATGAAGCCGTCATGGTCTACTTCGGTGACGGGTCCACCTCGCAGGGCGATGTCAGCGAAGCGCTCGTGTTCGCCGCCAGTTACCAGACCCCGCAGGTGTTCTTCCTGCAGAACAACCAATGGGCGATCTCGGTGCCGGTGAGTGTGCAGTCGCGCACCCCGCTGGTGCAGCGGCCAGCCGGCTTCGGGATCCCAGGAGTCCAGATCGACGGCAACGACGTGCTGGCCAGCTACGCCGTCACCGCGAAGAACCTCGACGACGCCCGCGGTGGCCTCGGCCCACGCTTCATCGAAGCGCTCACCTACCGCATCGGCGCTCATACCTCATCGGACGACCCGACCAAGTACCGCACGGATGCCGAACTCCAGTCCTGGGTCGCTCGCGACCCGATCACGCGGTACGAGGCGTGGTTGCGGTCGAAGGGCGAGGGAGACCAGTTCTTCGCCGAGGTTGCGGCCGAGGCCGAAGACCTGGCTGCAGACATCCGCCACCGCACCCACGCGCTGGAAAGCCCGAGCACTGACAAGATCTTCGACCACGTCTACTCCGAGCCGCACCCCGTGATGGCCGAGCAGAAACAGTGGCTGGCCGGCTACGAGTCGACGTTCGGGGGTGCCGCATGAGCGTGACAACCGACACTGTCGAGCTGCCACTGGCGAAGGCGCTGAACGCGGGCCTGCGCAAGGCGCTCGCCGACGACCCGAAGGTCCTGCTGATGGGCGAGGACATCGGTCCGCTCGGCGGGGTGTTCCGCGTCACCGAGAACCTGCAGGCGGAGTTCGGCAAGCGGGTCATCGACACTCCGCTGGCCGAGTCCGGCATCATCGGCACCGCCATCGGCCTGGCCATGCGCGGCTACCGGCCGGTCTGCGAGATCCAGTTCGACGGGTTCATCTTCCCTGGCTTCGACCAGATCACCACCCAACTTGCCAAGATGACGAACCGCCATGAGGGCCAGGTGCAGATGCCGGTCGTCATCCGCGTGCCATACGGCGGCCACATCGGTGCGGTCGAGCACCACCAGGAGAGCCCTGAGGCGTATTTCGCCCACACTCCGGGCCTTCGCCTGGTCAGCCCGAGCACCCCGCACGATGCTTACTGGATGATCCAGGAGGCTATTGCCTCGAACGACCCGGTGATGTTCTTCGAGCCGAAGAGCCGCTACTGGCACAAGGGCCCGGTCGACCTGTCCGAGAACACCACCCCGCTGCACTCCAGCAAGGTCGTTCGGACCGGAACGGATGTCACGCTGATCGGTCACGGGGCGATGATCACGGTACTGCTGCAGGCGGCCGAGATCGCCCAGGCGGAGGGCACCAGCGTCGAGGTCGTCGACCTGCGCTCCCTCTCCCCCATCGACTACGCGCCGATCCTCTCCTCGGTGGAGAAGACCGGCCGCGTGGTCGTCGCATCCGAGGCGCCCGGCTTCGTCAGCGTCTCATCGGAGATCGCAGCGACCGTCGCCGAGCGGGCCTTCTACTCGCTGGAGGCTCCCGTGCTCCGCGTCACCGGGTTCGACGCACCGTTCCCGCCAGCCAAGCTGGAGACCACCTACCTGCCCGACGCCGACCGGGTGCTCGAGGCGGTCGACCGCGCCATGGCCTACTGAGTGAGGACCACAATGACCACGTCAGAATTCCTGCTGCCGGATGCCGGTGAAGGCCTCACCGAGGCTGAGATCGTTTCATGGAAGGTCGCCGTGGGCGACACCGTGGCGGTGAACCAGGTCATCGTCGAGATCGAAACGGCCAAGTCGCTGGTCGAGTTGCCGTCGCCGTTCGACGGTGTGGTCGAGGCGATCCTTGTGGAGGAGGGTGTCACGGTCGCGGTGGGTACTCCGATCATCGCGGTGGCGACCGGCGCGAGCCCTGCTGGTCGAGGAGCGCCCGAGCGCAGCGAGGACGCGCAGGATGAAGGGGCCGACACCGTGGCCGACGCTGCAGCGAGCGTCTCATCCGAGGACCAGCCGGGTGCGGTACTGGTCGGCTATGGACTCAAGGGTTCCGTCTCCTCCCGCCGAACGGGGCGCAGGGCAGCGCCGGAGGTCCGGCCGGCAGTGCCACCGGCATCCGGCACCGTCCTGGCCAAGCCGCCCGTTCGCAAACTGGCCAAAGACCTCGAAGTCGACCTCGCATCCGTCACCGCCACCGGTCCGATCGGCGAAGTCACCCGGGACGACGTGCTGCGCCAGGCCTCCCAGGTGAGCGTCTTCCGCAACCTGCAGACGCCGGAGTGGGCGTCGGAGCGGGAGGAGCGGATTCCGGTCAAGGGTGTGCGCAAGGCCATCGCCAGCGCGATGGTGTCCAGCGCGTTCTCGGCGCCGCACGTCGGTGTCTTCGTTGATGTCGACGCGACGCGCACGATGGAGTTCGTGAAACGGCTGAAGGCTTCGCCCGACTTCGCGGGTGTGAAGGTCTCGCCATTGCTCATCATCGCCAAGGCGATTATCTGGGCTGTACGCCGCAACCCGACGGTCAACGCGCAGTGGACGGACGAGGAGATCATCGTCAAGCATTTCGTGAACCTGGGGATCGCCGCAGCGACACCACGGGGTCTGATCGTGCCCAACATCAAGGATGCGCACGACCTCTCCCTTCTGGAGCTCGCCCAGGCGATCGAACAGCTGACCACCACCGCGCGGGACGGCAAGACCCAGCCGGCCGAGATGGCGAACGGCACCATCACCATCACCAACATCGGCGTCTTCGGCATGGACACCGGAACGCCGATCCTGAACCCGGGCGAGGTGGCGATCGTCGCACTCGGCACCATCAAGCAGAAGCCGTGGGTGGTCGACGGCGAGGTGCGCGCGCGTTACGTGACGACGCTCGGCGCGAGCTTCGACCACCGGGTGGTCGACGGGGACGTCGCGAGCCGCTTCCTGGCGGATGTCGCGAGCATCGTTGAGGAACCGGCCCTCCTCCTCGACTGAGCTCCCCCGGTCGTTTACCCCTGCATCGAAAGTGCCCGTTCCGGCGGATAGTGCCTGTTCCGCGGGGCACTATCCGCCGGAATGGGCACTTCGACGGGCGTATGGTTTACTTATTGATAACGAGTCTCATTAGCAGGACTCCTTCACTTAGAAATACCCACTCCATGCGCTCTCGCACGAAGACGGGCATCGCCCTCACCGCACTCCTCACCGCCGCCAGCCTCGCGGCGTGCACCGCTCAGCCCGCCCCGGCAGACGACGGCGCCATCTCCGTCGTCGCCTCCACCAATGTGTACGGAAACATCGCCGAGATCATCGGAGGTGACCTGATCGAGGTCACCTCGATCATCGACGACCCGTCCCAGGACCCGCATTCCTTCGAAGCGGATGCCCGGACGCAACTCACTCTCTCAAAGGCCGACATTGTCATTGAGAACGGTGGCGGATACGACGGCTTCGTCGACCAATTGCTGTCCAGCCTCGGCGACTCGGACCGGGTGGTACTCAGCGCGGTAGAGCTCAGCCCCCTCGAACTCGAGGGCGGCGATGAGCACGCCGAGGAAGAGGAGGAAGGTCACGAGGGGCACGGCCATGGCGCCTTCAACGAGCACGTCTGGTACCACTTCGCCACCGTTCGGGCAGTCGCCATCGCAGTCCAGGACGCCCTGGCTTCGATTGACCCCGCCAATGCCGACCGCTACGAGTCGAACGCCGCCCTGCTGGTTGACGAGCTGGATGCGCTCGGCGAGCGGGCAGCAGCCATTCATTCAGCGCATGACGGCACCGGCGTTGCCATCACCGAGCCAGTTCCGCTCTACCTGCTGGAGGCCGCCGGGCTCCACAACGTCACCCCGGCCGACTTCAGTGAGGCGATCGAAGGGGGTTCCGAAGTGTCGGCGGCGACCCTGAACGAAACCCTCAAGTTGTTCTCGACCGGCGAGGCGCTCCTGCTGGTCTACAACGACCAGACCACCAGCCCGGAGACGGAGGCGCTGCTCGCACAAGCAGAAGGAGCCGGCGTGCCCATCATCCCGGTGACCGAGCTGCTGCCGGAGGGCACCGACTACATCGGGTGGATGAACGGCAACCTCGACTCGCTGGAGTCCGCGCTGGGCACGCCGTAATGAGCGGATGGAGGAGGGCATGGTGAGCGAGGCCGTACTCAGGCTCCGCGCCGCCACCCTTCGCTTCAGTGAGCGGGAGCTCTGGAACAACCTCAACCTCGAGATCCGGCCGGGCGAGTTCATCGCCGTGCTCGGACCGAACGGGTCAGGCAAGACGAGCCTGGTGAAGACGATCCTCGGGCAGCAGCGGCTCACCTCCGGCACGATAAGCCTCTTCGACGAGCCGGTCTCGAACGGCCACCGGCGGCTCGGCTACATCCCCCAGCAGAAGGTTCTCGACGACGACATACCGGTTCGTGCGCGCGATCTGGTGGCGTTCGGGCTCGACGGGCACCGGTGGGGACTGCCCCGCTGGTCGCGAGCGGTACGACGACAGGTGGACGAGGTCCTGGACGCCGTCGGTGCGAGCAGCTACGCGGATGTTCCGGTCGGCATCCTCTCCGGCGGCGAGCAACAACGCATTCGCGTAGCGCAGTCGATTATCGGGAGTCCCGCCCTGATGCTGTGCGACGAGCCCCTCTCCTCCCTCGACCTGCACCACCAGAGGGTGATCAGCGAGCTGATCGACGAACAGGCCAAGGCGCGTGGCTCCGCGGTGATCTTCGTCACCCACGACGTCAACCCGATCCTCGGAATGGTGGACCGCGTGCTGTACCTGGCCGGCGGCCGATTCCAGGTGGGGACACCGGATGAGGTGCTGCGCTCCGAGGTGCTGTCATACATGTACGACACCCCGGTCGAGGTGATCCGCAGCCGCGGCCGGATCGCAGTGCTCGGGGCGCCGGAAGGCTACGGCGTACACGACCATCTCGAGCACCACCTCGACGAGAGGAGGCCGCAGCTGTGAGCCCTGATTTCTGGTCGACCCTCTTCAACTTCGACAACTACGGCGAGTTGCTCTACCTGGTGCGCAACTCGATCATCGCCGGAGCCATCCTCGGTGTCGTCGGCGGCCTGATCGGGCCATTCGTGATGAGCCGCGACCTCCCGTTCGCGGTTCACGGGGTGAGCGAGCTGTCGTTCGCCGGTGCCGCCGCCGCCCTCCTCTTCGGGGTCAATGTGGTGGCAGGGTCGATCGTCGGCTCGCTGCTGGCCGCCCTGCTGATCGGGATTCTCGGCGCCAGGGCGAGGGACCGCAACTCGATCATCGGCGTGCTGATGCCATTCGGGCTGGGCCTCGGCATCCTGTTCCTCGCCCTCTACAAGGGTCGTAGTGCCAACAAGTTCGGGCTGCTGACCGGGCAGATCGTGTCGGTCGACAACCCACAACTCACCCTGCTCGTCATCGTGTCGGTGATCGTCATCGTCGGGTTGTTGGTCATGTGGCGCCCGCTGACGTTCTCCAGCATCGACCCGGATGTCGCCCAAGCCAAGGGGCTTCCGGTCACCGCCATCTCGCTGGCTTTCATGGTGCTGCTCGGCCTGGCCACGGCGATCTCGATCCAGATCATCGGCGCTCTCCTGGTGCTCGCACTGCTGGTGACGCCCGCGGCAGCCGCCATGAGGGTGACGTCGTCGCCGCTGTTGACGCCGCTGTTGAGTGTGACGTTCGCCGTCGTCTCGGTGGTCGGCGGCATCCTGCTCTCGTTGGGAGGCGGCCTGCCGATCAGCCCGTTCGTGACCACCATCTCGTTCCTCATCTACCTGGTCTGCCGTCTCATCGAGTGGAACCGCAGGGGAAGCCAGGTTCGTATCGCGCGGCCGGCTCCGGTGGTGGTCCCATGAAAAGGAACACCTGGCAGCGGGAAGCCGTCCGCGAAGCCCTCGAGCACGAGGACGGTTTCGTGAGCGCCCAGTCACTGCACCTGACACTGCGGGAGAACGGTTCGCCGATCGGGCTGGCCACCGTGTACCGCGCGCTTGCCGATCTCGCTGCGAAGGGCCTGGCCGACTCCTTGCAGCAGGAGGGTGAGAGCCTGTACCGGGCCTGCACTTCGGGGCACCATCACCACCTGATCTGCCGCAACTGCGGCAAGGCCGTGGAGATCAAGGCGGATGCCGTCGAGCAGTGGGCGCGCGCCGTCGCCGCCGAGAACGGGTTCACTGAGCCGGAGCACGTGGTCGACGTGTTCGGCCTGTGCCCCGACTGCTCCGCCCGCTGAGCCGCGCTGCTCCTTTCGGTGCTGCGCCGAGGCATCCGCTGCCGCGTGTCACTGAAACGCGCGCGGGCGCTTAGCGGCGGCGGGACGCGTAGGCGAATGCCAGCGCGCCGAGTTTCGCCCGGGTGAGTGAGCCGCCGGTCACCACGTCGTGGATGGTGCGCAGCGCGTACGCCGGACCCTGCACCAGCAAGGTGGTCACCACGGACTCCTCCCACGCCTGCAACTCGTCGCGGATCTTCTCGGGTGGTCCGATCAACGCGACTTCCTCCACCAAGCGAGTGGGCACCGCGGCGATCGCCTCCTTCTTCCTGCCGGCCAGGTAGAGCTCCTGGATGCGGTCGCAGGCATCGGAGTAGCCGAGCCGGTCGATCACGTTGCGGTGGAAGTTGGCACCCTTCGCCCCCATGCCGCCCACGTACAGGGCGATGACCGGCCGCACCAGGTCGGCGGCCGCCTCCACGTCGGGGTGCGGGATGACCGCGAGCTGCACGGCGATTTCGAAAGCGGATGTCGGCGACAGTGCCGCATCGCGTCGGGAGAAGCCGTCGGCCAGGTATCCGGCAAATTCGGCATTGGCACGAGGTGAGAACAGGAACGGCAGCCACCCGTCCGCAATCTCCGCAGCGAGGGCGACATTCTTCGGGCCTTCCGCGGCGAGGTAGATGGGGAGGTTCGTGCGAAGCGGATGCACGGTCGACCGCAGCGGCTTGCCCAGCCCCGTGGCATCCGCCCCCTGGTATGGCAACGGATAGTGCGGTCCGGGCGCCGTCACCGCCGACTCGCGGGCCAGGATGTCGCGAACGATCGCCACGTACTCGCGGGTTCGGGCGAGCGGCTTCGGGTACGGCTGGCCGTACCAGCCCTCGACGACCTGGGGCCCGGATGCTCCGAGCCCGAGGATTGCGCGTCCGCCAGAGAGGTGGTCGAGACTGATGGCAGCCATGGCGGTTGCGGCGGGCGTTCGGGCGGAGAGCTGCGCGATTCCGGTGCCGAGCTTGATCCTCCGCGTGCGGGAACCCCACCAGGCCAGCGGCGTGAAGGCGTCCGAACCGTAGGCTTCCGCAGTCCACACGGACTCGTAACCGAGACGCTCCGCGGTGCGGATTGCCTTCAATGCACCCGCTGGTGGGCCCTGGTTCCAGTAGCCGGTCGCGTAACCGATGCGCATCCGCTGCCTCCCTATCGCCCGAGCAGTGCCGGTGTCAGCGTAGCCGCGGTTGCCGTAGCCTTGCGGATCGCATAAAGTGGAACGTTGCGTGCGGTATCTCCGTGCGCCTGTATGCAAACTCCCACCAGAAATGCACGGGAGTTGTGTGTGCCGACAAGAGATCTTGGGTAGGGCAGATCGTCCTACGGTATTCATGAAAGAGAGAATCACATGGCAGCAACCTGCCAGGTGACCGGGGCCGTTCCAGGCTTCGGGCACAACATTTCGCACTCGCACCGTCGCACCAAGCGCCGTTTCGACCCGAATGTCCAGAAGAAGACGTACTACGTGCCGTCGCTCCGTCGCAACGTGACCCTGACGCTCAGCGTCAAGGGAATCAAGACGATTGACGCTCGTGGCATCGAGTCGGTTGTCAAAGACCTGCTCGCCCGTGGGGAGAAGATCTAATGGCCAAGCAGCAGGACGTCCGTCCGATCATCAAGCTCCGCTCGACCGCCGGCACCGGGTACACCTACGTGACCCGCAAGAACCGCCGCAACAACCCAGACCGTCTCGTGTTGAAGAAGTATGACCCCGTCATCCGCCAGCACGTCGAATTCCGCGAGGAGCGCTAACCATGGCGAAGAAGAGCATGATTGCCAAGAACGAGCAGCGCAAGGTGATCGTCGCCCGCTACGCGGCGAAGCGCCTTGAGCTGAAGAAGGCCCTGGTCGACCCGGCGTCGACCGACGAGCAGCGCGAAGAGGCCCGTCTCGGCCTGCAGAAGCTGCCGCGCAACGCTTCACCGGTGCGCGTTCGCGGCCGCGACGCCATCGACGGTCGCCCACGAGGCTTCCTCAAGCAGTTCGGTGTTTCGCGTGTTCGCTTCCGCGATATGGCTCACCGGGGAGAATTGCCCGGAATTACCAAGTCAAGCTGGTAAATTCGTTGCAATGACGGGGTTTCCGATAAGGTTCCCTAGAAAAATTCAATGCTGAACTGAACCAAACGCTCATGCTGGAACAACCAGCAGGTGTGAATGTGTCAAATGTCCGAGGAGGACTTCGAATGAACCGTACCGAGCTTGTCGCGGCTGTCGCCGCATCGTCTGGCCAGAGCCAGGCCGCTGTTAACGGAGTGCTTGATTCTCTCTTCAGCACCCTGGCCACCGAGGTGGGCAAGGGCACGAAGGTCACCATCCCCGGATGGCTCTCGGTTGAGCGCACCCACCGCGCCGCGCGCGCAGGTCGCAACCCCGCCACCGGCGAGGCAATCCAGATCGCTGCCGGCTACGGTGTCAAGGTCAGCGCTGGCAGCAAGCTGAAGGCTGCAGCCAAGTAAGTACGTTCTCGGGAGGGGTGCGGACCACATCGGTCTGCACCCCTTCTGGTGCTTAACCGCAGGTTGAGGATCAAGCCGTTCTGCGACGAAACGCACAAGGTGATCGGCCTCAAGACCGAGCCGCTGACCGAGACCTAACCCTGGTCGGCGGTTCCGCACTCATCCACGACAAGACGTGGTCCTCGAGCGCGACCGCCTCGGGACGTGCGCGCGTGAAGTGGTCCGTCGCCGCGATGAGTGAATCGAAGTAGAACCAGGCGAACCCATGATCGAGCTGCATGACTTCAAATTGATCATTCTTCTTCTCGATGTAGCCGAGAAGACCGCGTGCGTCGTGCTCGGACACTCGCCTGTCGCAGATCCGCCACCGATCAGAGGTGAGCGGTTCGATGAGGATGTCCTCCGCGCTCGTTCCCGAACCCGACGGCGGCGCCTCGTTCGACAACACGCCACAAGAAATTGCGTCGACCATGATGACTCTCCTTGACCATCAAGAAACCCAATGTGGGGGTGCGGATGCTGAGGGAAATGGAACGCCTACTCCTGTTGGACGATCAGCGCCCTGATGTCAATTGGCTGGGTGACGGCTATGTCGGATCCAGAGTCGGTCAGCGCTCCGGGTACGTCAGATGTGCCTCCACCGGATGCCATGCTGCGGATCATGCCTCGTCACCCAGAGCTGTTCGCCAGGCTGCGCTGCGACCAGCGACCAGCCACCCGTTCACCACTTCAGCGTTTGCTGTGGCAATGATTTTTTCCAGCACCGTACCGACTGCAGGGCGGGGCTGGTGGTGTTGATGTACCGCGCCGATCTCGGATCCGATGACTACGGATGGTCGGTGCCACCGTGGTTCGATCTCCATGCTGTGCCTCCACATTTGATGGAGCTCGACTGAGCTCCTCACAATGCGCACTCCGAGGTCTGGAGAGAACGACTACGTAAGTCCTAGTTGTAGACGAGAACGTACAGTCTGTCAAATTGTTCTCAGCTATGTGACCCGCATGAGCGTGACCGCGAGAGCGCTACGCCCCCGATTCGGTGGCGGCGGCGGTGGCAAGAACATCTATGGACCGATCGGTGACTCCCTCGGCAACCAACCGAAGGCTGAGGTTGTTGCTGCGGGCGTAGTTGCGCATGGCCCTGAACGCGTCATCCATTTCCATGGATCCGGTCTGCGAAAGAACACCCTTAGCCTGCTCGATCAGGATTCTGCTATCGAGAGCGCGCTGGAGTTGTTCTGAGACGATGTCGGACTCGCGAATGAGGCGCTCCTGCAGAATGCCAATGGTCGCGACATCCGCGAGAGCCTGCACAACGGCAGCGTCGGGAGCGCTCAACTCTCCGACGCTCGTGCTGAAGAGGTTCATCGTTCCAATGACCTGCCCTCGCAGCCTCAGCGGTGTGGCGTTCACGGAGTGAAAACCCTGCTGTAGTGCGGCTGCCCGGAACTCGGGCCACTGCGTGCCCGACGCGTCAATATCGGCCACGGCCACAGCAGTACCCGTCGCGAAACAGTCCACGCATGGCCCACTGCCCGCATTCAGCTGCATGATCTCAACGAAATCTGCTTGCTCGCTGGTCGACGCCACGAGTTGCAGCTGGCCCAACGGGTCGGAAATCATCAAACCACCGGCCTGCGTACCCACCAGGGCAGTGCACTCCTCGACCAGCGTGTGGAGCAGGTCGACGACGTCGTAATCGGCAATCAGGGTGTCGGCAAGTTTCACGAAAGCCGCGTTGAGCTTGGCTTCTCTCGATAGATCACTCATCTGAAAGTCTCGTTTCTTTCTCGCACCTGTATCAACGGTACTCGTTTCACTCGGTCAAACCGCGAAAGTCGAGTCGGCGCATCACGACATCGCGCGCCACGACCTCTATCGTTTGCCCGCTGGAAAAGGCGTGAGCTCTGAGACGGGCGAATGCCTCCGTGGCGCTCGTGTCGAGCTGTGCAAGAATCATGCCGGTTGCCTGGTGCACTTCTCGCCGCAATTCGGGGGCCAGCTTCACGTCTGGGTGCTCTTCCCCGGCAGACCAGACGGCACGACGCAATGCAGCCCCGGCGGCCGCCCCGGCAAGGGCGAGAGCCCTTTCCACATCATTGATGCTCAAAGCACCCGCGCTGGAACGGTAGAGATCGACGACACCGACAGTGACTGCACCCATGACCAGGGGAAAGGCGAACAGCGCACTCACCCCGATGCCCTGAACGGCGGCGCCGAAGATCGGCCATTCCGGCTGTCCATCAGAAATATCGGGAACGAGGACGGGCCGGCCGGTGCGAAACGCCTTCCAGCGCGGCCCCTCACCCAACTCGAATTGCAGCGCGTCGACCCGAGTGGCGATGGCGTCACTCGCACAGATCGTTGAATGCTGTCCCGGCCCGCCGATCAGCGATACGGATGCTCCCGTAATCGGAAGGCGCTCGAAGAATGGACCGCATAGGTCCTCGCGGGAGAGCGGTGACCCGGACGGATTCTCTTCGGAGACCGCTGCGCTTTCATCGGTCATTAGTGCCTTTCAGGCGTGTGCTCTACTCGGACGAAGCCGCGAGTTTCAGCGGGAGCAACGTCTCCTGTGGCCCTCGACCGCGGCCATTCCAGAACAACCGTACGCCCCAAACCGAAATAAATGATCCCAGCCAGCGTCATGGGAAGAACATCTAAGCCGCGCCGACAGCCACCCGTTGCCGTACTCGCAGCGGCTACCCCTCGACCGCTTCCAGCACGGCGTCTATGCACCGGCGATCACTCAGGATGCGAAAGTGTCCCGCTATGGGCAGCAGGAGATTGGTGGCACCGACCAGCTCGCTGCCCTCCGGAATGTGCGGGTCGAACAATCCGAAAATCGACGTGATGCGGGCGTTGACGGCCACTTCAGTTGCCAGCAGCGCAGTGATGGCGTGGGACGGCGAGAATGCGCGGAGGCTGGGCAGCAGCATGAAACGCGCATACCGGGATCCGGAGAATGGTGCGCAGACCGCAGCCATCGCGTGCACCCGGCCCCGGGCATCCGGTTGCATCATCAGGAACTTGCCGATCAGTCCGCCCTTGCTGTGCGCGACGATGGCGACATCACTCAGATCCACACGCTCGAGGTAGTCGGCAACGAGTTGGGCCGCCCGGTCGACCGGAATGCGGTTGTTCTGCAGCATCGTGACGACGTGCACCGGATGCCCGGCCTGGTGTAGCGCGTCGACCATCGGCCGCAGGAACTGCCAGGTCTCGTAGATGCCGGGGATGACGATGACCGGCCGCCCGGTTCCGCTATGGAAGTCGGGCCTCGACGTGCGGGTGGCGGCGGCCCGCAGCTGCCAATAGCCGGCGTACGCGTAGTCGAGCACCCACCAGCAGGCGCGTTGCAGCACCCTCACGGTGCGCCGCCCACGGTGGAAGGCGCCGTGGTGAACGAGCGGATGGCATCCGCCACCACCGCGGGCTCACTCTGCTGCACGACGTGCCCGCACCCGGGGATCTGCAGCATCCGCCCGGCCGGGGCCCTCGCCGCCAGCACCGCACTCCAGACGGCGCCGACCACCGGATCCCGGGCGCCACGCATCACCAGCACCGGCGCGGAGACGTCGGTGATCCGCTCGTCCGTCGGGTAGGCCATCATCTCGGGAA
Organism: Homoserinimonas sp. A520; assembly: GCF_054489245.1. NCBI lineage: Bacteria > Bacillati > Actinomycetota > Actinomycetes > Micrococcales > Microbacteriaceae > Homoserinimonas > Homoserinimonas sp. A520. Next base: position 637,060 of record NZ_JBTMWX010000001.1, on the reverse strand, counting down.
GCTCCGCGAGGTACCACCGCGGCCCACAGCGCAGGTAGTCGGTGAGGACGATCAGGTTGGTGGATGGCGACTCGACGAGGAAGTCAGTCGCGAGGGCCGCCACCTGGCGCAGCACGGTGCGTCGACGCGCGTCGACGACGGGCCCGATCAGCACCACCCGTGACACGAGGGTCGGCCGCTGCCTGGCCAGCTCGACGGCGAACTGGGATCCCATCGAGTGGCCGACGACCACGCATTCGCCCACACCACTCCTGTCGAGGGAGTCGCCGATCAATGTCGCATACTGCTCGACCGAGACGTGGTCGGGCGGCTTCGGCGTGCCACCGAACCCGGGGAGGTCGAACGAGATGACGGTAGCGGATGACCGCAGCTCGCGGTGCAGTTTCGCGAGGTAACGATGGGACATGCCGATGCCGTGCAGCAGCACGAACACCGGCGCCTCCTCCGCGCTCGCCGTGGAGGTATGCATTCGACAGGCCAGGCCGTCAACCTGTACGAACTCCCTACGTGGTGGTGTCATCCTTCGAGGGTAGGCCGCACAACTACGGCCCGGGAGGAGCGAGCTGGCCCAAGAACATGCACATGCTACAGTATGTGCATGGCGACGCTGGATAGACGGGTGCAGGTGCTGTTCGACCCTGCGGTCTATGCATTGCTCGAGGCTGAGGCGGTGGCCGAGCGGGAGAGCGTCGCTTCGCTCATCCGTGAGGCCGTGAATGAGCGGCTGGAGCGCAGGCGCGTCTCGCGGCGCGATGCTCTTGAACGTTTGCTTGCGAGTGCCGACTCCGACGGTCCGCCGATCGATTGGGAGGCCGAGAAAGAATCATTCGAGCGTGATTACCTGCGTGACCTTCCGTGAAGGAGAATGCTTACCTCGTCGACAGCGCGGTTGTCGTCTACGCATTAGGGGCTGACAGTCCCTGGCGACAGTCGTGCAGGCGGCTACTCGTGCAGGCTGGTCAACAGCATTTTCGCGCATACGCGAGCGTGGAAATGGTTCAGGAACTCGTACACCACAGGCTCCGCCGCAGTGGTGATCGAGCGGCGTCCGCACAACAGGGCCGCTACGTATCGTCACTATTCACTCTGCTCAATTTTGACCGCGAGGTGCTCGACCTGTCGCTTGATCTGATTGAGCGACTGCCGATGATTCGCGGTCGTGATGCGGCGCACGCCGCCACGGCACTCGCCTACGGCATCGACACGATCGTCTCGCCTGATCGCGCCTTTGACGGCATTCCGAGCATCACCCGGCTGGACCCGAGCGATTTGGCCTAACTGAAGTCAGCTGGGCGTCAGGCGAGCCCGGTAGTAGTCCCGCACCCCGATGAGATTGGAGCGTCGGGCGGCCACCAGGAACTCCCGGTCACCCAGATCGGTTGACCCGTAGCGCCATTCCTGGCCGATGGCCCGCCGGAACAGCTCAGCGCGTTGCGACACGCTGCCGGAGATACCGAAATGACGCATTAGATCCTTCACCAGAACCCCGGCTCCATAGATGGAGAAGCTCTCGTTGGCCTGACCGGCCATCCAGCACACCGCGGCGGCAGCAGTGTGAGCGGCACTCCGGCGCCTGAAAATCTGCGGGTCGCCCACCGCGACCCGGGCAAGAAGGCGGCGGCAGGCGGTACGGAACTCGATGTCGAACAACTCCGCGCAGCATCCGTCAACCAGATCGAGTACCTCGCCCACCCGTCCGTGCACGTCACTCGGAATACCAGACCAATCAAAGTCCTCGTCGGGGAGCGGTACCATGTCGAGGCGGGCGAGAGCATCCGCGCCGCCAACTGCGCGCGCCAGCACCTCGATCATGTACTCGTCGTGGTTCATGGACTCCAACCGCCGGGACTCCAGCTCGGTCTCGGCGAAATGCTGGAGCACCTTCGCTTGCTCCTCCCGTTGCGGGTCGTGCACCGCCTCCAAGAACTCGGGCTCGAACTCGGTGAGGGACGCGAGGGTCTGCGTGGTCAGCTCGGGAGAGATGCCCCTCACCGCATGGCTGTACCGGATCAGCGCACGCAGCAGATCAGGCACGAGCAGGAGATCGTCAACGGGTACCGCAAGCTTGCGTGGAATCCAGTCCATCAGGGCGATCTCAACGGACACCGGGCTCCAGCGCAACGGGTCGCCAGGGCCGGTCGTGGCCCCGAACTCGAGCAACGACTGCGCCATCATCCGGTTGTTCTCATCATCGAGTTGCTGAGCGAACGCGGAGGCAAAGAACTCGTCGGAAATGGTAGCAAGCTCCTCGCTGGTCCACTCCTGTCGTACATAGCCCGTCCCGTCTGGGGGAAGGAGTGACAGCATCCACTCGGTCAGCGGCCGGACGGACGGCCAAGTCTCCGTCTCGAAGGGCGGGAACGTGGCTGATTGTGCGATCGAGTACGAACGCGTCCTTCACCACAGTCCCCAGGTTGTGGTCGATGTAGACGAGGATGCTGCACTCCCGGCCACCGGGAAGGCGGACACCGAGCACGATATTGTCGCCGTCCCCAAGTACATGCGTCATCTCCACGGCACGATAGGGCTCCACCTGGTCGAGCCGGATGATCCAGCCGGGAAGCGGATGCCGCCGTTCGGCCACTTCGCGTCGAATCCTTGCTTCCAACAATTCGTCGTCCTGCATCCTCGCGAGCACGAGCAGCAGCGCGTCAGTTTGCCGGTGACCGGTCTCGAGGAACATCTCGAACAGTTCGGGAAGGGACGGCTGGTTTTCGGCGGATGCGAAGGGATCCTGCTCACGCGGGTCCAGCACCGAACCGAGCGCACTTGCCCGGAGCAGGAAAGCCATCGGATGGGGTTCGCGCAGGGCGTCGTCCAGGCCGGCGAGCAGCTCAAGTTCGGGTAGCTCGACGCGGTCTGACCCAGCGCTCGGCCGCGGCGGGCGGCGCCCGGGTTGGCGAGTACTCGTTCGCTTGGGCTCGTGCCGGTTCCGACCCTTTTTCGAAGACATGGCCACCACTTTACAAAACTGGAGGCTTGGCAGACTCGCCTAGGCTGGATGGGTGACCAGGCTCGTACGCATCGTCGGTCCAGCGCTCCTGCTGGCCGTGGCGTTGGTGGCACTCTTCGGGGCCCTGGCCTTCGGCGGTGGGGCAGAGGCTCCCCTCATCAGCGATCCAGGTCCGATCGTGCGTTTCGGCCTGCCGGTGGCCAAGCTCTTATTCAACCTCGGTGTCGCCCTGACCATTGGCACGCTGGTGCTCGTCTGTTTCGCGCTGTCGAAGGACGAAGACGCCTACGACGCTGCCATCGATATCGCCGCCGGCGGTGCTGCCTTCTGGACCGTCGCATCCGCCGGCACCGGATTCCTGACCTTCCTCAGCTTCTACCAGCGCCCGGTCTCATTCGATCCTGCATTCGGGCAGACCCTGACCCAGTTCATCGGCGACACGGAGGTGGGTCGCGCCTGGCTCATCATCACGTTGATCGCAGCGGCAGTTACGGTGCTGTGCTTCGCGGTGCGCAACCCGACCGCGCTCATTTTCGTGACCGTCCTGGCCGGTGCGGCACTGCTTCCAATCGCGGAACAGGGGCACTCGGCCGGCGCGGCAGGGCATGACGCAGCCGTCTCGTCTCTCGGATTGCACCTCGTGTTCGCGGCCGTCTGGCTGGGTGGGCTGCTCGCCATCGTCCTGCTGCAGCGAACCCTGAAGGGCGGGCGCATCGGGCCCATCATCGCCCGCTACTCGAGTCTCGCGATCGTCTGCTTCGTGGTGGTTGCGGTGTCAGGCTATGTGAACGCCGCGCTCAGGGTGGGCTCGCTCGACCAGCTGCTGACACCGTACGGCGTGCTCGTGAGCGTCAAGGTTCTCGCCCTGCTCGCCCTCGGCCTGTTCGGGCTGGCCCAGCGTCGCTTCCTGATTGACCGGATGCAACGGGCTGAGAATGGCGGGCGCGGATACTTCTGGTGGCTGGTCGCGGCGGAACTCGGGTTCATGGGCCTCGCATCCGGTGTCGCCGCAGCACTCGGCCGCACCGCAACGCCGGTCTCTGAGGAGTTGGTGACGTCGACTCCGGCCTTCATCCTCACCGGGGAACCGTTGCCACCGGAGTTGACCGCAAGCAGTTTCTTCACCGAGTGGCGCTTCGACGTGCTCTGGATCCTGGTGGTCGCCTTCCTCGCCTTCTTCTACCTGGCCGGGGTGTGGCGTCTGCACCGACGGGGGGATCGCTGGCCGGTGCTGCGCACGATCTCGTGGCTGGCCGGTCTGCTGCTGCTGTTCTACGTGACCAACGGCGCCCTCTACGTCTACGACAAGTACCTGTTCAGCATGCACATGCTGGGACACATGCTGCTGACCATGATGATCCCGGTGCTGCTGGTTCCTGGCGCGCCGATCACGTTGGCTGCGCGGGCCATCCGCAAACGAGCGGATGGCAGCCGTGGCGCTCGGGAGTGGATCCTGATGGCCGTGCACTCCCGGTACGCCTCGGTGCTGGCCAACCCGATCGTCGCCGCCGTGCTGTTCGCCGGGTCGCTCTGGGTGTTCTACTACTCACCGCTGTTCCGCTGGGCGGCGAGCGAGCACATCGGCCACATCTGGATGGTCGTGCACTTCCTGGGTACCGGCTACCTCTTCGTGCAGGCGCTGATCGGGATCGACCCTGTGCCGTACCGGGCGCCGTATCCGTTGCGCCTGCTGCTGTTGCTCGGGACGATGGCATTCCACGCCTTCTTCGGGCTGTCGCTGATGACCGGCACCGGGCTGCTGCTCTCCGATTGGTACGGCGCGATGGGCAGGGACTGGGGGCCGAGCGCGATCGCCGACCAACAGGCGGGCGGCGGGATCGCGTGGAGTATCGGCGAGATCCCGACGATAGCGCTGGCCATTGCGGTGATCATCAGCTGGGCCAGGAGTGACGACAAGATCTCGAAACGGTTGGACCGCAAGGCTGATCGCGACGGCGATGCCGACCTCGCTCAGTACAACGCGATGCTGGCGAAGCAGGCCGCGCGCGACAAGCGCTCTTAGGCGGGTCGAGCCTGTCGAGGCAGACCGCCCTAGCGCGGCGTGATCAGCAGGCTGCCGTCGCCTGGGAACGTGATGGCGTACTCGACGTCGAACGGCACGTCTTCATCGAGGGTCGACAGCGACCCGTCGAAGAGTGACCGCACTTCAACTGTGAGGTGGGCCACCGCGGGTGTTGGCGGCACAACCCAGACCCCTGGGTCAGGCGACGGGGCGATGGTGACCTGCGGGTACAGCACGATCGACCACGCCGGAAGCCCTTCGATGCGGTCGCGGATGCTCCGACCGAACGGGCAATCCGTGGGGAGCAGCACCTGCTGCGTCGCGCAATCGTCGAGGTACGCGGCCAGCTCGGTGTTCACCTGGTCGACGAACGCTTTGCTCGCGCGAATGTCCAGGTCCGCCGTCGTCACCCTGGCCGAGCTGCCTGCCAGGAAGGTCGCCGGCTCGGCCTCCAGGAACTTCGACTGGTGCGACAGCGTGTAGATGCCGGGGGTCATCACCTGGAAACGGCTCGGCTGGTTGGCACCGTCAACGCTGGTGACCGGCACGCCGTTCACTTCGAAATCGGCCGCGTGCCGTGGGGTCGCCTCCAGCACGCCGACCGGGCTGCGGGTGAATGTCCAACCGGAGAACACGCCCATCCGCGCCCCGGTGTGTTCCACCCAGAACTCGACTTCTTCGGTGATGCGCTCGGTGAACCGGATCTCGAAAACCAGCGTGTGTTCGTTGCCGACCCCTTCGTCGGAAACGAGGCTGTATGAGCGCAACGGTCCCATGGCATCCGGAACCAACAGGTCGGGCAAAGCATCAGGCGGATGCTCGACACCCGGCATCGCCAGCGCACCTTCCAGGTCGTGGCGGCTGAGGGCGTCCAGGTAGGAGGAGACGAAGCCGGCCGCGCTGTAGAGCGTCGAGTTGAGTGTGATGACGGTGCCGGCGAACGCCAGAATGAGCACGCCGAAGACCACGCCCCAGCGAATCGCCCATCGGCTGGCCGCGCTCGAGTTGTCCTCCCCCGCGTGCGTGACCATGACGCCATCCTAAAGGTCGCCCTTCCGGCCGCCCTCCGCGACGAGAACAACTAGATTGTATGGATGCGCGAACTCGAGCTATCGGCCGAGCAGGACGCCGTCTACGAGACGATCGAGAACACCCGCGAGAACATCTTCGTCACCGGGCGGGCCGGCACCGGCAAGTCCACCCTGCTGAACCACCTGTCGTGGAACACCTCCAAGCAGGTGGTCATCTGTGCGCCGACCGGGGTGGCGGCGCTCAACGTGGGCGGCCAGACCATCCACTCCCTGTTCCGGCTGCCGATCGGTGTCATCGCCGATCACGACATCGAGCAGAACGGCGACGTGCGCAAGCTGCTGAACACCGTCGACACCCTGGTCGTCGACGAGGTGTCCATGGTCAACGCCGACCTGCTGGATGCGATGGACCGTAGCCTGCGCCAGGCCAGGCAGCGCCCGCATGAGGCATTCGGTGGCGTGCAGCTGGTGCTGTTCGGTGACCCGTACCAGCTTGCGCCGGTGCCGGGCGATGCCGATGAGCGCGCCTACTTCAGCGACCAGTACCGCTCGATGTGGTTCTTCGACGCGAAGGTGTGGAATGACACGGAGTTGCGGATCTTCGAGCTGAACACCATCCACCGGCAGCACGAGGAAGAGTTCAAGGCGATGCTGAATGCAGTTCGCCATGGGCAGGTCACCGCCGAGATCGCCGGTCGCCTCAACGAGACCGGTGCCCGGTCGGCACCGACGGATGGCGCCATCACCCTGGCAACGCGCAATGACACCGTGAACCGCATCAACGCGAGCGAATTGGCCAGACTCCCTGGGCGGGTGCTCACAGCAAAGGCGGAAATCTCCGGCGAGTTCGGCGGGCGCGCCTATCCTGCCGACGAGAAACTCGAACTGAAGGTCGGCGCTCGAGTCATGTTCCTCCGCAACGATGTTGACCAGCGCTGGGTGAACGGCACCGTCGGCACTGTCACCAAGATTGCCACCACCGTATGGGTCGACGTCGACGGCGAGGAGCACGAGGTTCAGCCGGCGGTGTGGGAGAAGTTCAAGTACACGTACTCGCCTGCGACCAAGCAGCTGCGCCGCGATATCGTCGCCGAGTTCACGCAGTTCCCGCTGAGGCTCGCCTGGGCGGTCACCATCCACAAGTCGCAGGGCAAGACCTATGACCGGGCGATCGTCGACCTCGGCCAGCGCTCATTCGCCCCCGGACAGACCTACGTGGCGCTCAGCCGAATCACCGAGCTGGACGGGCTCTACCTCACCAGGCCGTTGCGGCCGTCCGACATCATCGTCGACGAGAACGTCCAGCGCTTCATGTCGCAGGCGTCGACGATCCCGGGCATTGCCGCTTCGTAGTTGCGCCTACGCGGCAGCCTTCGCGGCTGACAGGTCTTCGAACAGCTCGGTATTGAACCGGTAGGCGATCAGCACCTCGTCGATGACCCGCTCGCGCTCCTCCGCCGACCAGTCAACGGAATCCAACTGTTCGCGATACGTGTCTTTGAAGTCTTTCGGGCTGGCGATCTCATCGAAGAAGTAGAAGCCGACCCCGTTCGTGTCGAAGCCGAAGTGGCGTTGCATCAGGCGGCGGATGTGCTGCCCGCCGGACAGGTCACCGAGGTAGCGCGTGTAGTGGTGCGCGATGAATCCGCCGCTCCAGGTCGCGGCAACCGTGTTGATCCGGTCGACGTAGCGCTGTGTCGTCGGCAGCGGTGCGATCTGCTCACGCCAGTCCGGGCCGATCAGGAAGGACAGGTCTGCCTCGATGGCGGGCAGGCGGGTCAGGCGCGGTGTGATGAAAGCGGATGCCACGGGGTCGCCGGAAAAACCGGCCTCCGCAGCCTCCAGCGCCTCGTAGATGAAGTAGTGCTGCGCGACCAGGGCGATGTAGTCGTTCCTGCTGCCCTTGCCCTGCATGAGGTCGGTCATGAAGCCTGCGCCTTCACTGGCTCCGTGGCTGGTCCAGGTGCGCTCTCGCAGAGCGGTGGAGAAGGAAATGGTTGTCACGGTGCTCGCCTCATGGTCGAAGTTAGGTGAGCCTTAGCTTAGCAGCGGGGCTTCGCGCCGTCAGTGCCCGGTGTGAACGGTTTGGTGCGATTCAGGTTGGTGCAGGCATCCACTCAATGAGGGCGCGGGGTGATTCCCAGCTTCTCGCAGGCCCGGTCATAGAGCACGACGATCTCACGCCGGATCTCTGGTCGTTCCGAGATGGTGGTCGACCACGGAACCGTCAGTGCGGCGCTGGTGCCGCCCACGGTGTAGGTCCACTGACCGCCTGCCTCGTCGAGGTCGATCATGGTGGCGGAGCTGGCATCCGGATCGCCGAAGGCGCGTGCAATGAGCAGGTTGTCTTCTGGGTGGTCGCCGTTCATGTGGGAGAGCACCGCGGCAACGACGTCGGGGGAGAATGTTGGCACGAAATCTACGGTACCCGGTTCGGCGATGCGTAACGATGGGGTATGGCGATAACCCCTGACAGCAAGAATTGGACCTGGACTGCCGAACGGCAGTGCCCTGAGTGCGGATTCGACGCCTCGGCGATCGATGTGACGGCCGTGGGCGGACTGGTTCGTGACAACGCGGCGGCGTGGAAGCCGGTGCTGTCGCGCGACGACGTGCGTCAGCGCCCGGATGACCACACCTGGTCGCCGCTGGAGTATGCGGCGCACGTGCGCGACGTTCACCAGGTCTACCTGCAGCGGCTCGAACGGTTCCTGGTGGAGTACAACCCCACCTTCATCAACTGGGACCAGGATGAGGCGGCCATCGCAGAACGCTACAACGAGCAGGACCCCGAGCAGGTGCTGGCCGAGCTGTTCGAGGCGGCGGAGGCTGTGGCATCCGCTTTCGACGCGGTGCCGGCGGATGCCTGGAACCGCACCGCCGAGCGTTCCGACGGGGCAACGTTCACCCTCGACTCATTCGCCCGTTACTACCTGCACGACATCGTGCACCACCTGTGGGACGTCGAGCACCAGCGCTAACGCGTTCATCCGTCACCTGCGGACACGCCCGCGGGGCGGATACCTGCGTGTCCGCAGCTGACGGGTGGGCGACTAACCCTTGTCGACGGTGACCTGCAGGAACTGCACGCGCGGCGGATTCTCCGGCGTCAGCTGAAGTTCGGCGCGCAACCGGCCCGCATGGCCCGGGATGAACCAGACCAGGTGTGATGGGGAGTTCGACTCTTCATCCTGAGGGCGAGGGGCAGCGGATGCGTCGAGCCCGCCGATGCGTTCAACAGCCTTGGCGATGGACTTCCGCCGCCGGTCGTAGGGGTCGTCCAGGGCGACATTCTCGGAAAAGAGGCGGTCGGCAGCCTCATCGCTCCACTCCCGGATCAGCCCAGTGGCGGCTTGCTGGGCAACACGAACCGCAGGGAGCAGCCGGTCGATCGGCTTCGGTTTGCGCGTCGAGACCAGGTGGTCGAGCACTTCGATCACGGCGACCGGAACACGCGAGCCGGTGGCGTTCTCGAAGGCGACCATGCCCACGCCGCTGGTCTGGGACCAGCGCATGTGCGCGGAAAAACCCGGGTACCCGCCCGAGTGGCAGGTGATCACATCGCCCCCGGGGTAGTGGTTCGTGTGCAGCCCGAACCCGTACCCACCCGGACGACCGGGCTCCGCCACGAACCGCTGCACCTGCTGCAGCTCGCGTCGGGAGGCGCGAGACAATGGCGAGCCGGGCGCATCCACCCCTTCGTCGTCGAACGCCTCAGACATCCAGTGCGCCCAGCGCGACAGGTCGGTCACGGTGCTGAACATGCCACCGATCGGCGAGAACGCCCCGGGGCCCGAGAATGGCAGCGGCTCCCAATGGTCATCGAGCCAGCGCGTGCCCACGGCAACTCCGCCGGCGGACTGGACGGAGGTGTCGAAGCCGGTGCCGGTCAGCCCGAGCGGGCGGATGAAGCGTTCGGTGACAAAGTCGATGAAGGTCGTGCCGGTCACCACTTCGATCGCCCGACCGACCAGGGCGAAGCCCAGGTTCGAGTACGCGAAGGTCGTTCCGGGGACGGTATCGAAGGTGAGGCCGCGGCGGAGGAAGGCGTCGAGTTCGTCGTTGGTCATCGACTCCTGGCGGTCGCCCCACGGGTTGTCGGTTGGGAAGCCTGCCGACATGGTCAACAGCATCCGGAGTGTCGGCACGGGGGAGTCGGCGGTGGGCAGGGCGACGTCGGTGAACGCCGGGACGTAGCGGGTGATCGGGTCGTCAAGACTCAGCGCTCCGGCATCGCGCAGGGCGAGGACGCCGGCCGCGACGAAGCTCTTGGTGCAGGATGCGACGCGGTAGGCGGTGTGCTCGGTCGGGGTGGTTCCGTCGGGCAGGGTTCCCGTGGTGCCGGTGGCGACCAGTCCGCCGCGATCGAAGACACCCCACACGGCGCTGGGTGCGTGCCCGCGGCTGTGCCGCTTCGCAAAGTAGTCGGTGATGTAGTCGAGGTCTGGTTGCTGGATGGCGTGGGTCACGGTTCCATCATCCACTCGCTGGTTGAGCTTGTCGAAACCAGACGAGCTTGCCGAGGCACCACCACGGTTCGACAAGCTCACCTGGTCTCGACAAGCTCGACCCGCTTTGCTATCGCAGGTGCTCGTCGAGGAAGGCGACCGTGCGCTCGAAGGAGAGGGCGGCGACGGCCGGGTCCCAGGCCTTCTCGATCGATTCGTTCGCGAATGAGTGCCGGGTGCCGCCGTAGGTGTACTCGGTGACCGGCGTTCCGTGGTCCTTCAGGTGCACGACCATGCTCTCCGGGTCGCCGCGTTTCGGCCAGTCGTCGACCTCGGCGAGGTGTAGCAACACCGGGCACGGGGTGACGCCGTACTCGGAGGAGTTGAGGCTCCCGTAGTAGCCGACGACGGCATCCGCTGCCCCGCCCTGGGCGTGGAGCAGTGCGATCCAAGCGCCGACGGAGAACCCGATCACGCCGATGCGCTCGGTTCCCTGGGTGCGGGCTTCGAGGATGGCGTCGTCGATGATGGCCAGGCACAGGGCGACATCGAGTTCGTCCCGCAACTGCCTGGCTGTGCGGGCATCCTTCGTCGCCACCCCGTTGTACAGGTCGGGCACGACGACCCGGAAACCGAAGGTCGACAGCGCCTCGGCGTACTCCGTCACCCATGGCAGCCGGCCGTACCAGTCGTGAATGACGACGGCGAGCGGATGCCCCGGCTCGCCGTATTCCAGCGACCAGCCGGGCGAATCGATCGGGATCAGTTCGGCCATCCTGGCTCCCTCAGACGGTGAATGGTGGTGCAAACATTCGCCACTCTAGCCGTGGACCGCCGCTGTTCAGGCGGAGCGCGCTGTCAATTCTGCGCGGATCGGCCAGTCCTGGTCTTCGAGGATCACCTGTGCGCATCGACCGGTCTTCGAGTTGACCACGATGGGTGCCATCAGGTTGGTGGTCGTCCCGGATTCCGACGCGTTCGCGACCACCAGCACCATGGCGTCCTCCGGCGCGCCAATGCCGAGGGTGAGCGCCTGCTCATCAGTGATCTCCGGCGTGTACCACGGCAGGTAGACGGCCGCGTCGAGCACGTAGAGGCGGATACCCGGGTCGCTGGCGGCGTGGAGTGCGTAGAGGCCGGCCGCACCGTTGACGTCGTCGAGGATGAAGTCGGTGAGGGGCGCGAGCCCCGGCGGGGGACCGGTGAAGGTCAGGACGGCGGTCATCGCAGGAAGTCCATCAGCGTCGGCTGCAGCACTCGCGCGGTGACGGCGAGGGCGGACTGGTAGGTGACCTCCTGCAGCTTCAGCTCGAGCACCACCTCACCCAGGTCGACGTCTTCGATCCCCGATCGCTGGGCCTCCAGTGATCCGGATCGTTCCATATTCGTCTCCTCGGCTCTCAGGATCTGCGCGTGCCTGGCACCCACGGCGCCGTGCTGGCCGAGGATGGCGTTCAATCGGGTGTCAATGTCGCCGAGGCGTGGGCCGACATTGGTGCCATCGCGCAGGTTGGCGACGATCGTGTCGACGAGGGCAAATACCGAGTCCGGGCCGTTCCCGAACACCTCACTGCCGTCCACGTCGACACGCACCGTGGTGTTCGCGTCGATCGGTCGCTGAACTGTGCCACCTGTGGAGTTATGCGTGTAGCCGGCTCCGAAGGCGGCACCAGCATCGGAGGTGCCGGCGAAGATTGTGCGGCCCAGGTACTGGGTGTTGGCGGTGCTCAGTAACTCGTCCCTGAGCCCCTCGAGCTCGATCGCAATGGCCTCTTTCGCTTCCGGTGACATTGAGCCGTCGTTGGCGCCTCGCACGGTGAGGTCTCGAATCTTGTGAATGAGAGCGGTGGATTTGGTCAGCGCAGAGTCGACTGTGGAGAGCCAGCCCTTTCCGTCGTTGATGTTGCGGGAGTGCTGGTCGTTTTGCTTCTGTTCAGCCCGCACTCGCATGGAGTCTGCGGTGCCGATCGGATCATCCGATGGCTTGCTGATCTTCTGGAGGCTGGTAGCGCGGTCCTGCAGCCTGGCCAGTTCGCTCATGCTGTGCTGCAGGTTCTGCTGGGCGGCGCGCATCACCGTCTGGTTGGTCACTCGCGAGATCATGGCCTACCTCCCTACCACTCCGGTGCGGTTGATCAAGGTGTCGAGCATCTCGTCAATGGCGGTCATCACCCGGGCGGCGCCCTGGTATGCGACCTGGTGGGTGAGCATGTTGATGTTCTCCTCGTCGAGGTCGACGGATGCGTTGGACAGCTGGTTGCCGACGGCGGCGGATGCTGCCAGCTCGCCCAGAACCGCCTGCTGCATCTCAGAGCGGCTGGCAACGCCAGTGCGGGTCACGAACGTTGACCATACTTTGTCCGGTGAGCCGTTTCCGGTCCCGAGAGCCGAAATCGCGGCTGCGTTGGATCCGTCAAGGTTGCCACCGGTCGGCGACGCAGTGGCGAGGTCAGCAACGCTGGTGGGAAGGACACTCAGGCCCAACGCTGCTGGAACCCCAGCCGTGGTGTCCATCTCAAAGAATGCTCCCGCCTGCACTCCGCTATTGGTATATCCGGCCGAATGCACTGCGTTCACGGTTTCGGCCAGGTAAGTGGCGAACTCGTTGTACTGCTTGGCTGCTTCCGCCAGGGCTCCGCCGGTTCCGGCGGGCGTGGTTGGCGCAAGCATGGAAATGGCCCCCGCCATCTCACCTGCGTCGAGGGAGACGGACGCTCCCGGTCGGTGCACCCACTCCAGGTGAACGGGAGGGTTCGCTGCTCCGTCAAGGTGGGCGCTGCCTACCACGGTGACCGGTCGGAACGTGTCGCCCGAAACGATCGCGTTGCCGCCGATAAGTACTTCCGCTGTCCCGTCAGGCAGGTTGCGCACGGTTCCGCCGCTGAGGGCCGCAATGGTGGTGGTGAGCAGGTTGCGGTGATCGAGCAGCTCGTTGACCGAGCTTCCGCTGGCCTTCGCGGCACGGATGCGCCCGTTGAGGTCGGCGACCTGGGCTGCAGCGTCGTTGAGTTCGCTGGCCATGCCAGCGAGTTCGCTTCGTAGCTGGGTCCACTGGTTGTCGACGGCCTTGTATCCGCTGGCGACTTGCGAGGTGAGGACGCCGGCCTTCTCGAGGATGATTCCTGCCGGTGCGGGCTCTCCTGGACGGTTGGCAAGATCCTGCCAGCCGGCCCAGAACTCCTGAAGCCGGGTGGATAGGCCGTTCTCGCCGGGTTCCTGCAGGCTGACCTCGAGCGAGCTCATGGTGTTGGCACGTACCGCCCAATAGCCGGATGAGGCTGCCGAGTCCCGAACGCGGGCGTCGAGGTAGACGTTGCCGAGCCGGGCGATGCCGTCAACGCTTACGCCCTGGCCGACTTGCAGCGGGGCGGACAGCGGTCCAACCTGGGCGACTGAACCAATGGAAGAGGTGGTCACGCGCTGCCGCGTGTAGCCCTGAGTCGTCGCGTTCGCGATGTTCTGCCCGACGACATCGAGACCCCGGCGCGCCGCGGTGAGGGCTGTGTAGGCGGAGTTCAGCCCGCTGAAGGTGCTCATCGGACTTCCCTAAACGCTCTGGTCGAAGAGTCGGGCGCCTGTCGCGGTGCCGCCGGAGGTTCCGCTGGCGTTGTACAGGCCGGTGTCGTCGCGGGGCCCGGCCAGCGTTTCCTGGCTGGAACGGATGGCGCTGCGCAGGTACTTCTCGTTGAGGTCGCGCAGCTCCGCGATCTGCGCGGTGAGTTCGGACATCGCGGTCAGGTGGGCGGTGAACAGTTCTGCCCAGGCACCCTCAGGCGCATGCTCGACGAGTTCGCGAAGCGTGGCGTTCTCGTCCGTTCCCCACTCGCCGGCGAGACTGCTGACCTCGACGGTGCGGGCGAGGCTTGCGGTGCGGAGCCTCTCCATGACCTGCTCTACTTCACGCGTCGCGAATTGCAGCCACCGGGCCTTGCCCGCGGCGAGCAGCAGCTGCTCCTCCTCCAGCTTGAAGACCAGGAGGTCGAGAAGTTCGCGTTCACGCCAGAGGGCGGCGGAGAGTTCGTTGGCACCCATATCTGCACTAACCCTCTCCGTTGATCCGAATTCTGACGCCGAGAATGGCTTCTCCAGCAGGCTGTTCATGCGCTTCATGTCACCACTTCCGTCGTATGAACTATCGGCAAGGGTACTACCGGCGTTAGCGATAACCCGGCGACTCGTCGGTCCCCCGGACAGGGGTAGACAGTCCACCGAAGTGAGGACAGCTTGTCGACTTTCGGGGTACAGGCGCCCCCGCACTGGGGGCAACAACCAAGCAAACAAAAGGGAATTGGGGTCGTATTGCGGGGTACAGCGTCGATACAGTGACAACACCCGACCCGAATCAATTCGAATGCATGCTTACCCAAATGCACGACAGCACCAATAGAGCAGTACTCGTTAATGGGGGTCCAGGAATGAACAGAACAGAACGCAACAGGCTGGTGGTCGAGAATCTCCCACTTGTCGGTTACCTGGTGTCAGATCTGTGTGCCAAGGCGAGTCACCTGTCACGTGATGACCTGGCCTCAGCGGGGGCTGTCGCACTCATCACGTCGGCTGATTCTTACAACCCCGACCTGGGGATTCCGTTCGGAGCTTTCGCCCGACGCCGCATCATGGGCGCCTTCGCCGATGAGATGCGTGCGAGCGACTGGGCGACCAGGGGAGCGCGGCGCAGGATCAAGGAGACTCTCGCCGTCAAGGAGACTTTGACTGCGGCACTCGGTCGCACCCCGGGTGTTGATGAGATCGCATCCGCCCTCGGAGTTGACCGCGAGGCGGCCGCCGCAGGTCTCGCCGACGCCGCCAGGGTCGTATCGACACTTGACGAGGCGACCGCAGAAATCCTGGTTGCCGACACCGCACTGCCAGAGGAAACACTGTTGTCCGCCGAGCGGCTCACCTATCTTCGGGCGGCTGTTGCGGCCCTGCCAGAGAAGATGCGGAACATCGTCACCCAGATCTACTTCGAGGACCGCACGGTCAAGGAGATCGCCGAAGAGCTGGGCACCACCCACTCGGCCGTCTCGCAGCAGCGCGCGGAGGCCGTGCGGTTGCTGAAGGACGGGCTCGAAATCCACTACTCGGACTCGAACACCGAAAGTTACGTTCCGGAGTCGCGGATCGCGCCGGCCAACCGCAACGCCTACTTGGCGCGTGTTGCCGAGCAGGCGCTGATTGGCATGGCCCGCATGGCGAACGACAAGCCGCGCCGCGCGCTCGAGGTTGCGTCGTAACCGGACCTGTCTGCGGTTCATCTAACGGATGTCGTTAGGCCGCCGATAGCTATGAATGTCAGCCCATGGATGGGCCGGCGATCAATAACCCAATCACGGAGGAAAACATCATGGGTATGCAGATCAACACCAACGTTGCGGCGCTCAACGCGTACCGCAACCTGTCCAACACGCAGAACGATCTCTCAAAGTCCCTGGAGAAGCTGTCCAGTGGTCTCCGCATCAACCGCGCTGCGGATGACGCGGCCGGCCTGGCGATCTCCGAGGGTTTGCGTTCGCAGATCGGCGGCCTCACTGTTGCAGCCCGCAACGCCCAGGACGGCATCTCGGTCATCCAGACCGCAGAAGGCGCCCTGACCGAGGTTCACTCGATCCTGCAGCGCGTCCGCGACCTCGCTGTTCAAGCCGGTAACGACTCGAACAACGCAGACTCGCGCTTGGCGATCAAGGCAGAATCGGACGCACTCGCCGACGAGCTCACCCGGATCGGCAACTCGACGAACTTCAACGGCATCACCCTACTCAACGGTGCAACCTCCGGTGACGGAACTGGCAAGCTCACGTTCCAGGTTGGAGCTGGTAGCACGGCCGGCAACGACCAGATCGCGATCGACCTGAGCGCGGCTGACATCGCCACACTCGGCGCCGACATCAAGGCGTTGACGTACGACACCGCTGCAAACGCGCTGACCACAATTGGAGCGGTCGACACGGCCATCACCGAGGTGTCCACCTCGCGCGCTGCGATGGGTGCTGTGCAGAACCGGTTCGAGTCGGCCATCAACAGCCTCAACGTGTCGAGGGAGAACATCACCGCTGCCGAGTCTCGCATCCGCGACACCGACATGGCTTCGGAAATGGTCAACTTCACCCGCGCCAACCTGCTGTCGCAGGCCGGCACGGCGATGCTCGCCCAGGCGAACCAGTCGAACAGTGGAGTTCTCCAGCTGCTCGGCTAGCACAGGGCGCTAGATCAACGCCCGGTGGCGGCCGAGGAGGAACTGGACCTCTTACCTCGGTCGCCACCGCGCGTTCCCAAGTAGAACTCACGAACCACACGGAAGAAACCACTAGAAACGTCGCGCAGAAGGGGACAGGACAATGGGATTCGCGCTCGATGGCCTCTCCAGCTCCCTGGACACCACTGCACTGATCAACGGCCTCATGCAGGTAGAGGCCATCCCGCAAACCTTGCTCAAGAGGAAGGTCTCCGGCTCCCAGAACGTCATCGCCGCGCTGCAGCAGCTGAATGCCAGGATCGCGTCGCTTGCCACTCTGGCGAAGGGCACCGCGAAGCCCGAAGCACTCGACCTCTTCACCGCGAAGACGAACTCGACGAATGCCACAGCCACCGCGGGGTCCGGGGCCGGCGTCGGCTCGCTTAGCTTCGTGGTCGACAAAGTCGCCCAGACCCAGGTCACGGTCACCGACGCGGTGACCGCCTGGCCAGACACCGCGATCACGATCGACGGGGCGAATGGCCCCATCGAGATCACCGCGGCATCCACCTCGCTCGACGACATGGTTGCCGCGATCAACTCCTCGGCTGCCGGTGTGAAAGCCGTCAAAGTGGCATCCGGAGTCGACGGGGTCACGGGCGATCCCCAGTTCCGTCTGCAACTGACCTCGGAGACGAGCGGGATCGCCGGCAAATTCACCGTCTCGGGGACGGCAGTGGGAACCACCGCTGTCACAGTGGCCCAGGATGCCGAAATCCGACTCTGGGCTGGCACGGCCGCTCAGCAGACCATCACCTCGTCCACGAACTCCTTCGAGAACTTGCTTCCCGGGGTGAATGTGACCGTCTCCAAGGCATCGACCGACCCGGTCGAGCTCACGGTGGAACGGGATCAGGAAGCGACCACCAAGGTCGCCGCAGACTTCGTCGCCTCGCTCAATGACATCTTCGCCCTCATCGCAGCCCGATCGTCGGTGACAACGACCACCGGTGCCGACGGAAAACCGACCGTCACCGCGGGTCTCTTCACCAGCGACAGCACGGTACGGAGCGTCAAGCAGTCACTCCTGTCGGCTGCGTCTCTGCCGGTTGACGGCAAATCACCTTCCGAAATAGGGATCTCGATCACCAAAGCAGGGGCGCTCGAGTTCGACGCCGAAAAATTCGAAGCCGCCATGAAAGAAGACCCGGCGAAGGTCGCATCCGTCATGAAGGAGCTGTCCACGCGGGTGGAGGCATCCGCAACCGAAGCCTCGGACAAGTACGACGGCCTGCTCACTTCGAAAATCACCGGCCAGGAATCGCTCGTCAAGAACATGAGCACCCAGATCTCCGAGTGGGACGACCGCCTCACGGCGCGCGAAGCCACCCTGAGGCGAACCTTTGTCGCCATGGAAGTGCGGCTCAGCTCGCTCAACTCCCAGTCAGCCTGGCTGACGTCGCAACTATCGTCGCTAACACCACGGAAGGACTAGTCATGACGATGACCAACATTGAAGTGCAGCGCTCGCAGTACAACCGCGATGCCATTCTTTCCGCTTCGCCGATTCGCCTGCTGACCATGCTCTACGACCGACTGCTGCTTGACCTGGAGCGCGCCGAAGCCGCTCACGGCAAACAGGACTGGGAAGTGGCATCCGAAAACCTGCTGCACGCCCAGGCGATCCTCGCCGAGCTCGGGTCGTCGCTCAAGACGGATGTCTGGGACGGTGGCGAAACACTCCTCGCGCTCTACACCTACGTCTCCAACGCCCTCATCGCGGCCAACGTGCAGCGCGATGTCTCACGCGTGCGCGAGGCCATCTCCCTGCTGGAACCGCTGAGGCAGGGCTGGCACGAGGCCGCCGGGCAATTGTCGGCGCAGCCGGCGCCCACCGAACCAAGTGGGCGGATTCTCGGTGTCGCCTGAAGCACACGCGATACGCCAGGGTTGGGTCGAGGCGCTTGAAGGCCTCGAATCCGACCTGGCGAACGACCGCCACCTGCTCGACCACGGTGTCGTTCCGACCCAGCCGTCGGCCTGGCAACCCCCGCAGCACCTGGGGCCGATACCCATCGACCTGCGTGACCGCGCGACCGGCATCCTGGCGGAGCTCGGCGAGTCGGCCAGGCGCCTGAACGAACTGAAACTGGCGACCGGCCAGCAGCTGACCGCGGTGCGCTCCATCCCGCCGGTGCGCGGCGACAGGTCCGTCTACCTCGACATCACCGGCTGACGCACCCTTCTCCCGAAGTTTCGATACGGCGCTGTGCGCCTACTCAACCCGCAGACTTGCAGCTTGTGTGCGCCTACTCAACCCGCAGACTACGGCACCCCCCGAAGGGGTGAGAGTGGCGGAATGCGGCTAACACTGCCTGATAGCTGGCCGATAGCTGTGAATGACGAGCATGGATAGCTCACCGACAGGCCACGGATCGGCCGTCAAGATTCTTTGACGACGAAACAGGTAATCGTGCTTGAATCGGTCAGCTCCGCTGCCCTGAGCAGTGCGCTCGATGGTCTCGCGCTGCGCCAGCGCACCATCGCCAACAACATCGCGAACGTGAACACCCCCGGCTACCACGCCAAGCGGGTCTCCTTCGAGGCCGCACTGGCCAAGTCGGTCAGCGAGGGTGACGGCAACGTTCAGGCCACCACGCAGCGCTCCCTCGAGCCGACGCGCCTCAACGGCAACAACGTCAACCTCGACACCGAGACGCTCTCCAACATCGACACCGTGCTGCGCTACACCTTCGCCACGCAGGCGATCAACGGACAGTTCAGCAGCATCCGCACAGCGATGAGGACCAACTGATGACATTCGACGCCATCGGCATTGCCGGCTCAGCACTCACCGTCCACCGCAAGTGGCTGGACGCCATCAGCGACAACATGGCCAACATCAACACGGTCAAGGGAACGGATGGCGACGCCTTCCAGGAACGGTTCGTCATCGCCCAGGAGGGTAAAGGCAACGGTGGGGTCTTCGTCTCCGGCACGGCCGTCGGTAGCGGCGAGGGTCGCCTCGTCTACTCGCCGGAGCATCCGCTGGCCGATGCGGATGGCTACGTGAAGTTCCCCGACATCGACCTCGCTGAGCAGATGAGCAACCTGATCATGGCCCAGCGCGGCTACCAGGCGAACGCCGCCGTGGTGGACCGTGCCAAGGAGAGCTACCAGGCAGCCCTGCAGATCGGACGCAACTGATGGACATCAGCGCCATGAGCTCGGTGCAGGGCGTGACCGGCACCGGGTACGTCACACCGGGAACCAAGACGCAGCAGACGGATGGCGCGGGCTTCGGCGTCGCGCTGGGCAGTGCTGTCGACAACCTGCAGGGGCTGCAGTCCGCCTCGAAAGACCTCGCCATCAAGGCGGTCACCGGGGACCTGCAGGACATCCACACCGCGATGATCGCCTCCACCAGGGCGTCAGTCACCCTCGAGCTTGTCGCAGCGGTCCGGAACAAGGGCGTTGACGCATTCAACGAGATCATGAGGATGCAGGCCTGATGCCCGCTCAAGTCACATCGGCGATGCGCCGGTTCACCGCCGCCATTCGCGAATTCACCATCGCCCAGCGCACCATCGCGCTCATCGGAGCCGCCGTGCTGGTGCTCGGGGCGGCCGGGCTGTTCGCCTGGATCTCCCAGCCGTCCTACACGCCGTTGTTCTCCGGCCTGCAGGGCGAAGATGCCAACGCCATCGTTGAGCAGCTGCGCACCGACAGCGTGCCGTACCAGCTCACCGACGGCGGTGCCACCATCCTCGTGCCTGAGGAATTCGTCTACGATCAGCGGCTGAAGTCGGCCGCGGCCGGCCTGCCCACCTCCGCCAACGGCGGGTACTCCCTGCTTGACGACATGGGTGTCACCTCATCCGAGTTCCAGCAGTCGGTGACCTACAAGCGCGCGCTGGAAGGCGAGCTCGCGGCGACCGTCAGCGCGGTCACCGGCGTGAAGATGGCATCCGTTCGACTGGCCATCCCGGAGGAGACCGTCTTCGCGTCCACCAAGGTCGACCCGACAGCATCTGTGTTCGTCCAGACCGACCACGGCGTCAACCTCACGGCCGAACAGGTGCAGGCCATCGTTCACCTCACCTCGGCGTCCATCGACGGCATGAAGGCGTCGAACGTCGCAGTGATCGACTCGCGTGGAACAGTCCTGTCCGCGGTCGGCGTCGGGGCGACTGGTACCGACGACAAGAATGGCGGCAAGTACGAGGACCGGGTGCAACTGGCCGTTCAGACCATGCTCGACCAGGTGGTCGGCCCGGGCAACGCGACCGTCGTCGTCGCAGCCGACATGAACTACGAGTCGGCTGAGCGCCTCGAAGAGACGTTCACGACACCGGAAGACGCACCAGCGCTGAGCGAGTCCATCGACAAGGAAAGCACCTCGGCCACCACTGATCGCGCCGCCGGCGTGCTCGGACCGGACAACATCGGGACGCCGACAGATCCGGATGCCACCGGCTATGTTGCCGAGTCCACGGTGCGTAACAACGCGGTGAACAAGGTCACGGAGTCGCGGATCATCCCCTCCGGCTCGATCAATCGCCAGTCGGTCTCCGTCGCACTGAACGCGGCGGCATCCGACAACATCGACGTCGACAACATCACCGCACTGGTCACGGCGGCGGCAGGCATCAACGCCACCCGTGGCGACGAGGTCACCGTCGAGGTCGTCCAGTTCAACCAGGTCGGCTCAGAGGAGGCCGTTGCAGCGCTCGCCGCAGCGGAAGAAGCCGCCGCAGCCGACCGGTTCGCGGAGATCGTCCGCACCGCGATCATCGCCCTCGCCATTGCACTGCCGCTCGCGATCATGCTCATCCTGCTCGCCCGCCGTTCCCGCCGCCAGAGGCGCGACGGCATCGAGCTCGGCGAGCTCGAAGAGCAGCGCGCCATCATGAACGCGGCAACAGTCCCGGTCTCGCTGGTCGGTCCGCCGAAGCCGATCGGCACAGCGCACCTGCCGCAGGAACCGCTCGATAACGCCCAGCGCCGGGCGGACATCGACGCGCTCGCCGAGAAGGACCCAAGCCGTACCGCGGAGTATCTGCGCGGCCTGATGGATGAGAAGCAACCCGCATGAGTGACGCCACCACCACGCTGACCGGCACGCAGAAGGCCGCGATCGTCCTCATGAACATGGACCAGCTTCGTGCCGCCCAGGTGATGAAGCAGTTCACCGACGGCGAGGCGGAAGAGATCGCAGCCGAGATCGTGCGCCTGCGTCGCGTCGACTCGTCCATCGCGGAACGCACCATCATCGAATTCCACGACATGACCATCCGAAGCGGCTGGAACTCCCGTGGGGGCAAGGACTTCGCGGCCGGGTTGCTGGAGGCGTCCTTCGGCTCAGAGCGTGCTGCCGGAGTCATGACCAGAGTCAATTCCTCGATGGCCGGCAAGTCGTTCGAGTTCCTCGACACGGCTGAGCCGTCCCAGATCCTCACCCTGCTCGATGGCGAACTTCCGCAGACCATCGCGCTGGTGTTGGCGCACATGCGCCCTGAGCAGGCCTCTCCGGTGATCGCCGGCCTGGAAGGCAGCATGCGCACCGATGTCGCCCAGGCCATCGCGACCATGGGCACCGCAGCACCGGAGGCCGTGCGCGTCGTGGCTGACACCCTGCGGGTGCGCGCCGGCGCTGTGGTGGGAAATCGCGAGCAGACCGAAGTTGTCGGTGGGGTCCAACCGTTGGTGGAGATCATCAACCGGGCCGACATTTCGACCGAGCGCGCGCTGTTGGAAGCCCTCGACGAGCGTGATCCGGAGCTCGCCGAGGAGGTGCGCTCGCGCATGCTGACCTTCGCCGACGTGGTCAAGCTCGAGCGTAAGGACGTGCAGCAGGTGCTGCGCGGAATCGACGTGGGCATTCTGGCTGTGGCCATGAAAGGCTCGACGGAGGCGGTGACCGAGGTCATCCGCACCAACCTGTCAGAACGCAACCGCGAGATCCTCGACGAAGAGTACGAGGCACTCGGCCCGGTGCGGGTCTCCCAGGTGGAGGAGGCACGCGCCGAGATCGTGCGGGCGATTCGTGCGCTCGAGGCAGAGGGCATTATCACGGTGCAGCGCGGCGACGAGGACGAATATGTCAATTGACGCATCCTTCCTCCCGGTCAGCTTCCCCGCGCTGCGGAACAGCGCCCAGGACGCCGGCGATCTCAGGTCCCGTGTGTCAGGGCACGCTGCCGGCTATGCGGCGGGCCTGAACGCCGCCGCAGACGACCTCGCCGCCCAGAAGGCCGAGCAGGAGGCGGCGCTCGCCGATGCCATCGCTGCCGGGCAAGCGCGAATGGATGAGGCCGTTGCCGTGCTCAACGCGGCCACCGTGGCACTGGAGCGTCGCACCGTTCCGCGTCTTCAGGAGGCACAGGATGCGATTGCCGCCACCGCCATCGAACTCGCCGAAGCCATCATCGGGCGTGAACTGCAGGGCAGTGACACTTCGGCCAGGTCTGCACTCCAGCGCGCGCTGAGCGACGTCGACCCGGCCCTCGTGAACGTCGTTCGGCTGAATCCAGGTGACCTGGCAGCTCTCGACCAGCAGACCATCCTCGCCGCCGGTGTCACGTTTGTAGCGGATGCCGCACTCGAGCGGGGCGACGCCGTCACCGAGTTCGCCGACGGCTACCTTGACGCCCGCGTTTCGGCAGCGCTGGAGCGCGCCAGGGACGCCATCTTCGAGGAGGGACCATGACCACCACCTGGCGCCCGCATCCCGAGAAACTCAACGTCGCGCTGAAGGCCGCCAAGCCGCAGCGGGTCGGCGTGGTCTCGTCGATCGTCGGGCTGGGCGTCGAGGTCAGCGGGCTCGACTGCGCCATCGGCGAATTCGTGAGCATCGGCGATGACCGCGGGGTGGATGCCGAGGTGATCGCAACGACCAAGTCCGGCATCCGCTGCATGCCGCTCAGCCGGCTGACCGGAATCAACGCAGGCGCACCGGCCAGGGCACGGGGCATCCCGCTGCTCGTACCGACCGGAAGCAACCTCTTCGGCCGGGTCATCGACGGCGTCGGCAGGCCCATCGATGGCAAGGGCCCGTTGCACCCCGAAGAAATGGTGCCGCTCGACAACGACGCGCCGTCGGCGATGCACCGCGCCCGCATCACCGCACCACTGCAAACCGGAGTGCGCGTGCTCGACACGTTGACCACACTCGGGAAGGGCCAGCGCATCGGACTCTTCGCGGGGTCGGGCGTCGGAAAGTCGTCTCTGTTGTCGATGATCGCGCGCGGCACCGAGGCGGAGGTCTCCGTGATCGCCCTCATCGGCGAGCGTGGACGCGAAGTGCGGGAGTTTCTCGAAGACGACCTCGGGCCGGAGGGTCTCGCACGGTCGATCGTCGTCGTCTCCACATCGGACGAACCAGCCATGATGCGGTTGCGTGCCGCATTCCTTGCGACGCGCATCGCCGAGTCGTTCCGTGACCGCGGGTCTGACGTCGTGCTGATGATGGACTCGCTCACTCGGGTCGCCATGGCCCAGCGCGAGATCGGACTCTCGGTCGGCGAGCCGCCGGCGACCAGGGGTTACCCGCCGTCGACCTTCTCACTTCTCGCCCAATTGCTGGAGCGCGCCGGAACAGCGCAGCGCGGATCGGTCACCGGCATCTACACGGTGCTGGTCGACGGCGACGACCACAACGAGCCGATCGCGGATTCGGCACGGTCGATTCTCGACGGACACGTTGTGCTCGACCGCAAGCTCGCCGTCGCAGGGCACTTCCCGTCAGTTGACCCGCTCGCCTCCATCTCGAGGGTGGCCAGCAAGGTGATCTCCACCGAGCAGGGTGCCACCGCGACCCTGCTGCGCAAGACCCTCGCCGCGCGGAAAGCCGCGCAGGACCTCCTTGATGTCGGCGCCTACCAGCCGGGCGCCAACCCGCTGGTGGATGCTGCGGTCGACAACGAAGACGCCATCAACTCCTTCCTCCAGCAGCGAATGGACGACCAGTCGACATCCGCCGGTGCCTGGGACCAGCTCGCCCGACTCGTCCGCAAATGGGGAGGTGCCTGATGGCCAGGATGTTCCCTCTCGCCGGGCTGCTGCGCCTGCGGCAGGTCCAGGAAGAGCAGGCCGCCAGCGACCTGGCTGTGGCCAATGCCCGCGCACGAGAGATCCGTTCCCGCCAGTCGCGGGCCAGGGACCTGCTCGGTGCATCCGGTGCCGAAGCTGCCAGCAGCACCGTCCTGTATGCGGTTGCCGCGGCCCGGGCGTCTTCGCGGAGCATGCTCGCCGAACTGGACGCCCTCGACGGTGAGCACCAGCCAGTGCTCGACCAGGCGAACGAAGCGTTCGCGGAGGCGCGGGCACGCTCCATCGGGCTGGAGAAGCTGGCCGGTCGTCACCAGGTCAAGCAGACGGAAGAAGAACTGCACGCCGAACAGGCGGCCATCGACGAGATGGCCTCCACCGGCTGGCACCGCAACAAGGACGGGAAGACCCCATGAGCATGATCGGGCTATTGACCGGTGCGCCCCAGGCCGCCGGCAACAAGGCGAAAGCGGATGACGCCGCGGCGTCCGGCTTCGGCAGCGCCCTCCAGGACGAACTGAATGCGCTCGCTACCCCGCAGGCGGAGCTCATCGAAACCCTCGCAGGTAGCGCGTTCCCCGCTGGCAACCCGTTGCCCGCCTCGACGCCGACCCCGCTGGGTGAGCCTGGGCCCACGCCGCCGGTTCCGAACGATGCGCCAGCATCGGTCGGCCGTTCGGTGGAGAGCGAGACCCCCACGGCTAACTCGGCTCCAGCTTCGACGATTCCGCTGGCTCCGCTTGTCGAAACCTCCGCGGGTAACGCGTTGCCTGCGGCGACTCCATCCCCGCTGGCCCCGCTTGCCGAAATCCCCACAAGCAACGCGTCACCCTCGTCCGCACCAGTCCCGCTGGCCCCGCTCGTCGAAACTGCCGCGAGTAACCCGTTGCCCGCTTCGACGGGCTCTGCGGGCGGAATGGGCTCAGCGACCGGTACCGCAACTGCGACGACTCCAAACCCGCTGGCCCCGCCCGTCGAAACCCCCACGAGTAGCCCGTTGCCCGCTTCGACGGGCTCAGCGAGCGGCATCGGCTCAGCGACCGGTACCGCAATTGCGACGACGCCAACCCAGCTAGCCCTGCCTGCCGAAACGCCCACCAGTAACTCGGTGCCCACTTCGCTTCCCGCGGTGCGGCCGACCGATGCTGGCGCATCGTCCGAGACCGGCGGGGTGGCCGCAAGCTCAGCGAGTGGAACGAGCTCAATGAGCGGTTCAAGCGCTCCGAGCGGAATTGCGACTCCCGTTTCGACAATTCCGCTGGCCCCGCTTGTCGAAACCCCGGCCGGTAACTCGCTCCCCGCTTCGACGAGCTCAGCGAACGGGAATGCGTCCGCAAGCGTGAATGCTGCAGCGACCGTCAACACCTCTCCGGTGGCCGCTCCCGTCAGCGCGCCGGTCCAGGCCTCCGCCCCCGTGGCATCCGTCGCTGCTCCCGCCCCAGCACCCACGGTGCCGTTCGCCACCCAGTTGGCGCGACCGATCTTCAGCCTTGCCGCCGCCGGAGCCGGTGAGCACGTCATGACGGTGAGCGTCACCCCCGACAGCCTCGGGCCCGTCACCGTTCGTGCCCACGTCGGAGCAGAAGGGGTTCGCGTCGAACTGTTCGCGCCCAACGACCTGGGCCGCGACGCCATCCGGGCCATCATCCCTGACCTCCGCAGGGACCTCGCCGGTGCCGGACTGGGCGGCAACCTCATGCTGTCGTCTCAGAACCAGCCGGCGGCGGATGGATCGGCTCACGGTTCCAACGCCGGGCAACCGGGGGAGCGGGGTGCCGAGCGCGGCAATTCGCTGCGCGACCCGTCCGGGGCTGATGAAAACACCGAAACGACTCGCGAACAGGCAGTAGACCGAACCGGACTGTTCGGCACCACGTCGACGATCGACGTGCTGGCGTGAACCGGACCATGAAAGACCACAGGGAAAGGAAGTCGCGATGACCACAGTCGACTCCGTAGTCGGAGCATCACAGGGGACCTACGTCGCCAGTTCGACGCCCACCCGGGCGCCGAAACAGACCATGGACTCCGAGGTGTTCATGTCGTTGCTGGTCGCACAGTTGCGCAACCAGGACCCCAGCTCTCCGATGGACACCAACCAGATGATCTCCCAGACCACGCAGCTGGCGATGATGGAGAAGATGAACGAGCTGGCCGTCACCGGCCAGGAGGACTTCTCCCTGCAGATGCGCATCGCCGCCGCTGCCTTCGTCGGCAAGGACGTCAGCTACACGGATGCCACCGGCGCCACCATTACGGGCGTCGCCAGGTCCGTCTCGTTCGCCGGACCGGTTCCCATGGTCACCATCGACGGGATGGAGATCCCGCTCGACCTCATCTCCGGAATCACCGCCACCTCGGCACCCTGATCACCCCAATTCGCGTTCACCAGCTCTAATCAAACGGAAGGCAGAACAATGCTTCGCTCGCTCTACTCCGGAATCTCCGGTCTTCGCTCGCACCAAACCATGCTCGACGTCACCGGCAACAACATTGCCAACGTCAACACGACCGCGTTCAAGTCGTCCGCCACTCAGTTTCGCGACACCCTGTCGCAGCTGACCCAGGGGGCCGGCGGGCCGCAGGCCCAGGTCGGTGGCACCAACCCGTCGCAGATCGGTCTCGGCGTGCAGGTTGCCGGCATCTCCACCAACTTCGCGCAGGGCTCCGCCCAGGCCACCGGCCGCGCGACCGATATCATGATCTCCGGTGACGGCTTCTTCGTCACCCAACTCGGCGGTGAGACCCTCTACACGCGCGCCGGTTCGTTCGACTTCGATGCGGACGGCCGCTTGGTCGCTCCGGACGGTTCCATCGTCCAGGGCTGGGGCGCCGTCAACGGTGTCGTCACCGAGGGTGGTGCGATCGGCAACATCACGCTTCCGCTGGATGCTGTTGCACCGGCATCCGCCACTGCCAACGCCACCGCCGGTGGGAACCTGCCATCGGACGCCGCTACCGGGACTGTTCTCATGCGCGACGTCGAGGTTTACGACAATGCCGGAGTGGCGCAGACCCTGAGCCTGGAATTCACGAAGACCGCCGCAGGGTGGGATGTCGTCGGAACCGACGAATCAGCCAACACTGACAACACCGCCCTCACCTTCGCAGGAGGAGCAGCGACGACCCTGCCAGCTGACCTCGCCATCACCGTCGGTGGTGTCGCTGTCAACCTGGCCAACATCACCGGCTTCGCCGACCTGACCACGGTGTCCGTCACCAGTCAGGACGGCCGCGACGCCGGAACGCTCGACTCCTTCACCCTGGCCAAGGACGGCACCCTGGTCGGTTCGTTCTCCAACGGAACCTCGGAGGCGATCGGCCGCGTCGTACTGGCCAGTTTCGTCAACCCCGGCGGCCTGGAGAAGGCCGGCTCGTCGTCGTACCGCGCGACCTTCAACTCTGGCAACGCAGCGATCGGTGCACCGGGATCGGACGGCCTGGGCTCGCTTACCAGCGGTGCCCTGGAGATGTCGAACGTCGACCTCTCGCAGGAGTTCACCAACCTGATCGTCGCCCAGCGCGGCTTCCAGGCGAACGCCCGCATCATCACCACCTCCGACGAGGTGCTGCAGGAGCTCACCAACCTGAAGCGCTAATAGTTCTCCTGCGGATCAGAGGGGCGGGCGCATCCGCCTCTCTGATCCCAAATGAAGGAAAAAACCACCGCGGATGCCGTCCTGCCCAACAAGGGTGTGACGAAGACCGGTTTTTTCCTTCATTTGGGATTCGCGCCGGATTCGCGACGGGATGCAGGACGGGGGCCGGGCATTTTCGGGGCTGTGCGGTGTTTCTACGGCGCCTTACACCCGGACTGCGGTAGCCGATAGTACGCACTGAGGGCAGGAAGCCCGAAGTTAGTAGAAGAAAGCCAGGGACGGGCTGATGATTGTTGTGACGCGACTGAACGACAGTCAATTTGCGATCAACCCCGACCTTATCGAGCGCATCCATCAGGCCCCGGACACCACCATCGTGATGGTCGACGGTCGCAAGTACATCGTCACCGAGTCGATGACAGAAGTCATCGAGATGATCGCGGCCTATCGTGCCCGGGTCGTCGCCATGGCCACCCAGATTCCCTCACCGCTACACCAATTGGGTTCCCGTCGGTTGGAGCTTGCGAGTGATGACAGTGACAAGTCAGGCGACGAATTGATGCTCGTCGAGCACGAGCCGGTTCGGCCGACGCCGATCCAGTCACGGAAGAACTGATGGATCCCGCCACAATCATTGGCCTCGCCCTCGCCTTCGGCTCCCTGTTGGCGATGATCATCATGGAGGGCGCCAGCCCGATGTCGGTGCTGATTCCCGCGCCGATGATCCTCGTGTTCGGCGCCACAATCGCCGTAGGCATCGCCAGTGCCACAATCAAAGACTCGATTCATGCTGTCAAGGCACTGCCGCGGGCCTTCCTGGGCAAAGTCTCGAAGCCGCAGGTCATGATCGATCAAATGGTCGCCATCGCAGAGAAAGCGCGAAGCGAGGGACTCCTCAGCCTTGAGCAGGAGGCCGACAATGTGGACGACCCCTTCCTCAAGGGCGCCCTCCAGAGCATTGCCGACGGGATGGATGCCGAGGAACTGACCGTCATCCTCGAAGACAAGATCTCAAGTTACGAGAGCTCGGCGAGGTCGGCGAGCAAGTTCTATGCATCCATGGGCGGGTACGCACCGACGATCGGCATTATCGGAACGGTCGTCTCGCTCACACACGTACTGGAGAACCTGTCCCAGCCCGACGAACTCGGTCACATGATCGCAGCGGCGTTCGTCGCAACCCTGTGGGGGGTGCTCTCGGCCAACTTCATCTGGCTGCCGATCGCCGGACGGCTCGGCCGTTTGGCCGACCTCGACGTCCAGCGGATGACCCTGACCATGGAAGGCATCCTGGCCGTGCAGTCAGGCAGCCAGCCGCGCAACCTCGGTGACCGACTTCAGGCCCTGGTGCCCCACCACGACCAGCCGAAGCCATCCAAGGCTGCCAAGGGTGCCAAGGGTTCGAAAGAGTCGAAAGAGTCCAAGGGTTCCAACGTTGCGGAAGCAGCATGAGCTCCCGGCGTCGGCGCGGCACTAATCACGCGGAAGAGACACACGTCGATGAGAGGTGGCTTGTCTCCTACGCCGACATGATCACGGTGCTGATGTGCCTGTTCATCGTTCTGTTTGCCATGTCGACTGTCGACCAGAAGAAGTACGAGCAGCTGTCTAACTCGCTGGCCACCGGCTTCGGTGCAACGGATGTCGGCGCCATCGACACGGCCGAAGGCGTCGTCGTACCGGAGGAAATGGTCAACGCGACCGACGTCGGCTTCAGCAACCTCGAACTGGCGATCCAGGAGGTCAACCGCCTCACAGAGCTCATGGAGCAGATCGACGCCAGCCTGCAGGCAAAAGGCCTCGCCCACACCGTCGAGTATGAGTTGGATGAGCGTGGCCTCACCGTTCGGCTGATCGGGTCCGAGACCTTTTTCGACAACAACAGCATCAACCTGTCCGGTGTTGCGACCAGCGTGCTCGACTCCGTTGCCCCGGTGCTCGTGTCCAGCACATACCAGGTCAGTGTCGAAGGGCACGCCGACCACCGCCAGGCCGCGTATCCGTTCGCAACCAACTGGGAACTGGCATCCGGGCGCTCAACCCAGGTGCTACGCCGGCTGGTGGAGTGGGGCGGAATGCCGCCCGCACAGATCGCGTCAGTCGGGTACGGTGACGCACGGCCGGTAGCGGAGGGGAGCAGTGCCGCGGAACTGGCGAAGAACCGGCGAGTCGATATCGTCGTGCTGTCCGACCAGCCGGAGACCGTGCGCTCCCTCATCCCGATGGTGATCGAGCGCCATCTGAACGTCCCAGAACAGGGGGTGCGGGAGGCAGATCGCTTACCGCCAGGGTAGCGGGGCCGATAGTCCCTTTCGTGACGGTCCAGGAACAAGCAGTTATTGGTGTGCCCAGGGTGCCGGGACGCACGGTTGAGCTGTACGACTTCCGTCGCCCCACCACCCTCGCCAGGGAGCACTCCCGCGTGCTCGAACTGTCGTTCGAGACGTTCGCCCGCCAATGGGGCACCCAGCTCACCGCCAAGGTGCGCGTCGTATCGCAGGTCACTTGCGAAGAGGTGCTCATGCAGACCTACGACGAGTACGCGACATCGCTGCCGTCGACGACGGCCATGGTGCTCTGCCAGCTCGAGGGTGCGGATGCGAAGGCGGTCATCCAATTCCCGGCAGCTGCTGCCCTCTCCTGGGTCGGTCACATGCTGGGCGGCGCCACCAGCCCCACCCCACCCGAGCGCAAGTTCACCCTGATCGAACAGGCACTGGTCAGGCGCCTCATGGAGGACGCCCTCGAGGACCTGCGCTACTCGCTCGGGCAGATGCTGGTCAACCCGATCTCACTGGATGCCATCCAGTACAACTCGCAGTTCGCCCAGGCAGCCGCGACCGGTGACCTCATGATCGTCTCGACCTACACCGTCAGGGTCGGCGACAACACGACGACAGCAACTCTGGCGATTCCCGCCGACCTGCTGCTCGCCCAACTGGGTGAAGCGAACCCGACCATCACCGCCGACAATGCACGTGAACTGGTCACCGCACAACTCTCGAGGGCACCGGTCGAAGTGTCACTCAGGCTCAACTCGGCCACCGTCAGCCCCGCACGCATCCTCGACCTCGCGGTCGGCGACGTGCTGCACCTTCCCCACCCACAGCACCGTCCACTGGACGTTGCCGTCGAGGGTCAGGCCCTCGCACACGCGGCCGTCGGCTCGAACGGTTCCCGACTGGCCTGCGTCATCGTCAACACCGAGGAGAAATAGTGAAGACCACCACCCTTGACCAGAACGCGGCGGCCGCCGCGGCCCTCGCGTCACTGCTTCCGAGCGCAACCAAGCTGAAGGCCACCATGCTGGACGCTTCGGATGCGCCCACCGTTCCACTGACCGAGGCGGTCGTCGTCTCGTTCGTGGGCGAGACATCCGCTGACCTGGCCGTCGTGCTCACCGACCCGGACGCCATGGCGGTTGCCGCCGGCCCCGACTCGGCGCTGGTCTCCCTCGGCGATGTGCTGCGTCCTGCCCTCGAGGGCGCGGTCGAGAGCCTCGGCTCCGGCGTACTCGGTGACGTTGCGACCCAGGATGCGACCGCACTGTTCGCCGACCCGGACACCGTCGTCTTCGTGCTGGCCGGACGCGGTGCACCGACCGGCTGGTTCGCCATCCGCATCCGCGAGTCGGGTGTCGTCACCGGCGCCACTCCGAAGTCCGACAGCAATGTGACCCACAAGCTCGGCCGCATCAG
The DNA here is from genome assembly GCF_054489245.1 of Homoserinimonas sp. A520. NCBI lineage: Bacteria > Bacillati > Actinomycetota > Actinomycetes > Micrococcales > Microbacteriaceae > Homoserinimonas > Homoserinimonas sp. A520. The sequence goes on along the minus strand of NZ_JBTMWX010000001.1, from coordinate 605,084 downwards.
CAACGTCGAAATGGCCCTCACGGTGGAGATCGGGCGCACCCGCATGTCCATCCGCGACCTGCTGAGCCTCGAACCTGGCGCCGTCATCGAGCTGGACCGTTCGGCCGGAGCACCCGCAGACGTGCTGCTCAACGGCCGGCTGATCGCCCACGGTGAGATCGTGGTCATCGACCAGGACTACGCGGTTCGCATCACCAAGATCCTCGATGTGGCCGACGGCCTCGGCTAGAAGACGCCCAAACACGTGGAAACCATTTATCTCGCACTGCGGGTGCTCCTCTCCCTCGCAGTGGTACTGGCAGCGATCTGGTACGCCCATCGCCGGCTGACCAGGAGCGGGCGCCTCCCGCGCGCGACCAAGGCGGTCAACGTGGTGACCAAGCAGAGCATCGGAGCGAAAGCATCCGTTGTGGTGATGGATGTCGACGGCCAGCGCTTCCTGCTCGGCGTCACAGAGCAATCGGTGACCGTGCTGAACACCAGCGAAACACCGACGGCGGAGCCGGTGCGCGAGCTTGCCCCGGCCCCCAGCATTCCGGCGGCCGTCCCAGGGCTCAGCACCACCCGCCCAAGCGGAGGGGCAGCGTTCGCCAGGGTGCTCTCCGAACTCCAGTCCGAGCCGACCGACCACGCCAAGCCGGCACCGGTCGTGTACCTTCCCGAGCAGCGCACCACCACGCTTGACGGCTCCATCCTGTCGGCAGCGACCTGGAAGCGCACCGCGGCCGCGCTCCGGCGGGCACGATGACCATGGCGGCGAGCCGGGGCATCCGCTCCGGTGGATTCACCCGGGTGCTGGCGCTTGGCGTGCCCACCCTGGTGGTCGCCGCCGCCATCGTCCTCACCACGACCACAGTCGGCTACGCGGCACCCATCGACCCGGCACCGCCGGTCGAACCCGGGCTGCCCGGCAGCGGCGGGCTCAGCATTGACATCAACGGACCGGACGGCGAACCGTCATCCGCCATCGTCACGCTGCTCGGCATCACCCTGCTCTCGGTGGCTCCTGCGCTGCTCCTGATGATGACGTCGTTCACCAAGATCTTCGTGGTGCTGGCCATGACCCGCAACGCGCTCGCCCTGCCCACCATCCCGCCGAACCAGGTGCTGGCCGGGCTCGCGTTGTTCCTGTCGCTGTTCATCATGAGCCCCGTGCTGGGCGACGTGAACGAACTCGGCGTGCAGCCGTACCTCGACGGGACCGTGGATTTCACGAAGGCGATCGACCTGGCATCCGCACCCCTGCGTGAGTTCATGCTGCTGCATACGCGGGAGGAAGACCTCGCACTGATGACCCGCGCCGCCGCGCAGGAGAACCCGGTCAGCCCGGACACCGTCCCGATGCTCACCCTCATCCCGGCGTTCATGATCTCCGAACTGCGGGCGGCCTTCATCATCGGCTTCGTCATCTTCGTACCGTTCCTGGTCATCGACCTGGTCGTCGCCGCGGCGCTGATGTCGATGGGCATGATGATGCTCCCGCCGGTGATGATCTCGCTGCCATTCAAGATCCTGCTCTTCATCCTGGTCGACGGATGGGGCCTCGTCATCACCTCTCTCATCGCCAGTTACGGGGGTGGTGGCTAGTGGATACCAACGCCGTCCTGGACATCGGCCTGCAGGCACTCCTCGTCGCTGGGAAGCTGGCAGCGCCCATCCTGATCACCGCTCTGGTGGTCGGTTTCAGCATTTCGCTGCTCCAGTCGATCACCCAGATCCAGGAGGTGACGCTCGCCTTCGTGCCGAAGGCGGTCGCGGTCGCCCTGGCCCTGTGGATCAGCGGCCACTGGATGATCACCGAGATCGTCACTTTCACCGAGCAACTGTTCGACAAGCTGCCATCTCTCCTCGGCGGCGGATGATGGGCAGTAGCTGATGGAACTCGCGTTCTCGATGGGGTGGATCGAGGCGGTCATGCTCGCGGGGGTGCGCATGACTGCATTCATCTTCATCGCGCCGCCGTTCTCCTACAACGCCTTCCCGGCCCGCATCAAGGCAATGCTCGGCATCGGGCTGGCGCTCGCCGTCTCACCACAGGTCGTCCCCGGCTATGTCGAGCATGAACTCCCCGGATTCCTCGGCGCCCTGGTCATGGAGATCGTGGTCGGCGCCGTGCTCGGCTTCCTGGTGTTCATCGTGTTCGCCGCCGTGCAGTCCGCCGGAAGCATGATCGACCTGTTCGGCGGGTTCCAGATGGCCCAGGGGTTCGACCCGCAGTCGATGATCAACGGCGCCCAGTTCGCCCGCCTTTTCCACATGACAGCCCTCGCACTGCTGTTCGCGTCCGGCGGTTACCAGCTCATCATCGGCGGACTCGCGCGGTCATTCTCCGCCCTTCCCATCGGTGGCGGAATCGACCTCGCCGCTCCGGCTGAGGCGATGGTGCACGGCGTCACGCAAATGTTCCTCGCATCCGTTCAGATCGCCGGCCCATTACTTGTCGTACTCTTCCTCGCCGACGCCGGGCTCGGCCTGCTCACCAGGGTCGCCCCGGCGCTCAACGCATTCGCACTCGGCTTCCCGCTGAAGATCTTCCTCACCGTGACACTGGCCGCCGTCGTCTTCGTGGCCATGCCATCCATCGTCTCCTCCCTCACCGGCGAAGCCGTCGGCCTCCTGACGGGAGGCACCCGATGAGCGAGACCACAGAAGAGCGCACAGAAGAAGCAACCCAGAAGCGGATGAAGGAGGTCCGCGAGAAGGGACAGCTCAGCCGCTCACAGGACCTGACCGCATGGCTCGGCATCGGCGGTGCCGGCGCGATGATGCCGATCACTGTGGAGCGTGCGTCCCAGGCGGGGACCGACCAGATATTCGCGGTCGGGATGATCGCAGCACACCCCGACCCGCTCGTCGCGCTGGAGGCGCTCGGCCAGGGCCTCGCCTCCTTCGTCACCATCCTCGGGCCGTTCTTCATCGTCGTGGTGATCGTGGTGCTCGCCGGTGCTGCCGCGCAGGGTGGCGTGCACCTGAAGAAGTTCACCGGCAAGTACGAGCAATTCAACCTGGTGAATGGCGTCAAGCGGGTGTTCGGCCTGCAGGCGTTGTGGGAGGGCGTGAAGGCACTGCTCAAGACCGCGGTGGTCGGAGGGGTTCTCTACGGTGTTGTCCAGACCATGACCCCGGTGCTGATGTCGGCCGGCGGGCTCTCGGTCGCCAGCCTGCTGGACACCGCGAACGACGGTGTGACGATGCTCCTGCAATCAGCGGTCCTCGCCGGGATCGCCCTCGCCGTCGCCGACTTCTACGTGGTCATGATGCGCAACCGGAAGAAAACCCGGATGACCAAGAAAGAAGTGAAAGACGAGAACAAGAACTCCGACGGCGACCCGCTGATCAAGTCGCAGCGCCGCTCCCGGCAGCTGGCGATGAGCCGCAACCGGATGATCGCCGCCGTCGCCGGTGCGGACGTCGTCATGGTCAACCCCACGCATTTCGCCGTGGCCATCAAGTATGAGCCGGGCAAGTCGGCACCCCGCATCGTGGCGAAGGGGGCAGGTCAGATCGCTGCGCGCATCCGCGAACAGGCGGAGACTGACAAGGTTCCGATCGTCAAGGACATCCCGCTCACCCGGGCGCTGCACTCCGCCTGCGAGCTCGGCGACGAGATCCCGGCCGAGCTTTACACCGCGGTCGCCAGGGTGCTCGCCTTCGTCATGTCGCTGAAGGCGCGCGGCAGGGCGACCGGTGGCGTGCACACCGGTCCGGATGCCGATCGTCCACCTGTCCATTACGACGCCACCCCGGTGCGCCACAAGAACCGCCGCCGGGATCCCGCTCTCGAAACCACACCGTCCAACCCCGGAGGTCACTGACATGGGTCGCAATCTCAGCAAGTTCGCCGTGCCGATGGGAGTCGTCGGCATCATCATGCTGCTCGTCGTTCCGGTGCCGGCCGGCGTCCTCGACGTGCTCATCATCGTCAACATCATGCTGGCGCTGGTGATCCTACTCACCACCATGTTCGTGAAGAAGCCGCTCGACTTCTCCGTCTTCCCGTCACTGCTCCTGGTGGCGACGCTGTTCCGCCTCGGCCTCAACGTGGCATCCACCCGACTGGTGCTCGGTGACGCCTACGCGGGTCAGGTGATCGAGGCCCTCGGGCATGTCGCCATCAACGGGTCGATGATCATCGGTGCGGTCATCTTCCTGATCCTGGTGGTCATCCACTTCGTCGTCGTGACGAAGGGTGCCGAGCGCGTCGCCGAGGTCGGCGCGCGGTTCACCCTCGACGCCATGCCGGGCAAGCAGATGGCCATCGATGCCGACCTGAACGCCGGCCTGATCACGGATGTGCAGGCTCGCGAGCGCCGCGCCGAAGTGTCGGCCGAAGCCGACTTCTACGGCGCGATGGACGGTGCATCGAAGTTCGTCAAGGGTGACGCCATCGCCGGAATCATCATCATCATCATCAACATCGTCGGCGGGATCGCGATCGGCATCCTGCAACGCGGCATGGAGGTCGGCGAGGCGCTCGACACCTACGCGCTGCTGACCATCGGCGACGGCCTGGTCACGCAGATCCCGGCACTGCTGATGGCGGTGGCCACCGGAATGATCGTGACCCGGTCGAACGCGGAATCCGACATGGGCTCGACCGCATCCGCTCAGCTCAGCCAGTCGCGGGTCGCGTTGACCATCGCCGGCGTTGCTGCACTCATCATGGGGCTCATCCCGGGCATGCCGCTGTTCCCCTTCCTCCTGGTCGGGTCGTTCCTGATCATTGCGGGGCTGCGGATCAAGGCTGCCGAGGCTCGGCGTCAGGCCAGCGACGATGCGGCTGCGGAGCAGGAGAACGCGCCCAAGGCTGAGACCACCGAAGACCTCATCGAGCAGATGCGGGTGCACGCGCTGGAGATCCTGCTCGCCCCCAACCTGGTCGACATCGTGTCCGACGCATCCGACGACCTGCTGGCCAGGGTGCGTTCGCTCCGCCGCAAGATCGCCATGGAACTGGGCGTCGTTGTGCCGCCGGTGCGCACGCGTGACAGCGTCGAACTGCCGTACTCGACTTACGTCATCCGCATCGCCGGTGTCGAAGCCGGCAGGGGTGTCGCGCCGGCCGGGAAGGTGCTGGCCCTCGGCGATAACCTCGACACTCTCCCCGGGTCGACAACCGTGGAACCCGTCTTCGGCCTGGCCGGCAAGTGGATCCCCAGCGAGATGCGGCACAGCGCGGAACTGACCGGCGCGACCGTCATCGACCGGGTCTCGGTGGTCGTCACCCACCTGTCATCGATCATCACCGCCAACGCTGCGCGGCTGCTCTCCCGTGAGGACGTTCGCGTTCTCACCGAGGGCGTCAAACAGGTCAGCCCGTCGGCCGTCGACGAATTGGTGCCCGGCCTCCTCACCCTGGCCGAGGTGCAGCGCGTGCTCCAGGGGCTGCTCAGCGAGCAGGTGCCGATCAACGACCTGCCGCGCATCTACGAGGCGCTGGCGCTGCGGGCGAAGATGTCCACCGATCCGGAGGGTCTCGTCGAGGCGGCACGGCAGGCGCTCGGACCGGCACTCACGTCGAAACACGTCGACGGCCAGCTGCTGCGGGTGATCATGATCGACCCGCTGCTGGAGCAGTCCATGCTGGAGGGGATGCGCCCGTCGGAGCTGGGAACGCAGATCCTCATGGACCAGTCCGGAATCGAAGGTGTCCTGGCGTCGCTGAAGGACTCGGTCGAGCGCGTCGAGGCGGCGGGCAACTCGGCGGTGCTGGTGTGCGCACCGGCGTTGCGGCCGGCCATCCGGCGCCTGGTCTCGGCCCAGAACGACGGGCTGCCGGTACTGTCATATCAGGAGGTCACCTCAGCGCAGGTGAACATCGAAACCGTAGGGGTGGTTCGTGTCGCCGAGTCGATTTCAGCTTGAGGGTGCCTCCCTCGCCGAAGTGACGGCGAGGGCGCAGGCCGAGTACGGGCCGAAGGCGAAGATCATCGCGGCCGAGGCCGTAACCACCGGGGGCATCTCCGGGTTCTTCGCCCAGCGGCACTACGAGGTGACGATCGAGGTTCCGGATGACACGGCGCAGGATGCGCACGAGTTCGACCTCCCGGCGCGGGCCGGTATCGCGGCGCTGCTCGACGATGCCGACAGTGCCGAGATCGGCCTGGTCACGGAGTCGGCCAAGCCGAGCCTGTCGACCGAGTCGGTCGATTTCAGGGCGATCATGGCTGACCTCACTGTGAACACCGTTCGCCCGCTGCCTCAGCCCGTCGCATCCGCTGGGCCGGCAACGCTCACCGGCGCAGGCGATCTGGTCGTGATCGTCGGGCTGGCCGGGGACGCGCTGCGGATCGCCCGCACCATGGCGGTGGGGGAGAGCGCACTGCGGGTCGCTGGAGACGTGTACGAACCGAGTGTTGGGCGGGTCGATGACCGCCGATCGTTGCTCGGTGCCAGGGCCACGGGTGTGGAGGGCGGCCACAGTGTCATGGTGGCGTTCGGGTTCGGTTCGGCCGGGTTCGACTTCGGCAAGACGGAGGCGTTGCGCCGACTGCACGCCGATCAGGTGTTTGTCGTCGTCGACGCCTCACGGAAGCAGTCGGACACCGAGAGGTGGGTCGGCGCGGTGAAGGCCGCGGTGACGGTGGACGGCATGATCGCGTTCGGGCGAGAGCTGACGGCGACGCCCGAATCGGTGGCCGAGCTCGGGCTGCCGGTGCGCTGGGTGTAGCTGCCCGCATCCGCATCCCCGCCGTACCGCTCTCCCGCTTGTGTCGCCTCGGACGGTGTTTCTTTCCGCCACCCGCATCCGCCCCTCCGTTTCTGCGGCGGGTCACACGAAAGTCCGTCGATCGCGACATGGGTGCGCGCAGATGGGCGCCTCTAGGGTGGGGCCGGTAGGCTGAACCGGTGCTGGTGCTTACGCGGAAGCCGGGGGAGAGAATCCTCATCGGCGATGACATCGTGGTGACGATCCTCGATGTGCGCGGCGACGGCATCCGCGTCGGGATCGACGCCCCGCGTGGGGTTCGCATTCAGCGCGAGGAGATCGTGCGCCAGGTCGGCGAGTCGAACGTCGCGGCCGCGCAGGCACCCGCCGAGGCGGAGGCTCAGATCAAGGCCGCGCTCGGGATCACCCCGCCCCCACTCGAGTAGTCGCGCATAGGATCGCCGGATGAGACTCTGGTCGGTGCATCCGCGGTACCTCGACCGGCAGGGGCTCACCGCTTGCTGGCGCGAGGCGCTGCTCGCTCAGGCTGTGGTCGAACACACCAGCGGCGGCTACAGCAACCATCCGCAGTTGGAGCGGTTCCGAGCCACCGATGACCCGCTGGCAGCGATCGGCGCGTATCTGCGCGGTGTCGCAGCCGAGGCGGATGCTCGGGGCTACCGCTTCACGAAGACGAAGATCCTCCGCGGCGATGAGGTGCAACCCATCCGGCTGGCGAACGGACAGCTCGACTACGAGTGGGGTTACCTGCTGGCCAAGCTCGCCATGCGCAGCCTCGATCGGTACCACGCGTTCGCCGACCTGGTGACGCCGGAGCCGCATCCGCTCTTCGTCATTGTCCCGGGCGGCATCGAAAGCTGGGAACGTCCGAAATCCCTCTAGCCTGAATTTATGCCCTTCAGTCCGTTGCCGTTCTCGCTCCAGACCGACCGTCTCACGCTACAGCTCTGGGAGGAGTCGGATGCCGCCGGCTACCGCGAACTGGTTGGCGAGCGCGGCGACTCCAAGCCGACCCTCGAGGAGGCGATCGATGAGATCAAGGGCGCGCGGGCATCCGCCCCTGGCCGCGGCATCCACCTTCTGACCCTGCGGCTGAAGGGCACCGAGGAGTTCCTCGGCTACTGCGGGCTGGTCATCGGCCGGGCAAGCCTCGAGGAGCCGGAGATCGCCTACGAGTTGCTCCGCAGCGCACACGGCCACGGGTACGCGACAGAGGCCGCAGCGGCGGTCGTCGACGCGGCCGCCGCGACGGGCAGGGCACGGTTGTGGTCTACCGTGCGCACCTGGAATGCCCCCTCCTTCCGGGTGCTGGAGAAGATCGGCTTCGCACGAGACCATTCCACAACCGACGAGAAGGGCGAGATCGTCTGGTTGACCCGCAACCTGTAGTGCCGCGGCATCCGGTGGCAGGATGAACCTATGGACCTCCACATCACCGACGACCCGGCCGCAGACACGCTGCTCTCTGAGAGCCCTCTCGCGCTCCTGATCGGGATGCTGCTCGACCAGCAGGTGACGATGGAGAGCGCCTTCGCCGGCCCCGCGAAGATCCGCGATCGCGTGGGCTCGCTGGATGCCGCCACCATCGCCGACTACGATCCGGATGCCCTGGTCGAGGTCTTCAAGCAGACACCCGCCGTGCACCGCTTCCCCGGCTCGATGGCCGGCCGGGTGCAGTCGGTGTGCGCTGCCGTGCGCGACGACTGGGCGGGCGATGCCGCGGCGATCTGGACTCAGGGAAATCCGGATGGCGGCGAAATTCTCCGCCGGCTGAAGGCACTGCCGGGCTTCGGCGAGCAGAAGGCGAAGATCTTCCTGGCGCTGCTGGGCAAGCAGGGTGGGCTGGATGCTCCCGGCTGGCGGGAGGCATCCGCCCCCTACGGCGAGGAGGGTGCCTTCCGCTCGGTGGCCGACATCGTCGACCCCGGCTCCTTGGCGAAGGTGCGCGAGACGAAGAAGGCGGCGAAGGCCGCAGCCAAGCAGAAGTAGACGCGGGGGAGGGACTGATGGCCAAGGCTGACCCGCTGGCCGCCGCCGCGACCGAACTGTACGCACTGCCCCTCGACGAGTTCACGAAGGCGCGAAACGCGAAGGCGGCGGATGCCCGTGACGGCGGCGACCGGGAACTGGCCGACCGCATCCGCCAGCTGAAGAAGCCGACGGTGTCGGCGTGGGCGGTCAACATGCTGTCGCGCCACCGTTCCGAGGAGGTGGGGCAGCTGCTCGAACTGGGTGCTGCGCTGCGGGAGGCGCAGAGCGGGCTGGATGCCGATGAACTTCGGGCGCTCGGCAAGCAGCGACAGCAGTTGATCTCCGCGGTAGTGAAGCAGGCGCGCACGCTGGCGGCGGAGTTGGGCGGCACTCTGGCCGCGGCCGCGGCCGATGAGGTGGGCCAGACGCTGCAAGCTGCGTTGGCTGACCCGAATGCGGCCGACGCGGTCACGGCCGGCGTGCTGACTGGACCGCTGCTGGCCTCGGGATGGGGCTCAGTCGATGTCGATAGTTCGGTCGCAGTGCCGTCGCGCGCCGGGCGCACGGCCAAGGTCACAGATATCTCCGAGCGGCAACGCGCGAAGGCGAAGCGGCGATTGACGGACGCTGAGGAGGCGCTCGAGAAACGCGAATCCGAGGCCGAGAACCTGGACGAGAAACTCGACCAACTGCGCCCGGGGCGGAAGGAACTTGAAGGGGAGGTCGCCGACCTTCAGGAGCGCATCGCCGCCCTGCAGAAGCAGCTGGCCGCCCTGGACCGCGAGCGCGACTCCCTCAAGCGGCAACGGGAGAAGGTGGCCTCTGCGGTGGGGGATGCCGCGCTGGAGGTCGACGAGGCGGCGGCAGAGCTGAAGCGGCTGACCTGAGTCGCGTCGCGTAGCGAAACGGAAGCGACAGGAGAGTCAGCTCCGGGCGAAGGCGGTTAGCGTCGGTGGCGTGAACGAGCATCCGGTCGCCCGCGTCGGCATCTCCGGCTGGCGGTACGCTCCGTGGCGCGGCGACTTCTACCCGAAGGGCCTTCCGCAGCGGCGTGAGCTCGAGTTCGCCTCCCGGCAACTCGACACCATCGAGCTCAACGGCACGTTCTACTCCCTGCAGCGCCCGGAGTACTTCGCCGCCTGGCGCGATGAGACTCCCGACGATTTCGTTTTCTCAGTGAAGGGCGGCCGCTTCATCACCCACCTGCTCCGCCTCAAGAATGTGCACACGGCGCTCGCCAATTTCTACGCATCGGGGGCGTTGGCGCTCGGCCCGAAGCTCGGACCGTTCCTCTGGCAGCTTCCCGAGAAGCTCACCTTCGATGCCGAGCTGGTCGACCAGTTCCTGGAGCAGTTGCCAAGATCGACGAATGCCGCGGTGCGCCTCGCGCAGGACCACGACGAGCGGCTGGATCGCCGCGAATTCGTGAAGACGGATGCCGACCGCCCCCTCCGGCACGCGCTCGAGGTGCGCAGCCACAGCTTCGACACCCCGGAATTCTTCGCCATCCTGGAACGCCACAACGTGGCATCCGTCGTCGCGGACACCGCCGGGAAGTGGCCGCGGCTGACCCGCCAGACCGCCGACTTCTCCTACGCCCGGCTGCACGGCGAGAAGGTGCTCTACGAGAGCGGCTACGACGATGAGGCGATCGACCGGTGGGCTCAGACGGTGCGTGGCTGGCTGGCATCCGGTCGCGATTCGTACGTGTACTTCGACAACGACATCAAGGTGCGGGCGCCATACGATGCCATGGCGCTGGCGAAACGGCTGGCGGAGGGCTAGGAATTCAGCCCGAGGTCCAGCTTGTAGCCGACGTGCGAGGCGACGAAGCCGAGCCGGTCGTAGAACCGGTGGGCGTCCGTTCGCGACGAATCAGAGGTCAGCTGCACGAGTCCGACGTTGCGCCGTTTCCCCTCGGCGATCGCCCAGTGCATCATGGCGCCGCCGAGTCCGTTGCTCCGATGGTCGGAACGCACCCGCACGGCCTCGATCTGCAGTCGAGTCGAACCCGCTCGGGATAGGCCGGGGATGAACGACAACTGCATGATGGCGACGACCCCTTCTGCATCGTCGGTGGCGACGACCAGCAGCTGCGCGGCATCCGCGTCGACACGGCGGAAGCCCTGCAGGTAGGCGTCCCGCGATTCCGGTGCAATAGTCTCGATCGCCGCGCGCCGGGTGTCTTCGACGAGAAGGCTGACGATCGACTCGACGTCCGAAGCGGTCGCCTTGCGCAGCAGGTAACGGTTGTCGACGAGTGGGGTGGGGAGGGCTTGCACGACCCTAATTCTCACATGACTAGTCGTGCGCCGCGTGCTCGTGCGGGTGGCTGTCCTCCGACTCCAGCTGGAAGGTGGAGTGCTCGATGCTCAGCTCGAAGTGGTCGGCGACGCAGGCCTGCAGGTCGGCCAGCATCGTGGAGGCGTGACCATCGTGGAAGCACTCCTCGGTGACGACAACGTGGGCGCTGAGAGTCGGCAGTCCGGTGGCGATCTGCGAGGCGTGCAGGTCGTGCACCGACACGACGTGCGGCACGCGCAGGATGTGCTCGCGCACCTCGTCGAGGTCGAGACCACGGGGTGCGGCCTCCAGCAGCACATGCGAGGTCTCGCGCAGCAGCAGGAGCGCGCGCGGGATGATGAACGCGCTGATCAGCATGGCGGCGATGGCATCCGCCCCGGTCCACCCGGTGACTGCGATGACGATCGCGCTGATGATGACCGCGACCGAGCCGAGGGCATCCACCACCACCTCGAGGAAGGCGGCGCGCAGGTTCAGGTTCGCGGACCTGCTCGAGTTCAGCACCGCGATGGCGGCAAGGTTGCCGGCCAGGCCGATGACCCCGAAGATCAGCAGGCCGGTCGGCGAAACCTCCGGCGGCGAGGAGAGGCGGATGATGCCCTCAACCAGCGCATAGACTCCGACGGCCAACAGGATGGCGGCCTGGGTGGTGGCGGCGAGCACCTCGGTGCGTCGCAGACCCCAGGTGTAGCGCGAGTTGGGTGGGCGCAGCGAGAGGGACGCCGCCATCAACGCGAGCAGCAGCCCGCCCGCATCGGTGAGCATGTGTGCAGCGTCGACCAGCAGGGCGAGGCTTCCGGTGAGGATGGCGCCGATGATTTCGGCGACGAGGATGACGGCGGTGATGCCGAACGCGATGGCCAGTCTCGTGCGGTGCGTTTGCCGGACCGAGTGGGTGTGCGTCATCCGTTGTCCTTGTGCGAAGCCGCGGCGAGGAGTCTCCGCGGAGTGCAGCAACTCGAGCAGTTCGGCTCGGTCGCTATCTAACGATGATAGCCGCGGTGCACTTACGCCTCGGGCAGCTCGACGGGCTGCAGCGTCGCGATCTTCGGCTCGCGGTTGTCGCCAGACGACCGCCCGGTGAGCCGCCGCCCGATCCACGGCAGTACGTATTGGCGCCAGTAGGCGGCGCTGCGCATCCTCGGCTCCTCGGTGTCCGGGTCGTGGCCAGGCTGCGGGATGGGCAGCCCGAGCGCTTCGAGCACATTGCTGGCCGCCCTGGCGTGCCCGCGGGAGTTCAGGTGGATCTTGTCCGCCGACCAGTACCTCAGGTCGCCGAGTTCGGCATCCGCCCAGTTGTCGACGAAGGTCACGTTCTCTTTCGGCAGGTGGTCGCGGATGCCCTGCGCCAGTTGCTCTCCGCGGGCCTGCACCATCGCGCCCAGCGGCATGTGGGCCGACGGGTTGGCACCGCTGGCCAGCACGACGTGAATTCCCTCGGCGGCTGCGCGGTCGACGGCCTCAAGCAGCTGGTCGGCGACGCGTGTGATGGCGACGCGCGGGCGGAGGATGTCGTTGCCGCCGCCGTTGATGCTGAGCAGCGAAGGCTTCAACGCGAGCGCGGCATCGAGCTGTTCGTCGATGATCGGCGCGAGAAGCCGGCCGCGAATGGCGAGGTTCGCGTACAACACCGGTTCCCGGGACGCGTAGGCGAGCCCGACCGCGACCAGGTCTGCCCAGCCGCGCACACGCCCGTCGGGAAGCTCGTCCCCGACCCCCTCGGTGAAGCTGTCACCGATGGCGACGTAGCTGGAGAATGTGTGCACGAAGAAAGTCCATCACACTCAACTGAACGGTTACGGTTCTCAGAAACCGTGCCGTGTCATGACGCCGGTGGGTCAGGTAGCGTCGACGACCGGTGTGAGCACGAACACCGGAATCTCGCGCTCCGTCTTCTGCTGGTAGTCCGCGTAATTCGGGAACGCCGCGACAGCCCGCTCCCACCACACCGGCTTCTCGTCGCCTTCGACCAGGCGTGCCGTGTAGTCACCGCGTGCCGGCCCGTCTTGCAGTTCGACATTCGGATTCTTGAGCAGGTTGAAATACCAGACCGGATGCTTCGGAGCGCCACCCTGGGACGCGACCAGCGCATACTCGCCGCCGTGTTCGACGCGCATGAGCGGTGTCTTGCGCAGCTTGCCGCTTTTCGCACCCACGGTGGTCAGCAGCACGACGGGCATCCCGCGCAGGGTGGTTCCCTCAGTTCCGCCCGAGCTCTCGTAGAGTTCCGCCTGATCGCGGGCCCAGCCGGAAGTGCTCGGTGCGTATTCTCCTTGTAGTGGCATGGTAGTTACAACCTATCGGCTCCTGCGATATTCCAGAGGGCTAGGTGGAATCCGGTCCGAGCACCAGGCGGGCGTCGCCCAGCATTTCGGCGTGACGCGTGCGCGCAAGGAAATTCCGCATGGTGTCGCGGCTGCGACTCAAGCAGTCAATCTTCGATTCGAGTGACGACAGTTCAGCGGTCAGGGTCTCGGCGAGATTGCGTGTGCAGGTGCGGGCGAGTTCCCCGCCTTCGACACCGTCCATCCCGATCAGCAGGTGGATCAGCTTGGTGGGAAGCCCGGACGAGATGAGTCCGCGAACCAGGTCAACGACTTCGGCGGCGGTATCGGGGTAGTCGCGGTACCCGTTGGGACTGCGTTTCGAGGTGAGCAGCCCTTGCTCTTCGTAGTACCGCAGCATCCGGGTCGGCACGCCTGTTCGTCGCGAGAGTTCGCCGATTCTCATCATTACCGCCCAACCGCTTGACCTTCACATTGATGTCAAAGTTTAGCGTGAAGCCATGACTGAAGCCACTGTTGCGCGCCCGGTCGCGGCGACGATGCGATCTCCCTGGTTCGCGCTCCTCACGCTGGCCTTCGGCGTCTTCGCGACCGTCACCGTCGAGATGATTCCGGCAGGGCTGCTTCCGGCCATGAGCGCAGAATTCTCGGTGTCGGCATCCGCCATCGGATTGCTGCTCTCGTTCTGGGCGGTCACCATCATCGTCGTCAGCCTGCCGGTGATCCACCTCACCGCGCGGGTGGACCGCCGCACCATCCTCGTCGTAGCGCTCGCCGTAATGGCGGCCGCGAACGCCGTGACTGCGATAGCCCCGACCTACGAAATCGCTGTAGCGTCCCGCGTGGTCGCAGCTGTCGGGCACGGGGCGTTCTGGTCGATCGTGATGGTATACGCGACGTCGCTGGTCGCGCCCAGCGTCTCGGGTCGCACCGTCGCCATCGTCAGTGCCGGAGCGTCCGCGGCGACGGTCGCTGGAATACCACTCGGTACTCTCATCGGCCAGGTCGCGGACTGGCGGGTCGTGTTCGGGGCCCTGGCTGTCGCGCTCGGGTTGATCGCCGCGGTCATCCAGCGTCGACTCCCGCGCTCTGCCGGAGTCGTCGCCCGCAGCGGAAGGCGCATCGACGGGTCGATCTGGGTGGTTCTCGCTGCGGCGATGGCCTGCACCTTCACGGCAGCGGCAAGCTTCACCCTGTTCACGTATGTCTCGCCCTACCTGACGGATGCTGCCGGGCTCGACCCGAAGTGGATCAGCGCGCTCCTCCTGCTCTTCGGGGCCGCCGGAATCGCCGGTTTGGCGGTCGCCGCGGTCACCGCGGATCGCTGGCCGGTGGCCTCGCTCGTCACGATGACGGGTGCTTTCGCGCTGGCGCTCGCGGCTCTGGGCGTGGCGCCGGAAAGCACACCGGTCGTCGTGGCGGCGATTGCGGTGTGGGGATTCAGCATCGGTGGCCTCCCCGCGATGCTGCAGGCTCGGATGCTCGGGGTGGCGTCCCCGGCATTGCGTGGGGCGGCCAGCGCCTTGATGGTGGTGTTCTTCAACGGCGGTATCGCTGCTGGTGCGACACTCGGTGGGGTGCTTGAGGGGTTCATCGGGCTGACCGGTGCCGCTCTGGTCGCGAGTGTCCTGGCGGGTCTCGCCGTGGCATCCGTCATCGCATCGCGGCTGGTTGCCGGACGCTGAGAGTGGAAGGCTCGACAACGCCGGAGCCGCAGCGCAATTAAATATGGACCTGACGCGCGGATCGGCGCAGAATCTACCTCATGAACCCCACCCCGGGTGTCATACGCACGCCCGACCAGCGCATTCGGGTTTTCATCAGCTCCACCCTGAGGGAGTTGGCGCCCGAACGCAGGGTGACGCGCGCCGCGGTGGAGCGGCTGCACCTCGCTCCGGTGATGTTCGAGTTGGGTGCCCGGCCGCATCCGCCGCGCGAACTGTATCGCGCCTACCTCCAGCAGAGTGATGTGTTCGTTGGGATCTATGGCGACAGCTACGGCTGGGTGGCCCCGGATGAGGTGGTGTCCGGCCTGGAGGACGAGTACAACCTTGCCGGGTCGCTGCCCAAGCTCATCTACATCCGCGAATCGGCCAGTGCCCGGGAGGACCGGCTTTCCGAGCTGTTGTCGCGCGTGCGGGACGACGACCGGGCGTCGTTCAAGCACTTCTCAACCCCGCAGGAGTTGCGCAGGCTGATCGAAGCGGATCTGGCCATCCTGCTGGCCGAACGCTTCGACCAGAGCCGCCCTGTGTTGGCATCCGAACCGCCATCTCCCCGTGCGGTGCAGTCACCCATCCCGGCGTCGCTGACCGAGCTGATCGGCCGCGACGGCGAGCTGGCCACCGTGGAGAGGCTGCTTCGGCGGGATCCGGTGCGGCTGGTCACCCTGATCGGGCCGGGCGGCATCGGGAAGAGCCGGGTGGCCACGGCGGTCGCCTACCGGGAGCGTGAGCGCGGCGAGCGTGAGGTGGTGTTCGTGGACCTCACCCCGGTGCAGGATCCGGCGCTGGTCCCCAACCTCATTGCCCAGGCGCTCGGGGTGCTCGACACCGGCGATGAAGCGGTGATTGACAAGTTGAAGACGGCGCTGAAAGATCGCAGCGCACTGATCGTCGTCGACAACTTCGAGCAGGTGCTGCCGGCGGCGCCGATCCTCACGGCGCTGCTGGCGAGCGCACCGGGGGTGAAGTTCCTGGTCACCAGCCGCACACTGCTCCGGGTGTCGGGGGAGCACGCTGTCGAGATCGGGCCGCTCGAACTTCCGGGTGACGGCGACGCAGCGAAGCCGGGTGCGGTGTCGGCATCCGTCGCCCTCTTCGTCGAGCGGGCCTGCGCGGTGAAGCCGGACTTCGAATTGAACTCGGTGAACGCTGCAGCCGTCGCCGCGATCTGCGTGGCGCTCGACGGGGTGCCGTTGGCGCTCGAATTGGCCGCGGCGCGCATCCGGATGCTCACGCCACAGTCGATGCTCTCCAGGCTGGACAAGCGTCTCGCCCTGCTGGCCGGCGGTGCACGCGACCTGCCGGTGCGGCAGCAGACGCTGCGCAGCACCATCGAGTGGAGCACGCAGCTGCTGGAGCGCGACGAGAAACGACTGCTCGCACGGCTGGGCGTCTTCTCCGGAGGGTTCTCGCTGGAGGCCCTGGAGGCGGTGGCGTCGGGCGACGATGGGGCGGATGCGATGACGGCGCTGGGCATGCTCGTCGACAACAGCCTGGTGCGGGAGCAGGATCGCGGGGGCCAGCCGTACTTCTCGATGCTCGCCACGGTGCGCGAGTATGCGCTGGAACAGTTGGGGGAGTCCGGGGCGCTCGCCGCGACTCGGGCGGCGCACGCCGCGTACTTCTCGAGGCTGGCCAAGTCGCTGGAGCTGGACCTCGAGAGCGCGGGCCTGCGTGACGCGATCGAGCTGCTCAATGTCGACCGGGACAACCTGCGGGCTGCGGCCCGCTACTACCTGGACTCCGGCGATTACGAGGCGCTCGCCGAGTTCACCTGGACACTGCTCATCTACTGGTGGGTCGGTGGGCTGCTGGGCGAGGTTCGCGGGTGGATGGAGGATGTACTGGCAGCGGAAGGGGCTGTGCTGCCGGATCGCACCAAGGCGATCGCGCTGTACTTCACCCGGTCGATCAGGTTGTGGCACGACTCGACCGAGTCGGTGGCGCCCGGGCTCACGGAGTGCGTCGAGCTTTTCCAACGGGTGGGAGATCGGCAGGGGGAGGGGATGGCGCTCATCTTCCTCGGCCTCGCCGGGCTGGCGGAGAAGCCACCGGACCCGGAGCGCGCGACGCGAACGCTGGAAGAGAGCCTTGACGTGCTGAGGAGTATCGGCGACGACTGGGGTGAGGCCATGGCGCTGGTCACGCTCGGTCGGGTGTCGCTGATGAGGCGAGCCCTGCATGAGGCGATCAACCAGTTCGAGGCCAGTCTCGCCCTCGCCCGTGCTCGGAGGGACGATCTGGGAACGGCGATTGCGCTCCACCACCTGGGCTGGGCGACGATGGTGAAGGGGGACCGGGCGGATGCTCGGAAGCTGTTTGAGGAGAGCCTCGCCACCGCGGCGCGGCTCGGGCATGCCGAGGGTGTCGCCTACGGGCTGGAGGGGCTCACCGCCATAGCGGCCGCCGAGCGGGATGTCGGTCGCGCCGGCCGGCTGCTGCGAGCATCCGAAGCCTTGCGGAACCAGACCGGCCTGCACTCGGCGACCCGGTTCTCGTTCCATGAGCACTATTTGGCACCGATCCTCGCCGGGGAGGACGCCGAAGAGTTGCAGCGCGTGCGCACCGAGGGTGGCGAGGTGTCGATCGAGGAAGCGGTACGGTTCGCGCTGGGTGGCGTTGCGCAGGACGTGGTCACGCAATAGCGCTGCTTGTACCTCTGAGTGGTCAAGTGCACACTCAAGCATGACAAGTTTGGGAGAACGGAATCCGGAAGGCCATGCTGCGGCTCGCAGAAACCGGCCTTGTGCTGGCAACACCCGAACCACACGCAACTCGGTACCGGGCAAACCGCGCGCACGCTTCTTGATCAAGTGGCACGACGCCACGGCGAAGAGAAGGGTGATGAGCGACACCAGGAGGATGTCGAAACAGGTAGTCAGCCGCCTCGCGGACCGTGAGCGCTGATGAGCGTAGATGAAACACCGCATTCCTTCACCTGACAAACGGGTCCATTGCCGGAGCAACCAACGGCTGCTCCTTAGCCCTATGCGAGGAGCAGCGCGACGGCTGGGTCATGCCAGCCAAATAGCCTTGATCGAGTGGAGATCAAAGTGCGGAGCGCATATTCAGCGCGGGCAGCGGAGTATGCCGAACGTCTCGGAACGATGACGGCCGTGCATCCCTCAGACCGTCAGCTCGTGGACAGTTGGGGGCAATCAGTCGTCGGACCCGTAATTGATGCTGGATGCGGGCCAGGGCATTGGACGAACTACCTTTCGGAGAACGGTGTTGACGTCGAGGGTGTCGACATCGTGCCCGAGTTCATCGCTCACGCTCGCGCGCAGTTCCCAGGAGTGCGGTTTCGGACTGGAAGCGTCGATGAGCTTGGGGCGCCGAATGCTGCCCTGGGTGGGATCTTGTCTTGGTATTCGCTGATCCACCAGCCGCCCGAGACTGTGGTCGTGTCTCTGACTGAGTTTGCCCGGGTCATAAAGCCGGGAGGCACGTTGCTCCTTGGTTTCTTCGAGGGCTCGTCACTCGAAACATTTGCGCACGCTGTGGTGACCGCCTACCGCTGGCCAGTGGCCGAGCTGGGCAGGGAGCTTGAAAGCGTTGGGTTCGAGATTATCGAAACACACACCCGAACAGGTCCCGGCTACCGTCCGCACGGCGCACTCCTTGTTCGGCGCACATAAGATCCGGTTGTTCGCAAGGATTGGAGCGGATGACGGGAATCGAACCCGCGCTATCAGCTTGGGAAGCTGAAGTTCTGCCATTGAACTACATCCGCGCATCCGGCGGACCGGACCAATCAATTGTAGCCATGGCCGGCGATGACCTGAACCAGCATGAAGTCGTGCCTGCTAGCTGTCGAAGGCCACCGCGCGCACCGGTGCGCCGTCCGCGTCGATCGGCAACGGAAAGAAGCCCACACGGATGCGCTCGGGCAGCGCATCCACGCCTGTGATGTTCTCGATGATGAGGGCGTCACCACCGAGCACGACTTCGTGCACTGGGAAATCGGCGGCGTCACCACTGGTCGGGTCGGGGCTGAGCGTGTCGACGGCCAGTAATCTCATGCCGCGCCGCATCAGTTCTGCGGCTGCATGGCGGTCGAGACTCGGGTGGGCGAGCGCCTCGTCAGTGCCGAAGTGTCGCGCCCAGCCGGTGTCCATGATGACGATGGCGGGAACAGTCTTCGGGATCGCGCCCAAAGCATCCTCGATCTCCCTGATGCCGTAGGTCGAGCGGGGGGCCAACTCCGGGAGGTGGACGAGCAGGGCATCGCCGACGAGTTCATCAAGCCCGATCGAACCGGTGGTCCGACCACCCACAACGGTATGCGATGGTGCATCGAGGTGCGTGCCGGTGTGCGATCCGAGATGGAGAAGCGCGACATCCACCCCATCCCGCTCAAGCTCTAGCGCGGGTTTCAGCGTGACCGCCGGGTCACCGGGATACACCTGCATCCCGGTGCTGATTGGATGACTCAGTTCTCGCATCCTGCCCCTCCATCTGCCGGTTGTTCGTCAGGGCTCAGGTTGCAGTGCTCGATTCGACCTGCTCCTCGGTCTTGCCGGCCAGGTGCTCACTGCGCACGCCCTGGTGCCGCGCCCTTTCGGGCAGCATCACCAGGAGGTAAAGCGCGAAGGAGAGCGCGAACGCCGGTATCGTCGCCCCGATCGGGAGCGGCCACACGTAGGTCCACAGGTAGGAGACGGCGGCTCCGATGACCCACACCACGACCGCGATCCAGTTGACTCCTCCCTTGTACCAGTACCGTCCACCACCGGCGGCGAGGATGTCCTGGGTGTAGGCGGCGCGCTTCACGATGTAGTAGTCGACGATCATGATGGCGAACACCGGGACGAAGAAGGCTCCGATCATCACCAGGAAGTCGGTGAACTGGTTCAGGAGGCCCATCCAGGTGGCCCCGATTATGGAGATTACGCCGAGCACCAGCGCGGTGGGCAGGAACTTCAGCCTGCTGCCGACCTTGGCGTTGACCACGGAGGTGACCATTCCGTAGACGACCATGGTGTTCGTCGCCATCACCGAGAGGAAGATCACGATGGCCAGCGGAGCGCCGAAGGCACCCACGATCGTTCCTGGATCGAAAGCAGCAGCTTCGTCTCCGGAGAGCAACACGAAGACGAAGGCGGTGAGGCCGAGCGTCATCGAGGTCACGGTGGAGACGGTGTAGCCGATGCCGGAACCGATGACGCCCGCTTTCGTGGTGCGGGCGAAGCGGTTGAAGTCGGCGGAGAGCACTGTCCAGGAGATCGCGGTGGCAATCACGATGTCGAGTACCACGATCGGCGTGAAGCCGAGTGTCGGGTCAACCTCGACCGCCTGGAAATCGACCAGGTCGAAGGTGCTGAACGCGGTGACGAAGATCCACGCGATGATTGCCAGCATGAGGACCGCCATCCACGGTTCGATCCTGGCGATGCCCTCGTGCCCGAGGATCGCGAGAATGACGACGATGCTCTGGCAGATGACCGCGAACAGGATCGGGTTGGAGTAACCGGTGAGGCTGTTGATCAGGAAGTCGACGGTGATCCCGGCGAGCATGGCCTGCACCCAGCTCCACCCCATGAGAATGATCACGTTGGCGCTCACCGGGAGGAAGCTGCCCCGGGTGCCGAACGCGCCACGGGTGAGTGCCATGGTGGGCAGTCCGGTGCGCGTGCCGATCGCTCCGATGGAGGTGAGGACTATCGCCCCGGCCACGGTGCCCACAACGATCATCAGGAATGCGGTTCCGAAGTCGACACCAGGAACGAACAGCGTTCCTGTGAGCAGGGTGGTCACCACCAGGTTGGCTGCCAGCCAGATCATTCCGATGCGAAGGAGCGAATAGGTTCCTCGTACGGGTCCGCCCCCATCGGATTGTGCTTCAACGCGACGGTTGATTCGGGTGTAGAGCGACATTGCTTCAGTCTCCTCGGTAGGCGGTTGGGGGATCAGGATCCGGATTCCGGCGCAGGGGACAGGTGCTCGTGCATGGCCACCAGCTGGTCGCCATCGGCACGGAACACGATGGTCTCCCGTTCGCGATACGCATCTTCGGTGCCGTCGGCCTCAACGCGGGTGAAGACGTTGTGGCTGAATACTGCGCCGCCGGGGAACGACTGGACTGCAGGCTGCGTTGATGCGCATTCGAGCACCCGCCATCCGCTGTCGACCCATCCGGACCACAGGCGCTCGTATTCGGCGCGGCTGTCGATTCGCGCCGGCTCGGTGTGGAAGATGAAGGTCGCATCCGGGGCGAAGCCGGCAAAGTAGCGATCCCGGTCGGTGGCGGCGAAGGCTGCGACGATGGCGGATGCCGCGTCCAGAACTTCCTGCTCGCTGGGGGTTCGTGTGCTCATCGCCTGCTCCTTTGAATGCGTGACCGGGTGTGTCGAAAGTACGGTGTCAGTTGCGCGGCGCCATCGCGCTGATCAGCTCGTAGGCGACGTGGCTGGCGGCGACAGCGGTGAGCTGGGCGTGATCGTAGGCGGGGGCCACCTCCACCACGTCGGCGCCGATGATGTTTCGGTCGGCGAGTGAGCGCACCATTCGCAGCAGTTCACGGCTGGTGAGTCCGCCGGCCTCCGGGGTGCCGGTGCCGGGGGCATGGGCCGGGTCCAGGACGTCGATGTCGATGGAGACATAGAGTGGCTTGTCGCCGATTCGGGCGCGGATGCGTTCGATCGCCGCCTCCACGCCGCGCTCCTCGATCTCCTCGCTTGTCACGATCGTGAAGCCAAGGCGTTTGTCGTCGGAGAGGTCCTCGGCGCCGTACAGCGGCCCGCGAGTTCCCACATGCATGCTCGCAGTGAGGTCGATCAGTCCTTCCTCCGAAGCGCGGCGGAACGGTGTGCCGTGCGTGATCGGCGCGCCGAAATAGGTGTCCCAGGTGTCCAGGTGTGCGTCGAAGTGCAGCACAGCTACCGGGCCGTGCTTCTTGGCGACTGCCCGCAGCAGCGGCAGCGCGATGGTGTGGTCGCCGCCAATCGTGACGATCTTGTCCGCACGAGTTGCCAACTCCAGCGCTCCCGCTTCGATGTCGCGCACGGCTTCATCGATGTCGAACGGGTTGGCGGCAATATCTCCGGCATCCGCGACCTGCTGTACCGCGAACGGAGAGATGCTCTGGGCGGGGTTGTATGGGCGCAGGAGCCGCGAGGCTTCCCGCACATGAGCAGGACCAAACCGGGCCCCAGGGCGGTAGCTCACTCCGCTGTCGAAGGGGACGCCCACGATCGCCACGTCGGCACGCTCGACGTCATCCAGCCGGGGCAGGCGGGCAAAGGTCGCGATACCGGCAAAGCGAGGAACGATGCTCGCATCGATCGGCCCGACTGGTTGTTGCATGGTGGACAACTTTCGATAATCAATAGTAAACTTGAGGCAACCCTAAACCGATCAGTCGACTGGGTCAAGAGCGCGAGGAGCACCGTTGAAGCCTGTTTCGCCATCGCCCAGCATCGAGCAGCCGGCCATTGGAGCGCGCATCCGCGGGGCGCGGAAGGCGCAGGGGTTCACGCTCGAACAGGTCGCTCGCGCTGCCGGCCTGAGCAAGGGCTTCCTGAGCAGGCTGGAGCGCGACGAGACCTCCCCCAGCGTGGCTACGCTCCTGCAGCTCTGTCAAGTGTTGTCGCTGGAGATCGGGGCGCTCTTCGCGGAGCCTGATTCCGTCAAGATTTCGCTGAGCGATGCGCCCCACATCAACCTCGGTGGTCGTGGCGTGGACGAACGCCTGATCTCGCCGCGTAACGAGTCACGGGTGCAGGTCATCCGGTCGAAGATGGAACCTGCAGCGGATGGCGGCGACGCCTTCTATACGATCAGCTGCGAGGTGGAGGTGCTGCACGTACTCACGGGAGCGATCACCCTTCGGTTCGTCGACCGGGCCATCTCGTTGCAGGAGGGAGATTCACTCACATTTCCCGGCCGTGAGCCGCACAACTGGAAGGCTGATCCTGTGCTCGGTGCCGAAGTCGTGTGGACAATAGTCCCGGCTTCGTGGAGAGGGGAATAAGGCGGGCTGTCTAGTCGAAGAGGTCGCTGAGCCAGCTCTCCTTCTTCTTGCGGCCGTGCCCGTAGCCACGGTTGCCGTAACGCGAGTTGCGTGTTTGGTGCGAACGGTCGGACTGCCGAGCATCCGCATTCCAGTAGTCTCGAGTGCATGCTGCTCTCGGATCGCGACATCAAGGCGGAACTCGCATCGGGGCGAATCGCCCTCGACCCCCATGACCCGGAGATGGTGCAACCGTCCAGCGTCGACGTGCGCCTGGACCGGTTCTTCCGCCTGTTCGACAACCACAAGTACCCGTACATCGACCCTGCCGAAGACCAGCCTGACCTCACACATCTGGTCGAAGTCGACCCCGGTGAGGCGCTCATCCTGCACCCCGGCGAGTTCGTGCTTGGCTCCACCTACGAGCAGGTGTCGTTACCGGATGATGTGGCGGCACGTCTCGAAGGCAAGTCGTCTCTCGGGCGCCTCGGGTTGCTCACCCACTCGACCGCCGGCTTCGTCGACCCCGGTTTCACCGGCCACGTCACCCTCGAGCTGAGCAACGTCGCCACCCTGCCGATCAAGCTGTGGCCGGGCATGAAGATCGGGCAGATGTGCTTCTTCCGCCTGACCTCGCCGGCCGAGAAGCCGTACGGTTCGGCCGACTACAAGTCGCGCTATCAGGGCCAGCGTGGTCCGACGGCGTCACGCTCGTTCCAGAACTTCCACCGCACGGTTATCGACCGCTAAGCGAAGCCCGCGCCGCCCGGCTCGCGCGAGTCGGGCCATTTTGCGGGTCCCGAGCAAGTGCGACCCGCAACATGACCCGGCTCGCGGGTCTCAGGCGCGGGAGGGCTCCCGTAGTGGCGCACTCACGAACTCGCCGACGGCATCCAGCACCGCATCGTCGCGCAGGATCCGATGGTGCCCGAGCCCTGACGTGAACAGGGTGACGGAGTGCGGATGCGCGGCAGCCAGCGCCTCTGCCTGCGCGGCGGCCACCACCAGGTCGTCGTGGTCGTGGATGATCAGCAGCGGGATCTCGGCCAGCGGGGCAGTTGTCGCAGACAGCGTCGTCCAGAGGTCGGGTACAGCGCGGAACCGCCGCTGCTCGATCTTGCGGGTCAGGCCGTCCATCGTGCGCGGGCCGAGGTCGAGCATCCGCCCGAAGCTGGTGGCCAGGTAGCTGAGTTCGGCGACGCCGCCGACAGACACCAGCCGGCGGGCTCGCGTTCCGCTGCGAATGGCGAGCGCCGATGCCGGGCTGCCGAAGGAGTGCGCGACGATCGCTGCGAAGTCGCCGTACCTGCGCCCGATCGCACCGATCACGTCGGCGAAGTCGCGGATGTCGGGCCGTCGCCCAGCCGAGGCGCCATGGCCCGGCGCGTCGAACGCGATGATGGTGCGATCCTTCGCGCGCAACTCCCGCACGAGCTCGGCGAACTCGGCCGCGCGCCCCTGCCAGCCGTGTACCAGCAGCACGGGTCGTGGGCCATTGCCCCAGGTATAGACGGCGACGCGCTTCCCGCCCACCCGAAGGGTCGACACGGTTGCCTGGTCGATAACGGCTTGCTCGGTCGGGTGCACGCGCTTGGGCCGGCCGGTCGAGAACCAGAGTGCGTACGCTGCCTCAGCGGCGAGGGGCGGCGCCAGGCGTTCCATGAGCCGGAAGCTTCCGGCAATAGTGTTGCGGGTGAGCATGATAGGTCTCCGTTGTGCGATAATAGAATACGAACGATCGTACTATTAACTTGGAATGGATGCGAGACCTGTGATGCTTGAGACGGATGGACGACGCCGGCGTGGCAATGCCTCCCGCCAGGCGGTGCTCGACCGCGCCGTGCAACTCGCATCCACTGAGGGTCTCGGCGGACTCTCAATCGGGCAGCTCGCCACCGAACTGGGCGCCAGCAAGAGCGGTGTCATCGCCCTGTTCGGCAACAAGCTGGACCTCCAGCTGGCGACCATCCAGGCGGCGCGCTCCATCTTCATCCGCACCGTCATCGAGCCTGCCCTCAGGGTTCCGCGGGGGTTGCCGCGGCTGTGGGCGCTCTGCGACCTGTGGCTGGATTACTCCGATGCCCGCGTCTTCGAGGGTGGATGTTTCTTCCGTGCGGTGTCCGCCGAGAACGGCTCCAGGCCCGGTCAGGTGCGTGACGTCCTGGCCGAGATCGACGGGGAGTGGTTCACGTTCATCGAGCGGGCCGCAACGATGGCTCAATCCGAGCTCCCGAAGCTGGCGGATGCCGAACAGCTCGCCTTCGAGGTGATGGCGATCATGGACGGCGCGAACACCGCGTCACTGCTCCACCGCTCCAGCCGGTTCTACGAGCTGGCGCGAAGCGCCATCCGCGACCGGCTGATTGCGCTCGGCGCGGACGCGACAGCGCTCAGCTGACGAGTCAGCCCTGCCAGCCCAGGTTGACCGCCATCCGTTCGAGCGCGCTGAGGGTGGTCTCGTACTGTTCCTGGGTGAGGCCTTCACTGGTCTGGTCGCGGAGGCCGTCGACCACTTGCTGCAGCCGGCCGAACGCGGCACGCCCTCGGTCGGTGAGTGAGTAGACCGGGCCGTCGACGATGATCCAGTCGCTGTCGATCAGTTCGGCCAGGTGTTCCGCCGCGCTCTCGTCGCTTCCCGGCTCGATGAAGGGCGCGATCGCCTGGTCGAGCTGTTCGACGGTGGCGCTGCCCGGCTCCATGACGCCGAGCAGCTGCCACTGGCGACGGGTGACCCCGTGCTCTTCGATGATGGCGGCGAAACGCTCATCGATGAGGCGGTCGACGAGCTTCAGCCAGAATCCGATGGGACGATTAGCAGCCATGGTTAGACCCTAGGCGCGGCTCCCGTCCGAATCAACGACCGCCACTTCTGCCCGTAGGCGGGTCGAGCTTGTCGAGACCGGCCGAGCTTGTCGAGGCAGCGCGCAGACCTCAGTACTTGAACCCGAGCTCCTCCGGGTAGTCGCCCAGTTTGGTCAGCTGAGTCGCTGCCGCCTGCAGGTGGGCGAGGGTCAACCCGAGACTGAACGGGCCGAAGCTGACCCGTGAGATTCCGAGGTCAGCGAGACGCTGCAACGGAACGGATGACGGGTTCGAGATCACAGACACCTTGCCGTTGATCTCGGCGAGGGCCCGCTTCACCTTGTCTTCGTCGCCGAGGCCGAGCATGAAGATCACGTCGGCTCCCGCGTCGAGGTACGCGTTGGCGCGGGTCATCGCTTCGTCCCACTCGCCGCCTCCGGCCAGCGTGTCGACGCGGGCGTTGATGACGAGCGGCACTCCGGCCTTATCGGCCACTGAGCGAACCGCTGCGACACGGGATGCCGCGGTGTCGATGTCGAACTGCGGCGCCTTGGGCGGTCCGACGCTGTCCTCGATGTTGAGACCGGCGGCGCCCACCTCGATCAGGCGGCCGATGTTCTCTTCCAGGCGCGAGCCATCCGGTGAATACCCCTTCTCGAAGTCGACGGACACCGGAAGCTCGGTGGCGCGGATGATCACGCGGGCCGCCTCCAGGGCCTGGTCGACTGTGAGCCCTTCGCCATCCGGAACCCCATGCGCGAACGAGATGGAGTGGCTGGCCGTGGCCAGTGCTTTCACCCCGGGTGCTTCGGCGACGATGCGTGCGGTGACGGCATCCCACACGTTGGTGACGATGAGCGGGTTACCGGGGATGTGCAGCGAGCGGAGGTGGTCGGCTTTCTGGGCCTGCGAAGTAGTCATACCTCCACTCTCCCGCTCCCGGCAGACATTCGCCAGTCCCGTGACGCGGTCAGCGCTCGAACCACGCCGATCAGCTGGGTTGCGCGATCATCAGCCAGAGGATGACCGCCAGCCCGACGCCGCCGATGAGGGCGAGGGCGGCGGGGCGCCAGGAGGTGGCGAGTCCCTCCACAACCCCTTCGGTTCCGAGCCCCGAGACCTTCTTACGCGAGGCATCCGTCATCTTCGCCCCGGTGGCGAACCGCAGCCGGCTGAACGCCGGCGAGGCGATGCCGTACATCGCGCCGATCACCAGCACCAGCAGCACGATGGACACCCACAGCCACCACTCGCCCCACAGCCCGCCCATGAATCCGAGAACGACACCCGGGATGATGGTGAGCCAGAGCCCCGCGTACATGAGGTGCGCGCTCCATGCCGAAACGTCGAGCATGGCTGCGATGCGGGCGTGCTCGCTCTCCCGGCGCATCCGGAAGGCGACCGCAATGGATGTCCCGTGCCCCACGGCGAAGACGATGACGCCCAGTACGTGGAGAAAAATCATCAACGTGTACATACGCGTCAGCTTATTCCTGGGCCACCGACATCCGGAGGATTTCTCGCGAGGCGTCCCGTCGGCATCCGGATGCCCTGCAGGGCGTCGCCAGCTTCGTTACGGGCGGGTCTGTTCGGTGGTGCGCACGAAGAGCATCAGGATGAGGCCGACGAACAGCACGGCGACGATGCCGAGGATGCCCCAGGCGGTCGCGCCGAACGCGACGATGAGGATCGTCCACAGCGCGGGCGAGAGGAAGGATGCTGCGCGGCCGGTGGTCGCGTAGAGGCCGAAGATCTCGCCTTCGCGGCCGGCCGGGGTGACCCGCGCCAGGAATGAGCGGCTGGCCGACTGGGCGGGGCCGACGAACAGGCACAGCATGAGCCCGCCGATCCAGAAGGTGGCGTCGCCGAGGTCGCGGAGGAAGAAGACCGCGAGACCGGTGATGACCAAGCCGATGAGCGAGACCACGATGACGGATTTCGGCCCGAACTTGTCGTCGAAGCGGCCGGAGAAGATGGTGGACACCCCGGCGACCAGGTTGGCGGCGATGCCGAAGACCACCACTTCGAGGAATTCGAATCCGAAAACGGTGGATGCGATAACGGCGCCATATGCGAACACGCCGGCCAGGCCATCGCGGAACACCGCGCTCGCGAGGAGAAACCAGAACGTGGTGCGGGTCGTCTTCCACAGCCGCACGATGTGGCGGCCGAGGAGCACGTAGCTCTGGAAGAAGTTGACCCGTTCGGCCTGCTCGGTGACGGGCAGTTCCGGCACGTTGCGGAAGATCGGGATGGAGAAGAGGATCGTCCACACCGCGCATCCGAGTGCCACCACGCGGAACGGCAGGCCGTTGTCTTCGGGAAGCCCAAACCAGTCGGCGGTGTAGGCGACGACCACGATGACCAACGCGAGGATGCCGCCGAGGTAGCCGAAGCCCCAGCCGAGCCCGCTGACCTTGCCGACGGACTTCGGGGTGGAGACCTGCACCAGCATGGCGTTGTAGTGCACGCCGGCGATCTCACTGAAGACGCTGCCGATGGCGACCAGTCCGACGCCGAGGGCGAAGAACGACGGGGTACCTTCGACGAAGAACAGGGCGGCCATGGAGAGTACGACGAGTCCGGTGCTGATGGCGAGGGAGCGTTTGCGCCTGCCGGTGCCGTCGGAGCGTTGCCCGAGCACCGGGGCGATGAGGGCGACCAGCACGCCGGCGATGGTGTTGGCCAGGCCGAGCCCGCTGGTGAGTTCGGCGATGGCGCGGTCGTAGGCGGGGTCATCTTTGCCGAGCGCCGCTATCTGGGGGTCGATGAAGACATCCGTCGTCAGGTAGAGGGCGGTGAAGATGAAGGTGAGGATGACCGTGTTGAACGGTTGGTTGGCCCAGTCCCAGAGTGCCCAGGAGAACACCTGCTTGCGCGGGATGACCCGGCCCTCCTGCAGTTCGAGGCCCATCGTGGCGATGGCGCCCGAGTTAGCTGTAGCCGGGATGCTCTTGCCGGTCGCGGTGACGCCATTGTCAGGGGACTCGTTTGTCATGCCCACAGGCTAGTGGTGACTGGTAAACAATTGGGGTCTTTGGAGGCGGAGTCGGGTACCGCGATGTGTTACCTGCTCGCATTCAAACCTGCCGAACCCCCACCCAACCCACCACAATGGGAACCATGACAACTCCTGGCAGTGCTGCCGCATCCGTCACCCCCGCCAAGGCCACGAAGAAGCCGCTCTTCTCCCGCAGTGAGGGACCCACGCGACCGCCGCTCCCACAAGCCCATCGCAAGGCTGCTTTCATCTCCGGCCCGCTCAGCCTGGTCATCACCAATATCGGCTTGCTGACCCTCGTGCTGCCGCTGGCCATCTGGTATGCGATCGTCGTGCTGAAGAACCTGTTCGTCGGCCTGGTCGGCCTGACCGGCGGCGAGAAGGCCGCGGCCGACGTCAACGAGACCTCGAAGGCGATCAGCCTGAGTGGTCTGGAGGGCTTCGGCATCGCCATGGTGATCGTCGGCACGCTGCTCGCCGTGGCCGGCATCGTGGTGAGCGTGCGCATTCTGAGCAAAGCCGGCGTGCACCGCGCCTGGTCGGTCACCTTCTCTTCGGTGGGCGCATCCGTACTCATCCTGGGCGTGTTGATGATGATCGTCTGGGCGGTCGGCGGCCTCCTCTTCTCCGTCAACACGCAGTCGGTGGGTGAGTTGGTCTCGAACGCCGTGCTCGCCTTCGCCGCCTACGGCCTGCTCAACGTCGCGCTCGCCGCGGCCATCGGTGGTCTGGTCTGGTGGTGGATGGCGCACCTGTTCCGGTCGGCAGATGGGCCAGCAACCCCGGCAACTGACGACCGAACCACCGCCTCCAAGGTCACCAGCAAAACTCAGACACGAGGCACCCCGTGACCACACTCGCCGAACTCGGTCTGCTGCGGGCAGTCCAGCTGGGATGCCTTTAGCCCCCCGCCCGGCCGCGCAGCGCCTCGGCGAGCGGGCGGAGCTCGTTGTCGAGGATGTCAGTGATGAGGTTCGGCTCGACGCGGAAGTACTCATGAATTACGATATTCCGCAGGCCCGCGATAGACGCCCAGGGAACTCCGGAGATCGCCGCCTTCTCTGCATCGGGAAGGGCGCGCACTGCTTCGCCGATAACGGCGAGGTTCCTCAACACCGCGTCATAGGCCATCGACGCCACCTGCGGTTCCGCGTCACCAAGGTGAGGCTGGTAGCTGAGGCAGCGATCGATCGCAGCAAGAATGTCGGCGAAGCGTTCTTGAGTTGACCTGCTCACAAGGCAACCGCGTCACGGTGTGCGCTGGCCGACACCGGCTCCCGCATCAGAGATTCTGAAACCACGTCCACTCGCACCCCGAGGATCTGACTGAACTCCTCGCCGATACCCGCGATGCGCAGCAGCGCGTTGCCGCCACCCGGCTCGAGGTCGACCAACACGTCTACGTCACTGTCCGTCTCGGCGTCACCGCGCGCTACGGAACCGAACAAGCGAGGGTTGCTGGCCCCGTAATGGCTCAGCACATCCACGAGCGCAGCATGATTCGCAGAGATCGCGTCGCGAAGCGATCTCGACTGCTCGGTCATAGAGCTCATGGTCCAAGGATACCGGCGAGCGTCTTCAGCGAGCAGTTAGGCTGGGATTCGTCGGCGCGCTCACCATGGTCGGTCGGCGGCCCGACAGAATGGTGACATGACATCAGCCGCTGACCTCGGCATCCCGCGCGACTTCCTGTTCGGTGTGTCCACCGCCGCCTACCAAATCGAAGGCGCGGTAACCGAGGGCGGCCGGGGTCCATCCAGTTGGGATGCGTTCAGCCGTGCCGCTGGTCGCACCCTGAATGGCGACACCGGCGACGTCGCGTGCGACCACTACAACCGGTTCCCGGAAGACGTCGCCCTCATGAAGGAACTTGGCGTCGACGCCTACCGGTTCTCCTTCGCCTGGACACGTATCCAGCCCGAAGGGAAGGGCTCAGCCAATCGCAACGGCCTCGCTTTCTACGATCGGCTCGTCGATGAACTGCTGGCCGCGGGCATCCAGCCCAGTCCCACTCTGTTCCACTGGGACACCCCGCTCGCGCTTGAGGAGCAGGGCGGATGGCTGAACCCCGACACCCCGAAACGGTTCGGCGACTACGCGCACATCCTGGGCGAGCATTTCGCCGACCGCATCCCCCGCTGGATCACCATCAACGAGCCGGTCGTGCTCACCATGCTCGGTTACGGTGCCGGCATCCACGCGCCCGGGCTGAAACTCGGCTTCGGTTCCATCCCGGCAGCGCACCACCAACTGCTGGGTCACGGCCTCGCGGTGTCAGCACTGCGGGAGGCGGGCGCCGGCAACATCGGCATCGCCAACAACCACACCCCGGTTTGGCCAGCCAGCGACCGCGACGACGACCAGTACGCCGCGGCGCTGTACGACACGCTCGCCAACCGGCTGTTCATCGAGCCGCTGCTGCTCGGCCGCTACCCCACCGAGCTCGAGCCGTACCTCCCTCACAACTTCAGCGACAACCTGGCACAGATCAGCGTCCCCATCGACTGGTACGGCATCAACTACTACAACCCCACCAGCGTCGGCGCTCCGAGCGCGACCCCCGGCGCGAAGGTGGACGGCCACGAACTCGACACCGACCTGCCGTTCTCGCTGAAGGAGATCCGCGGATACCCCCGCACCGACTTCGACTGGCCGGTGGTCCCGCACGCGTTCACCGAAATGCTGGTGTCGTTCAAGCAGCGCTACGGCGACGCTCTTCCACCGATCTACATCACCGAAAACGGCGCCGCCTTCAACGATGAACCGGATGCTCGTGGCG
Organism: Homoserinimonas sp. A520; assembly: GCF_054489245.1. Taxonomy (NCBI): domain Bacteria; kingdom Bacillati; phylum Actinomycetota; class Actinomycetes; order Micrococcales; family Microbacteriaceae; genus Homoserinimonas; species Homoserinimonas sp. A520. The sequence goes on along the minus strand of NZ_JBTMWX010000001.1, from coordinate 573,597 downwards.
AGGTGAGCGATACCCGCCGCATCTCCTACACCGAGTCCCACTTGGCTGCAATCGGTGATGCGATCTCTCAGGGCGTTGACGTGCGCGGCTACTTCCACTGGTCGCTGCTCGACAACTTCGAGTGGGCTGCCGGCTACTCGCAGCGATTCGGTTTGGTGCACGTCGACTTCCAGACGCAGAAGCGCACGCCGAAGGAGTCGTATGCCTGGTACCGGGGACTCATCCGCAGTTCGCGGTAGAGCCTTCCCAGCGCATTCCTATTACGGGCTGCGGTGATGGGCTCAATAGATCGGCTGGGACAAGAGGTTGTCCCCGGTGGCACTGTTGCCTCTCGTTCGAAGGTACGGATTCATGCCGTTTTCCACCACCTCCACATGGTCGGAGGAACCGCCCCCGCTCACGGAGACCGTGTTCGGGTTGCTTCGCACATACGCAACCGCAGTAGGTTTGTTGAGCCAGGTACTCGCTTCTCCGTTGCGTCCTTGGAAGTAATACTCGGTGATTGTTCCTAGTGTGGGCGGTCGGCTCGACACTTTGATCGCGGTGATTTCGTACAAGGTGGGTAGGCCCTTCCTCTTAGGTACTAAGCGGCCGCTTGGCCGTGCTCGCATTTTGGCACATGCGACAGACATTCAACTTACGCCGGTAAGGGGCGAGGCGAGTTGATGATCGTGGACGGCGGCTCCAGGTCCCCGTTCCTACACGGTGGCTATCGAGCGCGGGGCCTACCGGTCTGAATTGAGCCACCTCGACTCAACTTTCACGACTCTCGCCTTGACATCCGAAACCGCTCCACTAAACTTGAGCGGGTGAGACTCAACTCTCACAATCACAGACTTTGTAGAGAAGGAGAACGAGCATGGCTCGAGCAGTAGGAATCGACCTGGGAACCACCAACTCGGTGGTCTCGGTACTTGAAGGTGGAGAACCCACCGTCATCGCGAACGCCGAAGGCTTCCGCACCACCCCATCCGTCGTCGCATTCACCAAGGACGGCGAGACGCTCGTCGGCGAGACCGCGAAGCGCCAGGCGGTTACCAACGTCGACCGCACCATCGCATCCGTCAAGCGCCACATGGGCACCGACTGGACCACCGAGGTTGACGGCAAGAAGTACACGCCGCAGGAGATCTCGGCCCGCATCCTGGCCAAGCTGAAGCGCGACGCCGAGCAGTACCTGGGCGAGCCGGTGACGGATGCCGTCATCACCGTCCCGGCATACTTCAACGACTCCGAGCGCCAGGCGACCAAGGACGCCGGTGAGATCGCCGGCCTCAACGTGCTGCGCATCATCAACGAGCCGACTGCCGCCGCACTCGCCTACGGTCTCGACAAGGGCAAGCAGGACGAACTCATCCTCGTCTTCGACCTCGGTGGCGGAACGTTCGACGTCTCCCTGCTCGAAGTGGGCAAGGACGACGACTTCTCCACCATCCAGGTGCGCTCCACCTCCGGTGACAACCGCCTCGGCGGTGACGACTGGGACCAGCGCGTCGTCGACTACCTGATCAAGCGCTTCAAGGACTCCACCGGCGTTGACGTCTCCAACGACAAGATCGCCAAGCAGCGCCTGAAGGAAGCCGCCGAGCAGGCGAAGAAGGAACTGTCCTCGTCGATGAGCACGAGCATCCAGCTGCCGTACCTGTCCCTCACCGAGAACGGGCCGGCCAACCTGGACGAGACGCTCAGCCGTGCCAAGTTCGAGGAGCTCACCAACGACCTTCTCGAGCGCACCAAGAAGCCGTTCCACGACGTCATCAAGGAGGCCGGTGTCAGCGTCAACGACATCGCCCACGTGGTGCTCGTCGGTGGCTCCACCCGCACCCCAGCGGTGCAGGAACTGGTCAAGAACATGCTCGGCGGCAAGGAGCCGAACAAGGGCGTGAACCCCGACGAGGTCGTCGCCGTCGGCGCCGCCCTCCAGGCTGGCGTGCTGAAGGGCGAGCGCAAGGACGTCCTCCTCATCGACGTCACCCCGCTGTCCCTCGGTATCGAGACCAAGGGTGGCATCATGACCAAGCTCATCGAGCGGAACACGGCCATCCCCACCAAGCGCAGTGAGACCTTCACCACGGCGGATGACAACCAGCCGTCGGTCGCGATCCAGGTCTTCCAGGGTGAGCGGGAATTCACCCGCGACAACAAGAACCTCGGAACCTTCGAGCTGCAGGGCATCGCCCCGGCACCCCGCGGCGTGCCGCAGGTCGAGGTCACCTTCGACATCGACGCGAACGGCATCGTGCAGGTTCACGCGAAGGACAAGGGCACCGGCAAGGAGCAGTCCATCACCATCACCGGTGGCTCGGCCCTGTCGAAGGAAGACATCGAGCGGATGGTTCGCGAAGGTGAAGAGAACGCGGCAGAAGACAAGAAGCGTCGCGAGGCAGCGGAGGTTCGCAACTCCGCCGAGCAGTTCGTCTACTCCACCGAGAAACTCATCAAGGACAACGACGAGAAGCTGTCGGATGGCGTCAAGACCGAGGTCCAGGCCGACATCGACGCCCTCAAGTCGGCGCTCGCCGGCGATGACGACGCGGCCGTGAAGACTGCACTCGACAAGCTGAATGAGAGCCAGCAGAAGATCGGCGAAGAGATCTACGCCCAGAGCCAGGCCGAGCAGCCGGCCGAGGGTGCGCCGACGACCGAAGCCCCTGAGGGCAGCGACGAAGACATCGTCGACGCCGAAGTGGTCGACGACGAGCCGACAGAGAACAAGTAACCATGGCTGACAAGAAGGACAAGAACCCGAAGAAGGGCGAGGGCCAGGTGCCCGAGCCCGACTCCGGGGCCACCGAACAGGACGACGGCCTGATCGAGGCCGAAGGTCCCGACGTCGAAACGTCGCTCAGCGAAGCGGACCTGGCATTCCTCGGTCAGAGCGCGGAAGACCTGGCAGCCGAAAGGCTCCAGGACCTCCAGCGGCTGCAGGCCGAATACGTCAACTACCGCAATCGGGTGGAACGGGACCGCGAGACCAGCAAACAGGTGATCGTCGCGGACGTGGCGAAAACCTTCCTGCCGATCCTCGACGACCTGGACCGCGCCGAAGCGCACGGCGACCTCGAAGAGGGCCCCATGGCGCTCATCGCCCAGAAGTTCCGCACCACCGTCGAGAAGCTCGGCGTCACGCGCGTGGGCGTCAAAGACGAGCCGTTCGACCACAACGTGCACGAAGCCGTCGTGCAGGTACCGACACCAGACATCGAAGCGATGACGGTGGCGGATGTCATCGAGCCCGGCTACCAGCTCGGCAGCCGCCTGCTCCGGCCGGCGAAGGTCGTCGTGGCGGTACCGCAGGAAGAGTAGTACCCAAGCGGGTCGAGCTTGTCGAGACCAGCACCAAAGCGGGTCGAGACTGTCGAGACCAGCTGAGCTTGCCGAAGCATCCGGATCTCGACAAGCTCGATAGGTCTCGACAAGCTCGACCCGCGAAGGACAAGCTCGACCCGCGAACGGCACGATAGAAACGAAGGGAGGCACAGATGGCCAGCCAGGACTGGTTCGAGAAGGACTTCTACAAGATCCTCGGTGTCTCCAAAGACGTGTCAGAAGCCGACCTGAAGAAGCGGTACCGCAAGCTCGCGCGGCAGTACCACCCGGACTCCAACCCGGGTGACGCGAAGGCCGAGGCGAAGTTCAAGGAGATCAGCGAAGCACACGCCGTGCTCGCCGACCCTGAGCAGCGCCGCGAATACGACCAGGTTCGGGCCATGGGGTCCGGCGCCCGGTTCACCTCCGGCGGACGCGGCCAGGCCGGAGGCTTCGATGACGTCTTCGGTGGCATGTTCGGCCAGGGCCAAACCCAGGGGGCCGGACAGCGTCCCAACTTCTCGCAGGGCGGCTTCGACGACATCTTCGGCGGACTCTTCGGCGGTGGCGGGTTCGGCCAGTCGACCGGCGGCTTCCGCGGTGCGGGCGGCCCGACCAAGGGCCGCGACGTCACCGCGACCACCACCCTCGACTTCGTCAGCGCCATCAATGGCGACACCGTGAAGCTGCAGGGCCAGGGCGGCAAGCCGATGACCGTGAAGATCCCGGCTGGGGTCGCGGACGGCCAGAAGATCCGGCTCAAGGGCAAAGGCGAGGCGAGCATCGATGGCGGCCCATCCGGGGACCTGACGATCACGGTGTCTGTGCGCAAGCATCCGGTATTCGAACGTGATGGGAAGAACCTGAGGGTGGATGTCCCAGTCACCTTCGCAGAAGCGACGCTCGGTGGAACGATCGAGGTCCCCACCCTCGGCGGGCCGCCCGTCAAGCTGAAGGTTGCTCCGGGCACCCCGAGCGGCCGAGTTCTGAGGGTCAAGGGACGAGGTGTGCAGACCACGACCGGCGTCGGTGACCTGCTGGCCACCATCCACGTCGTCGTACCCAGCCACCTCAGCGCCGAAGCGACCAAGCACCTCAACGCGCTCGCGAAGGCCCTACCCGACGAGAACCCGCGCGACGACCTGCTGGCCAAGGCGCGGAGTTAGCCATGGAGCGGAGTTGAACATGGACCCGAGCGCCCCCATCTTCGCCATCGCGGTGGCCTCCGAGTTGGCGAACATGCACCCGCAGACGCTGCGGCAGTACGACCGCATGGGGCTGGTCAGCCCGAAGCGCACCAGCGGGAAGTCGCGCCGGTACTCGATGCGCGACGTCGTGCAGTTGCGTGAGATCGCGAAACTCGGCTCCGAAGGGGTCAGCCTGGAGGGCATCCGCCGCATCCTCGAACTCGAGAACACGGTCTCCGCGCTCCACGAGCGGGTGCGCGAGCTCGAGGTCGCGCTCGCCGATGAGCTGCTCAACCGCCCGGGTCGTCGCGTGTTCGCGGCCGACGAGACCGGTGACGTGGTCTCGCTGAAGGCCGGCGAACGCGTCAAACGGCACACGCAGCTGGTGCTGTGGCGCCCGAACGGTCGCTCAGGCTCGTGACGGCGGACGGGGAGTCGGGAGGGGCGATGGTCGACTTCGACCCGGACTTCGATTTTGGCGCGTTGCGCCGGTTTCCGGACGTGGAGGCCGAGAACCTGTTCGCCGTCGACGCGAGCGACCGGCTCATCCTCGATGAAGCCGCCGCGGACCTTGCCGCGCACCCAACCTCGGTCGGGGTCATCGGCGACCGCTACGGTGCCCTGACCCTCGGCGCGGCCGCCCGCCATGGGGCGCACGGCATCCGCGTGTTCCAGGACCCGCTCAGCAGTGAGTTCGCCCTCGGCCACAACGCCGCGGCCGCCGCGCTGGATGACCGGTTCGAGAACCATGGGCTGGGCGCAGAGCTGCTGACCGGCGCCCGCGTCGTGCTGCTGCAGTTGCCGCGCAGCCTGAACGAACTCGACGAGATCGCCGGGGCGATCGCTCGGCACGCCGACCCGGAGGTCGTGGTCTTCGCCGGCGGACGCCTCAAGCACATCACGCAGGCGATGAACGACGTCTTGGGGAAGCACTTCGGGTCGGTGTCGGCGACACTGGCCAGGCAGAAGTCACGGGTGCTGGTCGCGCGCGGCCCCAAGCCGTCCGAGGGGCAGTACCCGCAGCGGGAATTCCACGACGACCTCGGCCTGTGGGTGTGCGCGCACGGCGGCGCGTTCGCCGGCACCAAGCTCGACATCGGCACGCGGTACCTGCTCAGCTTCCTGCGCGAGATGAAGGCGGATGCCCGCACCGCCGTGGACCTCGGATGCGGCACCGGCATCCTGGCCGCCGCCCTCGCGCGCAGCCGACCCGACCTGGCGATCCTGGCGACCGACCAGTCCTGGGCGGCCGTGGCATCCGCTCGCGCAACAGCAGAGGCGAACGACCTGACGTTCACCGTTGCCCGCGACATCGGACTGAGTAAGCAGCCGGATGCCTGCGCCGACCTGGTCCTGCTGAACCCGCCGTTCCATGTCGGCTCGGCCGTGCACGCCGGGGTCGCCCTGACCCTGTTCGACGAGGCCGCCCGCGTGCTGAAACCCGGCGGCGAGCTGTGGACCGTATTCAACTCGCACTTGAAGTATCGGGCGGCTCTGATGCGCTCGGTCGGGCCGACCCGCCTGGTCGGCCAGAACCCCAAGTTCACCGTGACAGTGTCCACCCGCATGGAGGCGACCCCATGAGCGCGCGCCTGACCTCACCCACGAGAACTCGCACTCGAGAGGGTCGTTCGCTTCGAGCGCACGCCGACGCTGGCAACCTGAGTACCAAGCGAATAAACTTGAGTCTGTACGACTCAACTTTGAGGAACGGATAACCATGGCGAACATGCAGGGCGCACCTGATTCTGAAGAGGACGCCAAGACCGCACTCGAGCGGTACGGCGTCGACCTGACCGAGATCGCCCGCGCCGGAAAACTCGACCCGGTGATCGGCCGCGATGCGGAGATCCGTCGTGTCAGCCAGGTGCTCACCAGGCGCACCAAGAACAACCCCGTGCTCATCGGCGAGCCCGGCGTCGGAAAGACCGCCGTGGTCGAGGGTCTCGCCCAGCGCATCGTCGCCGGCGACGTCGCCGACTCGCTGAAGGGTAAGCGACTCGTCGCCATCGACCTGGCAGCGCTCGTCGCCGGTGCCAAGTACCGCGGCGAATTCGAGGAGCGCCTGAAGGCCGTCCTCAAGGAGATCAACGACGCTGAGGGCGAGATCATCACCTTCGTCGATGAACTGCACACCCTGATGGGTGCCGGTGGCGGCGAAGGGTCGGTCGCGGCATCCAACATGCTCAAGCCCATGCTCGCCCGTGGGGAGCTGCGGCTGATTGGCGCGACCACCCTCAACGAGTACCGCGAATACATCGAGAAGGATGCCGCGCTCGAACGTCGTTTCCAGCAGGTGTACGTCGGCGAGCCGAGCGTTGAGGACACCGTCGCCATCCTGCGCGGGCTCAAGGAACGCTACGAAGCCCACCACCGTGTCGCCATCGCCGACAACGCGCTGGTCGCCGCCGCCGTGCTGAGCAACCGGTACATCTCCGGGCGGCAACTCCCGGACAAGGCCATCGACCTGATCGATGAGGCCGCCAGTCGGCTGAAGATGGAGATTGACTCCTCCCCGGTCGAGATCGACGAGTTGAAGCGCGCGGTCGATCGGCTGAAGATCGAAGAGCTCGCGCTCAAGAAGGAGAAGGACGCGGCATCCCGTGCCCGCCTGGAGAAGCTGCGCTCCGACATGGCCGAGCGGCAGGAGAAGCTGGACGAGCTGGAGAAGCGGTGGAAGAGCGAGAAGGGCGCGCTGCAGGATGTCGGTGAGCTGAAGACCCGGCTCAACGAGGCACGCATCGCCCTCGACCGTGCCATGCGCGAAGGGGAATACCAGGACGCCTCGAGGCTGAACTACGAGGTCATTCCGGAGATCGAGAAGAGCCTCGACCAGGCTGAGCACCCCGAAGTGCAGGGTGAGCGGATGGTCAACGACCAGGTCACCGACGGAGACATCGCCTCCGTGGTCGCGGCCTGGACCGGCATCCCGGTCGGCCGCCTGCTGCAGGGCGAGACCGAGAAGCTGCTGCACCTGGAGGCTGAGCTGGGCAAGCGCCTGGTCGGCCAACGGCGTGCTGTGGGTGCGGTCTCGGACGCGGTTCGCCGCTCGCGGGCCGGCATCGCGGACCCCGCCCGCCCGACCGGATCGTTCCTGTTCCTCGGACCGACCGGCGTCGGTAAGACCGAGCTGGCCAGGGCGCTCGCCGAGTTCCTCTTCGACGACGAGAAGGCCATGATCCGCATCGACATGAGCGAGTACGGCGAGAAGCACACCGTTGCGCGCCTGATCGGTGCGCCCCCCGGGTACATCGGATTCGAACAGGGTGGGCAGCTCACCGAAGCCGTTCGCCGCCGTCCTTACAGCGTCGTGCTGATGGACGAAGTCGAGAAGGCGCATCCGGAAGTCTTCGACGTCCTGTTGCAGGTTCTCGATGACGGTCGGCTGACGGATGGGCAGGGTCGCACAGTCGATTTCCGCAACACCATCCTGATCCTCACCTCCAACCTCGGCAGCCAGTACCTGGTCGACCAGACGCTGACCCAGCAGGCGAAGGAGGATGCTGTCAACGCGATGGTCCGCCAGGCGTTCAAGCCCGAATTCGTGAACCGGCTCGACGACATCGTCATCTTCTCCAGCCTGTCGATGGAGGACCTGTCCCAGATCGTCGAGCTGTACATCGACCGCCTGTCGACACGCCTCGAGGAGCGGCGCCTGACTTTGGCGGTGACACCGGATGCCCGTGCCTGGCTTTCCGAGCGCGGCTACGACCCCAGCTATGGTGCCCGCCCGCTGCGTCGCCTCATGCAGAAGGAGATCGATGACAGGCTGGCGAACGCCATCCTGGCCGGGCGCATTCGCGACGGGGACACGGTGCTCGTCGGGCTGTCGTCGGACGGGGAGTCGCTCACGGTCGACCGGCAAGAGGGCGCACCGGCCGCGTTCTGACCGGCACTATGGCGGGTCACTGCAGCGCGGGCATGACCTTGCGCTCGAACAGCTCGAGGCCCGAGCGGTCGTACGCCGCTTCGGGGAAGTAGTGGATGGCGTAGCCGAGCCCCAGGGACTTCAGGTGGAGCATCCGCTCGACCACCTGCTCGGGGGTGCCGACAGCGTTGGCTGACGCGTACTCGTGCAGCTGCTTTGCGGTCGCTTCCGGACTCAGGTAGCGCGAAAGCCGGGCCTCGAGGGCACGCAGGCGCTCCTTCACCTCGGCCTCGGTGCTGGCGATCACGGTGTTGAAGTTGGAGCTGCGCACGATTGCGTCGAAGTCGGTGCCCACCTCCGCGCAATGCTGCTTCAGCAGGTCGCTCTTGTGGCTGAAGGTGTCCCGGGTGTTCACGAAGTTCGTGTAGTTGGCGTACTTCGCGGCAATGCGCAGCGTGACCTTCTCGCCCCCGCCGGCGATCCACAGCGGGATGCCGCCCTCCTGCAACGGGAGCGGGCGCACGATAGCGCCATCCACCTGGTAGTGCTTGCCGTCGAGCGTGGCGCTGCCGGTGCTCCAGGCCTGCCGCATGATCTGAACGCCCTCGTCGAGCCTGCCGAGCCGTTCGCCGGCGCCCGGGAAACCGTAGCCGTACGCGCGCCACTCGTGCTCGTACCAGCCGGCGCCGATGCCCATCTCGACGCGGCCGCCCGAGATCACGTCGATGGTGGATGCCACCTTCGCCAGGTAGGCGGGGTTCCGGTACGTCATGCAGGTGCACATCTGGCCGAGCCGGATGCGACTGGTGGATGCCGCGAAGGCCGCCATCAGGGACCACGCCTCGTGCGTCGCCTCCTCGCTCGGCACCGGCGAGGTGTGGAAGTGGTCGTACACCCAGATCGACTCCCACGGCCCGGCGTCGGCGTGCGCAGCCAGCCCGCTCATGGTCGACCAGTGGTCAGCCGGGTCGATGCCGACCAGGTCGAAGCGCCAGCCCTGCGGGACGAACATGCCAAATCTCATCCCGCCAGCCTAGGAGTTACCTTTGCGATAGCGCCCGTTCCGGAGAGATGTGCCCCGCGGAACGGGTGCATCTCTCCGGAACGGGCACTATTGCGGACTAGGAGAGTTCGGCGCGGATGGCCGCGACGAACGCGTCGATGTCGGCCTCGGTGGTGTCGTAGGAGCACATCCAGCGCACCTCGTTCCTGGCCGCGTCCCAGTCGTAGAAGCGGAACTTCTCGCGCAGGCGGTCGGCGACACCGGCCGGCAGTACCGCGAAAACGGCGTTCGCCTCGGTCGCCTGGCTGAAGCCGAGCCCACCGATCGCGCCGGATGCCATGCCGTCCTCGAGAGAGGAACGCAGCCGCGCCGCCATCGCATTGGCATGTCCGGCCGAGCGCAGGTAGAGGTCGTCGCTGAGCAGCGCGATCAGCTGGGCGGACACGAACCGCATCTTGGAGGCCAGCTGCATGTTCAGCTTGCGCAGGTAGATCAAGCCCTCGGAGGCATCCGGGTTCAACAGCACGATGGCCTCACCGAAAATGAGGCCATTCTTGGTGCCGCCGAAGCTCAGGATGTCGACGCCGGCATCCGTCGTGAACTCACGGAACGGAACGCCCAGGGCCGCAGCCGCGTTGGAGAGCCGGGCGCCGTCCATGTGCAGCACCATCCCGCGGGCATGGCAGTGGTCGGCGATAGCGCGGATCTCGTCCACCGTGTACAGCGTGCCGAGTTCCGTGGTCTGCGTGATGCTGACGGCGAGCGGCTGTGCGCGGTGTTCGTCGCCCCAGCCCCAGGCCTCCTGGTCGATCAGTTCGGGGGTGAGCTTGCCATCCGCCGTCTCGACGGTGAGCAGCTTCAGCCCGCTGATCCGCTCGGGGGCGCCGTTCTCGTCGGTGTTGATGTGCGCCGTCTTGGCCGAGATGACCGCGCCCCAGCGGGGGAGCACGCTCGTCAGCGCAGTGACGTTCGCGCCCGTCCCGTTGAACACGGGGAAGGTTTCGGCGCGCTCGCCGAAGTGGTGCTTCATGACATCCTGCAGCTTCGCCGTGTACACGTCTTCCCCGTAGGCGACCTGGTGGCCACCATTGGCTTCGGCGAGTGCCGCCATCACCTCGGGGTGGGCCCCCGCATAGTTGTCGCTGGCGAATCCGCGGTAGTTCTCGTCATGAAGTTTCACGCCCACCAGTCTCTCATCCGGGCGCGTCCCCACCCGTCAACAACGGACAGCCCCGCACACGGTACGTGTCCAGGGCTGTCTTCAGTTGACGGGTGAGCGGATGCTGCGGCTCAGGCGGCGCGGCGCTCAGGCTGCGCTGTGGGCGTGCTGCTTCAGGCGACGCGAGGCCGCGTACGGCCGGGTCGCTGGCGCGCCAGTTGTCCAGGCGCGGGAGGATGCGGTCACTTCGCCGCCGTCGGGAATCGTGGTGTCCCGTTCGATGCGCGCGAGTGCGCCGACCTTGACGTCATTGCCGAGCCTGGAGTGGCTGCCGACCCGTGCCCCGCTGGCCAGTTGCGTGCGTTCGCCCACGTGCACATTCGCACCGACGAAGACGCGCTTGCCGATTCGTGCTCCGCGGTCGATCCAGCTTCCCGGACCGATCCAGCTGTCTTCGCCGATCTCGGCGCCGGACTCCACGTAGGCCATCTCCGAGACGAATGTGCTTGGGTGTACGACCGCACCGGGGGAGACCCATCCGCGCCCGTTCGGGTGGCGGCGGTACTTCTCTACTGCGCCGGTGGGGTGTTCTACTTCTTCATTTACTCGTGCCATTGCGACCTCCTTCTGCTCGATCGCAACGGGTACAACGCAGTTTGTACCCCGAAAATTCCCTCGACTTACTTCGACAGGGCCTCGGCGAGCTTCACCCGCGCGCCCATCTTCAGCAGCCCGTTCGAGTACATCCGCGACCCGACACCGATGACGACGATGGTCGACACGATGAGGATCACCAGCGCCAGCAAGGGCTCCCACCACTGGGTGGCGCCGAGGAACACGCGCATCGGCATGCCGACGGGCGCCGAGAACGGCACGTACGACATGATGCCGAGCACGAGGGGGTTGTCGTTGAAGAAGATGACCAGGAAGTAGGGGATCATCACCAGGTAGGTGACGGGGGCTGTGGCGGATGCGACGTCCTCCTGCCGGGAGACCAGCGCCGCCGTCGCCGCGTACAGGGCCGCGAGCAGCACGAAGCCGAAGGTGAAAAACACCACGAACCAGACCAGGGAGGGGCCGACGTCGGCCAGCAGGATGTCCTGCCCGGAGGCGAGCATCCCGACCCCGGCCAGTCCGACGATGAGGACGATCTGGGCGAAGGCGAGGAGGCTGTTGCCGAGGATCTTGCCGGCCATCAGTGCGCGCACCGGCACCGTGGCCATCAGGATCTCGACGATGCGGGTCTGCTTCTCCTCGACAACGCTCTGGGCGATGGTCGTTCCGAAAGTCATCGCCGACATGAGGAAGACGACACCGAAGCCGACGGCTACCAGGTAGGCGAGGAACGGGTTCTGCCCCAGCGGTTCGAGCACCTCAACATCGGGGGAGACGCTCATCACGCTCAGCACCGATGATGGAGCGCTGTCGAGCCCGATCACGCTCACACCGGTGGGGCCGGATGACGGCACGATGGCGGCCTCGACCTCTTCGGAGCGCACCAGCTCTTCCGCCTCGTCGACGGAGCCGGCCTCAACGACCTCGAGTGCGCCACTCTCCTCCGCCAGCGACACGGCCGTGCCGACCGCGGCGACCTTGGGAAGCGTCGGGTTGGCGCCCATGATGCCGCCGATGACGACCGACGCGAGCACGATCAGCAGCAGCACGCCGGTCGAGATGAGGAATGCCTTGCTGCGCAGTCGCATCCGGATTTCGCGTTCGGCGACCAGCCAGGTCGCCTGCGCCATCCCGGGGGTCTGGTAGGTGCTGGTGCTCATCGGATGACCTCCTGGAAGATTTGGGACAGTGACGGATGCTGCGGTGAGAACGAGTGAACGGCACCGATCTGAATGGCCCGCTGCAGCACTCGTTGAGCCGTGTCGTTGCTGTCGACGTCGAATAAGGCGTAGCCGCCGGCAAACTCGAGCACCGTGACACCCGGCTCGGCGCGCAGCCATCCGGTGTCCCCGTCGAGTTGCAGCTCGTAGCGGTCCCGGGAGTGCTCGCTGCGAAGGCCTTCACGGGATCCGCTCGCCCGGATCTCCCCGTCGGCGATAACCACCAGGTCGTCGCAGAGACGCTCGACGATGTCGAGCTGGTGGGAGGAGAACAGCACGGGAACGCCGCGCGCCGTGTAATCCTTCAGCACCGACATGACAGTCTCGACGGCGATCGGGTCGAGGCCGGAGAACGGTTCGTCGAGCACCAGAACCTCGGGGTCGTGCACGAGTGCGGCCGCGATCTGGGCGCGCTGCTGATTGCCGAGCGAGAGACTTTCGACGGTGTCGTTCTTGCGCTCGCCGAGGCCGAGCCGCTCGAGCAGGCCGTCCGCACTCTCCTGTGCCTGGGCCGGCGGCATCCCGTGCAGGCGGCCGAGGTAGACGATCTGCTCGAGCACCTTCATCTTCGGGTACAGCCCGCGCTCCTCCGGCATGTAGCCGAAGTGGGAGCGGCGCTCCGCGGTGAGCTCGGCACCGTCGATGGTGACGGTGCCAGAGTCGGCCGATAGCACCCCCAGGATCACCCGCATGGTGGTCGTCTTGCCCGCACCGTTGCCGCCGACGAAGCCGGTCATGCGTCCGCTGCCGACCGTGAACGACACGTCACGCAGAACGCGCCGCTCGCCGAATGATCGGTTGATGGAGTCGAGTTGCAGCACGGGTTCCCTCCCACTGGTGGTCTTCGTTCTCAAGGTTATGCAGGCAGCGGATGCCGGGCATCCGTCCCACGGCTGGTCTGCGCCTCCGCCCTGAGGTGGACCCTGCAATAGTGACCGTTCCGGAGAGATGTGCCCGGCGCAACGGGTGCATCTCTCCGGAACGGGCACTAATGGTCAGGGGGCGGGCGAGACCAGGCCGTTCTCGTAGGCGAAGACGACGGCCTGCACGCGGTCGCGCACCCCAAGCTTCTGCAGCACTTTCGACACGTGCGTCTTGACCGTCGCCTCGCCGAGGAACAGCGACGACGCGATCTCGGCGTTCGACCAACCGCGGGCGACCAACGCCAGCACTTCCGCCTCGCGCTCGGTCAGGCCGGTGTCCGGCTTCGGGCGAGCGGATGCAGTCGGCGTCAGATTGCGCTCATCAACACTTCGCAGACCAACACTGCGCTGCCTCACACTCCTCTCGATCACGCTGCGCGTCACGTCGGGGGAGAGCAGGGCGTCCCCGCGGGCGACCACGGCGACCGCCTCAACCAGCTGCTCGGGGCTGGCCGTCTTCAGCAGGAACCCGCTCGCCCCGGCCTGGAGCGCCTCGAAGAGGTAGTCCTCCCGGTTGAAGGTGGTCAGGATCAGGATGCCGGCGTGCACCTCCGGGTCCGACACGATCAGGCGGGTAGCTTCCAGTCCGTCCATGCCGGGCATCTGCACGTCCATGCAGATCACGTCGGGTCGGAGCGCCCGGGCGCTGGCAACCGCATCGGCTCCGTTCGCCGCCTCGCCGACGACGTCGATGCCCGGTTCACTGTTCAGGATGATGCGGAAGCCGGCGCGCACCAGCTCCTGGTCGTCGACCAGCAGGACGGATGTCATCCGGTCACCGCCGCCGTGTCGGCAACCGTCGTGGGAACGCTGGCTCGCACCAGATAACCGCCTCGCATTCGAGGACCGACCTCAAGCTCGCCGCCGGCTGCGGCGATGCGTTCCCGCATGCCGACGAGGCCCAGCCCGCGCCCGTTGCCGGTGCCATGACCGGTGCCGGTGTCGACGATTTCGAGTTCAACCCGATCAGGTTCGTAGCGCAGTCGAACGTCCGCCGTCGCATCCGGGCCAGCGTGCTTGCGCACGTTGGTGAGGGCTTCCTGCGCGATGCGGTATAGCGTGAAACCGGCCAGCGTGGTTACTTCGCGGGGTTCGCCGATGACCTGGAACCGGGTGGGAACGCCCGCGGTCGTGGTCGATTCCGCCAGGGCGGCGAGCTGGTCGACGCCGAGGGTGCTCGAGCTCTGCGATGCGGCATCCGACTCTGTGCTGCGCAGTGTGGTCAGCAACCGGTGGAGTTCATCGACTGCCTCGCGGGCGCTGCGCTCGATGAGTTCGAGCGACTCGGATGCCTGCGCCGGGTTCGACTGGATCACCCGGCGCGCAGCCCCGGCCTGCACCCCCATCACGGACACGTGGTGGGCGACGACGTCGTGCAACTCGCGGGCGATGTTCACGCGATCGAGGGCGACGGCTTGTGCAGCACTGTGCTCGCGCTCCTGGGCGAGCTCCGTGGTTCGCGCCTCCAGGTCGGCGCGCTGACGGGCGGATGCGTACATCGCGTTCCCGAAATAGTAGGCGCCGCCGAAGTACAGGATGTTGGTGATGATCTGGATGGTGGCGACCGAGGCGAACTGCGAGAACAGTCCCGACCGGGAAACTTCCGGCATCAACTCCGGATCGCTGACCGTGATGATGAGGTTCACGGCGATCCAGACGAACATCCCGAGGATGATCGCCACGCGGACGAGGTTCGCCACCCGCCGGTTCTGCCCCCAGGCGCCCAACGTGTAGATCGCCATGAACAGCGCGATGTTGATGAACAGCAGCTCGGGAACGGAGAACTGAAGCGCAACGAAGAAGCCGATCGAGACGAGGATGGCGACCGTTGCGGGATAGCGGCGCCTAAAAGCCAGCGGGACGGTGAGCACCGCGATCGCCAGGGCGCTCAGCCAGCCCGGTGCCGGTTCGTCGAAGTACCCGACGCGGTCGTGCAGGAACAGGCTGACGATCGTCCCCGCGGCGACCAGTGTCGCTGCAATCGCATCGCCACGGTAGCTGGCTGCGTCGGGGCGCGGCCTCACCCATGCTTCACTCACGCCTCAACGCTAGCGGCGAGCGGATGCCCGGGCATCCGCCCTGCGGCGGAGCCGGCTGCTACGAAGCCTGGGCGGCACCCTCGCCGTGCTCGAGGTATCCGAGCTGGGCAGACATGGTTGCCGCGCTCTCGGTGACGAGTTCGACCCAGTGCTCTTCCGGATGCTGCTCCCAGCGGGCGCTCGGCACCGAGACGCTGATGGCGGCCGCCACTGCACCGGACACGTCGAGCACCCCTGCGGCGACGCACCGCATGCCCGGGGTCGATTCCCCGTCTTCGAACGCCACACCGCGTTCGCGCACTGCCGCTAGTTCCGTCTCGAGCGCCGGCAGCGTGCGGATACTCCGTTCGGTGAACACCGGGAGGTTCGCCGGGTCCGGATACAGTTCCTGCAGCTTCTCCTCCGGAATGTCCGCCAGCAGCACCTTGCCGAGTGCAGTGACGCTAGCGGGTAGCCGCTGCCCGATGCTGGAAGGCAGCCGAGCGGTGTCGCGGCCTTCGATCTTGGCCAGGTAGAACACTTCTGACCGCTCCCGTAGGGCGACGCTCACCGTTTCCCTGCTGCGTTCAGACAGGTCGCGGGCGACGGCGTTCGCGGCCGTCAGCATGTCGAAGCGGGACGAGTAGGCGTTGCCGAGGTGGAGCAGTCGCACGCCGAGCCGGTACGTGTTGGTCAGTTCGTCCCGCTGCAGGTAGTCCCGCGTCACCAGCGTTGATAGCAGCTCGTGCACGGAAGTGCGCGGAAATCCGGTGAGCCGCCCGACGTCGGGGGCGCTCAGCGGCCGGCCGTCATCGAGGAACAGCTCGAGGATGTCGAGTGTCCTCATCACGGCGGGCGTCAGTCTGGCCATGCCTCTATGGATATCCCCTCTGCCACACCTTTGCAAATGCCGCCGCTTGACACGCCGCAGAAATTCGTGTTCTATATATCGAACGAGTCGCGACAAGTCGAACACTACGCGTATCGCGCGAACGAGTTCCCCCGGAATTTTCCCCCACCAGCAGGCTCGACCACACAGAAGTGAGAAGCGGATGGCACAGCCCATTAGCGCGGCAATCATTGGTTCCGGCAACATCGGGACCGACCTCATGATCAAGATCCTGCGCGGCAGCGGCATCCTCCGCATCGCCGCAATGGTCGGCATCGACCCAGAGTCGGACGGACTCGCCCGCGCAGAGCGTCTCGGCGTCACCGCGATCGCAACCGGCGTCGACGGCCTCATCGACCACGACGTCTTCGCCGACATCGACATCGTCTTCGATGCGACCTCCGCCGGTGCCCACGCATACAACTCGCGGAAGCTCACCGAAGCCAAGCCGGGCATCCGCCTGATCGACCTGACTCCGGCCGCGATCGGTCCGTACTGCATCCCGGTCGTCAATCTCGAGGACAACCTCGACGCCCCGAACGTCAACATGGTCACCTGCGGCGGGCAGGCGACGATCCCGATGGTTGCAGCTGTTTCCGCTGTCACTCCGGTGGCTTACGCCGAGATCGTCGCATCGATCTCGAGCCGGTCAGCCGGCCCAGGAACGCGCGCCAACATCGACGAGTTCACCGAGACGACCGCGGCCGCGCTCCGCGAGGTCGGCGGAGCGGCCAGCAGCAAGGCGATCATCGTGTTGAACCCGGCCGAGCCTGCCGTGATGATGCGCGACACCGTTTTCGCGCTCAGCGCCGACGGCGACCGTGACGCCATCGAGGCATCCGTCGCCGCCATGGTGGCCAAGGTGCAGGAGTATGTGCCCGGCTATCGCCTCAAACAGCAGGTGCAGTTCGACGACGTGACCGAGCCGGTCAACGTGCCGGGCGTCGGGGAGTTCACCGGCCTCAAGACAACCGTGTTCCTCGAGGTGGAGGGCGCCGCCCACTACCTGCCCGCGTACGCAGGCAACCTCGACATCATGACCTCGGCCGCTCTGCGCACCGCAGAGACGATCGCGACCCGATCCCTCACCATGCAGGAGGTGGCCTGAGCCATGTTCGACCCCACGAAAGACAAGTTGTACATCAGCGACGTCACCCTGCGTGACGGCAGCCACGCCGTCAGTCACCAGTACGGCGTCGACGACGTGCGTGCCATCGTCGCCGCACTGGATAAGGCAGGGGTCGACAGCGTCGAGGTCGCCCACGGCGACGGACTGAACGGCTCCAGCGTCAACTACGGGTTCTCGCGGCACTCCGATACCGAACTGATCGAGGCTGCGGCCGAGGTGGCCAAGAACATCTCGATCGCCACCCTGCTCCTGCCCGGCGTCGGGACGATCGAAGACCTCAAGCGCGCAGCATCCGCCGGCGTCAGCTATGTGCGTGTCGCCACGCATTCCACCGAAGCGGATGTCTCGGCGCAGCACATCGCGACGGCACGCGAGCTGGGACTCAACACCACCGGTTTCCTCATGATGAGCGCCATGACCACGCCAGCGAAACTGGCGGAGCAGGCGAAGCTGATGGAGGGCTACGGCGCGCAGTGCGTGTACGTCGTCGACTCCTCCGGCGCCCAGACAATGGACGACGTGACCGACCGGGTCAATGCGCTGCGTGACGTGCTCGACCCGGCCACCGAGGTCGGAATCCACGCCCACCACAATTTGTCCCTGGGCGTCGCCAACTCCGTCGCAGCGGTCAAGGCCGGAGCGAACCGGGTTGATGCCAGCCTCACCGGCATGGGTGCCGGCGCCGGAAACGCCCCACTCGAGGTGTTCATCGCCGTCGCAGACAAGCTCGGCTGGAACCACGGCACCGACCTGTTCGGCCTGATGAACGCCGCAGACGACATCGTTCGACCGCTGCAGCGCCGCCCGGTCCAGGTGGACCGCGAGACCCTGATGCTCGGGTACGCCGGCGTCTACTCGTCGTTCCTGCTGCACGCCGAACGGGCATCCGCCAAGTATGGAATACCCGCCCACACGATCCTGCTCGAGGTCGGCCGCCGCCAGCTCGTCGGTGGTCAGGAAGACCTCATCGTCGACGTCGCACTCGACCTCCTGGCTGCCCAGGCCGCCTGAGCCCCCGGAGTTATCCACGACCGCGACATTGACCTGTCGCACCCCATTCAATGAAGAAAGGCACCACCAGCATGACAACTCTCGACGAACGCCCTGAAGTGGTGGACAAGGCCGACCTGGTCACCCCAGCCGACCGTCGCCGAGCCCTAGCGGGATCCGCCGTGGGCAGCGCGGTCGAGTGGTACGACTTCTTCCTTTACGGAACGATGTCGGCACTCGTCTTCGGCCCTCTGTTCTTCCGCACTGACGACCCGACGCTGAGCACCATGCTCGCACTCGCGGCGTTCGCCCTGTCGTTCCTCATCCGGCCCATCGGCGGCATCATCTTCAGCCATATGGGTGACCGGATCGGCCGCAAGAAGACGCTCGTCATCACCCTCACGATGATGGGTGTTGCCACGGTGCTCATCGGCCTGCTGCCGACCTACGACCAGATCGGCGTGCTGGCGCCCATCCTGCTCACGTTCCTGCGTCTTGTGCAGGGTCTCGCGCTCGGCGGCGAGTGGGGCGGCGGCCTGCTGATGGCGGTGGAGTATTCGCCGCGGAAGCGCCGCGGGCTGTGGGGCGCAGTGCCGCAGACCGGTGCACTCCTCGGGCTCGCGCTCGGCAACCTTGCTGCCACCGGCAGCCTGGCGATCTTCCCGGAGGAAGCGTTCCTCTCGATCGGCTGGCGTATCCCGTTCCTTATCTCCGTGGTGCTGGTGGCGGTCGGCCTGTGGATCCGTCACACCGTCGATGAGACCCCGTCGTTCAAGAAGGTGGTCGCGACGAAGGCGACCGCTCGTGTCCCGCTCGTGTTGACGCTGAAGCGCAACTGGCGCGAGGTGGTCATCGTGATCCTCGCGAAGTTCATCGAGACAGCCACTTTCTTCCTGTTCGCCACCTTCTCGGTCGGCTACGCCGTCACCCTCGGCTACTCGCAGACTGAAGCGCTCAACGCGGTGCTGATCGCGGCGGTGCTCGCGATCCCGGCGATGCTCGCCTGGGGTGCCCTGTCCGACCGCATCGGGCGCAAGAGGCTCTACATCGTCGGGGCTGTCGCCGCAGCGGTGTTCACTGTCCCGTTCCTGTGGATGATGAACCAGATGACCTTCGGATGGCTGTTGACTGCGTTGATCATCGGCTTCTCGCTGATCTGGTCGAGCTACGGCGCGATTATCGGCACCTTTTTCGCGGAGTCGTTCCCGGCGGATGTTCGCTACACCGGTTCGTCGCTCGGCTACCAGGTCGGCGCCGCCATCGCCGGCGGCCCGGTGCCGCTCATCGCGACCGCGATCGTCGCCGCCGCGAACAACTACACCGGGGTCGGAATCCTCATCGGCGTGTGCGCCGTGATCTCGATCGCGGCCGTCGCGTTCGCGCGGGACCGGACCGGGCAAGAGCTCGACTGACGTTTCCTGTGGGTTGGGTAGGTCGCTAAGCGACCGTATCGAAACCGAGTTGGTTTCGATACGCGCTGGCGCGCTACTCAACCCACAGGGGGCCTAAGCGGTCTCGGCCGTGATCCCGGAAGTCGACTCGATTGTCTCCGTCATCTTCTTCGACAGCGCCTCGAAGAACATCGACAGCGGGAACTCGTCGTCCATCACCAGGTTGGTGAGCTCCTTCGCCGGACCATCCAGCGGCAGCTCACCGTGAGCCCAGACGGATGCCGGGTTCGGGGTGACCGTCGAGGTGACCAGTTCGTACGCGGCCAGCCAGTGCGCCACCTTTGGCCGGTCGATGGACCGCCAGTACAGGTCGTTGATGGCCTCGCCCAGCTGGTTGACGACATCCGGAACCTCGTCCCAGTCGATGGTGAGCTGGGTGTCAGTCCAGTGCAGCACGTGGTGCTGGTGCATCCAGGCGAACAGCAGCTGGCCACCGAGTCCGTCGTAGTTGCGCACCCGGCTGCCGGTGAGGGCGAAGCGGAAGATCCGGTCGAAGATCACCGCGTACTGCACCAGCTTGGCGTGCTTGCGGGTCTTCTCGTCGGTGTCCTCGGCACGCGTGAGCTTCACCGACTCGCGGAATGCGGTGAGATCGCAGCGCAGCTCTTCGAGTGAGTACAGGAAGAACGGCATCCGCTGCTTGATCATGAACGGGTCGAACGGCAGGTCGCCGCGCATGTGGGTTCGGTCGTGGATGAGGTCCCACATCACGAACGTTTCTTCCGCCAGCGTCTGGTCGTCGAGCAGCTCGGCGGCCTCGGCCGGCAGTTCGAGCCTGGTGATCTCGGATGCTGCGCGCACCACCCGGCGGAACCGGGCGGCCTCGCGGTCGGCGAAGATCGCACCCCAGGTGAAGGTGGGGATCTGCCGCATGGCGACCGTCTCCGGGAACAGCACCGCCGAGTTGGTGTCGTAGCCGGGAGTGAAGTCGATGAACCGGATCGGCACGAACAGCTTGTTCGAGTACTCCCCCGCCTCGAGCTCGCTGATGAACTCCGGCCAGATGACCTCGATCAGCACCGCCTCGACCAGGCGCGACGTGCTGCCGTTCTGCGTGTACATCGGGAACACGACCAGGTGGCGGATGCCGTCAACCCGGCTTTGCTGCGGCTGGAACGCCATCAACGAGTCGTAGAAGTCCGGCACTCCCAGGCCGTCGGCGACCCAGCGCTCGAAGTCGTTGACCAGGGCGCTCAGGTAGGCGGCATCGTGACGGAAGAACGGCGCCAGCTCTTCGACCGCCGCGGTGATGGCCGCAATATGGGAGGTGGCTTCCGCCTTCTCCGACTCGACCGATCCATCCTGCGACTGGAGGGCCTGCATGGCGACGGCGGCGGCCTTGAGGCGAAGCCAGGCCGGGTGCTGCGCGAGTTCAGTGCTCGTGACGGCGTCTTCGACGACCTCGGGCTCACCGATGATTGGGCTGCTGGTGTTCGTGACCTGCGACATGGTTTTACCTCCCGTCGTCCTGAATAGATGCGTACCTCCAGCGTAACGGTCGAATGTCAGCGTTTCCTTGACCGTTCCTGCGCATCGTTGCGCGGCGGATGCCCGCGACGCAGCCGTTTCACGCTGGGCGGGGGTTAGTTGCCTACCCGGCGGCTGCAGGCATCCGTTTCTCTACAGCCCGTGTTGTGCGAGCCACTGTCGCAGGATGCGCTCGAATTCCTCCGGTTGCTCAACGTTGGGCAGGTGGGCCGACCCCGGGAAGCGCGCGCTGTCGGCTTTCGGGATGGCGGTCGACAGGTACTCGTACTGCGCGAGGCACTCGCTGACGTCGTGGTCGCCGACGAGCACGAGGGTCGGCACGTCGATGTCGACGACGCGGTCGAATGCGGGCGGCTCCAGGGGGACGTGCGCGGCTGCCTCTTCCGCGTGCTGCAGGTTGACGGCGTTCAGTTCGTACGCCCTGGCGACGAACTCCTGGTCGAGGTCTTCCTCCCGGCGGGCGGGGCCGATGCTCCACAACTTCACCTCGAGGTCGCCCAGCGACTTCCAGTCCTTCGCCTCGAAGGCGGCGTCCATCTTGTCGGAGATGGCGTCCTCTTCCGGGGTGAGCTCCGTGTCGGGGAAGCCGCTCGGCCCCGAACCGATGGTCACCAGTCCGCCCACCCGCTCCGGATGCTCGATGGCCAGGTCGATCGCGATGCGCCCACCGCGGGAGCAGCCGATGACCGTGGCCCGCCGGGCGCCCACCTGGTCCAGGATGGCCAGGGCATCCGCATGATCGGAGAATTCGATGTCGTCGGTGGTGGTCTCGCCGAAGCCGCGGGTGTCGTAACGGATGACGAAGTGGTCCTTGGCGAGGGCGGGAACCTGGGGATCCCACATCCGCAGGCTGGCAATGCCGGCGTGGATGAGCAGCAACGCGGGCGCGACGGCCGGCCCTTCCGTCTCGTAGTAGAGGCGCGCTCCGTTCACGTCGAGGTGTGGCATGCCTTGAGGCTATTCCGGCCAGCCTGAAGAAACCAGCGTTGCGCTGGGAGCGGATGGGGTGTAGCGCCTACTCCTGGGGGATTTCGATGGCGCGGATGCTGTCGATCGCCTGGCGACCGAGGCGCCGGTCGCCCACGGTGACAGCCTGCAACAACTGCAGCTGCGCATCCGCCACCGCAGCGATATCGATGGCGTGGGGCAGGTCGAGGCTGCCGAGCCTGATCAGGTGCACGACCCGAGTGATGCCGTCAGTGAGGATCGGGTTGGTGGAGAGCGCCATCAGGTGGCTGAAGAACGCGAAGTTGGCTGTCGCGATCGCCGGGTAATCGAGCGTCTCCAACTGGGCGATGTAGGTGGCATGGTCGTGCGCCATTGCCTCGCGAACGTCGCCCGGAACACGGGCGGCGACCTCATCGACGAGCGCGCCGTAGAGGGCGGTCCAGACGACCATTGCCTGCGCGGTCTGTTCCGGAGTCACGGATGCCACCCGCGTGTAGCGGCTGGCGGATGCTTCAACCAGCCCGAGGTCGCGCAGCCGCTGGATGGCTTCGCGCACCGGTGTGCGGGAGACCTGGAATTGTTCGGCCAGGGCGCCGTCGCTGATCCGCTCACCGGGGAGCAGGCGACCCTCATGGATGCCGCTCAACAGGGTGTTGAAAATGGACGCGACCACCGGGCTGAAGCTGCCGTCGTCAGCGCCGCTGTCGCGAGTGTCGGGGGCCACTACGCTCATCGCTTGATTGTAAGGGTGGGAACTCATGCGTGGTTGCCGTCAGCGAAGTTCGACGGTGCCCGCAGGCCCGCCCAACACCGCTGTGAGCCTGGTCTGCGGAGCGCGCCGGAGCGTGAGGCCGACGCCAAGGCTGCCCAAATGTTCGCGCACCCGGATGGGGTCCGGATGCTCGCCGGCGAACGACTCGAGGGTCAGCTGCGGCAATTCGCGGGTCGACGGATGCGGGGTGTCACCCCACTCGATCAGGAACGGCAGCACGGTGTCCTTCGGCATGGTCAGTCGCCACGAGAGCAGGCCCGTCTCCGCCTGACGCGACATGGCGACCGGCTCTCCCGGGTCGTAGCCTCGCTCACGCGCACCGGCGACGACGAAGTCGATCTTCTCGGTGCGGATGGCCCAGCCGACCAGGCGCGGCCTGGTCAGGGCGCCGATCCCGAACCAGCGTGGGGCGACATCCTGTGCCCCATCCGGCCCGATCAGCTCGAAGTACCGGCCATCCCCCAGGCCGTAGAGCAGGTTGCGGGTGCCCATGCCGGGGTGGCTGCCTCCGGGTGCCGGGGCGAGGCCGAGCCGTTCGGTCAGGTCGGCGGCCGTGGCGTCGAGGTCGGGAGTGGCGTAGACGATGTGGTCGAGGACGGGCATGCTCGCTCCCTAGAAGATCATCGGGCGGTCGTCGTCGACCTCGACGTCCAGGTCGACGACCACCGGAACATGGTCGCTCGGGGCGTCGCCCTTGCGCTCGTTGCGGTGGATGCTGGCACCGGTCACCAGCTCGGCGAACGCCGGCGAGCCCAGGATGAAGTCGATACGCATGCCCTCGTTGCGGGGGAAAGCCAGCTGCTTGTAATCCCAATAGGTGAAGCCTTCCGGAACGAGCGGGCGCACGACATCCGTCAGCCCGGCCTCCATGAAGGCGTTGAACGCGGTGCGTTCCGGTACCGAGATGTGGGTGGACAACCCCGGGACCAGGCCGGGCACGTTCTGGTCGGCATCCGTCGGGGCGACGTTCCAGTCGCCCATCAGGGCGAGCCGCAGCCCGGGGTCCTCCGACAGCCAGGCGGCGGCGTCCTCGCGCAGGGCGGCCAGCCAGTCCAGCTTGTAGATGTAGTGCGGGTCTTCCAGCGATCGCCCGTTCGGGACGTACAGACTCCACAGCCTCAGGTCGGCCACCGTGACACCGAGCGCGCGGGCCTCGATCGGCAGGCCGGGGCCCTCCTCACCCTTCAGGAAGCCCGGCTGGCCCGAAAACTCGGTGGCGACATCCGTCATCGGCAGGCGGCTCGCGAAGGCGACGCCGTTCCACTGGTTCAGGCCGTGCGCGACCACCTCGTAGCCGGCCTCCTCGAACGCCTCCAGCGGGAACTGCTCCGGCTTGCACTTGATCTCCTGCATGCCGAGCACGTCGACGTCCTCCCGCAGCAGCCAGTCGACGACTCGACCGTGACGGGTGCGGATGGAGTTCACATTCCAGGTGGCGACGCGCATGCCCCCAGCCTATTGAGTCGCCGCCCCTCGTCCCTGATCCTAAATGAAGGAAAAACCCCGTCCACGTCACAACTTTCATGGGCTGGAGCCGCATTTTCACGAAAGTTTCCTTCATTTGGGATCAGACCGGCGGGAGGAGGGCCGGTAGCGTGGACACATGCTGAAACTGGGATTGAAGGCATCCGCCGAGCAATTCGCCCCGCGCGAACTGGTCGAGCTCGGAGTGATGGCGGAGAAGCACGGATTCGAGAGCGTCACCGTGAGTGACCACTTCCAGCCCTGGCGGCACAAGGGTGGGCATGCCCCGTTCTCCCTCGCCTGGATCGCTGCGGTCGGCGAGCGCACCGAGCGCATCCAGATCGGCACCTCGGTGATGACGCCGACCTTCCGCTACAACCCGGCAGTGATCGCCCAGGCATTCGCAACAATGGGCTGCCTCTACCCGGGGCGCATCCTCCTCGGCGTCGGCACCGGCGAGGCGCTCAACGAGATCGCAACCGGATTCAAGGGCGAATGGCCCGAGTTCAAGGAGCGCCTCGCCCGTTTGCGCGAGGCCGTCGACCTGATGCGCCAGCTCTGGGTCGGCGACCGCGTCACCTTTGAGGGTGAGTACTACCGAACCGATGGCGCCTCGATCTACGATGTGCCAGAGGGAGGCATCCCGGTCTACATCGCAGCGGGCGGTCCGGTCGTCGCGCGCTACGCGGGTCGCGCCGGCGACGGTTTCATCTGCACGTCGGGCAAGGGCATGGAGCTGTACACCGAGAAGCTGCTGCCTGCCGTCGCGGAGGGCGCCGAACAGGCCGGACGCAATCCAGACGACATCGACCGGATGATCGAGATCAAGCTCTCCTACGACACCGACCCCGAACTCGCGCTCGAGAACACCCGATTCTGGGCGCCGCTATCGCTGACGCCGGAGCAGAAACACTCCATCGAGGACCCCATCGAGATGGAGGCGGCAGCGGATGCCCTCCCCATCGAGCAGGTCGCCAAGCGCTGGATTGTGGGTTCCGACCCCGACGAGGTGGTCGCCCAGGTGAAGCCATACATCGACGCCGGGCTCAACCACCTCGTGTTCCACGGTCCCGGACACGACCAGAAGCGCTTCGTCGAACTGTTCGAGCGCGACCTCGCCCCGCGCATTCGGGCGCTGGGCTGATCGTATGAGCGCTGTTTCCATTGGGTACGCCGCGATGCTCGCGCAGTTCCCGCCGGCGGAGGCCGTCGCGCTCGCCGAGTATGCGGAGCAGCGTGGCTTCACCGGGGTGATGGCGACCGACCACTTCCAGCCCTGGGTTCCGGCTCAGGGGCAGAGCGCGTTCGTCTGGAACGTGCTGACGGCGATCGCCGAGCGCACCACCGGGGACATCGGGCCCGGGGTGACCACCCCGACGTTCCGGTGGCATCCGGCGATGGTGGCACAGGCATCCGCCACCCTCGCCGCCATGTATCCGGGACGCCACTGGCTCGGAATCGGCTCGGGGGAGGCGCTCAACGAACACGTGGTCGGACAGTACTGGCCGGAAGCGCACGAACGCATCAACCGGATGTTCGAGGCCATCGAGATCATCAAGAAACTGTTCAGCGCTTCACTGGCCGGCAAGGACGTGAAGCACGCCGGTGAGTTCTACAAACTCGAGTCGACGCGGCTGTGGACGATGCCCGCCGTCGCACCGGAAATGCTGGTGGCGACCTCCGGGCCGGTCACGGCGAAGCGGGCCGGGCGGGTGGCGGATGGCTTCATCACCGTCGAAGCACCGCGCGAGCGGCTCGAAGTGCTCTTCAACCGCTTCGCCCAGGGCGCGCGCGAAGCCGGCAGGGATGCGGCGACCATGCCGAAGGTGCTGCAGTTGCACGTGTCGTGGGCACCGACCGACGAGCAGGCGATGGCCAACGCGCTGCACGAGTGGCCGAACGGCGGCATGAGGTTCCCGAAGGGCGACATCCGCTCCCCGTTCGAGCTGGAACAGATGGCGAAGCTGGTGCGGGCGGAGGATTTCGAGGGGCGGATGGTGATCGATGCCGACCCGGACGTGCACCGCGCGTATATCCAGAAGTTCGTCGACCTCGGCTTCGACCGCATCTACCTGCACAACGTCGGCCGCAACCAGCGCGAGTGGATCGACGTGTTCAGCCGCGACGTGCTGCCCGCGCTTCGCCGCTAGCTAGAGCGCACGTTACCCCTCCCACACAAACCTGTCGCCAACGACGGGGATACTCGCGGCACGCCGACTTTCGCGCGGCTGGTCCCGGCGCGTTGCGAGTATCCCCGTCGTTAGCGACGGGGACACTGCGCACTCCGGAGCGACCCGTCGACCTACCGCGACCGGAGGTACTCGAGTTGCGCCTGCACAGACAATTCGGCGGCGAAGCGCACCGCGGGGTCGATGTCCGGGTAGACGGCATCCGCGATTTGTGTCACCGTCGCATCCGCCCCTATTCGCGACAGTGCTGCGCGCACCTCGTCCAGGCGCATCTCGCGATGGGCGATGAGCGCGTCGCAGGCGTCGGCGATCGAATCCAGTTCCGGACCGTGGGCCGGCAGCACCCTCGCGGAGCCGAACGCGCGAAGGAGCTGCAGCGAGTCGAGGTAGTCGGCGAGCGACCCGTCGATGACCGTGGTGCCCCGCCCGAGGATGGTGTCGCCGGTGAGCACGGCGCCGTCCACCACGAAGCACACCGAGTCGTTGGTGTGGCCGGGCGTCGCCAGCACGCGGATGCTCACACCCGCCGCCTCGATCACCTCGCCGTCGGTCAGCGGGCTGCCACCGTGGCAGTGCGCGGGGTCGACGGCGCGCACGGGCGCCCCGGTCAGCCGGTGCAGCTCGGCGCTCGCCGCCGTGTGGTCGGCGTGGTGGTGCGTGACCAGGATCAACTCCGGTTTCAGCGCAACGAGCTTCGCAATGTGGCCGGCATCCTCCGGGCCGGGATCCACGATCACGCAGGTTGTCGAGCCTGGTGCGCTGAGCGCGTAGGTGTTGGTGCCCTCGAGCGTCATCGGCCCGGGGTTCGGGGCGAGGATCACACGGGCGGCCATGCCCGGAATTCTACCGACTACGGTGCCGGATGCTCGGTGACGCCGTAACCCGCCTCGGCGGGGATCACGGCAACCCTCGCGCCGCCCTCGCGCACCTCGACCGTCGGCATCACCGTGAACAGGGGCCGGTTGCGGGCTGCCTCGATCGCGCCAGCCGAGTCGGTGCTCTCGGCCAGTCGCATGAGGTTCAGCAGCGTCGGGAAGATGATCGACTGAGCATCCGATTCCGCCCGCCTTACCGTTTCTGCGGGGCTTGCCCACTCGACCGCGACCGTCTCGCCGCCGTCCGGAACGGGCTGCTGGCCCACCGGTGCACGCGCCAGCAGGAAGTACGTGTCGAAGCGGCGGGGCGCTACCTCGGGGGTGACCCAGTGGCTGAAGGGTTGCACATCGTCGAGCATGAGCAGTCCGCCGGATGCGCGCACCACGTCGATGAACCGGGCGTCGGTGCGGTCAGGTTGTGCGATCGGCTCGCCATCTGGCCGGGCTGCCAGGAGCAGGGCAGTTTCTTCGAACGTCTCGCGAATGCCGGCAATACGGATCGCGCGCTCCGGGTTTGCGATGCCGGCCCCGCTGCCGAGCAATGGCATCCAGTCGTCGCTGTAATCGTCCTCGTCGACGGCGCCGCCAGGAAATACGAGGGCGGATGCGAACACCGCCTTCGCGTGGCGCCGCACCATCAACACCTCGAACGGGTCGTCGCGCACGAGCACCATCGTCGCCGCCAGGCGGGCTTCGGGCGGGGTTGTCGGTTTCATGGGTTCTCCATTCCTCAGCCTAAGTGCCGGCTGGGGGAACCTCCTGCTTCCGAGCCCGTTCCGGCGCCACGAGCCTGCCGCGGCGAGGGCGCCTCGCCGAGCGGGGGCGACCTAGGGCAGCTGCGCGAGCGCTTCGCCGATGGAGGTCTCGCCGCCCACGAATGGAATCGTCCTGCCGATGGTGCCGTCACCCCGGAGCGCCGCCGCAGCAACCGCGGCGACATCGTCGCGGCTGACCTTGCCGCCCTGATGTTCGTAGCCGACGGTGATGAGCCCGGTCCCCGGGTCGAGGGTCAGGCCGCCCGGGCCGAGGATGGTCCAGTCGAGGTCGGTCTGGCGCAGGTGGTCGTCGGCGGCGGCTTTCGCCTCCGCGTAGGCGAAGAACGAGTTGTCCGGGTCGACGCCGTGGTCGGCGCGCGCACCCAGGTACGACACCATCACGTACCGCTTGACGCCGACGGATGCTGCGGCCTCCATCGAGCGGATCGCGGCATCGCGGTCCACCGCGTACGTGCGTTCGGGGTCGCCGCCACCTGCACCGGCCGACCAGACGACGGCATCGTGGCCGGCGAAGTGCGGTGACAACTCCTCGGCGGAGAGGTGCTCGACGTCGGCGACAACCGGCGTGGCACCGTGCTCGGCCACCTCAGCGGCATGGTCGGGGTTGCGGATCAGCGACGTGACTTCGTCCCCGCGGTCAGCGAGGATCCGTGCGAGTCGCAGCGCGACCTTCCCGTGCCCTCCGACGATGATGATGCGTGACATGGTGCCTCCTGACGACGAGCGGTAACTCCACCGTACGCGCGAGCCGCTTTCGGCGCGCACGATACTGACCACGAGACGTTGTGTTGATGGAGTGCTGCAACGTTCCACCGCGCGGATGACAAACCCGAGTTTTGTTGAGGCCGCGCGGCTGGGTCAGGAAGGCTACGCCCAGCGGGCGTGCAGGCCGTTGGCGGGCGCTCCGGCGCGCGCCGCGGAGGCGAGGGCCTCGGCGACCGGGAGCACATCATCCGGCACGGCCCCGGCCGTCACCCGGATGAACGCCTCTGCCGATTCGACTGCGAAGAACGGCGAACCCCCGGCGACCCGGATGCCCGATGCCGCGAGCTCGACGATGGCTGACTGCTCGTCGGACACCGGCAGCCAGGCGTTGATGCCGTCCGCCTGGCGCACGGCGAGGCCGAGGTCGTTCAGTGCACCCGCCAGCGCCCCCTGCCTGGCGGCGTAGCTGCGACGGGCTTCGGCGACCTCCTCGAGGCTGGCGCTGTTGGTGAGCAGGTCGTGCAGGATGGTTTGCAGCATCCGGCTGGTCCAGCCCGGTCCGAGCATCCGCCTGGCAATGATCCGGTCGATCAGGTGCGCCGGTCCGCCGAGGGCGGCGATGCGCAGGTCTGGCCCGTGCGATTTGGAGTAGCTGCGGATGTGCAGCACCCGGTCGGGCAGCCAGCTGCCGAGACTGACGTCCGGTGCGGTGCTGATGTCACCGGAGTGGTCGTCTTCGATGACAACCACGTCGTGCCCGCGCAGCAGCCCGGCGAGTTCCTCTGCGCGGTCTGCCGGCATCGAGGCGCCGGTCGGATTGTGGGCGCGCGGCTGCAGGATGACGGCGGATGGCGAGCGGGTGAGCGCCTCCCTCAGCGATGCCGGCACGATCCCGTTCTCGTCGACCGCCACCGGCAGCCGCTCGAGGCCGAGCTGGTCGACCAGGTCGAAGAACGGCGGGAATCCGGGGTTCTCCACGACCACGCGATCACCGAACCGGGTGACCTGCTCGAGGCTGCGGGACAGCGCATCCAGTGCCCCGTTGACGATGGTGAACGACTCGGCGGGGTATGGCCAGGAGGTGTGGAGCAGGTTCAGCAGCTCCGGCAGCACTGAGAGGTCCTGGTAGCTGGGGGTTTCGGCGCGCTGCGAGACGCGGGTGAGCGCCGGCCCCAGCGCCGGCAGAAGCGCGGGGTCCGGGGTGCCGCGGGACAGGTCGAGCCTGGGGTGAAGCGACTGATGGGATGCGCTACGCGTGTTCGGCCGCTGCGTCGCGGGTTCTCTCACGAACGTGCCGTTGCGGCCGCGGGACACGATGAGCCCCGCCGACCCGAGCGCCTGCCACGCCTGGCTCACCGTCGCCGGGCTGACACCGAGGTCGGATGCCAGCTCCCGAACGGTGGGCAGGCGGTCACCGACGGCCAGGCGCCCGGAGCTGATCAGCCGTCCGACGCCTGCCGCTATCCCCGCCGGGGTGCGATGCTCGATCTCTGCTGCAAGCATCCGTCAAGGCCTCTTGTGTGTGAATGGCTCTTGCCTGAACCCGATTGGGCACCAGTATGATGACTGTACGCCCACAGGGAAAACATAAACTAAATATTCAGCATCATCAATAACAAAAAGTAACAAGTCGAGTCGCGCCGATTGTGAGATCGGCCCGGCAAGCTGAGCACAAGGAAGTGTGGAGGACGGCTATGAGCAACATTGTTCGCGCGGCGATCACGCAGACGACCTGGACTGGCGACAAGGAGTCGATGCTCGACAAGCACGAGCAATTCGCCCGGGACGCGGCCGCCGAAGGGGCGCAGATCATCTGCTTCCAGGAACTCTTCTACGGGCCGTACTTCGGCATCACCGAAGACAAGAAGTACTACTCCTATGCCGAGCCGGCCGACGGGCCGATCGTGCAGCGGTTTGCGGCGCTCGCCAAAGAACTGAGCATGGTCATGGTGCTGCCGATCTACGAAGAGGACATGCCAGGGGTGTACTACAACACCGCGGTGGTGGTCGACTCCGACGGAACCATCCTCGGCAAGTACCGCAAGCACCACCTGCCGCACCTCGACCGGTTCTGGGAGAAGTTCTACTTCCGTCCAGGCAACCTCGGCTACCCGGTCTTCGACACGGCGGTCGGTCCGGTCGGCGTCTACATCTGTTACGACCGGCACTTCCCGGAGGGGTGGCGAGAGCTGGCGCTGAACGGTGCGCAGATGATCTTCAACCCGAACGCCACCAAGCCGGGGCTCTCCAACCGGCTCTGGGAGGTCGAGGGCCCGGCGGCAGCCGTTGCGAACGGCCTGTTCGTGCTCCAGCCGAACCGCGTCGGCCGCGAAGACAACGAGTACGGAGAGCTGGCCGTCGACTTCTATGGCACCAGCCAGGTCATCGACCCGCGCGGCAACTGGGTCGGGGAGCGCGGGTCGGGCACCGACGAGGAGATCATGATCCGCGACCTGGACATGGACATGATCCGCCAGATGCGCGATGACTGGCAGTTCTTCCGCGACCGCCGCCCGGACTCGTACACGAGCATCCCGAAGCCGTAAGACCCGCTGGTCGCCAGAAGGAGGAGAAGTCAATGAAGACCCTCATCAAAAACGGGACCGTCGTGAACTCGACGGGGACAGCATCCGCCGATGTATTGATCGACGGCGAGACGATCGCGGCCGTGCTCGCGCCCGGCTCGAACCTGCTCGGCTTCGACGTGGAGAACAACGTCGACACCGTGATCGACGCCGCCGGGAAGTACGTCATCCCGGGCGGCATCGACGCGCACACGCATATGGAGATGCCGTTCGGCGGCACTTTCGCCAGCGACACCTATGAGACGGGAACCCGCGCGGCGGCCCACGGCGGCACGACCAGCATCGTCGACTTCGTGGTGCAGTACGCCGGCGAGAACGTGATCGACCAGTTCCAGGCCTGGCACGCGAAGGCGGCCGGCAACTGCGCGATCGACTACGGCTTCCACCAGATCCTGTCGGACGTTCAGGATGCCTCGCTCACCGCGATGGACGAATTGATGGGCGAGGGGGTCTCCAGTTTCAAGCTCTTCATGGCCTACAAGGGCGTCTTCCTTTCGGACGACGGGCAGATCCTCCGCGCGTTCCAGAAGGGTGCAGAGCTCGGCGCGATGATGATGATGCACGCCGAGAACGGCGCGGTCATCGACGTGCTGGTGAAGCAGGCGCTGGAGGCCGGCAACACCTCCCCGTACTTCCACGGGCTCACCAGGCCGTGGCAGGCGGAGGAGGAGGCAACCCACCGCGCCATCATGCTCGCCAACCTCACCGGGGCGCCGCTCTACGTCGTGCACGTCAGCGCGAAGCAGGCGGTCGAGCAGATCGCGGCCGCACGGGACAAGGGCCAGAACGTCTTCGGCGAGACTTGTCCGCAATACCTCTACCTGTCGCTCGAGGAGCAGCTCGGCGCACCAGGGTTCGAGGGCGCCAAGTGGGTGTGCTCCACTCCGCTGCGCTCGCGGGCGGAGGGTCACCAGCACCACATGTGGCAGAGCCTGCGCACCAACGACATCCAGATGGTCTCCACCGACCACTGCCCGTTCTGCATGAAGGGCCAGAAGGACATGGGGGTGGGCGACTTCTCGAAGATCCCGAACGGGATCGGCGGGGTCGAGCACCGGATGGACCTGCTCTACCAGGGCGTCGTCGACGGCAACATCTCACTGGAACGTTGGGTCGAGGTCACCTCGACCACGCCGGCGCGGATGTTCGGAATGTACGGCAAGAAGGGCGTCATCCAGCCCGGGGCTGACGGGGACGTGGTCGTGTACGACCCGAACGGTCATACGTCGATCGGGGTGGGCAAGACGCACCACATGAACATGGACTACTCCGCGTACGAGGGCTTCGAGATCGACGGGCACGTCGACACGGTGCTCTCCCGCGGCAAGGTCATCGTTGACGACAACCAGTACCTGGGCGCGAAGGGCGACGGCAAGTACTTCAAGCGCGGCCTCTCGCAGTACTTGATCTAGGAATTCCATGCAGACGTCAAGAGCAACCGCAATAGTGCCCTTTCCGGAGGAAAGTGCCCGGCGGAACAGCCACTATCCGCCGGAACGGGCACTTTCGAGCAGGGGGAACTGAGCATGGATTTCGGAGCAGTACTACAGACCAACCCGCCCGCCGCGCGCACCGTGCAGCTGGCGAAGCTGGCGGAGGAGCACGGGTTCAGCCACCTCTGGACTTTCGACTCGCACCTGCTGTGGCAGGAGCCGTACGTCATCTACAGCCGCATCCTGGCCGAGACGCACAAGATCGTGGTCGGCCCGATGGTGACCAACCCGGCCACCCGCGACTGGACCGTGACGGCTTCCACCTACGCCACCCTCAACGAGATGTACGGCAACCGCACCATTTGCGGGATCGGCCGCGGCGACTCGGCGGTACGGGTGACCGGCGGTGCGCCGACCACGCTGAAGACCCTGCGGGAGGCGATTCACGTCATCCGCGAGCTCGCCAACTCGCGGTCGGTCGAATACAACGAGACCACGCTGCAGTTCCCGTGGAGCAAGGGCTCGAAGCTCGACATCTGGGTGGCGGCGTACGGTCCGCTGGCGTTGAAGCTTGCCGGCGAGGTGGGTGACGGTTTCATCTTGCAGATGGCGGACCTCGATGTCGCCGAGTGGATGATCAAGACGGTGCGGAACGCCGCCGAGGCCGCCGGCCGCGATCCGCTGTCCGTCAAATTCTGTGTCGCTGCCCCGATGTACATCGGCGATGACTGGGGCCGCATGCGCGACCAGTGCCGCTGGTTCGGCGGGATGGTAGGCAACCACGTGGCCGACATCGTCGCCAAATATGGGGCGGATGGCGCAGTGCCGAAGGCGCTCACCGACTACATCGCCGGCCGGCAAGGCTACGACTACAACGAGCACGGTCGAGCCGGCAACACGCACGCCGACTTCGTGCCGGACGAGATCGTCGAGCGCTTCTGCCTGCTGGGGCCGGCTGAGGACCACATCGAGAAGTTGAAGGCACTGAAGGATCTCGGCGTCGACCAGTTCGCCGGCTACCTGCAGCACGACAACAAGGAAGAGACGCTGCGCGTCTACGGCGAGACAGTGATTCCTGCGCTCAGCGAGCACATTGTGGCCAAGGCATGACATGACCGTCACTCCCACGATGCAGGTCATGACGGTCGACGCCTCCAGGGGGCGGCCGAAGCGGGCTTCGTCTGGGCGAGGCCGCCGCGGCCAGTGGCGCCGGGTCGCGTTGGGAACGCTCGGAGTGCTGGGTATCGGGGTGCTGTGGGAGCTGTACAAATTCCTTGGGCCGGAGAAGGGATTCGTGGTCGGCGAACTCATCTTGTTGCCGCGAACCAACGACATGTCGATGCCACACATCGCCACCATGTTCGAGCGCCTGCTTGAGCCGCTCACCGGCGCCAGCAACTCGGTCATGATGTGGGAGGCGGTGCTGGAAACCTCAAGCTTCTCGCTCTACATTGCTGCTGTCGGCTGGATCATCGGCGTCAGCGTCGGCCTGCTTCTCGCCCTCGTCATGCAGCGTTTCCGAACAGCGCAGTCTGCCGCGCTGCCGTGGATCATCCTGAGTCAGACGGTTCCGCTGATCGCCATCGCGCCGCTGGTTCGCCGCTGGGGTGCGCAGATTGAAATCGGCTCCTTCGTCTGGGAGAACTGGATGTCGGTGGCGTTGATCGCGAGCTACCTCGCGTTCTTCCCGGTGTCGATCGGGGCACTTCAAGGGTTGAACTCCCCGGACACCGCCCACGTGGAACTATTCCGCGCCTACGGGGTCGGCTGGTGGAAGACCCTGCTCAAGCTTCGGATCCCGGCCAGCGTTCCGTACCTTCTACCAGCCCTGCAACTCGCTGCGGCAAACGCCGTGATCGGCACGATTGTGGCCGAAGTCTCGATCGGGCTCAAGGGTGGGATCGGCCGAATGGTCATCGAGTTCGCTGGTGCCGCCGGCGGCGATCCGGGAAAACCGTGGGCACCGATCTTCGGCGCTGTCGCAATCGGGCTGATTGCTGCCGGAGTCGTCTCACTATTCGCGTTGTTCGCCCGTCGCTACCGCCGAGGGGAAACCAACGCATGACCGACACACAACCTGAGGTGAAAATGACCGAAGAGGCCCACCCGTCTAACGAAGCGATGATGGCGCAGTCAGCGGAATCCCCCGCAGTCGTCGTCGACAACGTGGGAAAGATCTTCACCGTCGAAAAGGGCGCACAGGTCACCGCTCTCGAAGAGATCAGCCTCACCGTCGCCAAGGGTGAGTTCGTTTCCCTGATTGGACCATCTGGCTGCGGTAAGAGCACCCTCATGCGCCTGATCGCGGACCTGGACCATCCGACCAGCGGATCACTCGCCGTTTTTGGCAAGACGCCGAAACAGGCGAGACTCGACCAGGACTATGGCATCGCCTTCCAGCAGGCCGGGTTGCTGCCCTGGCGCACTGTTCGAGCCAACATCGAGCTTCCGCTCGAGCTTCACGGCAGCAACCGGTCGGCGCGGACGAAGAGAGCAACTGAACTTCTGTCGCTGGTCGGGCTCACCGACTTCGCCGACAACTTCCCCGACCAGCTTTCCGGCGGAATGCAGCAGCGGGTCGCCATCGCCCGCGCACTGGCGGAGAGCCCCAACCTGTTGCTCATGGACGAGCCTTTTGGAGCCCTCGACGAGATGACCCGCGAGCACATGCAGGCCGAGTTGGCTCAGATCTGTGGCGAAACGAACGCCGCAGTTGTTTTCGTCACCCACTCCATTCCCGAAGCGGTGTTCCTGGCCAACCGGGTGGTAGTGATGTCACCGCGACCTGGTCGCATCCGCGCCATTGTCGACATCAATCTGGGAGATGCACGCCACCGCACCGACGAGCTGCGTGAAGACGAAGCGTTCTTCGCTGCCGTCAGTTCGGTGCGGGAGCATCTGCACGGAACTTCCGGTGCCAGCGCGCGAGGAGCTGACAACCGGTGAGAGCAGCGTTTGGAGCATCGAAGGGGTTACTCCCGCCGTTGATTCTCGGCGTGGTAACCCTTGCGTTGTGGCAAATCGCCGTGGTCGCGTTCGAGATCAAATCGTTCGTACTGCCCAGCCCGGCCTCCATTGGCGAGCAATTCTTCTCCAACCTGCCAACAGTCTGGTCGAACTCGCTGGTTACCGGCCTGAACTCCCTGATCGGACTACTGATCGGGATGGCCGTGGCGGTGGTCTTCGCCATGATTTCTGCGCTGGTGCGAACGATTGATGAACTCACCGCTGCGGTGGTGTCTGCCGCAATGGTGCTGCCCATTGTGGCGCTGGCGCCGGTACTCTACGGGATGTTCAGTGCCAGCCAGCAGACCGCCAGGGTGCTCGTCGCCGCGCTCGCGGTCTTCGTGCCGGTCTACGTGAACACGCTGAAGGGGTTGCGCCAGGTTCGCCCCGTGCACCGCGACTTGATGAGGGCGCATGCGGCTTCCACCTGGCAAACGACCAAAATTGTCACGCTACCAACCGCACTGCCCTTCCTGTTCACGGGACTACGCATTGCCTCCGCTCTGGCGGTCATCGCCGCAGTGATCGCAGAGTACTTCGGTGGCCCCATTGGCGGACTGGGCAAATCGATTACGACGGCTGCCGCCGGGAGCAACTACCCGTTGGCCTGGGCCTACGTGCTCGGATCGATTCTTCTCGGTCTCGCCTTCTACCTGGCCACCATGGCGGTCGAACGACTGACTCTGCACCGGCGTGCCTGAACCGCACAGTTCTCATGAACCGCAACAAGGAGGAACAATGAAACACAGCACACGCCTCATGACGGGCACCGCTGCATTCGCGGTTGTCGCCCTCGCATTCACCGGCTGTTCGCCAGGGGGGTCGACGACAGAACCAGGCGAGGACGGACTGACTCCGGTCACGTTGCAATTGCAGTGGTTCGCCCAAGCCCAGTTCGGTGGCTATTACGCCGCAGTCGATCAAGGGTTCTATGAGGAGGAAGGCCTCGACGTCACCCTCCAGGAGGGCGGTGCAGACATCGTTCCGCAGGATGCCCTGGTCTCTGGAGACGCGGACTACGCCATCTCCTGGGTTCCGAAGGTGCTGGGTTCTATCCAGCAGGGTGCGAACATCACCAGTGTCGCCCAGATCTTTGAACGCTCTGCGACGATGCAGGTGTCGTTCAAGGAGCACGGCATCACCAGCGCTGAAGACCTGGCCGGCCACACGGTCGGCAGCTGGGGCTATGGCAACGAGTGGGAGATCTTCGCCGGACTGCAGCAGGCGAACCTCGGCGTAGACGACATCACCCTGGTCACGCAGGCCTTCGACATGCTGGGGCTGCTACAGGGCGACATCGATGCGGCACAGGCCATGACCTACAACGAGTACGCGCAGGTGCTGGAAAGCATCAACCCGGACACCGGAGAGCTCTACCAGCCGGAGGACCTCAACGTCATCGACTGGAATGAGGAAGGCAGCGGAATGCTGCAGGACTCGATCTGGGCCGACGCCGAGCGCCTCGCCACTGACACCGAGTTTCAGGAGACGACGGTGAAGTTCCTGAAGGCCTCGATCAAGGGCTGGATCTACGCGATGAACGACCCGCAAGCATCCGCTGACATAGTCACCGCTGCTGGATCGACTCTGGGCACCAGCCACCAGCTGTGGATGGCCAACGAGGTCAACAAGCTGATCTGGCCGTCCACGAACGGGATCGGCATCACTGACGAGGACGCCTGGGACCGCACGGTGGACATCGCGATGGAGACGCAGAACGAGACGGGAGCAACCATCCTCACCGAGCTGCCGCCCGAGACTGCGTACACCAACGAGTACATCCAGAAAGCGCTCGACGAATTGATCGCCGAGGGCATCGATGTGAAAAACGAGGGCTACGAGTCCATCACCGTCGAACTCAAAGAGGGCGGCAAGTAACTAGCCGCTTGCCGGGTAGCCCACGCGGCTGCCCGGCAGCGAGCTCCCATTAGAAGAAAAAAGAAAGAAGCACGATAACCGTGACCGACACCACCACCACCGTCGACACCGATCTGGATGCCAGGGCGATCGAACTCGACAAACACGTCTTCCACTCCTGGTCGGCGCAGGCGACCCTCAAGCCGTTCGTCATCTCCGGCGCCCAGGGCTGCCGCGTGTGGGACCACTCCGGTCGCACCTACCTGGACTTCTCCAGCCAGCTGGTCAACGTGAACATCGGCCACCAGCATCCGGCCGTCGTCGCCGCCATCAAGGAGCAGGCCGACACCCTCACCACCATCGCGCCATCGACCGCTAACCTGCGCCGCGGCGAGGCGGCCAAGCGCATCACCGACCGTGCACCAGACGGCTTCAACAAGGTCTTCTTCACCAACGGCGGGGCGGATGCCAACGAGAACGCCATCCGGATGGCCCGCCTGCACACCGGCCGGGACAAGGTGCTCTCGACCTACCGCTCGTACCACGGCAACACGGGTGCGGCCATCGTCTCCACCGGGGACTGGCGTCGCGTCCCGAACGAATACTCGCGCGGGCACGTGCACTTCTTCGGACCGTACCTGTACCGGAGCGAGTTCTGGGCAACGAGTCCCGAGCAGGAGAGCGAGCGGGCCCTGCGCCACCTGGAGCGGGTCATCCAGAGCGAGGGTCCGGCCGGTATCGCGGCCGTGCTGCTCGAGTCGATCCCGGGAACAGCCGGTGTGCTGTTGCCCCCACCCGGCTACCTGGCCGGTGTGCGGGAACTCTGCGACCGCTACGGCATCATGCTCATCCTCGACGAGGTGATGGCCGGTTTCGGCCGCACCGGTCGCTGGTTCGCCTTCGACGGATACGACGTCGTGCCCGACCTGATCACCTTCGCGAAGGGCGTCAACTCGGGCTATGTGCCGGTCGGCGGCGTCATCATCTCGGATGCGATTGCGAGCGACTTCGACAACACCGTGTTCCCCGGAGGTCTGACCTACAGCGGGCATCCGCTGGCGATGGCGTCCATCGTCGCCGCACTCGACGCGATGGAGTCGGAAGGCATCGTGGAGAACGCAGCCCGGGTCGGCCGGGACGTGATCGCACCGGCGCTCGCAGAACTGAAGGCGAAGCATCCGATCATCGGTGAGGTGCGAGGTGAGGGCGTCTTCTGGGCGGTCGAACTGGTTGCCGACCAGGCGACCCGGGAGCCGGTCAGTGGAGCGGTGATGGGCACCATCAAGTCCGAGCTGATGGGCCGAAGGTTGCTCCCGTTCATCTCCGAGAACCGCATCCACGTCGTGCCGCCCTGCGTGGTCACCGACGCCGAGGTCGTCGAGGCGATGGCCATCTACGACGAGGTGCTCGGCCTCGACCTGCTTTAGTCCCCCTCCCGCTGGCCCCGCTTGTCGAACCCCACGAGAAACCTTCCGGATCTCGACAAGCTCGATCCGCGAATCAACAGAAACGAAACAACGAAATGACCGAAACACTCTCCCACTACATCAACGGCGCATCCGCTGATGGCAACTCGACCCGCACCTCGCCGGTGTTCAACCCGGCCACCGGCGCGGTCGCCAAGAACGTGCGACTGGCCAGCACCGCGGATGTCGATACCGCGGTGGCCGCTGCCCACGCCGCCTACCCGGCCTGGCGCGACACTTCGCAGGCCAAGCGGCAGGTGATCCTGTACAAATTCCGCGAGCTCATCAACGAGCGCCGTGACGAGCTGGCAGACATCCTGACCGCCGAGCACGGCAAGGTGACGTCGGATGCCCGCGGCGAGGTCGCCCGCGGCATCGAGGTGGTCGAGTTCGCGCTCGGCATGCCGCACCTGGTCAAGGGTGACTTCAGCGAGAACGTATCGACTGGCGTCGATGTGTACACGCTGCGCCAGCCGCTCGGTGCCGTGGCGATCATCAGCCCGTTCAACTTCCCGGCCATGGTGCCGATGTGGTTCTATCCGATCGCGATCGCCGCCGGCAACACCGTCGTGCTGAAGCCTTCCGAGAAGGACCCGTCCGCGGCCAACTGGATGGCCGAGCTCTTCACCGAGGCCGGCCTTCCCGAGGGTGTCTTCAACGTGGTGCACGGCGACAAGGAGGCGGTCGACGCCCTGCTCGTTCACCCCGACGTGAAGGCTGTCTCGTTCGTCGGGTCGACACCGATCGCGAAGTACATCTACGAGACCGCGTCGTCGCACGGCAAGCGGGTGCAGGCCCTCGGCGGTGCGAAGAACCACATGCTGGTGCTCCCGGATGCTGACCTCGACCTCACCGCGGACGCCGCCGTCAACGCCGGGTTCGGTTCCGCCGGCGAACGCTGCATGGCGATCAGCGTGATCGTCGCGGTCGAGCCGGTCGCCGACGACCTGATCGCGAAGATCACCGAGCGGATGAAGGGTCTCAAGGTCGGCGACGGCATGCGCAATTGCGACATGGGTCCGCTGATCACCGAGGCGCACCGCGACAAGGTCGCCTCCTACATCGACCTGGCCACGAAGGATGGGGCGGATGTCGTGGTCGACGGCCGAGGGATCGAAGTTGATGGCGAGGCATCCGGTTTCTGGCTCGGACCGACGCTGCTCGACAAGGTGACCACGGACTCTGACGTCTACAAGGACGAGATCTTCGGGCCGATCCTGGCGATCATCCGGGTGGACAGCTACACCGAGGGTCTCGACCTGATCAACCGCAGCCCGTACGGCAACGGGACGGCGATCTTCACCAACGACGGTGGCGCGGCACGTCGTTTCCAGCACGAGGTGGAGGCGGGCATGGTCGGTGTGAACGTGCCCATCCCCGTGCCGGTCGCGTACCACTCCTTCGGCGGCTGGAAGGACTCGGCGTTCGGTGACGCGAAGGCGTACGGCCCGGCCGGGATCTCGTTCTACACGCGGGAGAAGGCCGTCACCTCACGCTGGCTCGACCCGAGTCACGGCGGGATCAACCTGGGCTTCCCCCAGAACCACTAAGTGCATGTTTCGCTGGTTGAGCTCGTCGAAACCCCCACGGGATCTCGACAAGCTCGATCAGCGATTGCTGCCGACTCGCTCAGGGACGGAAGCCGATCGACCTGCGGAAAGCAGGAACGGTTACGCGCTGATGCTGCGCTTGGCCTCTGCCGGCTGCGCGTGCGCAACCAGCGACTCGGTCTCTGATGTGAGGGTGCGCATCCGCTGAACGTACTCGTGCAGCACGGACTGCTGTCGGCGAAGGTCCGAGATGTGGGTTTCGGCGTCCCTCGTCATCGAGTTCACCATGTCTTCGGTGTCGCGGGTGATGGTGCTCGCACGCACCATCGTCTTCGACATCAGGTTGTCGGTGAACGCGAGTGCTGCCTGGGCGTCTTCTTCCGCGCGGCGCTCGGCCTTGGCCAGCATGGCCTCGGCGTCGGCCATGAGTGCGGCTGCCCGCTGGGATGCCGCCTCCACGTGGGCGTCCGCCTGGGCGTAGGCCTTCTGCGCGTAGCGCTCGGCCTCCTCGTGCACCGTGGCCCGGGCGAGTTCGGCCTCGTCCTGACGGTCACGAACGTCGGCCTCGGCTGCGACGATCATCTCCTGGGCGGCATGGAACAGCTCAGCAGCCTCCCGCTTGACCTGTTCGGCCTGACGGCTGGCCGCGGCCTGGATCTGGGCCACCTGCCGCTCCGCCTGGGAGATCATGGTGGCGCTGCTGCGCTCAGCGCGAGCGCGGGTGTTGCGTGACTTCGCGGACTCGTCAGCGGCCTGCTGGCGCAGCCCAGCCACTTCCGCTTCCGTGCTGAGGCGCAGTTCTTCGGCAGCCTGCTGGGCATCCGCAATCAGCGTGCGGCTTTCCCGTTCAGTCTGCTCACGGATTCGCGCGGCATCGGCCTTGACCGACGCGCGGATGTCGGCCGCCTCCTCGCTGGCCTCGGAAAGCATCTTGCTCGCCTGGGTCTCCGCCACACGAAGGGTTTCCTCGAACGCGGTTCCGAGGTCGGCAAAACTGGGCTTGATCCGGGACGCGCGCTCGTTGGCATCCGCCAGTTCCCGCTTGAGCCGCTGGATCAGGTGGGCGTTGTCTGCCCGCTCCTCGTTGTAGCGGTCGAGGCGTTCGTTCAGTTCGACGACGATCCGGTCCACATCCGCTGGATCGTAGCCACGAATTGTGCGGCGAAACTCGATGACGTTGTCTGACATGCTCATTGTGGCTCCCCGCGGCGCACCCGAATGCGCCTAATGTCCCGAAACACGGCTCCCGATATGCCGTAGCTCTCCAACGTACCGGTGAAGCACCGCCTCCTGCCGCGCCGGGGCTACCCACAAACGGGGGGTCGGTCCACTAGTCCGGCAGGGTGATCGCGCCGGTCTCCACCGCGTGCAGCCGCTGCACTTCGGCTGCGCGCTGTCTCAGTACCGCGACGACGGTGCGAACCGCGAGGCGCTCGGCTCGATCCGGGCGCATCAACGCCACGATCTGCCGTTCCGCGTCGATGCCCCGGAGCGGCTTCAGCACCATCTTGTCGGCCAGCTCGGAGCCCGACGAGTAGCGCGGCACCAGGGCGATGCCGAGGCCGGCCATGATGAACGCCTCGATGATGCGCAGGTCGGAGAACCGCTGGATGATGTTCAGCCGGCCGTTGCCCAACTGCTCGATGTCGTGCAGCACCCGCTCGAACGGAAACCCTCCCGGTACGCCGATCCAGGGTTCGTCGACGATATCGCCGGCGGTCAGGTAGCTGCGTCCGGCGAGCCGATGCTCTGAGCAGACACCGATGTCGAGCTGTTCTGTCATCAGCGGGACCACCGTGAGGCCACGGCCGCCCCAGGAGCGCTGACCGCTCATCGTGTGCGCGAGGACGATGTCGTGGTCGGCGGTCAGCTCAGAGAAGTCGTTGAGTTCCGGGTCCTGGTCCGTGCAGTTCAGGATGATGTCTCCCAGGTCGGCCAGGTCGGCGATGGTGCCGGGTAGGAGCATCTGTCCGGCCGTGGGGAAGGTGACGATGCTCACGTCGCCGGTTGCCTTGTTGCGGAACTCATCCCAGACGGCATTCGCGCGCTCGATGGCGATCGCAACGTCGGTGGCGCTGCGAGCCAGCGCGCGGCCGGCATCCGTCAATGCGAGCCCGCGTCCGCTGCGTTCAGTGAGGGGCAGCCCGGCCTCCCGCTCAAGCACTTTGAGCTGTTGCGACACGGCGGACGGCGTGCGGTGCAGGGCGCGGGCCACCTCGGTGACACTGTGCCGTTCGGACAGTTCCCTGAGC
Organism: Homoserinimonas sp. A520; assembly: GCF_054489245.1. Lineage (NCBI taxonomy): Bacteria > Bacillati > Actinomycetota > Actinomycetes > Micrococcales > Microbacteriaceae > Homoserinimonas > Homoserinimonas sp. A520. Next base: position 530,470 of record NZ_JBTMWX010000001.1, on the reverse strand, counting down.
AATTCGAGACGCTGAATGTCCATGTAGCCACGCTACAGCGTTCGTGCAGAATAATGCGATTGTGGTTTATAGATTCCGGTGATGGAATAGAAAACAGTCGAACACGAGCAAAGGCGCCTCCGTCTGGTCGACGTTCCCACGAAACCCCTACGAAAGGCACCTTCTCGTGTTCGCTCTACTCACCATCATCGGCATCCTGGCCATCACGTCCATCGTGGCCGTGTACTCGGACATCAAGACCGACGGCTACAGCCACCACGCTGCCCAGAAGGAACTGCAGTTCTCCTAGGCGGTTGATCGCCGTTGCCGGCGATACCCAGCAGTGCCGACGCTCGGCCGGAGGGGGCATCCTCCGCAGCCGGGCGTTCCTGCGTTAACCCGCTGGGTAGAGTTGGCGGGTGACCGAAACGCGCCAGCAGCTCATCGAATTCATCAAGGCCGACGCCGTCTTCCACGGGGACTTCACCCTCACCAGCGGCAAGAAGGCTACCTATTACGTCGACCTGCGGAAGGTCAGCCTCGACCACCGGGTCGCCCCGCTGATCGGTCAGGTGATGCTGGACTTGATTTCCCAGGTTCCCGAAGTTTCGGCCGTCGGTGGCATGACCATGGGCGCCGACCCGATCGCATCCGCCGTACTGCACCAGGCTGCTGCACGTGGCGTGGCCTACGACGCGTTCGTCGTGCGGAAGGAGCCGAAAGACCACGGTCGTGGCCGCCAGGTTGAGGGCCCGGATGTGGCGGGCAAGCGGGTCATCGTGCTCGAGGACACCTCGACGACCGGTGGCTCTCCGCTGTCCGCCATCGAGGCGCTGAAGAAGGTGGGCGCCGAGATCGCCGGCGTCGCCGTGGTCGTCGACCGCAACACGGGCGCCCGTGAGGTCATCGAGGCGGCCGGCTACCCGTACTTCGCTGCGATCAGCCTGGACGACCTCGGCCTCAGCTAGCACCTGCCCGCCGCCGGCCCACCCCTCCGCTTCCGTCCCAAATGAAGGAGATTTCGCGGTCGACGGGCTTCTCGCCCAATGAAAGTGTTACCGAAGGCGGGTATTTCCTTCATTTGGGATAGCGCGAGGGGCGGGGTGCTCAGCGGGCGGTGTCCAGCAGGTCTGCCACGCTGTCGATGACCTCGTCCGGTCGGAACGGATAGCGGTCGATCTCGGCCCGGTCGCTGATACCGGTCATCACCAGGATGGTGTGCAGCCCGGCCTCGATGCCGGCGACGACGTCCGTGTCCATCCGGTCGCCGATCATCCCGGTGTTCTCCGAGTGCGCGCCAATCTTGTTCATCGCCGAACGGAACATCATCGGGTTCGGCTTGCCGACCACGTACGGCAGCTTGCCGGTGGCCTTCGTGATGAGGGCGGCGACTGCGCCAGTGGCTGGGAGCGGTCCGTCGATGCTCGGGCCGGTGGCATCCGGGTTGGTGGCGATGAAGCGTGCACCGCCGATGATCAGGCGGATCGCTTTGGTGATGGCCTCGAACGAGTAGTTGCGCGTCTCGCCGATCACCACGTAGTCGGGGTCGTTCTCGGTCATGGTGAACCCGGCCTCGTGCAGTGCCGTGGTGATGCCGGCCTCGCCGATCACGAATGCGGACCCGCCCGGAATCTGCGATTGCAGGAAGTCGGCGGTGGCGAGGGCGGATGTCCAGAGGAACTCTTCGGGAACGACCAGTCCGGATGCCCGCAGACGGGCACTGAGGTCACGCGGCGTGAAGATGGAGTTGTTGGTGAGCACCAGAAACGGTTTGTCCTGTTTGCGCCACTGCTGCAACAGTTCGGATGCCCCGGGGATCGGCCGGCTCTCGTGCACCAGCACGCCGTCCATGTCGGTCAGCCAACACTCGATGTTGTCACGGTCGCTCATGCGGCAATCGTACTGAGCACGATTTGGGCCGTCCGGAATCCGGGGCATCCCGAGGGGTCTGCCCCGCGAACGTGGGCTCTGCACTTTCAGGTTCTTGTGCCATGCTCAAAGGGTGACTGACTCACGACGCGATTATGCCGTGGGCGTCCAGAGACCCTCGACGGCCACCATGCGGCGATTCGGCTCCATGGTCATTCTGGTGGGCGGCGTCGCCCTGATCGGGGCGTTCATCCCCGGTGTCACCTTGACGGCGCTGATCGTGGCCGTCCTTGGCCTGGCCCTCGGCATTCTCTGCCTCGTCCTGGACCACAGCTTCAACGTGCTCGGCCTGATCGGAACAGTCATGTCGTCGGCGGCCGTCAGCCTGGCGATCATCATGGGGCTTGTCTACGGTTCCTGAGCTGCGCGATCGGTGGTCTCGATACACGTTCTCGCTTCGCTTGCCCGCACTCGACCCGCAGAAGGCGAGTGGGCCGCAGTGGTTTCTTGTGGGTGAGTGGGCGCGCAACAGCTATCTGTGGGTTGAGTAGGCGCGCAGCGCCGTATCGACCTGTTCAGGCGTGTCAGTCGAACGGTGTGTACTCGCGTTCGCCCTGTACGATCTGCCGGTTGAGCTGGCGTCCCCGTTGTTTTCTGGGCCATGATGAACCCTGTGGATCGCGACCGGCTTACTCTCGCTGAGGAAGTATTGCTGTCGGAGCCGGCGACAGACGGGCGGATGGTCTACGGCGGATTCACCATCGGGGCTGCGGCCCTTGTAGAGCTTGCCGTCCGCGGCATCGTCGTCATGGGACGTGTCCGGTTGTGGGGCCAGCGGCTGACGCTCGTAGATGACGCACCGGTGGGTATCGAGTCGTTGGACGTTGCCATCAATGTCCTCGCCGGCCGGCAACGCCCGTGGACGGCCCGGGCCGCTATCTGGAAGGTATCGGAGCCGGTGTCAGCCTCCGCAGTCATGGAACTCAACCGACGAGGCATTGTCCGCGCCCGCGGCCTGCCGATGCGACACGGCGGATGGCTGGAACTCCTGGACTTCGAACTCCGGCACCGCACACTGGCCGAGAACCGCCCACACAGCACCGCTGCAGGCATCGACACGGGGATGGTTCGCGACATTCACCGCCGATCCGGCCGCCAACTGGTCGGTGAGGGCCCAGACGCGTGGAAGCTTGAACTCCTCGGCCAGTATCCGACTGAGTCGCTGCCAGCGGTGACGCTGGTGCTCTCCAGCCTGAACGCCCTCACCGCACCGGCGTACTGAATTCAGCCAGCTGTGCGGATAGGTGACCGCGTAGGCACTGGGGCCGGATCCAGAGCGATACCCTGAGATACGTGCACGAGCAGCCGGACCCCTCCCATGAGTTGACCACCAATGGGGTCGGCCCCTGGAAGGGCGAGCTGCCCGCCGATGAGCGCTACGACCCCGAACTCCTGGCCAAGGGTGACACCCGCAACGTCATCGACCGCTACCGCTACTGGAGCATGGCGGCGATCGTCTCCGACCTGGATGAGCACCGGCATCCGTTCCACGTCGCCATCGAGAACTGGCAGCACGACATGAACATCGGCTCGATCGTGCGCAGCGCCAACGCGTTCGCCGCCGACACCGTGCACATCGTCGGACGCCGCCGCTGGAACAAGCGCGGAGCCATGGTGACCGACCGTTACCAGCACGTGCTGCATCATCCGGATGTCGCCGACTTCGTCGCCTGGGCCAAAGAGCGCGACCTTCCGATCATCGCGATCGACAACGTGCCTGGCAGCGTGATCATCGAAACCTTCGACTTCCCGCGCGAGTGCGTGCTGCTCTTCGGCCAGGAAGGCCCCGGCCTGTCGCCCGAGGCGATCGAGGCGGCGGATGCCGTGGTCGAGATCAGCCAGTTCGGCTCCACCCGCAGCATCAACGCCTCCGCGGCCGCAGCCGTCACCATGCACGCCTGGGTGCGCCAACACGTGTTCGGAACGTGAACCGCACAACTCCCATGGTCAGCCCCGGCCACAAGGCGGGGTGTTCCAATGCCCTACGATTATCTCGTCTGGGCAGTGTCGCCCGAAGAAAAACTGGAGAAGAATAATTGGCTCAGCCTGCTCACGTCGTCATCGTCGGTGCCGGAATTGTCGGACTTTCCACGGCATGGTTCCTGCAGGAACGCGGGGTCGAGGTGACGGTGCTCGAGAAGACCGGGGTCAATGCCGGCTCGTCGTGGGGCAACGCCGGCTGGATCGCCCCGGCGCTCACCCTTCCGCTGCCGGAGCCCTCCATCTTCCGTTATGGACTCAAGGCCGTCTTCAGCCCGTCGTCGCCCGTCTACATCCCGATCAGCCTCGACCCGAAGCTGATCCGCTTCCTGCTCGGCTTCGCCTGGTATTCCACCCCACCGAAGTGGCGCAAGAACATGGCCACCTTCGCCGAGATCAACAAGTGGGGCGTCGACTCGTTCGACCGGCTCGCCGACGGTGAGGTCAAGGAGAAGGCGATCGTCGCCGACCCCTTCCTGACCGGGTTCGTGAACGAGCGCAACGTCGCCGTGCTCGAGCACGAGTTTGCCGAGATCGCCGCCCGCGGCGGTCACGTCGACTTCGAACGGATCACCGGGGATGAACTCCGTGCTATCGAACCGACCATCAGCGGCGCGGTGACCCATGGCATCCGCATCGCCGGCCAGCACTACATCAACCCGCCGCTCTACGTCGACTCGCTGGCCGAGGCGGTACGCGAGCGTGGCGGCAAGATCCTGACCGGCATGGATGTCCGTGACATCAACGACCTCGGGGCAGACGGCGTTGAAGTCGTCGTCGCGTCCGGCGAGAACGTGCGTGCAGACCAGGTGGTCGTCGCCACCGGAACCTGGCTGGGCGAGTTGGCCCGCAAGTTCGGTGTTCGCCAGCTGGTTCAGGCCGGACGCGGGTACAGCTTCAGTGTTAAGCCGAAGGTCGTTCCCCAGCACCCGATCTACTTCCCGATCGAACGCGTCGCCTGCACCCCGCTCGGCGACCGCCTGCGCATCGGCGGCATGATGGAGTTCCGGCCGGCCCACGCGGCACCCGACCAGCGGCGCATCCGCACCATGGTCGAGGCTGCCAGGCCCCTGTTCGACGACGTCGACTGGGACGCGCGCGAAGAGGAGTGGGTGGGCTCACGCCCGTGCACGCCGGACGGCCTGCCGCTGATCGGAACCACTAAGTCCCCGCGCGTTCATGTTGCCGGCGGGCACGGGATGTGGGGGGTCACCCTCGGCCCGTTCACCGGCCGCATCGTCGCCGATAGCATCACCGGCAATGGGAACCACGAGCTGCTCAAGGCATTCGACCCGCTGCGCTAAGCGAACCGGGTGCCGCGCGTCCGGCGCAAAAGCAGGAGGTTCTCCCCTTTCGCGGGAAAAACTTCCTCCTTTCGGTGCGGATAGCGCAAAGGGTCCCTCAATTGGGAAACCCACACGGGCGCTTCGGCTCAGTCGGTGCCGAAGTCGAACGCGGCACCCTCGAGTGCGCGCTCTGCGGCATCCGTTGCCTCGCTCTGCTCGGTACCCGCAGCGATCTCGTCGCCGCCGCCGCTCTCGAGGCTGCCCATCAGCTTCGCCGTCTCACCGGTGATGATCCCCTGGCTCACGTATTGCTCCAGGCGGGTGCGGGAGTCGGCGATATCGAGGTTGCGCATGGTCAGCTGGCCGATGCGGTCCTGAGGGCCGAACGCTGCGTCCCCCACACGTTCCATGGAGAGCTTGTCGGGGTGGTAGCTGAGCGCCGGCCCCTCGGTGTTCACGATCGTGTAGTCGTCACCACGGCGCAACCGCAGGGTCACTGAGCCGGTTACGGCAGATGCCACCCAGCGCACGATCGACTCGCGCAGCATGAGCGACTGCGGGTCGAGCCAGCGTCCCTCGTACATGAGGCGGCCGAGGCGACGGCCCTCCTGGTGGTAGTTGGCGACGGTGTCTTCGTTGTGGATTGCGTTGAGCAGGCGCTCGTAGGCGATGTGCAGCAGGGCCATCCCCGGGGCCTCGTAGATTCCGCGGCTCTTCGCCTCGATGATCCGGTTCTCGATCTGGTCGGAGACGCCCATACCGTGGCGGCCGCCAATGGTGTTGGCCTCGTGAACCAGCGCGACGGCATCCGTGAACTGCCTGCCGTTGATCGCAACCGGCCGGCCGGCTTCGAAGGTGACCGTCACCTCCTCGGTCGCAACCTCGACGTCATCGCGCCAGGCGGCGACGCCCATGATCGGCTCGACGATGTCGACCCCGACGCTCAACTCCTCCAGGTCTTTGGCCTCGTGCGTTGCCCCCCAGATGTTGGCATCCGTGCTGTATGCCTTCTCGACCGAGTCGCGGTAGGGGAAGCCGTGCGCGACCAGCCATTCGCTCATCTCCTTGCGGCCACCGAGCTCGTCGACGAACTGGGCATCGAGCCACGGCTTGTAGATGCGCAGGCGCGGGTTGGCGAGCAGTCCGTAGCGGTAGAACCGCTCGATGTCGTTGCCCTTGTAGGTTGAGCCGTCGCCCCAGATGTCGACGCCATCATCCTTCATGGCGCGAACCAGCATGGTTCCGGTCACGGCGCGACCGAGGGGGGTGGTGTTGAAATACGTCTTGCCGCCGCTGCGGATGTGGAAAGCGCCACACTGCAACGCGACCAGGCCCTCCTCGACGAGGGCGGTCTTGCAGTCGACCAGCCGGGCAAGCTCCGCGCCGTACTCCGTGGCGCGCTGCGGTACCGACGCGATGTCCGGCTCGTCGTACTGGCCGATGTCGGCCGTGTAGGTGCAGGGGATCGCGCCCTTGTCGCGCATCCAGGCGACGGCGACGGAGGTGTCGAGTCCGCCGGAGAATGCGATCCCGACGCGCTCGCCGACGGGGAGGCCAGACAGTACTTTAGACATTCATCAAGAGTATTGCCTCCGCACGCGCGTGACGGCCTGTTTCGGCCGCCGCACCCCGCGCGCGGGGGGTTCGGTAGACTGAGGTGCAATCCCCCACAGATTCGAAGGGACCTCCCATGCCTGCAATCGTGCTGATCGGTGCCCAATGGGGCGACGAAGGCAAGGGCAAGGCCACCGACCTGCTCGGTGACCGAGTCGACTACGTCGTCAAGTTCAACGGCGGCAACAACGCCGGCCACACCGTCGTCATCGGCGACGAGAAGTATGCGCTGCACCTGCTGCCATCCGGCATCCTGTCACCCGGCGTCGTCCCGGTGATCGCGAACGGCGTCGTCGTCGACATCGAGGTGCTGTTCGAAGAACTGGACGCCCTGAACGCACGCGGCGTCGATGTCTCGCGCCTGCTGGTCAGCGCCAACGCGCACGTCATCACCCAGTACCACCGCACGATGGACAAGGTGACGGAGCGCTTCCTCGGCAAGCGGCAGATCGGCACAACCGGCCGCGGCATCGGCCCCACCTATGCCGACAAGATCAACCGCGTCGGCATCCGCATCCAGGACCTGTTCGATGAGAACATCCTGCGCCAGAAGGTGGAGGGCGCCCTCGACCAGAAGAACCACCTGCTGGTGAAGATCTACAACCGCAGGGCCATCACCGTCGACGAGATCGTCGAGGAGCTGCTGCAGTACTCGGAGCGGCTGCGCCCGATGGTCGCAGACACCGGCCTGATCCTGAACCAGGCACTCGACGCGGGCAAGACGGTTCTCTTCGAGGCCGGCCAGGCAACCATGCTGGATGTCGACCACGGCACCTACCCGTTCGTCACCTCGTCGTCGGCCACCTCCGGCGGCGCCGCAACCGGGTCCGGTGTCGCACCCAACCGCTTCGACCGGGTCATCGGCGTCGTCAAGGCGTACACGACCCGCGTCGGCGCCGGCCCGTTCCCGACCGAACTGTTCGACGAGTCCGGTGAGTTCCTGCGCAGCAACGGTGCGGAGTTCGGCACCACGACGGGACGCCCTCGCCGCTGCGGCTGGTACGACGCGCCCATCGCCCGCTACACCGCGCGCGTCAACGGCGTCACCGACTTCGTGCTCACCAAACTCGACGTGCTCACCGGCCTCACCGAGATCCCGGTCTGCGTGGCCTACGAGGTCGACGGGGTTCGCTACGACGAGGTGCCGGTCAACCAGACCGACTTCCACCACGCCGTGCCGATCTACGAGAACTTCCCGGGCTGGACGGAGGACTTGACCGGTGCCCGCAGCTTCTCCGACCTGCCGAAGGCCGCGCAGGACTACGTGCTGGCGCTCGAGGCGATGAGTGGCTCCCGCATCTCGGCGATCGGGGTCGGCCCCGGCCGCGACGCGATCGTCGTGCGCCACGACCTGGTCGGCTAGCTACGCGCCCTCCCGACTCCGCCAACAGGATGAATAGCCGACCGCGCCGTGCGGCTGCCTGCGCGGGTCGGCGTGTTGCCGAAAGCATCCTGTTGACGGCATGTCTGCCAAACTGATCCGGTGACTGCGCACCGCCCGGAACCTGCTCCGCTGATCGGCGACTACATCCGCCTCGACCCGCTCACCGCTGAAGACCTGCCCGCGCTGTACCGGGCGATCGGGCATCCGGTCGTCTTCAGCTGGGGGTACGGCGGAGGGCTGGCCGCCTACCGCGAGACGGAGGCAGAGTTCGTCGAGTGGGCGAAGGGCCACTACCACTTCGACGAGGGCATCCCCTACGCGGTTCGCGTGATCGGCGGCCCGCACGACGGCGTGCTGGTCGGAACGACAACGCTGGGCGAGTTCGACCTGCGCCGAGAGGCAGCACACATCGGCTGGACAGCATACGACCCGCGCGTCTGGGGTACCGCGGTGAACGCTGAAGCCAAGCTGCTGCTCCTAGGGCAGGCGTTCGAGGCAGGCTTCGGGCGCGTGAAGATCCAGACGGATGTGCTCAACGCCCGATCGAGGGCAGCCATAGCCGGCATCGGGGCCACCTTCGAAGGGGTCCTTCGCCGGGACCAGCCGCGAGCCGACGGCACCTGGCGCGACACCGCCGTGTTCTCGGTGCTCGCCGATGAGTGGCCCGAGGTGAGGGTGACGCTACGGGAGCGACTTGCGCGCACCGCCGGCCGGCCCGTGCTGTACCGCTCGCGCATCGAGTAACCCGACCCCCTTCCCGCAATTGAGGGACCCTTTGTGATTTCCGCAGTGAAAGGAGGAGGTTTTCGGCCCGGAGAGCGGAATGTCCTCCTTTCGGGATGGCCCCGAGTAACCGTTCCCCGCGGTCGAGTAGCGTTAACCAGTCGCACGCACACTGGAGGACCGATGATCGAGAACGACACCACCGCCGAACTCCTGAGCCTGCGCCAAAGCATCGACAATGTGGATGCTGCGCTGATCCACGTGCTCGCCGAGCGTTTCAAGTTCACCCAGCAGGTGGGCCGGGTGAAGGCTGCCGCCGGGCTCCCGCCATCCGACCCGGAACGGGAGAAGGTGCAGATCGCGCGGCTGCGCGCACTCGCCGTTGAGTCCCACCTCGACCCGGAGTTCGCGGAGAAGTTCCTGAACTTCATCGTCGCTGAGGTCATCCACCACCACCAGCGCATCGCGAGCACCGGCGCCATCGATATTCAGGAATAGCGTGTCCCCGTTCAGGAATAGCAGTGTCGTCGGCTGGCTGTAATGTCGGCTTGTGAAGGATAATCTGGCTCTCCTGCGTCGCTCGACGACCCTGCTGCAGTTTCTCGGGATGGGCCTGATCTGGGGCTCCAGCTTCCTCTTCATGAAGGTCGCGTTGACCGGTGTCTCGTTCACCCAGATCGCCTGGTCACGGGTCATTCTCGGCGCCATGGTGCTCGCCGTCTTCATGCTCATCGGCCGCCACAAGCTGCCACGGGAACCCGTGATCTGGGTGCACTTCACGGTGATCGCCGTCTTCAACTGCATCATCCCGCACCTGCTGTTCGCCTGGGCGGAACAGCACGTGTCGTCCAGCCTGGCCGCCATCTACAACTCGATCACCCCGATCGCGACCGCCGTCATGGTGACCCTGGTGTTCCACGTCGAGAAGCTGACCCGAAACCAGTTGATTGGCGTCGTCATCGGCATCATGGGCGTGCTGCTGGTGATCGGACCGTGGCAGACCGGCACGCTGACCGGCGACCTCTACGGGCAACTGGCCTGCATCGTCGCCGGCTCGTCGTACGGCGTCGCCATCGGCTACCTGCGCAAGTTCGTCAGCCATCGGCCGATCCCCGGCACGACCGTCGCATTCACGAACATCGGCATGGCGGCGGTGATCATGATCCTGTTGACGCCGATCATGGCACTCTCCCCGGTGCGGCTCGACTTCTGGGTGGTGTCCAGCCTGCTGCTGCTCGGCGGTCTCGGCTCGGGTCTGGCCTACATCTGGAACATCGCCGTGCTGCGTGCCTGGGGTCCGACCAGCTCCTCCACGGTCACCTACATGCTGCCGGTGGTGGGCATCGTGCTGGGCGTTGTGGTGCTGCACGAGACCTTCACCTGGAACCAGCCGCTGGGCGCTTTGCTGGTCATGCTCGGCATCGTCTTCACGCAGGGCAGGCTGAAGCTCCCGACCAGGCGACGGATGCGCCCCCGCGCCGTGGTGGACCCGGGCGAGGTCGTCGGCCCCTCCACCTGACCTGCCGCGGCGAACTGTGGGATGAGCTGGTGCCGCGGGCGATACTGGAGGCATGCCTTCTTCCCGGTCGCCGCGCTGGTCGGTGCGAACGCGGATCCTCGCAGCCATCCTCCTGGTGACCGCGCTGAGCATGGCCGGCGCGGGGCTGATGGCCTACCTCGTGCAGCGCGACCGGATCATGCACGAGATCGACGATCGGCTGCTGTCCCGCGTCGAGGCGGTTCGCGTGGTGGTCAGCGGGTCTCCGGCGACGGATGTCTCTGGCGCCGACGGACCAGCCCCCGCCGTTTCGCCGCACGCCACCACCAGGGAAGCGCTTGAGGCGGTATTCTCCCGGGTTCTCCCCGGTCGCAACGAAAGCTCGCTGGGAGTCATCGACGGTAGGCCGGCGCTCGTCTCCGCGATCGACGTGGACGTCCACCTCGAGGACGACCCCGCGTTGGTGGACCGGATCATCGCGGAAGTGTCCGACGGTACCGTCCGGCTGGGTACATCGGTTGGCACGCTCGGCACCCTCCGCTACGTGGCAACGCCGGTGAGGGTTGAGGGCGACCCGCAGCAGGGGGTCTACATCGCCGCGCTCGACATCAATGCCGAGTTGAACGACAGCACCAGCGCGTTCGCCACCTACGCGATTGTCGCGGCCGGCGGACTCGTGGCGGTCGGACTCGTCGGCTGGTTCGTCGCCGGGCGGTTGCTGCGCCCGCTGCGCGACCTGCGGGAGACGGCATCCCGCATCAGTGCAACCGACCTCACCGAGCGCATCCCGGTACAGGGCAACGACGACCTGTCCGGCCTCACCTCCACCGTGAACACCATGCTCGATCGCATCGACGGCGCGGTCAGCGCCCAGAAACAGTTGCTCAACGACGTGCGGCACGAACTCAAGACGCCAATCACCATCGTGCGCGGTCAGCTCGAGGTGGCTGACCCCGAGGATCCAACGGATGTGCGGCAGGCGATGGCAATCGCCATCGACGAACTGGATCGGATGTCTGCGCTGGTCGACGAGATCGAGTCCCTCGCCGACAGCCAGCAGGCGCTGGTGAATCGGGGCCCGGTAGACATCCGCGACTTCACTGAGCAGGTCTTCGCCAAGGCGGCGACGGATGCCGGCCACGCCTGGACGCTCGCAGAATACGCGGATATCGTCTGCCTGCTCGATTCGGCTCGAATCACCCAGGCCTGGCTGCAATTGGCCGACAACGCGGCGAAGTACTCGCCGGACGGTTCGCCGATCTCGTTGGGGAGCCGCGTTGTCGACGATGCCACGGTCGAGTTCTGGGTTGCGGATCAGGGGCCGGGCATCCCGAAAGACATGGAGGACCGCATCTTCGAGCGTTTCGGCCGGGTCGGTGCGAAGCGTGGTGTGCAGGGCTCCGGGCTGGGGCTGCCGATCGTCGCCGCGATCGCGAAGGCGCACGGTGGACGGGTGACGCTGCACAGTTCCCCGGTCGGTTCGCGGTTCGGCATTGCGATTCCGCTGGCTCAGCAGGAGGTGGGCGGATGAGCAGCATCCTGATCATCGAGGACGAGGAGCGCATCTCGAGCTTCATCAGCAAGGGGCTGAAGGCGCAGGGATATGCCTGCACCGTGGTGGAGGATGGGATCGACGGCCTTCAGTTGGCGCTGTCCGGCGAGTTCGACCTGGTGCTGCTCGACGTCGGGCTGCCCGGTATCGATGGCTTCGAGGTGCTGCGTCGCATCCGCAAGCAGGATTCCCAACTGCCGATCGTCATGCTGACCGCCCGCACGGCGACGGAGGACACGGTCACCGGACTGGACGCCGGCGCCAACGATTACCTGGTGAAGCCGTTCAAGTTCGACGAGTTGGCCGCCCGCGTGCGCAGCAGGCTGCGGGATGCGACGGGCGGGTCGCCGCAGGCGAGCCTGACGCTCGAGCATGGCGGGCTCAGCATCGACCTCCGGTCTCGCCGGGCGACTGTCGAGGGGCGCACCGTCGAACTGTCCGCCCGGGAGTTCGCGCTCGCCGAGGAGTTCCTGCGGCATCCCGACCAGGTGCTGAGCCGCGAGCAGTTGCTGAGCCGGGTCTGGGGCTACGACTTCGACCCAGGCTCGAATGTGGTTGACGTGTACGTCAGCTACCTGCGGGCGAAGTTCGGGCCCGGTCGCATCGAGACGGTGCGGGGGATGGGCTACCGCCTTAAATGACTAATGCCGCCGCCCCGTCCGGGCAGCGGCACTACTCACGCCCTGGTTAGTCGGCGCTCGGGGCGGAGGCCGGGTCGACGGCGCTGACGGCGCTCTGTGCCGAGACGGCGGTGACCGCGCTCACTGCGCTGCCATTGGGGGTGACACTCGTGGTGGCCGGCGTGCTCGTCGTGGTGATGGGAGCATCCGGTGCCGACTGCGCCGAGTCGACCACCGAGTTCGAAGCGCCGGTCGATACCTTGTCCGTGCCAACCTTCTCACCAGTGGTGTCATGGATGGTCATCGCGTTCGCGGTGAGGACTCCTCCGCCGGCAACCAGGCCGATTCCCAGGGCGGATGCTGCGCCGACGGCCGTCCATTTGCGCTTGTTGTTCATGGGTAGTCTCCTTTAGCTGTTCCGCAGCTTGCGCCGCAATCCTTCTGACAAGAACAACTATCGCGATCGCAGGTAAGGCGAAAGCCAGAGCTTGGTTACAGCCCTCTAATATTCGTGCGCTGGTAGCAACGTACCGGCGCGCTCGACCAGCTCGCGGGCATCCAGCGCCTGGTTCAGGGCGTGCGCGAGCAGGTGGGTGGCCGCGATGGCGGTCGCCCGTTCGGCGAAATCGGGATCCTCTTCCCGGCGCCAATTGGCCCGCCAATGATGGGCCAGGGACTCGCGGCCCTCCGCAATCTCCGGGCGGTCGGCGTTGAGTGCGGCCGTAACGATCAGGTGGGCGTACAGCGCGCCGGCGTCGTCGGCCGGGTCACCGTACCCGCCCGTGTCGATGTCGAGAACACCGGTGATGGCATCCGTCTCGTCGAGAAAAAGCTGTCCGACGTGAAGGTCGCCGTGAATCGTCACCGGCGGCGGCGCACCGGCATCGGCCAGCACAGTGCGGATGCGCGTGGCCACCTGGTAGATCGCCCCACCGAGCGCGGGGTGAACCTGGGTCAACCGGCGCTCGTACCAGTCGAGGCGCTGGGACAGGGACGTGCGGGCATCCGTCGCACTGGGAATGGTGGCGATGCGCTGTCGGAGGGCCAGCAATTCGTTCGTGAAGCGGAGGGGGTCGAGGCGGGCGACCGCCTCCACTGCGGGCGTGCCGCGAAGGGCGGACAGGGCGACGAGCCCCTCGTCGCTCCAGCCGAGCACCTGTGGGACCGGCAGGCCGGCGTCGAGCCAGGCGTTGTGGCGTTCGGCGATCACGCCGGCCGCACCGGGGGCGACCACCTTGAGGAAGACGGTTGACCGGTCGGTGTCCACCCGGATCACCGCGCGCTTACCCGGTCGGTACGCCTCCAGCCCCAGCGCGACGTGGCTGCCGGGATCGACGCCCAGGCGCTTCAGGATGACCGCGGCGCCGTCCGGGAAAACCGCCGCCGGGAGGGCGGGAAGCGCGGGGTCGCGAGGGTAAACCCAGACCGACACCTGGTCACCGGTCGCCTCGTCGCGCATGGTGAGCACGCCGTCCCGTCGCTCGGTGCGGGGGCTCGTTTCGACGTAAATGAGGTGACTTTCACTGCCGTTGGCTGACCCGAATTCGACCTGGTGGGCGACGACTACACCATCGCCGATGACCGTCGAGCTGACGCGGTGGTGGGAGACCAGGGTGCGTTCGAGAGATTCGGCGACCGCCCCGAGGAGTGCGGCATCCGCTGCGTGGTCAGTTGTCATCGTCATCGAGGTCATCATCGTCGTCGTCATCGAGATCCTCCGGCGGCGCGGGAGGGACGGGAGCGGGAGACGACGGTGGTTCCACGGACGGCTCGGGAGTGGCGGTCGGAAGCGACGGGTCGGGGGTGGCAACAACGGGCTCGACCGGCTGGGACAATCCCGGCTCGTTCCGGACAGTCAGCACGTTCGCCGTCACCACGCCGGCGCCGACGAGAGCCAGCACGATCGCGGCGGTGATGATGATGGCACTGCGACGCATGACTCCATCCTGCCTGTCTTTGCTGCAGGAGGCGTCAGAAACCGAACGTCACCACGGGTGCCAGCGACCCGGCTCGGAGGCGTTCGAGCACGAACAATTCGTGGGGAACCACGTGTGCTGGTAAGGAATCGAACGGGAACCAGGCCAGACCGGCGGCCTTCGTCTCCTGCAACTCCGGTTCGCCGGTCCAGGCGCGGCATTCGAAGAAGAAGTCGACCCGCTGGTCGATCGCCAGGCCGCTGTCGCTGGTGCGGTGCATGGCGGTGACCGGCGTCAGGTCGGCGGGCTCGACGACGATCCCGAGTTCCTCCAGGGTTTCGCGACTGGCCGCTTCGAGCACCGACTCGTCGGCCTCGACGTGACCGGCTGCTCCCGCAGCCCAGTAGCCGTCGTAGTACCCGGTGTCCTTCCGCAATTGCAGCAGCACATCGTCGCCATGCCGGAGGAAGACGTAGGCCGCCGGCACGACTCGGAAGCTGTGGGCCGGCGGCACGCTCCTACGCTCCGACGACCGGACCGAACGCCGACGGCAACGTGCCGCGGTGGGCGGCCTGCAGCTCGTCGAGCGACACGGTGAACTGGTCCTGCACCTCGAGCGCTCCACCGGAATCGGTGACACCGATGCGAAGGAACGGGTAACGGCGGCCCTCGCAGAGCCCGACGAACTTGACATCGTCCTCGCGCGGGATGCTGACGATGACCCGCCCGGTCGATTCGCTGAACAGGGCGGCCGTTGCATCGACGCCATCACGCTGCATGATCTCGGTGATCCAGACGCGGGCGCCGATACCGAACCGCAGCACCGACTCGGCCAGCGCCTGCACCAGGCCCCCGTCGGTCAGGTCGTGGGCCGAGGAGATCAAGCTTTCGGATGCCCCGGCCGAGATGAGCGCGGCCAGCGCCTTTTCGTCGTCGTACGATACGACCGGCGGATGTCCGCCAAGGTGGTCGTGGAGCACTCCGGCCCAGGCGGAACCGTCGAGTTCGTCGCGGGTCACGCCGAGCAGGTAGATGTTGTTGCCTTCGTCCTGCCAGCCGGACGGGATGCGCTTCGCGACATCGTCGATCACGCCGAGCACCGCGACGACCGGGGTCGGGTGGATCGGCTCATCTCCGGTCTGGTTGTAGAAGGAGACGTTGCCGCCGGTGACGGGAATCTCGAGTTCGAGGCATCCGTCGGACAGCCCGGCGACCGCTTCGCTGAACTGCCACATGACTTCGGGGTTCTCCGGGGAGCCGAAGTTGAGGCAGTCGCTGACCGCGACCGGCGTCGCACCGGTGACGGCGACGTTGCGGAACGCCTCCGCGAGGGCGAGGCGGGCGCCCTGTCGGGGGTCGAGTTGGCACCAGCGGCCGTTCGCATCCGCCGCCACGGTGAAACCGAGACCGCTCTCCTCGTCGATGCGCACCATGCCGCCGTCGTCGGGGAAGCTGAGCGCGGTGTTGCCGCCGACGTAGCGGTCGTACTGGTTGGTGATCCAGTCTTTCGAGGCCAGGTTGGGGCTCGCCAGCAGCCGCAGGAACTGGGCGCGCAGCTCGGCCGGGTCGGTTGCCCGCGGGAGGCGACCGGCGCCATCCGCCTGCAGCGCGTCGATCCAGGTCGGGTAGGTGACCGGACGCTCGTAGACCGGTCCGTCGACGGCCACGGTGCTGGGGTCGACGTTGACGATCTCGTCGCCGTGGTGCGTGATCACCAGGCGGCCGGTGTCGGTCACCTCGCCGAGAACGGAGGTTTCGACATCCCATTTGTTCACGACCTCGAGGAAGGCGTCCAGCTTGTCCGGGTGGACGATGGCCATCATCCGCTCCTGGCTCTCGCTCATCAGGATCTCTTCGGCGGTGAGCGTGGGGTCGCGCAGCAGCACCTTCTCGAGCTCGATGTGCATGCCGCCGTCGCCGTTGGCGGCCAGCTCACTGGTGGCACAGCTGATGCCGGCTGCACCGAGGTCCTGGATGCCCTCCACCAGTTCCTGCTTGAACAGTTCGAGGCAGCACTCGATGAGGATCTTCTCGGCGAACGGGTCGCCCACCTGGACGGCAGGGCGCTTGGTGGGCCCACCTTCCGCGAAGGTATCTGACGCCAGGATGGATGCCCCGCCGATGCCGTCGCCGCCGGTGCGGGCACCGAAGAGGACGACCTTGTTTCCGACGCCGCGGGCGTTGGCCAGGTGCAGGTCTTCGTGGCGGAGCACGCCGACCGCGAGCGCGTTGACCAGCGGGTTCGCCTGGTACACCGGGTCGAACCAGGTCTCCCCGCCGATGTTCGGCAGGCCGAGGCAGTTGCCGTAGAACGAGATTCCGGAGACGACGCCGTGCACCACGCGGGCGGTGTCTGGATCGTCGATGGCGCCGAAACGCAGCTGGTCCATGACGGCGACCGGTCGGGCGCCCATCGAGATGATGTCGCGAACGATGCCGCCGACACCGGTTGCAGCACCCTGGAACGGTTCGATGAACGACGGATGATTGTGCGACTCGACCTTGAAGGTCACCGCCCAGCCCTGGCCGACATCCACGACGCCGGCGTTCTCGCCGATGCCGACCATCAGGTTCTCCTTCATCTTTTCAGACACCTTCTGGCCGAACTGGCGCAGGTAGATCTTGGACGACTTGTAGGAGCAGTGCTCACTCCACATGACCGAGTACATCGCCAGCTCGCCGCTGGTGGGGCGCCTGCCGAGGATGGTCTTGATCTGCTCATACTCGTCCTGCTTCAGGCCGAGGGCGCCATACGGCTGCTCCTTCTCGGGCGTCGACTCGGCATTCGAAACGGTGTCGGCAACGTGGAGAGGGGTGGTGGAGGTGGTCACGCGAAGGCTCCTGGGTGGAAGGCGGCCGGATGCCTCGATTCTAGCCGTGCCGGATGTGCGGGTCCGCCCTACTGCCGGCCGCCGGGCGGGCCGAGGATGAGCAGCACGGTGAACACCACGACGACGCCGACGACCAGCAGGGCGCCGAGCACGAGCGGGTGGTTCAGGAACCATCTCAGCAGGCGGTCGATCCAGGTGTTGTCGCGCGGGTCATCCGTCGCTGTCGTTCTCCAGGCACCCTCGAGCTTCCCGTTCTTCTCCAGCCAGCGGTCGAACGGGATGGTCGCGTAGGGCACGATCGCAGTGAGGACGCCCATGGCGATGAGTCCGACCTTCCAGCGCTGGTTCACGCCGACGAGCACCGCGGTCGCCGCGTAGACCAGGAAGACGAAGCCGTGAATGGAGCCGCCGACGCGTACGCCGAGGTCGCCGGCGTCGAGCGCGTACTTGAGGATGAGGCCGGCGATCAGCAAGGTCCAGGTCACCGTCTCGGCGATGGCGACTATTCGGTAGAAGCGGCGGGGGGTCACACGGGTGGTGGTCAGTGGGGAAGTCACCACTTCATCCTCTCAAGCGCAGTCGCCCGGGCCATCCACCGAAAGTTCGACCATTGAGACGGGGCGTTCTGCGGGTCGTCACGCTGACGCACCCGCATAGTGGCCCGATTCGAGGCGCTTCGTCGAGAGGGGAGAGCGAATGGCAAAAGTCGTGCCGCCGACGCGACTAGCGAACCAGGGCCTGCTGGATAACGCTGGTGAAGAAGGTGAGCCCGTCGGTGCCGTTTCGCATGGCGAGAGCGGTGTCAGGGCCGAAGCCTTCTTCGACGGCGTGCTCCGGATGCGGCATAAGCCCGACGACATTGCCGCGGTCGTTCGATACGCCGGCGATGTCGTTCACCGAGCCGTTGGGGTTCACGTCGACGTAACGGAACACCACCTGGCCCTCGCCCTCCAGCCGGTTCACGGTCTCGGTGTCGGCGATGAAGCCGCCCTCACCGTTCTTGAGCGGGATGGTGATCTGCTGGTTCTCCTGGAACCCGGTTGTCCAGGTGGTCGATGTGTTCTCGACAACAAGCTTCTGGTCGCGGCAGATGAAGTTGCCGTGGTCGTTCCGCACCAGGCCGCCGTCGAGCAGGTGGGCTTCGGCGAGCATCTGGAAGCCGTTGCAGATGCCGAGCACCGGCATCCCCTTGTTCGCCGCGTCGATGACCTCGACCATGATCGGCGAGAAGCTGGCGATGGCACCGGCGCGCAGGTAGTCGCCGTAGCTGAAGCCGCCGGGCAGCACGAGTGCGTCGACGTCCTCCAGGCTGTGCGACCCGTGCCACAGGGCGACCGGCTCTGCACCGGCCAGGCGGATGGCGCGCCCGGCGTCCCGGTCGTCGAGGGAGCCGGGGAAGGTGATGACGCCGATCCTCATCAGTGGGTCTCCCCTGCGGCGAGGTCCTCCGGGGCGATGATGCTGACGACATCCTCGATCACCGAGTTGGACAGCATGGTCTCGGCGAGTTCCTTCACCTCGGCGAGCACATCATCCGTCACCTCGTCGACCGTGATCTCGAAGCGCTTGCCGATGCGAACACCGGTGAAATGGGTCTTGCCGAGGCGGGCCAGTGCACCGGCGACGGCCTTGCCCTGGGGGTCGAGCAGCTCGGCTTTCGGCATGACCTCGACGACGATTGTGGGCACCAGTGACTCCCGGAAGTTTCGCGCGGATGATTGCCTCCAGTCTACGTCGCGCAGACACACTCGCTGGTTGAGCGAGCGAAGCCGGATCTCGACGAGCTCGATCAGCTTGAGGGCGTATCTTGAGTTACTCAAAACAACTGGTAGAATGGATGCATGATCGCACCGGCCGCCGAAGAGCTCACCCTGAGCATCCGCGGCGCCGGTTTGAAGGTCACCGAGCCGCGGATCGCGGTACTGAAGGTGCTCGCCGAAAGCCCCCACGCTGACGCCGACAGCGTCTTCGGTGCCGTGAAGCGGGACCTTCCCGGCACCTCACTGCAGGCCGTGTACGGCGTACTGGCCGCGCTCACCACCGCGGGCCTGCTGCGCAAGATCGAGCCGGCCGGGTCATCCGCCCGCTACGAACGCCGGATTGGCGACAACCACCATCACCTGGTCTGCACCCAATGCAGTGAAATCCAGGATGTCGACTGTGTTGTCGGCGAGGCGCCGTGCCTGACACCGTCCCAGAGCGGCGGATACGCCGTTCACACCGCAGAGGTCACTTTCTGGGGACTCTGCCCCACTTGCCAACAGTCCAAGCCAACATCAACAATTAAGGAGACATCGTGAGCAACTACACGACCACCCAGAGTGGAGCACCCGTCGCCAGCGACGCGCACTCTCTTACCGCCGGACCGGATGGCATCACCGCCCTCCACGACCGCTACCTGGTCGAGAAGCTCGCATCGTTCAACCGGGAGCGCGTCCCAGAGCGCAACCCGCACGCCAAGGGCGGCGGAGCTTTCGGTGAGCTCGAGATCACCGAAGACGTCTCCCAGTACACGCGCGCGGCCGTGTTCCAGCCCGGCGCCAAGAGCGAGACTCTTCTGCGCTTCTCGTCGGTCGCTGGCGAGCAGGGCTCCCCTGACACCTGGCGCGACGTGCGTGGATTCTCCCTCCGCTTTTACACGACCGAGGGCAACTACGACATCGTCGGCAACAACACCCCGGTGTTCTTCGTGCGCGATGGCATCAAGTTCCCCGACTTCATCCACTCGCAGAAGCGCCTGAACGGTTCCGGCCTGCGTGACGCCGACATGCAGTGGGACTTCTGGACCCTCTCCCCGGAGTCGGCCCACCAGGTCACCTACCTCATGGGCGACCGCGGACTCTCCCGGTCGTGGCGCCACGTGAATGGCTACGGATCGCACACCTACCAGTGGATCAACGCTGAGGGCGAGCGTTTCTGGGTGCAGTACCACTTCAAGTCCCGTCAGGGTGTCGTGAACATCGATGCGGCCGAGGCTGAACTGCTCGCCGGGTCTGACTCCGACTACTACCGCCGCGACCTGTACGAGGCCATTGAGCGGGGCGAGTACCCCACCTGGGACGTCCACGTGCAGATCATGCCGTACGAGGACGCTAAGACGTATCGCTTCAACCCGTTCGACATCACCAAGGTCTGGCCGCACGCCGACTACCCGCTGATCAAGGTCGGGCACTTCACCCTCAACCGCAACCCGCAGAACTTCTTTGCCGAGATCGAGCAGGCCGCGTTCTCGCCGGGCAACCTGGTTCCCGGCGTCGACATCAGCCCCGACAAGATGCTGATGGCTCGCGTGTTCTCCTACCCGGACGCCCAGCGCGCCCGCATCGGCACCAACTACAACCAGCTGCCGGTGAACCAGCCGCACGCCGCGCACGTGACCACGTACATGCACGAGGGCAACATGCAGTTCAGCTACAACGATGCTGCCGCCAGGGTCTACGCCCCGAACTCGTTCGGTGGCCCGTCGGCTGACCCCGCCCGCGCCGGCGAGGGCAGCTGGGAGACGGATGGCGAGATGATCCGCGCGGCGGCGACGCTGCGCTCCGAGGACGACGACTTCGGCCAGGCCGGAACCCTCTACCGCGACGTGTTCACGGATGAGTCGAAGGCCCGCTTCCACGAGACGCTCATCGGCCAGTACAACGGGTTGACGATCGACCGCATCAAGGAGCGATTCCTCTGGTACTGGACCCAGGTGGATGCCGGACTCGGCGCCAAGATCACCGAGGCTGTCGGCCACGGCGACGTCACCGCCAACGAGGCCGCCGAGCCGGTAGGCGTGCCCGAGTAACAGCACTATCGCTGGTCGAGCTTGTCGAGACCCCGCACGGTTGCCCGTCGGAGGTCTCGACAAGCTCGACCAGCTTAATGCAGGGTTTCGAGCAACTCCGGCGGCACCTCGCCGAGGGCAAACGCGACCCACTCGCGGTACCCATCGGGCCCGGGGTGGAACCCGTCACTCGCCCAGAAGGTCGGGGTGTACGGCGGCGGCTTCGGGACGGCGAACA
The DNA here is from genome assembly GCF_054489245.1 of Homoserinimonas sp. A520. Lineage (NCBI taxonomy): Bacteria > Bacillati > Actinomycetota > Actinomycetes > Micrococcales > Microbacteriaceae > Homoserinimonas > Homoserinimonas sp. A520. The sequence continues at coordinate 509,151 of NZ_JBTMWX010000001.1, read as the reverse complement.
CCCCCTGAAGTTCGGCGACGGATGCGCGAGCCCCGGCATCCAGGCTGGCGGCGTGCAGGGCCAGGTTCCAGCGCACGGGGTTGCGGAGGCTCTCGAACCGGTCGAACCTGGGCATCAGGGAGACCAGGATCAGGGCATCCGGGTTCACCGCCCGCAGTTCGTCGACGATGTGCCTCACGTCCCGGCTGAAGACGGTGCGACTGCGCATCCCAAGGGCGTCGTTCGCGCCGATGGTGAGGAAGACGACGTCGAAAACCTCGCCGGTCGCATCCGCCAGGTGATCGGTGATGACGTCGCGAGCTGTGGCCCCATTGCGGCCGAGTGCCCGCCAGGTGGTGCCGCGCCCGAAGCGCGACTGGAACTCGCGGGCCAGGAACCCGGGAAGCGCCTCATCCTGCGTTGCAGCACCGACGCCGGCCGCAGTCGAATCGCCGAGCACCAGCAGCCGGATAGGAGCGGGTCCGGCGAGTTCACCGGTCCAGGGCAGCGCGGCATCCGGCAGCCGGGGAATGGTGCGCCGCAACCATCGCCCCTGCGCCAGCAGCACCGGCGCGAGCGGGATGGCGATGACCCGGCTGAACCGCTGCATCAGCGCCTGACCCTGGGACGCGCCGGCACGATGGTCAGCACCATGACGAAGGCGAGGATGGCGAAGCCCCACGGGTAACCGGTGGCGATAGCGAGGTACCCGAACGCCACCGAACCGATGCCCATGCCGGCGTCGAATGCGATATTCCACAGCACGCTGACCCGGGCGAAGTCGCCAGCGTGAGTGTTCTCCAGCATGAGCATGAGCGACAGGTTCTGCACCGCGCCGAGCCCCAGGCCGAAGACCGCCATTCCGGCGATGATCGCCACTGCATTGTCGGTGAAGAACAACACCGCAATGCCCAGCGATGCCAGCAACATGGAGGGAACCAGGAACCGGCGCGACCCGTAACGGTCGCTCAGCCGGCCGGCAAGCCAGCGCGCGCCGGTCGTCGCCAACCCCTGCACCAGCAGGGCGATCGCCGCAATGCCGAGCAGTGCCTCGGTGGCGAGCGGGAGGAAGGTGGCAGCAACCCCCAGCGCCAGAGTCGTGGCCGTGAAGGCGATGGTCGGGCGTACGATCGCGCGGGTGCGAAGCAGGGCGAGCGGGTTCGCGCTCTGCACCGAGTCGGACGGGTGGGCGCGGAGGAATGGCACGGCCACCAGGGAGGCAACGCCCAACGCTACAGCGACGATGAACGCGGTGGCGAAGTCGAACTGGTTCACCAACCACAGGCCGAGAGGGAGGGCTACCACGGCGGGGATGGCGGATGCGACGCCGTAAATCCCGACCACCTCACCCTGGCGATTACCGGAGCCGATCGCGGCGGCGATGGCTGTTCCGGCAACAACAGTGATGGCGAGCCCGGCACCCCGAAGGATGCTGACCCCGAGGATCATCGGGAGGGCGCTCGAAACGAGCAACAACAGGGTGGGGAGCGACAGGAGGAGCACCCCAACGGCGATGACCCTGCGCTGGCCGAACTTCGTGAACAGCTGGGCGGTGAACAACTCGGTGATCACCGTCGAGAGCATCATCGCGCCGGTGGTGAGCCCGGCCCCGACCATGCCGGAACCGGTCTCGCTGGCGAACAGGGGAACGACCGACAGCAGCATGAAGAAACTGCCCAACGCCAGCACCGCGAAGAGCAGGAGCCACAGCAGCGGCGGCGACATGATCTTCACCATCACAGGCTAGCGGCCGCGCAGTTCCACCTCGCCGGGTAACTTGGACGAATGCGACTCCGGCGAAACCGTGCAATGCAGCCCCCGGCCGACCTCCCCACGACGGAGAAAGTGAAGCTGACCGGGTCGCCGCGCGCCCTGTGGACCGACTCTCTCGGGAGGCTCGCCATCCGCTGCTCACAGGTGCTCCTTGTCCTGTTGGTCGCCGTGGTGATCGTCTACGCATCCATCCAGTTGAAGATCGTCGTGATCCCGGTGCTGTTGGCGCTGATCATCGCATCCGCGGTCAGCCCGTTCATCCGGTGGATGGAGCGTCGCCTCGTTCCGCGTGCCCTTGCCACCTGGATCGCCCTGCTCACCGGACTGATCATCTTCGGCGGGATAGTCACGCTGGTGGTCGCCGGCGTTCGCAGTGAGTGGGACACGCTGGTGGATTCTGTCAGCTCGGGTATCGAGACGGTGAACGAGTACCTGGTTTCCGGCGCGCTGCCGATCGATGCTGCACAACTGGATGACCTGCGGGTCACGGTGATCGACTTCCTGACCAGCGCCGAGTTCGGGTCAGGGGCGATCGCCGGCGTCGGCAACGTCGTGGAGATCGTCGCCGGCCTGGTGCTCACCATCGTGCTGCTGTTCTACTTCCTGAAGGACGGCCCGGTGATCTGGGCATTCCTGATCAGGCCGTTCCGGCCGGACCTTCACGCCCGGGCCGAACGGGTCGGTCATCGCGCAGTCGGGGTGCTCGGCGGCTACGTCAGCGGAACTGCGGTAGTCGCCGCCGTCGACGCGATCCTCATCGGCGCCGCACTGTGGATCCTGCAGGTTCCGCTGGCCCTGCCGCTGGCGATCATCGTGTTCGTCGGCGCCTTCATCCCGATTGTCGGGGCGACGGTGGCCGGCATCGTCGCCGCGCTGGTCGCGTTGGTGACGAACGATCTGGCTACCGCACTGATCGTGGTCGCCGTGGTCGTGCTGGTGAACCAGCTGGAAGGCAACCTGCTCGCGCCGGTCGTGCTGGGCAAGTCACTGCGGCTGCACGAGCTGGTCATCCTGCTCGCCCTCACCGCAGGCACGATTCTCGGCGGCATCGTCGGCACGTTTCTCGCGGTTCCATTCGCAGCGCTCGCCTGGGCGGTCATCAAGGCGTGGCGCGACCCGGATGCTGCCGTTCCGACTCCCGATTCACGCGTCGACTGACGCGGTTATCCCCGCCCAGTCGGGGCAATCTGCTGGTGCGTCCTCCGCACCACCCACAGACTGCCCCGACTGGGCGGATGCGTGGAGCGAGGGAGCGCAGATCAAGCAGCGGACACCCGCACCAGGTTCGCCCACGGGTCGTCGAACCTGAGCTCCGTCTCGTCGCGGGCAAAGGCGACATTCCGCGAGGTGAGGCGTTCGGCGAGGGCGCCGAGGTCATCCGCCCCCGGTACCCGGATCGACACCTCGCCGAGTCCGAGCGCGGGCGTGCGCGTGCCGGCACCCGACGACAGCCAGGTGTTCATCCCGAGGTGATGGTGGTAGCCGCCGGCGCTGACGAACAGCGCCTGCGTGCCGTACTCGATGGTGGTCTCGAAGCCGACGGTGTCGACGTAGAACTGCTTCGCGGTCTGGATGTCGCCGACCTTCAGGTGCACGTGGCCGACGCCGCTGGCGCTGGCACCGACATCCGTCGCTCCCGCCTCGGTGAGGTTCTCCTGCAGGAATCGGTTCGGGTCGAGGTAGACGGTGCCCATCTCGATGGTGTTGCCGTTCCACTTCCACACGCTGGGGTCGCGGTCCCAGTACAGCTCGACGCCGTTGCCTTCCGGGTCGTCGAAGTAGAAGGCTTCGCTGACGAAGTGGTCGGAGCTGCCGGTGAAGGTGGTCGGATACTTCTGGGCGACCGAGTAGACGGATGCCGCCAGGTCGGCCTTGGTGTCGAAGAGGAAGGCCGTGTGGAAGAGCCCGGCCGCGTTCTGAGAAGCGTGCTGGAGTTCTGGAGCCAGTTCGAGGATCAGCGACGGCTTGCCCGGGCGGCCGAGGATGGCGCTGTCGCCCTCCTGCGCGAGCAGGGTGAGGCCGACTCCGTGCTGGTAGTAGCCGATCATCCGGTCGAGGTTGGCCACCTTCAGGGTGACGGCGCCCATGGCGGTGTCGGTTGCGAGGATGTCCTGCGTTGTCGTCATTCGTTCACTCCCATTTACTTGAACGTTCAACTATCGTATCAGACGCAACCGGGCGAGTCGAGGGGTGCTCTTCAGGCGGTGAGCCGCTCGAGGAGTTCGCGGTAGCGCGCGGCTGTCTGCTCGACGATCTCTTGAGGCAGCACCGGTGGAGTCCCTGTCCCGTCCCAGTTGGCTGACAACCAGTTGCGCACGATCTGCTTGTCGAAGCTCGCGGTGCGGTCACCGGATGCGTACAGCTCGGCGTCCCAGTACCGACTGCTGTCCGAGGTCAGCACTTCGTCACCGAGAGTGATGGTGCCGTCCGCGTCCGCGCCGAACTCGAACTTGGTGTCGGCAAGGATCAGCCCGCGGCTTTCTGCGATAGCGGATGCCTGGCTGAAGACCTGCAGGCTGAGGTCACGTAGCCGCTCGGCCACCTCCGCACCGACCAACTCCACCGTGCGCTCGAAGGTCACATTCTCGTCGTGCTTCCCCATCGGCGCCTTCCAGGCCGGGGTGTAGATGGGCTCCGGCAGCCGGTCGCCGTTGCTGAGGCCGGCGGGGAGGGCAACGCCGCACACGCTCTGCGTTGCCTGGTACTCCTTCCAGCCGCTGCCGCTCAGGTAACCGCGCACAACGCACTCGACGGGGAACATGTCGAGCTGCCTGACGAGCATCGCGCGGTCGGCGACCTCGGCGGGAACCGGCGCCGACGCATCCGCGACCAGGTGGTTCGGCACCCCCTCGAGCTGGGCGAACCACCACAGGCTCAACGTCGTCAGCAGCGCCCCCTTGCCGGGGATGCCGGGCTCGAGCACGTGGTCGAAGGCGCTCACCCGGTCGCTGGCGACCACCAGCATCCGCCCGGGCTGTGACGGGGAGGTGTACAGGTCGCGCACCTTGCCAGAGTGGGCGTGGTCCCAGCCGGGCAGTCCGGTCACGATGCGTCCCGCTCGCCGGCCACCCGCAGGGCGATGTCGGTGCGGAACTGGCCGCCCTCCAACTCGATCGCCTCCAGGGCTCGGTAGGCGCGGGATCTGGCCTCGGTGAAGTCGACGCCCGTCGCGACAACGCTGAGCACGCGCCCCCCGGTCGACACGAAATCGTCACCGGCGAACGCCGTTGCCGCGTGGGCGATCGTGACCCCGTGGATGGCCTCCGCGGTATCTAGACCCGTGATGATTCGTCCGATGACCGGGCGCTCAGGGTAGCCCTCGCTGGCGAGCACGACGGTCACCGCGACCTCTGGCGAGAATTCGGGGCGCGGCAACGACCCCAACCCACCAGTCGCCGCGGCGTAGAGCAGGCCGCTCAACGGGGTGACCAGCCGCGGCAGCACGACCTGGGTCTCCGGATCGCCGAACCTGGCGTTGAACTCGATGACGCGCGTTCCGGCCTCCGTCAGGATGAGCCCGCAGTAGAGCAGCCCGATGAACGGTGTGCCCTCCTTCGCCAGCTGGCGAACGGTGGGCAGGGCGACCTGGTCGATCACCTCGTCGACGAAACCGTCGGGCAGCCAGGGCAGCGGCGAGTAGGCGCCCATGCCTCCGGTGTTCGGCCCCTCGTCATTGTCAGCAAGCCGCTTGAAGTCCTGCGCCGGAGAGAGGGGGAGCACGTTCTGCCCGTCGGAGAGCAGGAACAGCGACACCTCCTGCCCGTCGAGGAACTCCTCGATGAGCACGCTGCCCTGGCCGAGGTAGTGCTCGGCGTGGGCGATGGCTGCTGCCCGGTCCTGCGTGACCAGCACGCCCTTCCCGGCGGCGAGGCCGTCGGCCTTGACCACGTACGGTGCGCCGAACTCGTCGATGGCGCCGACCGCTTCCTCCACAGTGGTGACCCGGGAGGCGCGACCGCTCGGCACTCCGGCGGCCTCCATGATGCGCTTGGCGAAGTTCTTGCTGCCCTCCAGCTGGGCGGCGGCCTTGCTGGGGCCGAAGACCGCGATGCCGCGCATCCGGAGCCGGTCGCAGACGCCGGCGACCAACGGTGCCTCAGGGCCGACAATCACGAGGTCGATGCCGTTGTCGACGGCGAAGTCGGTGACCACGGCAGGGTTCTCGGAGTCGAGCTGGATCACCGGCACCACCGCCGCGATTCCCGCGTTGCCGGGGCCGGCCACGATGTCGTGCCCGGCATCCTCCGCCAGCAGGGCGGTGACGATGGCGTGCTCCCTGGCACCTGAACCGAGGACAAGGATCTTCACCCTGTCAGAGTACCGGTCGCTGCCGAGCCAATTCCCAGCGTGACGAAAATGAAGGAAATGCGGCGGCGCATGCGCGTTGCGGCGTCCGAAAGCACCAATTCGGGCGAATCTCCTTCGTTTCGACACCGCAAATATCATGGGCGAATGAGCGCTGTAGCCGAGCCGTGGGCTCCCACCTACCCGATCCGAACGGAGCGGCTGCTGCTGCGGCCGCACCTGGAGACCGACCTCGACGACCTGGTACTGTTCCACTCCGACCCGGAGGTCACCAGGTACATCCCCTGGCCGGTGCGCAACCGGGTGGAGACCCGCGCCGCACTCTTGATGCGGCTCGACAAGGGCACGGCGGCGGCGGAGGGGGACTGGCTCATCCTCGCGATCGTCTATGCCCCCCAGGACCGAGTCATCGGCGAGGTGCTTCTGAAGCGCGAGGACGACACGCAGCGTATCGGCGAGCTCGGCTACGTGATCGCCCGGAGTCACCAGGGCCAGGGCCTCGCAACCGAGGCGGCGCGGGCGATGCTGGACCTGGCGTTCGGCGAGTTCGGGCTGGAGCGTGTGACCGCGAGGATCGATGAGCCCAACGAGGCATCGAGGCGGATGATCGCCCGGCTCGGTTTCACCGAGGTTTCCCGGTCAGAGCCGGATCCGGGCAGTGGCGAGACCGAGGTGCTGGTGCACTACTCGCTGCCAAGGGGTGCCGCGGCGCCCTGAGGTTGTTAGCGTTGAGGCATGGCCAAAGCGAAGATTGTCGCGCTCGTCGGGGAGGCCGCTGTTCGCCAGGCGCTCGGCGGCTCGGATGACCGCACCGTGGTGGCGACGGCAGTGCGCTACCTGCTCCAACTGCTTGCCGCCGAAGCACCGGGAAATACGGTCGAGGTGAGGGTGCCGCCGCACGGCGCCGTGCAGTGCATCGATGGCCCGAACCACACCCGCGGCACGCCACCGAATGTGGTGGAGCTGGATGCCGACACCTGGCTCGCCCTTGCCACCGGCTCACTGGCGTGGGCGGATGCTCTCGCATCCGGTCGCCTGTCGGCCTCCGGACAGCGCGCAGACTTCAGTGCCCACCTGCCGATCGTGTGGGAGCGGGAAGCGCAGGCATCCGGCGTCAGCGATGACTGACCGGATCGGCGACAATGGGAGTATGAGCGAAACGCCTGAGCCTGCCGCCCACGCCACCATCCGGCGGGCGCCGAAGCTGTCGATGTTCATGGTGGTCGGCGGCGGGCTCGGTGCCGTCGTCACGTTCATCCTCACCGCCATCCGGCCGGTCGACCCGCAGGTCGGGTTCGGTGCGCTGCTCGGTTACTTCATGCTCTACGGGATCCCCGCCGGGGTGGTCTTGGGCGCCGCCGTCGGGCTGATCCTCGACCGTCGCTCCCGCCGTCGGGCGACCGGTGTCTCGGTGGAGCGTGAGAACGTGGTTGAGCCCGAGCCGGTCGCCCCGCAGCCGGTGCAGCTCGACGCAGAGCCGCTCGCCGAGCCGCTTCAGCCTCGCGCCGGCGACCCCGACAACCCCAAGGGCTAGCCTTTCTGCCCCGCGCGGGCGGAAGCCCGATCAGCTCAGTTGCGTGCGCTCGACCCAGTCGAGGTACTCGGGGGTGACTGTTCCGGTCACGTAGTCGCCGGTGAAGCAGCTCATCTCGAGCGACTCCACGGATGAGCCCTCGATGATGGCGGCCTCCATGTCGGCGACCTCCTGGAAGATCAGGTGGTCGGCGCCCAGTTCGGCGTTGATCTCGGGGATCTTCCGTCCGTGCGCCACCAGCTCCTGCCGGGTCGGCATGTTGATGCCGTACACGTGGGGGAAACGCACCGGTGGTGCGGCTGAGGTGAAGGTGACTTTGTTGGCGCCGGCCTGCCGCGCCATCTCGATGATTTCCTTCGACGTCGTGCCGCGCACGATGGAGTCGTCGACGATGAGGATGTTCTTGCCGCGGAACTCGCTGCCCATCGCGTTCAGCTTCTGCTTGACCGAGCGCTTGCGCTCCGCCTGCCCGGGCATGATGAAGGTGCGGCCTACGTAGCGGTTCTTGTAGAACCCCTCGCGGTACTCGATGCCGAGCTTCTGCGCGACCTGCATGGCGGCCGGCCTGCTCGAGTCGGGGATCGGCATGACGACATCGATGTCGCCGAGCGGGGCGTGGCGCGAGATCGTGTCGGCCAGCCGGTTGCCGAGGCGCAGCCGCGCTTCGTAAACCGAGATGCCGTTCATGATCGAGTCTGGCCTGGCCAGGTAGACGTATTCGAAGGAGCACGGCACCAGGCGGGGGTTGCGTGCGCACTGCCTGGACGTCATTTCGCCGTCGATCGCGATGAACACGGCCTCGCCAGGGGCGATGTCGCGAACGACCTCGTACCCGCCACTCTCCAGCACCAGGGACTCGGATGCGACGACCCACTCGGTTCCGACCAGTCCGGTTGCGCGGCGGCCGAGTACCAGGGGGCGGATGCCGAACGGGTCACGGAAGGCGAGTAAACCGTGCCCGGCGATGAGGGCGATGGCGGCGTAGGAGCCCTCCACCCGCTCATGCACGCGCTCGACGGCGGCGAAGACCTGGTCGGGATCGAGGTCGGTTCCCGACACTTTCTCCTGCAGCTCATGCGCCAGCACGTTGACGAGCAGCTCGGTGTCGGAGGTGGTGTTCAGGTGGCGGCGGTCGACGTGGAACAGTTCCTCGCTGAGCTCCCGCGTGTTGGTGAGGTTGCCGTTGTGCACCAGCACGATGCCGTAGGGCGCGTTCACGTAGAACGGCTGCGCCTCGCCCTCGTTCTCGGCTGCGCCTTTGGTCGCATAGCGCACGTGGCCCAGGCCCATGGTGCCGGGTAGCGCACGCATGTCGCGGGTTCTGAACGCCTCACGCACCTGGCCCTTGGCCTTGTGCAGGTGGAAGCTGTGGCCATCCGCTGTGGCGATACCGGTGGAATCCTGCCCGCGATGCTGCAACAGCAGAAGGCTGTCGTAGATCAATTGGTTGGCAGGTTCAGACGAGACGATGCCCACAATGCCGCACATTCGGTGCAGACTCCAGACCGTAGAGTTGATGGTGCTAACAGTCTTTCATGCCGCCGAACCCCCGAGGTACGCCCAGCGAGCCCGGGACGCTGACGAACAGGATCACACTCATGGCCGATGCTTACGCCGCCTCGGGCGTCGACACTGCTGCCGGCGACCTCGCCGTCGAAATGATGAAGGCGGCCGTGGCGAAGACGCATGGCCCGCAGGTTTTCGGTGGGGTGGGCGGGTTCGCCGGGATGTTCGACGTCTCGTTCCTGACCTCCTTCCGGCAGCCCCTGCTGGCGACGTCGACGGATGGGGTCGGCACCAAGGTGGCGATCGCCCAGTCCCTGGACAAGCACGACACCATCGGCCAGGACCTGGTCGGCATGGTGGTCGACGACATCATCGTGGTCGGTGCGAAGCCGATGTTCATGACCGACTACATCGCCTGCGGGAAGGTCGTCCCCGCACGGATCGCCGACATCGTTGCCGGCATAGCCCGGGCCTGCTCTGAGACGGGCACCGCGCTCGTGGGCGGCGAGACGGCCGAACACCCCGGGCTCCTCGGGCCGGACGACTATGACGTCGCCGGCGCCGCGGTCGGCGCTGTGGAGGCGGATGCCCTGCTCGGCCCTCACCGGGTGGAGCACGGTGACGTGGTCGTGGCATTGGAGTCCTCCGGGCTGCACAGCAACGGATTCTCCCTGGTGCGGCACATCCTCGCCGGGCGGGACCTCGGCTTCACCGAGCACTCGGATGACCTCGGCGGCGTCATCGGCGAGGTACTGCTGGAGCCGACCCGCCTGTACACGACACCGCTGCTGCGGTTGTTCGAGGCTCATCCTGGAGTCGTGCACGCGCTCAGCCATGTCACTGGCGGTGGCATCGCGGCGAACCTGGCCCGCGTGCTGCCGGTCGGATCCTGGGTCGAGGTGCAGCGCGGCTCCTGGTCGCCGCAGCCGGTGTTCCGGGCGCTCGCCGAACTGGGTGGGCTGACGCTGGAAGACACCGAGGGAACCTGGAACCTCGGGGTGGGCATGTTCGCCGTCGTGAAGGCGGATGCCGCGGCATCCGTCATCGAATTCCTGGGCACCCAGGGGGTGCGGTCCTGGGTCGCTGGCGAAGTGTCGACCCACGCCAACGACCTGGCCGGCTTCGAGCAGGGCGCCAAGGGTGTCAACGGCGGCGCCGTGCGCCTGGCCGGGTCGTTCGCCTAGGAAGTTACGCCGGCTGCGGTTGCTCGGCTACTCGTACTGGACGCGGGACATCCGCCCACGCGCTGTGGCCCAGCCATGCCGGCACCGCCTGGGCAACGCCGGCTGAGCCGGTGATGACCATGCTGCCGGTCTTGAACGCTTCGGCCCAGGAGATGTCCCCTCGCCAGATTCTGGTCATGGTGCGCAGGCTCGTCGAAATTGTCGCGGTCACATCGAAGCCGGGGTCGAAATCACAGACGTCGGCGTGACCGTCGGCGACGACGATCCACCAACGTGCTTCACGCGCGGGCATGTCGTCGAAGGTGAAGTGCAGAATCGTGCGGGTGCGCGGCCAGGCATCGACGGGGACCCTGCGGCGCATGTCCCACATCAGCAGGTGCGGGTCGAGTTCCTCCTCACCGAGTTCCGAGATCCACCGCATGCCCCACACGCCGAGTGCCTCAATCGCGACCTTGAGCTCATGTCCACTCTCGGTGAGCTCGTAGGAGATGCGCCCCGAGCGCTCCCTACGGCGGATGACGCCACCACGTTCCAGGGTTCGCAGTCGTTTGGAGAGGAGAGCCGGCGACATTTTGGGGAGACCGCGACGCAAGTCGTTGAAGTGGGTGCTGCCGGCAACCAGCTCGCGCACCACGAGGAGGGTCCAGCGCTCGTCCAATAGGTCCATCGCCTTGGCAACCGGGCAGAACTGGCCGTAGGTAGACATCGTTGCCTCCGAGAGTCATCGCATGACATCGACAAGTACACACCCTGATGCGCACGGTGACTAGTACACATCGTGTACCGCATCCGCTTCACATGTGAGACTGGATTGGCGATAACGGCGATCTGACACTGGGTGTACCACCACACACCACAAGGAGATTGGCATGAACCAGCAAGTCATTGACCAAACCGACCGAGAGCTCAAGGCGAAGCACCGTGCGGTGTGGACGCTCGGAGACTACCCCGCGGTCGCAACCGAGATCATTCCGGAACTGGGCAGAACCCTGGTCGACGCTTCCCGCATCCGCCCAGGGGACCGGGTTCTCGACGTCGCAGCGGGCGCCGGCAATGTGGCGATCCCCGCCGCGCTCGTTGGAGCCCGCGTCGTGGCCAGCGACCTCACCCCCGCGCTGTTGGAGACAGGTCGCCGGCACGCCGCCGAACAAGGTGCGCGACTGGACTGGATCGAGGCTGACGCGGAGGCCCTGCCGTTCGCCGACGGAGAGTTCGACGCTGTGCTGTCGTGCGTCGGAGTGATGTTCGCGCCGCACCACCAGGCAAGCGCGAACGAACTCGTCCGTGTTGTCCGCCCAGGCGGAACGATCGGGCTCATCAGCTGGACACCCGAAGGCTTCATCGGCCAGATGTTCCGGGCGATGAAGCCCTACGTTGCACCGGCGCCGACGGGGGCTCAGCCTCCGCCGCTGTGGGGCGACGAGAAGCACGTACGTGAACTGTTCGGCGATCGCGTCACCGACATCGTCGCGGAGCGACGGAATCTCGTGGTCGATCACTTCGCCAGCCCGGATGCGTTCCTCGACTACTTCAAGGCGAACTACGGCCCGACCATCGCGGCGTACCGGGGGATCGCAGGCGACCCGGAGAAAGTGACCGGGCTCGACCACGACCTCTCAGCCCTGGCGGAGCGCTACCTCGGCCCAGGTTCCGAAATGGATTGGGAGTACCTGTTGTTCACCGCGCGACGGGCCTGATCAGGCGCAGCGGTTCACGCACTCGCACCGCGTCACGCGGTGCGAGTGTCGCCGTCGGCGGCGAACTCCGGCCACTTCTCGAGATCTTCTTCGAGCTTCGGGTCGGTGAAGGCCGCCCCCGGCTCGCTGCTGGTCAGCTCGCGCTCGAGCGCGTTGTAGTTGGTGTCCGGGCTGAAGTACTTCAGCTCCCGAGCCACCTTCGTGTGCTTTGCTTTTTGACGGCCGCGCCCCATGGCTTGACCCCCTTACGATTCCTGCCCGGTTGCCGCATCCGCGGGTCCGGGGTTGACCAACAAGGTTCCTTCAAATCTAACTTCTTACTTTAGCATGAGGGCACAATTCGGGAGGTCGGCCATGTGCTGAAGGTGTGCCTCTCCCAGCGTTCCCCGGTAACGTGTTGGGGTGACCTCCGAGCCTGCCAGAACATCCGTCGTGGTGATCGGTGCAGGCCAGGCCGGACTCTCCGTCTCCTACTACCTGCAGCGCCTGGGGTTGACGCCCGGCGACGAGTTCATCGTCTTCGACCGCGGGCCGTCCACCGGTGGTGCCTGGCAGTTGCGCTGGGAGGCCTTGAAGATCGGGAGCGCCCACCGCATCAATGACCTTCCCGGGCTGGACGACCTTGGCCTCTCGTTCGAGAATGCGGATCGGTCGAAGCCGGCAAAAGACGTTGTCGCCGACTATTACCGCCAATTCGAGGAGCACTATAATCTGCAGGTGCACCGCCCGGCCCGGGTTCGCTCGGTCTTCGACCGCGGGCTCGACCTGATTGTCGAATACTCCGATGAGTACGGTGACGGCGAGGTCGCCACCCAGGTGGTGGTGAACGCGACCGGCACCTGGGGCTCCCCGTTCATCCCCTGGTACCCGGGAATGAACACGTTCGCGGGCCGGCACGTGCACACGACCGACTATGCCAGCGCGGATGAGTTCGCCGGCCAGGATGTCGTCGTGGTGGGCGGTGGCACATCCGCCATCGGTTTCCTGCTCGAGTTGGAGCATCTTGCCGGCAGCACCACCTGGGTGAGCCGTCGCCCGGTCGAATTCCTCGATGAGGGCGAACTGAACCTGGAGGACGGCCGCCGCGCGGTGGCCGCCCAGGATGAGGCCGCGCGCTCCGGCCGAGCCCTTCCCAGCATCGTGAGCGGCACCGGGGTGCCGCGCACCCGGCGCATCCAGTCGGGCATCGAGCGGGGCCTGCTGGTGCCTGGACCGATGTTCACCGCGATCGAAGCGGATGGCGTGCGCCTCGAGGACGGCAGCTTCCAGCGCGCCGACGCCATCATCTGGGCTACCGGATTCCGGCCGGAGCTACGTCATCTGGCACCGCTCAAGCTGCGCGAGCGCGAGGGCGGGGTCAGCGTCGGGCAGGGGGCGTCGTGGAAGGATCCCCGCATCTTCTTCGCCGGCTACGGCCCGCAGGCATCGACGATCGGTGCGAATCGGTCCGGCCGTATGATCGCCCGCCAGGTCGTCGCGCAGCTCAGCAACCTCTAACCGTTACGCGGGCCGAGCCCTGAGGCGGGTCGAGCTTGTCGAGCGTTGTACTGAGCCTGTCGAAGTGACCAGCCGAGCTTGTCGAGGCCCACCTGCATCACCGGGGCCGCTCCGTGATCGACAGGATGAACTCGAACGGGGCATCGTCTGGCGACGCGATCCGCACCCCGACGGTGTTCAGGTCGGCCACCGGAATGGTGGTCTGGAAGGTGTACTGCTCACCGGCATCCGCATCCGTGCACACCGGATACAGGTCAGACTCCGGCGAGCCGTTGCCGTTGGCCATTCCCACCGAGACGGTGACCGTGACCAGCTCTGCCAGTTCGGCGGTCTTGTCCGTGTCGAAGTCGGCCAGGGTGTCGCCGTAGAAGCAGTCGCCCGTCTCCCTGACGCCGAGGTTGATCCGTTCGCCGTTGACGCTCAACTCGAGTGGGTTCAGGAGCGAGGTGTTGCGTCCAGGATCCGAGTCGGTGACCCGGTACCCGAAGTTCAGGAGCTTCTCGATCGGAGTGGTGCGGATCACGCCGACGCCCCAGTGGCCATCGGGGGAGCCGTCACCGTACGAGGTCACGGCGTCGCCATCGAACAGCTGCACACTCGCCCGGTAGTCGGTGCCGTGGCAGACATTGGCGAAGCGCACCCGCTGGGTGCCCGAGTCGTACTCGCCCGTCACCTCGGTCACCGTGCCGGGAAGGATGCAGTCACCGCTGAGCGTTGCGCTGAAGCGAACCGGCCGGTCCACCTCGAGGTCGAATTCCAGATGGAACCCGGATGCGTCGCTCACCTCTTTCAGGATCTTGCGAGTGTTCAGCTGCGCCCGGTCGGCGACCACGGTTTCCGGGGTGCTCTCGGCGATCTCGCCGACCGCCCACTCCGACTGTCCGTTCTGGAATCCCTGATGCCAGTCGACGCGGAACGTTGCGGTTCCGGCCGCCACCTCGGACGTCGGGGGTTCGCAGTCCCCGAAACTGGAGCCGCAGAGGCCGGATGCGTCCCGCACGGTCGGCAACAGCAGCTGGTAGGTCGCGCTCGCCGGCAGGTCGCAGACTCCGGTGCAGGCTATGGACGACAGCGGCAGCAGCACGTTGTTCTTGTTTTCGCCGACCGTGGCCTGCAGGATCACGTCCCCCGTACGCACGCCGTTGCCGCCGCTGAGGTGCCCCCACTGGCAGATCGGCTGTTCGAAGTCGCCAGGGCCGAAGAACGCCTCCACGGATGCGAAGGTGAACCCGCGGCCGCTGCAATTCGACCGGCTGCGGTCCCACCCGCGGATGTACAGGTCACCGTCGGTGTGGAGGGAGGAGTGCAGGCTGATGTCGGTCAGCGTGACGGAAGGCACCGTGACATCCGGAGGCTGCACCACCACCGAGTAGCGGTACTCCGCGGTGTCCCACGACCAGCTCGGGCGGTCGGTGTCGTAGACGAACAGGCAGAGCATGGTGGTCGATCCCTCTTCGAGGAAGAACGCCTGCCCGGTGCGCTTGGTGAAGGCGGACTGGTAGCCGTTGCGCTCCAGGTGCTCGATGTCGATGCTGACGGTGCTCGGCTCGGTGAGCGGCTTCAGGTTGTACAGCCCCGTCTCCTCCTCTTCGCCGCACTCGGTCGGCCCGCCTTCGTCGTCGAAGGAGAGTGCCTTGACGCTGACGGATTGGCGGTCGCGGTGCGGCACCGAGAGGAACACCAGGTTCTGCAGCAGGGGCACGACGCGGACGGGAGGTCGGGTGAGTTCCTGCTCGAGGCCGAAGTAACGAGTCTCGGTATCGGTGGCGCCCGCATCGCCCTCTGCCGTGACGGTCACCTGGTAGCGGAGGCCCGGGTCGAGCTCGTCGAGGGTGAAGCAGTGGGAGATGAGCGGCCGGATGCTTCCGGAGACCCGCTCCCAGGCTGCTCGCTCGTCCGCGGAGGTTTCCGTCGTCAACTCTCGCGCGGCATCCGGCTGCCCGATCGGGTGATAGACGACGGTCATGGATGCAGCCGGTGCGGTGGATCCGACACCGAACCGCATCCGGTCACGGGTCGCCGGGTCGATCGCCGGCTCGCTTGCCGGACACACCACACCCAGGTTGCCTGCGCTGGGAAGTTGCGGATTGAACACGGGGAAGATCGCCAGCGACGCCCCGGTGAGACTGAAGATGGCCCCGCGGATGCCGTCAGGGCAGTCAGCAGGCGCGTCGGCTTCGCTCGCACAGGGATCGCCCTCCCCACCCAGCACCGGGAGGTCGTAGACCGTTGCCGGATCGTCGACTGTGCCGAGCGCCAGGGCCGCCGCAGCGACCTCGTCCCGGGCTGCGTCACCCGGTGGCACATCGGCGTGCCCGATCGCGGGGCTGACATCGAAGGTGTCGGGGTCGCCGTCGCTGTCCTCCGGTGCTGCGTCGGCCGCGCGGCTCACTGGAGCGATAACCGGGAGAATCTCCGTCGCGATCGGCGCTGCCACACTCTCTACCGGAGCAGCAAGCCGGCTGCCGGCGAACCCTGCCCCCACGCCCAGCGCGAGGATGCCGAGTACAGCGGCGATGCGGGCTATCGCCCGCCTGCCGCTGAAAGTGTTCGCTCGCATACGATCACCACCCGAGGTTGGTGAGCACGGTTTCGGCAACCGCGAC
The DNA here is from genome assembly GCF_054489245.1 of Homoserinimonas sp. A520. NCBI lineage: Bacteria > Bacillati > Actinomycetota > Actinomycetes > Micrococcales > Microbacteriaceae > Homoserinimonas > Homoserinimonas sp. A520. The sequence continues at coordinate 493,070 of NZ_JBTMWX010000001.1, read as the reverse complement.
GAGCTCGGCCCCGGTGATCGGGGAAGTCTGGCGGTGGATGCGCACGGAAAGGTGGTGCCCGTCCGCGAGGATGTCGAGGCCCTTGGCCAGCGCGGTGTCGCCGAAGAACGCCTCGTCACCGGGGGAGCTCAGCTCCTCCGTCACGGTCAACAGGGCCTTCTGGTTCTCGTAGGTACGGGTGCCATCCTCATTGACCTGAACGTGGAGGGCTGCAGCGGACATCCCGGAGGTCGCCTTGACCTGGCAGGCCCCGCCTCCGCCGGTCGCCGCGCCCACCTCCTCGCCCATCAGCGCGACGAGGTCGATACCGGCCAGGGCGGCACAGACGTCGATGGACTCCGACTCCTCGGCCGGCTCGCCATCGGCCGGAACGTCAACCGGAACCTCGGCGACCGACTCCGGGTCGAAGGTGGGTTCCGGTGTGCTGCACCCGGTGAGGGCGAGCAGCGCGACGACGGCGAGAAGGGCAATGGTGCGGGGACGTGACATGAGAAGGCTCCTTAGCCGAAGTGGATTAGCCGAAGAAGATTCCGGTGACGGGGACGGTTTGCGAGGGGCTGGCGTTGCCGGCGGCATCCCTGGCCGTCAGGGTGAAGGTGACGGTGCCGGATGGTGCTGAGGCGGGGAAGGTGTAGACCAATCGCCACTCCGAGCCCACCTTGGTGAGCGCGGCCGATCCGGAGTCCGGCCCCGTCCAGGTCGCGTTCACGGCAGAGACGGCGACGTTATCGGATGCCGTGACATGGATCGTCGTCGACTCCGTGCTGTACACCGAGGTCGGGGTTGCCCAGGCCTGGATGATGGCCGGGGCCTGGCTGTCTCCGGCCGGCGGCTCGGGCAGTGGCACCGGCGCGGGCGCCGGGCCTGGCCCGGGTTCGGGCTGCGGAGCCGGCTCCGGTGCTGGTGCGGGAGCGGGGTTTTCCTCCCCTGCGGAGACGACCGGGATGAGGCATCCGCCGACCGGGAGGGAGTCGATGGCCGCCTGGCCGTGGTCGACAACCACCACGGCGGTCGGCAACCAGACCAGGCCGGCGGTGCTCGCCGGGTGCCGCACGGCAACCCAGCCGGAGTCGTCGCTTCGCTTGACGGCCAGCACCCGTTCGCCGCCCCCGAACGTCGCGGCCCCGGTGTCGCCCGGGCAGAGCCCGCCCGAAACGGACTGGCCAGCGGCAATCGCCGCTGAGGTCGAGGCAGTGGCAGGGCTGGCGAACAAGCCTGCACCGAAGAGGCCGGATGCTCCGACAGCGCCACCGAGGATCGCCACCGCGAGCCCCGTGCCCACCCACGGCATCCAGCCGCTGGAGCGCGGCAGGAGCGGCCCATCGACGGGGGTTCCGGTGTCACCGGCGTCCATCCGCGAACGGATGGCATCGGCGACACCGGTCGGGTCACCGGGTTCGGCGACGCGCTTCAGCGCGGTGCTCAGCAGCTCATCGATGTCGATGTCAGCGGTGTCGATCTCAGCCATGGTGATCCTCCCTCCTCAGCCGTGCTGCGAGCGCCTTGCGCGCCCGGTGCAGCTGGGTCTTGACGGTTCCGGGGGTCACCCCGAGTCCCTCGGCGATGGTGTCGACGGACTGGTCCATCAGGTAGTGCAGGGTGCACACCTGGCGCTGCTGCAGCGGCAGCTCGCCGAGCGCCTTCATGACGTCCACGTCGAGCATGTGCCGGGCATCCGCCATCGCCTCCGGATCGATACCCACCTTTGCGAGCGCGCGCTGCTCGGCGTCTTTGCGCCGGTACTGGTCCCGCACCCGGTTGCTGGCGACGACGGTGATCCAGGCGGAGACGTTGGTGACCGGATGCTGCGGAGGCTTCGCGAGGAACCCGACCAAGGCATCCTGAACCGCGTCGGCGGCATCCTGGCGGTTACCGGTGATCAGGCCAACCGCGGCAACCACCTTCGGGTACTCGTGCGTGACGAAGTGGTCCAGGTCTACCTGGGTCTTCTGCTGCACGGCCACGCTCATACCCGTACGACGCGGAACGCCCGGGTCTCGGTTGACAGCACAGCCGGTTGACAGCTACTCGGCGATGCGCTCCGCGAGCTGCGCCCGGTTGCGCACGCCCAGCTTGCGGAAGACCGACCCGAGGTGGTGTTCGACGGTGCGCCGCGACACGAAGAGGCGGGCGGCCGCCTCCGTGTTGCTGGCGCCACCCGCCACGGCCATCGCGACCGCGAGTTCGCGGGGCGTCAGTGTGCTGAGCGCACCGGAGGCGGCAGCGGTGTGGCGTTCGCCGCACGCCGCCAGCTCCTCCAGCACGGCGGATACCCAGGGCCGGGCACCGAGTGCCTGGAAAGCCGTGAGTGCCTGGTGAAGCGGCGCGCGGGCATCCGCTTTGCGTCGCTCCCGCCGCAGGCGCCGCCCCCAGGCCAGGTGGGTGCGGGCGATCTCGAACTTGTACGGCACCCGGTCGTGCATCGCGAGCGCCTCCGCGAAGGCGGCGTCCAATTGCTCCGGCGGAGCGACCATGGCCCGGCAACGCAGCGCGACCGCCGACGCGCTGTGCCGGGACGCCGTGCGCGCGCGCTCCTCGAAGTCATCGAGCTCCGTCTGCAACTGTTCCTGCGTTCCCATCCGCCAGGCCGACTCGAAGAGGTCGCCGAACCGGGAGTCGAACCCCGGCTCCCGGATGCCCATGCGGTGTTCCAGGGCGCCCGCATCCTGCAGGTGGCCGACAGCTTCCTCATGCCTGCCCAGGGTGAGCGCGAGCAGGCCGAGAACGCATCCGCTGAGGTGGCGGTGGATCGGGCGGTCCGATCCGGCCAGCGCCGCCATTTCAGCCACGATCTCCCGAACCTGCGTCTCATCGCCGCGTGCCGCCAGGAGGTAGGCGTGACGCAGGCGGATGTGCGGCATCGGGGCGGCGAAATCGGATGCCCGGGAGAGGTCTCCGGCTCCGGAGAAGGCCGCGTGCGCCTCATCCCAGTTGCCGGTCAGCTGGGCGATGACGGCGCGCTGGGCGAGGCAGAGGTCGATCAGGCTGACGCCGCCGCCGGCCTGGAGCGCCTCGTATTGACGGTCGATGGTCGCGCCGGCCCGAACGGCGTCTCCCATCCAGGCGAGGTGAACGAGCGGAGACGCGACCGGAATCGACGGGTCGCACAGTTCGGCGTCGCTCAGGCGCTCCGGCCAGTCCGACCGCAGGAATGCCCCAGCACCGGGCCGGCCGGCCAGCATCTCGGCATCGTCGTGCACCAACCGGTCGGCGAGTGAGAACTGGTGGTCGGGCAGCATGGCCCGCAGTTCGTCGACCACCGCACACGCCAGGCGGGTTTCCCCATCGAAGATGAGGATGAGCGCGTAGGTGCTGAGCAGCCGCGAAGCCGCCTCCGGCGCAGCCTCGGCAATCGACTGCGCCAGGTCGCGCACCTCGGCGTAGGGCGGCGGCTCCGCACCAGAGAACAGTCCGGCGACCAGGTGCACCGCCTGCCACTGAGCCTTCTCCGCCGCATCGGCCGCGTTCGCCTGGAGCTTCGGCAGCAGCTCGGCGAGCGGGGCGAAGGAGCCCAGCCGCAAATAGGCATCTACAGCGCGGCCCCGACGCTGGTGCGCGACCGCGGGATCCGGGCAGCGGACGGCGGATGCGCTCCAGGCCCGGCCGGCCTCTTCGTAGGCAGAGCGACCCCAGGCGTCCAGAGCGGCGCGACCCAGGGCATCCGCTGTTGCTGCATTCGTTCCGGAGGCGAGCGCCTCCAGATGCCAGGCCGCCCGCGTGGACGTGGCGGGAAGGGCGTCCACAATCGCCGCGTGAGCGCGTTGCAACTCGGCGAAACTGGCAGCGCGCTGGGCGGCGGAGCGCACCGTCGGATGCGGGAATCCGTAGCCGTCGGGTGCCAACCGGATCAAGCCGGAAGTTTCAGCGGTTTCCAGTGTTGCCAGGGTCAGCCCGACGCCGGCCAGGGCGGCTCCCAACTGATCGATGGTCAGGTCGTCCAGGCTGGCCAGCGCGAGGGCTCGACGACCATCGCCTCCCAAGGAGGACAGCCGGCCGCGGTAGAACTCGTCGAGGGCGGTACCGGGCGGAAGAACTGTGGGGAGCGCTGCGCTCCCGGCACGCTGCTCCGCGGTGAGGTCGGCGGGGATCTGAAGCAGGGCGAGTGGCAGGCCGTCTGCCTCGTTCAGCACCCGCGCGGTCACCGCAGCACTGAGTTCCGGGTGCGCCTGCCGCAGGAGGGCACGGCTGGTCGCGGTGTCGAGAGGGCCCAGCTCGATCCGGTCGAATCCGGCCGCCCAGCCGATGTCACCGGCACCACTGCGAGAACTGAACACCATGGCCACGGCGTCGGCGTCCAGCCGTCGGGCGGCGAACGTCAACGCCCGGGTGGTGGAGTTGTCCAGCCAATGCACATCGTCGACGACGACGAGCACCGTGCGCTGCTCGGCCTCCAGTGTGAGCAGCCCGAGCAGGCCGACGGAGACGGCCAGGCGGTCGAGGGTCTTTGATGAGCCGAGCGCGAGGGCGGCCGAGATCGCATCCGCATGCAATTGCGGCAGTTCGGGAAGGCGGTGCAGCAGGGGCGACACCAGCTGGTGCAAACCCGCGTACGGAAGGTCGGACTCGGCGGGGTGACCGGTGCAGCGCAGCAGCCGCAGCGATGATTCGGGAGCTACTTCGTCGATGAGCCGGCCGAGCAGCCAGGACTTGCCGACACCTATGCCCCCATGCACCAGCACAACGCTCGACTCGCCGCGCCGACCGCGCTCCACCGCGCCCCGCAGGCGGTCGAGACTTGCCTCACGGTTGGTGCTCACGGCATCCGGCTCCCTCAACGGTTCCAGAGTGGCACAACCGGTCGGCCGCGTGCACGCCACTATTCCGTAACGGTTACGGATGTACCGGCGGCCCCGATCGCCCACTGTGGGGTGGTGGGCAGCCAGCTTGAGGCGTTCGTCAGCGAGGAGTACCCGGCCGTGGTGGCCGCTGTGCGCCTCATCACCGGAGACCGCGAGGGTGCGGCCGATTCGGTGCAGGACGCGATCGTGCGCTACCTCGAGCATCCGCCCACCGAGCCGGTACGCAATCTGGCCGCCTGGGTCACCGTCGTCGCGTCGAATCGCAGCCGCGACCGCTTCCGTCGGCAGCAATCCGAACACCGGGCCCTCGATCGGGTGGAGGTGGCGGATGCCTGTGCGGCCGCTGACGCCCGGCTGCCAGACCCGCAGGTGGTCGGCGCGGTGCGAGCGCTCCCGCTCGGGCAGCGGCAGGTGTGCATCCTGTTCTACTTCCTCGACCTGCCTGTCGCGGAGATCGCCGAACAGCTGGGCGTATCGCCGGGCACGGTGAAGACCCAGCTGTTCCGCGCCCGCAGATCCCTCGCCGAAACGCTGGCGCCGGCCCGCGCGCTGCCCGTAGCCGTCGCCTGACCTCTGCGATAAACTCCTCGCAGGCTCCCTCGTGGGCCGCACTTCCTTGGTCGGCGACCCGCGCTCGCCGAACTCCGCTCGGCTTGCCGGACGTGGAAGCAAAGGTGACCACCATGTCATCGCGAGAGACACCGTCAACAGTTGCACTCATGATGCGATGAACGGGTCGAGGGCGCGGGCGCGACGCGTTCTGATCGCAGGAGAGCACTGAGATGACTGAGCACAACTCCCTCAAGAAGCTGGTTCGCGAGCGCATGGCCCGCACCGGCGAGAGCTACACCACCGCGCACCGGCAGGTGACCTCCCGACAAGCTGATCGCGCGCTGGCCGGATTGACTCCCGGGTATCCGGCGTTCGGGGCGGATGACCACGGCCCGTCCGGCCTGGCGCGTCACCTTCTCGCGCAGGCGGGCATCGACGTCTCCGAGGCGATGGCCTGCGGCCTGGGCGGCGGGATCGGCTTCCTCTACGCCATCTTCGAGTACAAGCAGGTGCCGCACCCGATGCTCACGATCGTGGCGCAGCATCATCCGCAGCCCTGGCTGGAGGCGGTCACCGAGCACCTCGGTTTGACGCTGTCGATGGCAACCTCATCCAAGCCCGCACCGGCGCTGGCCAAGCTGGATGCTGCCCTCGCGTCTGGCCGTGCTGCACAATTGACCGTCGGCCGCGGGCTGCTGCCCTGGCACAGCGCTCGCCCTGAAGAGGCCGCCGACCCGTACGCCATCGTGGTGGCAGGTAAGCACGGCAACGAGTACCTGGTGGATGACCGCTCCGCGGAGCCGTACCGCCTCAATGCCGACACCCTGGCTGACGCCTGGGCCGCGCACCGCAAGGGCCGGTTCGCGCTGGCCACGATCGAGCCGACTCCGGTCGACGCAGCACTGATCGACCGTGGTGCGGGCATCCGCTCGGCGATCGCCACCACCCACGCCCACCTGACCGGCCCGGTGCTGGGAAACAGCTTCGATGTGAACCTGGGGCTCAGCGGCATCCGCAAGTTCGCCGACGAGCTCGCTGATACTCGCACCAAGGCGGGCTGGGCGAAGCGCTTCGCCGACCCGTCAGCGCTCGCCGTGGGTTCTCGGCGGCTGGCCGAATGCCTGACCTGGGCGCACACCGCGGCGGGGGCGACGAGGCCGCTGTACGCCGAGTTCCTGGCCGAGGCGGAGGGTGTCTCCGGGCTGAAGCTGGCTGCTGCAAGTCAGACCGCGGCGGAGAGCGGAGCCTGCTGGGCGGAGCTGGCGGATGTCGCCGGCGCGACCACCGAGGACGACGACCCCGCCGAGACCATCGCCGCCTACGCGGACCTGGTCGCCGACATCCTGCCCCTCGAGGAGAAGCTGGTCGCGCAGTTGGCTGCCGCATTGGAGACCCAGAGCCGCGCCTCGGTCGACCGGCCGGAATGAGGGAGAAATCGCGTTTCAGCCGCGAAAAACTCCCTCATTCGGTGCCGTATTCCGAAAAGGTCTCTCAATTCAGCTCACGGTGAAGGCCCAGAAAGTCAGCGCATACGCCATCCCCGTGACGGCGAGCCCGGCGCCGAGGTTCAACGCGACGTTGAGCGCGGCGACCCGGGCTCGCCCGTCGAGCACCAACTGAACTGTTTCCACGCTGAACGTGCTGAAGGTGGTCAGCCCGCCGGCGATTCCGCTGAGCAGGATGAGCTGAATGTCGTCGGAGAGCCCACTGCCGAGGCCCAGTACCGCTCCACCGAGTGCCGATCCCACCGCGTTCACGATCAGCACGGCCCACGGGAACCGGGTATCGCCGGAGAACCACACCGCGACGAGGTACCGGGCGACGGCGGCCACGCCGCCGCAGAGGATGATGGCGGCGGCCACGGCGGCGGTCATTCGTCCACCCAGTCGGGTGCGTCCGGTCGCCGGCCGAGACGAAGCCCGACGCCGGCCGCCAGCAGCCCGAGCACGACGGAGGCGACGAGATAGCCGGCCGCGAGCATCCACTGGCCGGATGCCGCTTGGGAGACCAGCGACACCATGATGGCGGAGAAGGTGGTGAAGGCCCCCAGCAGCCCGGTACCCGCGCCCGCCTTCAGCCAGTACGGAACGCCGGGGCGCCCCCACAGTGCAGAGATCAACAGCCCCAGCGTGAAGCTGCCGGCAGTGTTCACCAGAAGGGTGCCGACCGGGAATTCGGCGCTGCTGTGTGGCATCAGCACATCGAGTGCCAACCGGATGCCGGTACCCAGCATTCCGCCGAGCAGCACCGCGGCAACTTCGCGGCGGCCAACCGCTACCCGAAACCTCACGGAGCCGAGACTATCGCGGGTCAGCCAACGACGATGCGCACCGCGCTTTCGACCTTCTCCTTCAAGTCGTCGGATGACATGGAACCGGTCTCGGCATCCACCGCGAACTCCACCAGCCGATCGTCGGTGCAGACCCGGAGCTCGCCCTCGACCTCGTTGAAGTCATCGAACTTCCACCAGGCCTGGTTGCCGATGCCGTCCACCGGGGTCACCTCGCCGACGCCGCCCGGCTCGATGCAGGCGATCTTGCCGTCCGGGAAGTCCGACGCTTCGGAGATGTCGAGGTCGATCTCCAGCTCACCCTCGCCTTCCCAATCGCAGCCGGTGCTCGTCCAGGTCACGCCGTTCTGGTCGCTGTCGCCGGTGGACGGGTCTGGCCCCTGTAGGTCGACCCCGAAGATTCCGACCAGGTCCTCTGTCGTGAGGCCGCCACACTGGTCACCGCCGGTGGTGACGTCCGGTTCTGCGGTCGCGGACTCGCTCGGTGCGGTCGGTTCGTCAGTGTCCCCGGCGGGCGCGGAGCATCCGCCCAATCCGATCACCAGAAGCGCGGCGCCGACCAGTGCAAGAGATCTCATGGTTCTGTCCTCCGTTGGGTAACACTTCGACGGATCAGCGTCCCCGGCCGGTTGACAGGGTCGTTCGCCGTCCGATCTACACTTCAGTCGTGGGCAAGTCGAAGCGCAAGGTGTGGCCGTGGATTGTCGGCACCGTTGCCGTGCTGCTGTTGGTGCCGACCGCCGTGGTGGTCCTCCCGATCCTCCTGCACCAGGACGGAGGGCAGTCCACCGTCGTCGAGACGGAGGAGGACTGGCCGCTCACCGCGACAGCGATCGGGGACGACGGGCGAACCCGCACGATCGACGTGCGTTCGGCCGAGCCGGGCGGAACGCTCGACACGTCCGCCCTCGAACCGGGTCAGCACATCGTGGTCAGCGGAACCGGGTTCGACACCGGGCAGGGCATCTATGTCGCCATCTGCAAGATCCCGGATGATCCGGCGACCAAGCCGGGACCGTGCCTGGGCGGCGTCCCGTCGACGGAGACCGGCGAGGAGTTCGCCGAAGGCACTGTGCAGTTCGCGCCCAGCAACTGGATCAACGACGACTGGGCCTGGAAGCTGTTCGGTGCCCGCAGTTACGACGACGCAGCGACCGGCACCTTCACCGCCTACCTCGAGGTGCCGCCACCTACCGGCGAGGGCGTCGACTGCCGAACGGATGCCTGCGGCGTCTTCACCCGCAACGATCACACCGCGCTGAACGACCGGGTGCAGGACGTCTACCTCCCGGTCGACTTCGCCGGCTGATCCCGCTGCCCTGCCCTCTGCCCAAACGAGAGACCTTTTCGGACATCCGCACCGGTTGAGGGAGTTTTTCCCGCCGAAGTTGCTGTTTCTCCTGCTTTCACGCTGTGGCTGTGCGCGCCTCAGCGCCCGCCGAAGCCCGCCCTCACAGCGTCGAGTTGCTCCTTGAGCCGTGCTGCGGTCCCCGGAGCGAGCGCGTCGGTCGCGACCAGCGTCCGCAGCTCCGACCGCACGAGGTTGCGGAACTCGTTCACCACCAGCTCGGCCTCCTGAAGCTCCCGGCGACCCTGCACGCCGACCGTCTTGCGCTCGGCCCGCTTCTCGCTGCGAGCATCCTGCTGCGCCTCCCTGGCGGCTGCCGCGAGGTCCGCCCGCAACGACCGCATCGCGTTGTTCACGTCCGCGCGCACCTGATCGGCGAGGTGACGAACGCTGCCGGTTACGTCGGTCTCGATCCGGTCGAGCTCCGGCTTCCTGGCGTTAAGCTCGGCTCGACCGGCATCCGTGATCGAGTACACCGTCTTCCTGCCATCTGCTTCGTTGCTGATCAGGCCGTCCGCCTGCAGCTTGGCCAGCCTTGGGTAGATGGTGCCCGCGCTGGGAATGTAGGTGCCGCCGAACCGGTCACCCAGCTCCTGGATGAGCTCGTAACCGTGCATCGGCCGCTCGCTGAGCAGGCTGAGCAGGTACAGTCGCAGGTCGCCGTGCGCGAAGACGGGACTCATTTCACCCTCTCGTCGACCGCGTGCATCACCGACACGTCACCGCTCACGGTGGTCGCCCTGAACTCGAGCCAGCTGTCGTCGAGTTGTCCGTACTTGCCGGAGTAGCCGCCGACCACGCCGGTGATCTCGGAGTCGTCCAGCTGCACCTTGCCCGAGACGGTGTTGATCTTGTACTCGGCCGGCACGCCGGGGGCGAGCCGCACGGTGACGTCGCCGGAGACCGTGCTCACCCTGGCCGTGTCCGGGATGCCGGCCAGGTCGAGCATGATGTTTCCTGACACGGTGTCGCCCGAGAACTTGACGATGTCACCAGTTGCCGCCACGTCGCCGCCCACCGTCCGGGCGTTCACGGTGCCCTGATGGTCGCGTACCGACAGTTCGCCGCTGACCGCGTTCAGGTCGAGTACCCCCGCGGTGTTGTCGATGACCGCCTCACCGCTGACGGTGCTGATCTTGCCGCCGTTCCGCAGCCCGCTGACGATGGCGGATGCCGACACCACTCCCAGCTTCAACTCGACGTTGCGGGGTACCAGGATGCTGACCTCGGCCCTGGCGTGCCCGCGGAAGTACTTGAACACGTCGATGAAGTTCTCCCAGTTGAGTTGCGGATGGTCGACTTCGAGCACGTCGCCTTCGATTGAGACCTTGATCGGCTTGCCGTCGACGGAGTGCACCTCGACCCGTGCTCCCGGTTCGTCGTGGCCGACGATGTCGACCCGGCCGGCCACCAGGCCGACCTTGAGGGCACGCACTTCGTGTACGTCGATGATCCTGGGGCCGTCTACGAGCCACTTCTGCCTGGCCATGTTCTCTCCCGCCGTAAGTCAAGCTATATCGCGTCTAATCCGGTTCACGCTATATCGCGTTTCAGAATCCCGCAAGATATTTCGCTTGACATTGACGTAGCGTCAACCTTTATCGTCGTAGTCGAGCAGGAAAGGGGTACGGCATGGACTGGTCCATCCAGGACATTGCGCGCCTGTCGGGAACGACGAGTCGCACGCTGCGTCACTACGACGACGTGGGGCTGCTGGCGCCTAGCCGCATCGGCGGCAACGGTTACCGCTACTACGACGAAGACGCTCTCGCCCGGTTGCAGCGCATCCTGTTGTTGCGGGAACTTGGACTCGGCCTGCCGGCAATCGGCGAGGTGCTCGCGGGGCAACGCAGGAATGCGGATGCCCTGCTGGGCCACCTGCACTGGTTGCACAAGGAGAAGGAACGGCTTGACCGGCAAATCGCCGCCGTCGAGACGACGATCACGAAATTGGAGGGGGGTGAACAACTGATGGCAGAAGAAATGTTTGACGGCTTCGACCACACCCAGTACAAGGATGAGGTCGAGGAGCGGTGGGGCAAGGATGCCTATGCGAAGGGCAACAAGTGGTGGACGTCCATGTCTGCCGAAGAGAAGCGCGGTTGGAAGCAGCGTGCCGAAGACCTCGGCAAGGCGTGGATCGCGGCGGCCCAGGCCGGAATCGACCCAGCCGGCGACGAGGCCCAGGCCGTCGCGCAGCAGCACTTCGAGTGGCTGCGCGGCATCCCGGGCACCCCGGGCGGCGGAACGACCGGCCCGACGAAGGAGTACTTCGTGGGGCTGGGCGAGATGTACGTCGCGGACGAGCGATTCGCCGCCAACTACGGCGGTGTGGACGGCGCGACGTTCGTGCGCGACGCGATGAAGGCATACGCCGAGCGCAACCTGTAGGTCATCCGGCCACGCTGTCGTTTCGATGGAACGCGCCCGAATATTACTGCGCGTTCCACCGAAAACGGCGCGTGGCTGGCGCCGTCACAGCCGGTCGACGTTCACCGCGGCATCCACCTTCGACGGCTGCAGCCAGCGCCCCAGCCAGAGGTACCAGAATGGCCAGCTCAGCCAGGCGGCCAGGCCGGGGATGAGCCCGATCACGCCCAGCGTGAGTTGCGGCCAGGACAGCCACGGAAACAGGACCGCCGCCCCGACGAAGACGACCCCGGCGACCAGGCCGATACCGATCGCCTGGCCGAAACGTGCCAGCCGGCGCGGGTAGTCGGTGTCTGCCAGGAAGTGCCCGCTCACCCAGAACAGCCAGATCGCCTGCAGCAGGATGACCGCCACCGTGATCGGCGTGGCGACCTCGAATGACAGCACGTCGGTCACCAGGAGGAACGAGGAGATCGCCGCGACGGGCGACAGGACGATCACGACCCAGTTGAAAGCCCTGGTTCCCGGGGTGGTGGCTGCGTTCGCACCAACGTGAGCGATGAGGAATGGCAGAAGCAGATTGCTGAGGCCGGACAGGATGTCGCTCGCCGGCCCGAACCAGCGGGAACCGCCCCCAGGCAACTCGATCCCGTACATCAGGATGAGTGAGATGCAGGTGAACAGGGTGATCGCAAACAATGCGTAGCTGAGGGCGGCAAACCGGGCATCCCGGGCGGGGGCGGGCATCTCACAACCAACTCTCTGCTGCGACCGGCGCGGCAGGCTCTGCTTCGGCCGCCTCCGTCGGGCGCAGCCAGCGTCCGACCAGGAGATACCAGACCGGCCAGCCCAGCCACACGGATCCACCGAGGAGCACACCGATCCCGCCGACGATCAGCTGCGGCAGCGACATCCATGGCAGCAACAGGCTGACTCCGACCAGGAGGAACCCGGCGATCAGGCCGATGCCGATGAGCCGGCCGAACCGAGCGAGGCGCCGCGGGAACGTGGGGTCAGCGAGAAGCCGCCCGTTCAGCCACACCATCCAGGCGGCGAGGAACGCTGTCACCGTCACAGCGATGGCGCTCGGCACCTCCAGCGGCACCAGTTGTGCCGCGAGCAGGAAGGATGCGGCCGCCGAGCAGATCGTGAGCACCTCGAGCGCTCCGATGATCGCCCGCGACACGGCGGAGTTCAGCAGCCTGCGACTGAGATGAACGACGAGCACCGCCAGGAGCAGCTTGCTCGCGCCATCGAGCGTGTCGCTGGCCGCCCCGAAGTAGTACGGTCCGCCGCGGGGGACCTCGATGGAATACATCGTGATGAGGCACACGCCCGCCAGCAGTGTTGTTGCGGCGAGGGCGAATGCGACTCGAGCGATGCGGACGTCGCGGGTGGGAACAGCCATGGTCCGGCTCCTTAGTGTTACTAGTGATGATCACTAGTGACTGTCACTAGTAGTGTAAGGAGGGTGAAGAGCAGCGTCAATGGGGAAAATGAGCCGAAACTCAGCCGAAAGGAGCGGGCTGGACGCACGCGTGCACGCATCCTCTCGGCCGCCCGCGAGGAGTTCACGGCGAGCGGCTATCACGCCACCACCATGGTGGTGATCGCGGCCCGCGCCGACGTTGCCGTGCAGACCGTGTACTTCGTCTTCGGCACCAAAGCGCAGTTACTCAACGACCTGCTGGGCGTATCCGTCATGGGTCAGTCCGAAACCGGTACCCCGATCGCTCGGCCCGAGGATTCGGACTGGTTCCGGGACGCACTCGAGTCGGGCGATGGCGCGACGGCGATCGCCCACTTCGTCCGGGGGACCGTGCCCATCTATGCGCGAGCAGCAGCCGTTGCGGAAACCGCGCGCGTCGCGGCAAGGACTGATCCTGATGTCGCCGAGGTCTATGAGGAATCGGAGCGCCACCGCTCCCGCGAATTCCGGAAGGTCACCGAAAGCCTGGGCGCGCACGGTCTGCTGCAGCCCGGGCTGACGGCTGCGCGGGCCGGCGACATCCTGGTCACCCTCCTCGGGCCGCAGAACTATCTGGCGTTCACCGCCCAGCATGAATGGACCGACGCCGAATTCGCGGACTGGGTGACGGATGCCCTGGCACGGCTGCTCCTGCCGCCCGTCGACTGACGGGAGTGTGACCCGACCCTGACGTCAGGGAGTCGCCGGAGCGACGGATGCCACGCTCTCGCTGGTCCGCGGCGCATCCGGTGCCCGCAACAGTGGCATCGTCACGTTGACCATCGGTCCGATGAACAGCGCGAAGGCGACCGTGCCCAGCCCCACCGTGCCGCCCAGCATCCAGCCGGCCGCCAGCACGACGACCTCGATGGTGGTGCGCACCACCCAGATGCGAACGCCGTAACGGCGATGGATGCCCGTCATCAGGCCGTCCCGGGGGCCGGGTCCGAACCTCGCTCCGATGTAGAGGCCGGTCGCGATCGCCAGCAGTACCAGGCCTGCAGCGAAGAGCAGAATCTGTGCCCAGAGTTCTGTCTGCGCCGGGATCAGCCACAGGCCCACCTCCGCGCTCGGGCCGATCAGCAGCACGTTGAGCACGGTTCCGATGCCCGGCTTCTCGCGGATCGGGATCCACAGGAGCAGCACGGCCAGGCCGATGAGGTTGGTAACCAGGCCGAACGCGAGCCCGGTCTGGATGGATACGCCCTGGGAGAGCACATCCCACGGCGAGACGCCGAGGCCGGCGCGAATCATCATGGCGATGGCCACCCCGTAGAGGAACAGGCCGATGAGCAGTTGGGGGATCCGACGAAGCATGATGATATCCAATTTGACTATTGGCCTTATATCAAGAGGCCAATCGGCGTAAAGTGGCCTCATGGCATCACTGTCTGCTCGCGCGCTGGCCGCCCTCCTCAGCGATTGGCGGGGAGAAGGGCCGTCCGCCTACGCGGCTCTCGCCGGCCGCATCCGCCTGCTCATCGTGGACGGTCGTATCCCACTGGGCACCCGCATTCCCGCCGAGCGAGACCTCGCGGCCGGGCTCGGCATCAGCCGGACCACCGTGACAAGGGCGTACAGCGAATTGCGCGAATCCGGCTACCTCACCAGTGTGCGCGGCTCCGGCAGCATCGCCCGCCTCCCCGGTCGTGCGCCGGTGTCCATCGACGCGGGCCTGAGCGACTACCTCGACTTTTCGAAGGCGGCCATGCCGGCAGCGCCCGGGATCGTGGATGCCGCCGAGCGGGCAACCGCAGACCTGCCCGCCTACCTGAGCGGCACCGGTTTCGATCCGGTGGGAATCCCGGTGCTGCGCGAGGCGATCGCCGAACGTTACCGGTTGAGGGGGCTGCCCACCGACCCGGACCAGATCATGGTGACGATCGGCGCGCAGCACGCCATCGCCCTGTTGGCCCGCACCCTGGTCGGCCGGGGCGACAGCGCCATCGTTGAGGTGCCCACCTACCCGCACGCCTACGAGGCCCTGCGCCATGCGGGCGCCCGGCTGGTTCCGGTGAACGTCTCGGTGGACGACGGATGGGACCGTCTCGCGCTCGAACAGGCGATCCAGCGCTCCAGTCCGGCGGTGGGCTACCTGATGCCGGACTTCCACAACCCGACCGGCCAGAGCATGCCGGTCGAGCTCCGGCAGCGGGCGCTCGAACTCGCCGAACGGCACGGCACCCGGCTGATCGCCGACGAGACGATGGCGGAGCTCTCCCTCGACCACGATCATCCGGTCACGCCATTCGCCGCTCTCGGCGACGCCATCTCGATCGGATCGGTCGGCAAGACCGTGTGGGGCGGCCTCCGGGTCGGCTGGATCCGGGCCGAGCGGCCTCTCATCCAGAAGCTGGTGCGGGCGCGGATGGCTGGCGACCTCGGCACGCCGATCCTCGAGCAGCTCATGGTCGCGCGGCTGCTGGCCGACTACGACGTCATCCTCGCTGAGCGTCGAGCCCAATTGCGGACCGGTCGCGACCACCTGGTCTCGGCGCTGCGATCCGCGTTTCCCGAGTGGTCGGTGCCGCACGTGCCCGGCGGCCTGACCGCCTGGGTGAACATCGGGCTGCCGGTCAGCTCCCAGTTGACGATCGCCGCCCGGAGCCACGGGCTGCTCATCACGGCGGGGCCGCGATTCGGCATCGATGGGGCGTTCGAGCGGTTTCTGCGCATCCCGTTCAGCTACGCGCCGGAGGAGACCGATCGCGCGGTCGCCGCCCTTGCCGCGGCCTGGGAATCGTTCGCCCAGCTCCCGGTCGGGGAGCAGCCCTACCTGACCGATGTCGTTTGAGCATCCGCCGCCGCGCTGTCGTTTGAGTGGTCCGCGCCCGCACCTGCGTGCGCGAACCACTCAAAACACCGCGTCGCGGCAGTGGGCAAGCTAGGCGCTCAGCGCCTCCGACTTGCGAGCGGCGTCCGCCGCGGTCGTCGCCGCGGATGCCCACACCGTCAGCGGGCTGCGCCAGACCGCCACGGCGAGGGCACCCAGGGTGCCGAGGTAGAGCAGCCCGGAGGCGAGGGTGGCCCACTCGGTGATGCTCGTGCCCACGAACTCGATGACCAGCCACAACCAGATCGCGTACGGCACCCAGCGCGGTCCAACCTTGGCCCGCAGCACGGCAACGCCGAGCAGCAGCATTCCGAGCACCGTGCCGACCGTGCCGCACAGCATCATGATCATCAGAGGCAGGGGCATCTCACCGTCGAGCAAGCCGGCGTAGACCGTGTGGTTCGCGGTGTCCGCCGCCATCGCCAGCTGCACGAGCTGGGTTCCGCCGAAGACCGCGTGCCCGAACCCGCCGATGACGGCGACGGTCCCGGCGATGACGGCGATGATGGGCGCGCGGATGCCGGCCAGGTGGGAGATGCCGAGCACCGCGATGATGAACGGCAGTTGGGCTACCACGAAGGCTGTCGCCGAGATGGTGGCCATGGTTCCTGCCGCATCGATCGCGGCGAGGTTCTCGGCGGTGCCCTGGGCGAACGCGGGCATCAGCGCAATGGAGACAACGCTCAGCACGGCGTTGAGCACCAGGCTGATGGCCGCGACGGTGCGGACATAACGGGCAGTGATCATCATGACTCCTTCGGTGGGGGTCGCGATGATCGCGACCTGCCATGACGGTAGGGAGCGCCCAGGGTGCGCGTCATCAGCCCCGGGTTGATGAACGCATCAACTTGCGGCTGATGCTGTCGGTCACTGCCGTCACTAGGCTTGCCCCGTGATGCAGCGGATGCTGGGAAAGCGGACGTTGGTGGCCTGGGTCATCGACGGGTCGTTCGCTGTCGTGCTGACCGCACTCGCGCTCATCGAGATCTGGCTGCCGCTGCCATCCGTCGCCGGTAGTGGCTCACCCGTCACCAGCTCTGTTGTTGCGATCATTCTGTGCCTGACTCTGGCATTGCGTCGGGTCTGGCCGCTGGCCACGGCGCTGGTGGTCCTGTTGACCTGGCCGATCGCCTTCAGCATCCAGCCCGTTCTGGTGTTGTTCTGGGGGCAATTCGTTCCCATCGTGGTTGCCACCTATTCGGTGGCCAGGCACGGCAACCGGCGGGAGTCCGTCATTGGCGCGCTCGCGGCCGCTTCCTGCCTGTTGTTCTTCGATTTTCGCGTCACCGAACTGCAGGATCCTGGCGAGGTGTTCTTCCACTGGTTCGGGGTGGTGCTCGCCTGGCTGATCGGTCTGCTGGTGAACCGGGCGGAACGACGCGCTGTCGAAGCCCAGCACCGGGCGGTCGAGATCGAGACGGAGAGCCGCACGCGGATGCTGACCGCCATCGCCGATGAGCGGTCCCGGATCGCGCGCGAACTGCACGACGTTGTCGCGCACGCGGTCAGCGTCATGGTGGTGCAGGCCGGCGCGGCCGAGCAGGTCGTCGACGATGACCCGGCATACGCGCGGAAGGCGCTGTCGAACATCCGCAATACCGGGGCGGATGCCCTGGGCGAGATGCGTCGGGTGGTCGCCATGCTGCGCGACAGCACGGACGAGCCGCTGCGGCCTCAACCGGGCCTCGACGGCTTGTCCGCCCTGGCTGATGACGCGCGAAACGGCGGGCTGGATGTCTCGATCGCCATCCAGGGAACACCACGTTCGCTTCCTCCCGGCCTCGACCTCGCGGCGTACCGCATCGTGCAGGAGGCGCTCACCAACGCGCGGCGCCACTCGGGTGCCACGCGCGCCGACCTCACCGTCGACTACACCGACACCAGTGTGCGGGTCGAGGTGCGCGATGACGGCTCCGGCGGGCACGGGTCGACCGACGGGCACGGGCTGATCGGCATGCGGGAGCGGGCGGCCGTCTACGGCGGTCGGCTGGAGACGGTGCAGAGCGACGGCCGTGGGTTCACCGTGCGCGCCGAACTCCCGTGGGCGGTGACCGCGTGACCGATCCGGCCCAGATCCGGGTCCTCGTCGCCGACGACCAGGAACTGGTGCGCGGCGGTTTCCGGCTGATCCTGGAGCGGGCCGGGATGCTCGTCGTCGCCGAGGCAGGCGATGGCCTGGAAGCCGTCAACCTCGCCAAGGAGAATTCGCCTGACATCGTGCTCATGGACATCCGGATGCCCCGCATGGACGGCATCGAGGCGACCAGGGTTCTGCTCGCCGGGGATGAGCCCCGGCCGCGCGTGCTTGCCCTGACCACTTTCGACCTGGACGAGTACGTCTACCAGGCGGTTCGAGCGGGGGCGAGTGGGTTCCTGCTGAAGGACGTCTCGCCGGACGACCTGGTGCATGCGGTGCGCTCGGTGGCCCGAGGTGACACGCTGCTTGCGTCAGCGGTCACCCGGCGACTGCTCGAACGCTTCTCGAAGGCACCGCTGGACGGGGTGCTTCCGGCACAGTTGTCCGGACTGCCGGAGCGCGAGCTCGAGGTGGCCAGGCTGGTGGCGCGCGGGCTGTCGAACTCCGACATCGGGCGCGAGCTGTTCCTCAGCGAGGCCACCGTCAAGACCTACGTGTCGCGCCTACTCGGCCGGCTCGGGCTGCGCGACCGAGTGCAACTGGCCGTTCTCGCCTACGAGACCGGGCTGGTGCGCCCCGGCGCCTAGCCCTTGCATCCGTCCATCCGCTCTGGCACCATAGACCGTCGGCCCGCACATCGCAGGGCCTCGACACAGCAACCTCCGAGAGAGTGCCAAGCCAGTGAAGATCTCCGCCTCCACGCCTGACCCCAGGCGCTGACCGAACCTTCACGCGTAGCGGAAGGCCTCCCGCGTCAGTGCACCCTGACGTTTCGAGGAGGCCGTTTTGGCTCATACATCCACCCCTTCCATTGTCATCACCAACCTCAGCCTGAGGTGGCCTAACGGCTCGACGGCGCTCGAAGCCATCACGGCCACGTTCGGCTCTGGCCGCACCGGTCTCACCGGCCTCAACGGGTCAGGCAAGACGACCCTGTTGCGGCTCATCGCGGGTGAGCTGACCCCGACCACCGGCACCGTGACGACAACGGATGCTGTCGCCTACCTGCCGCAGAATCTTCCGCTGGTCACCGGCAGCACCCTCGCCGAAGCCCTCGGAATCGAGGGGAAGGTGCGAGCGCTGAATGCCATCTACTCCGGCGATGCCACTGCGGAGAACTTCGATGCGCTCCAGAACGATTGGGGCGTCGTCGAACGTGCCCAGGCGGTGCTGTCCGAGCTGGGGTTCACCACCGAGGCGAACCTGGACCGTGCGGTGCAGACCCTGTCCGGCGGGGAAGCGGTCCTGGCCGGCATAGCCAGGCTGCGGCTGGCGGACGCCCCGATCGCCCTCCTCGACGAACCGACCAACAACCTCGACCGGCGCGCCCGCGAACTGCTGTACTCGGCGGTGCGCACCTGGCGTGGTGCGCTCGTCGTCGTCAGCCACGATCGCGAACTGCTGGAGCTCATGGATGACACCGCCGAACTGAGGGCGGGCAGCATCCGCATCTTCGGTGGGAGCTTTTCCGCATTCACCGATCAATTGCGCCTCGAGCAGGATGCGGCGGCGCGGATGCTGCGCTCGGCCGAGCAGGAACTGCGGGTGGAGAAGCGGCAGCGCGCCGAAGCCGAGGTGAAGCTGGCCAGCCGGGAGCGGTTCGGCCAGAAGGCGTTCGAGAACAAGCGCGAACCGAAAATCATCATGAACGCGCGCAAACGTGAAGCGCAGGTGTCCGCCGGCAAGTACCGGGGGATCCAATCGCAGAAGGTCGCGGATGCGTCGCACGCGGTCGCCGAGGCCGAATTGCGGGTACGCGAAGATGCTCGCATCCGTATCAACCTGCCCGGGACCGCGGTGCCCGCCGGCCGTATCATGCTCGAGCTTGCCTCCACGCCGCACCCGATCGAGGTGCGTGGACCGGAACGGGTGGCGCTCACCGGCGCCAACGGCGCTGGCAAGACCACGCTGCTCCGTGAGATCGTGCGTGATGCGCCGAGTGAGCGGGTGCCGTTCCGCATCGACAGCGTTGGTTACCTTCCGCAGCGGCTCGACGTGCTGAATGACGACTCCAGCGTGCTCGACAACGTGCGAGCAGCAGCGCCGTCGGCACCACCCAATGCGTTGCGGGCGCAGCTGGCGCGGTTCCTGATCCGCGGCGACCGGGTCGACCAGCTGGCCGGCCGGCTGTCCGGGGGCGAACGCTTCCGGGTGTCGCTCGCCAGCATCCTGCTCTCCGAGGTGCCGCCGCAACTGCTGCTGCTGGATGAGCCGACCAACAACCTCGATCTGCAGAGCGTTGACCAGTTGGTCGATGCACTGGACGCGTACCAGGGTGCACTGCTGGTGGTCAGCCACGACCGGTTCTTCCTGGACCGGCTTGGGATCACCACGTGGCTGGAGCTGCGCGCCGGGCTCCCGGTGCTCGCCTGAGACCCGCCGCGCGCCGTTTTCCGTGGATCGCGCCCGTGAATGCGCCGCGTGCCACTGAAAACGCAGCGCGGCGGAAGTCCGAAACCCGAGGCACTGTGGCGTGCCGCCATACCCGCGAGTCCGTGAAACGATTGCCGGATGCGCCACTTCGTCTTCGTCCTGCTTGCTGCGATCTGTTTCGGCACGACCGGCACCGCGCAGGAATTCGGGCCGGATGGCGCATCCGCTCTCTCCGTCGGGGCAGCCCGTATCGCCATCGGCGGTGGCGCACTTGCGCTCGTGGCGTGGCTCGCGCGGGCAATGTTTGCCAGCGCTCGACGCGGCGGCCTGTCCGCCAGCGCTGCGTCCGGCAGTATCCCCATCGCCCCCGAGGGCGCGATTGTCACCCCAGCCCTGTCGCCAACGACGGAGATCCGCGCGGGCAGCGGCGTGTTGGCGACGGATGCCCGGGGTGGCGCGAAAATCCCCGTCGTTCGCGACAGTCGAGCGGCCGCTCCCACCTGGCTCCTCATCGCGTTCGGCGCGGCCGGGGTGGTCGCCTACCAGCCGGCCTTCTTCCTGGGCACGAGCCTCAACGGGGTCGCGGTCGGCACGATCGTCGCGCTCGGCTCCGCGCCGATCCTGACCGGCGCGCTGGAGTGGGCGGTGACCAGGGTCTTTCCGGGAATCGTCTGGCTCGTCGCCACCCTCGTCGCCACGGTGGGAGTGGTGCTGCTCACCGGCATTGGCGGGGCGGATGCGATCAGCGTCGAAGGCCTGGCGGCGTCGCTTGCCGCAGGTGCCTCCTACGCCGTCTACGCCCTGGCGAGCAAGCGCCTCCTCGTGAGGGGGTGGACGCCCACCGCCGCCATGGGGAGTGTCTTCGGGTGGGCTGCCGCGGCATCCGTTCCCCTGCTGCTGGTCACCGACCTGCGCTGGCTGGCAACCGGAAGCGGCATCGGCATGGCCCTGTGGCTCGGACTGGTGACCACGACTCTCGCTTACCTGCTGTTCGCGCGCGGGCTGATCGGCCTGAGTGCCGCCACCGTTTCTACGCTGACCCTTGCGGAGCCGTTGACGGCAACCCTGCTCGGCATCCTCGTCCTGAACGAGCAGCTCTCCGGCAACGCCGTGATCGGCATCATCGTTCTGGCGCTGGGTCTCGTTCTTCTCGTGTTACCGCGGCGGGCACCAGCAATATCGGCATGAAGAAGCCGGCGAGCGGGCCGATGAGCAATGCGAAGGCGAGCGTCCCGACTCCGACGTTGCCACCGAGCAGCCAGCCGATCACCAGCACGGCGACCTCGATGCCGGTGCGCACCACCCAGATCGGCCATCCGGTCACCCGGTGAAGCCCGGTCATCAGGCCGTCGCGCGGTCCGGGCCCGAAACGGGCTCCGATGTAGAGGCCGGTTGCGAAGCCGACCAACACCAATCCGAGTGCAAACGACAGCACGCTCCAGACCAGGTTCGTGGGGACCGGGAACCAGACGAACCCGACCTCCACGAAAACACCGATGAGCAGCGCGTTGGCGATAGTGCCGATGCCCATCTTCTGGCGGATCGGAATCCAGAGGAACAGCACCACGATGCTGATCAGGATGGTCAGGAAGCCGAAAGCCAATCCGGTCTTGAGCTGCAACCCCTGCGTCAGGACGTCCCACGGTGCGATGCCGAGTTGCGCCCGCACCATGAGGGCGATTCCGAGCCCGTAACAGAGCAATCCAACGAACAGTTGCGCGATGCGCCGGGTCATGGTGAGGGCTGGAGACACCAGATCATTCAACACTAAACCGGGGGCCTGAAATACTAGGACTCCCACCCCACCTCTTCCCGGGAGCGCCGTGCATCTCCTCTCCGTCTTCAGCCTGCGAAATCGCGCGCTGATCGCCCTGGTGACGATCGTCGTTGCCGTCTTCGGCAGCATTGCGCTCACGTCCCTGAAGCAGGAACTGATCCCGTCGGTCAGCTTCCCGCAACTCGTGGTCGTCACGGCCTATCCGGGCGCCGCTCCTGAGGTGGTCAACGAGGATGTCAGCACCCCGATCGAAACGGCGATCCAGGGGGTGGCCGGGCTGGAGGGAACCACGGCGACATCGCGCACCAATGTGTCGACCATCTCCGCATCCTTCGCCTACGGCACCAACCTGGCCACCGCGGAGCAGAAGGTGCAGCAGGCGATCAACCGCATCAAGTCGACGCTGCCGGAGGATGTCGACCCGCAGGTGATCACCGGCAGCATCGACGACCTGCCGGTCATCCAGATCGCCGTCACCAGCAACCTCGACATTCGCGACCTCACCGCCCAGCTGGAAGCATCGACGCTGACCGACATCCAGGCGCTTGAGGGCGTCCGCGAGGCGAGCCTGCTCGGCACGATCGGGCAGCGCCTGACCATCACGCCGGACCGCGCGGCGCTTGCCGCGGCTGGGGCCACCAGCCAGGCGATCAATGACGCGCTCGACTCGAACGGTCTGCTGCTGCCGGCCGGTTCGATCACCGAGGGCGATCAGACGCTGACGGTTCAGGCGGGCACCAGGATCGAGTCGGCGGATGCCGTCGGCGCCCTCCCGCTGTCCGGCGTCACCGGACCGGATGGCGAGCCGTTGACGATCGCGGATGTCGCCAGCGTCGAGATCTCAGACGACCCGATCACCGGTATCTCCCGAGTCAACGGTGAACCGTCGCTGACGATTGCCGTCACCAAGACCCCGGCCGGGAACACGGTTGCCGTGTCCGGGCTGGTGCAGGACCTGATCCCCGAACTGGAGGAGTCCCTCGGCAACGGCACGCAACTCACCGTCGTCTTCGACCAGGCCCCGTTCATCGAGCAGTCGATCGAGTCACTGGCCACCGAGGGCGTGCTCGGGCTGATCTTCGCGGTCATCGTCATCCTGGTGTTCCTGCTGTCGATTCGCTCGACGCTGGTGACCGCGATCTCGATCCCGGCATCCGTTCTCATCACGTTCATCGGCATGCAGGCGGCCGGGTACACGCTCAACATCATCACGCTGGGTGCGCTGACCATCGCCATCGGACGGGTGGTCGATGACTCGATCGTCGTCATCGAGAATATCAAGCGGCACATCGGTCTCGGCGAGCACAAGCTGGTGGCGATCCAGACGGCGGTCAAGGAGGTCGCTGCCGCGATCACCGCGTCGACGGTGACCACGGTGGCGGTGTTCCTTCCGCTGGCCCTGGTCGGCGATATCACTGGGGAGCTGTTCCGTCCCTTCGCATTGACGGTGACCATCGCGCTGGCCGCTTCGCTGTTCGTGTCGCTCACGATCGTGCCGGTGCTGGCGTACTGGTTCCTCGGCAAGAAGGTGGACGCGAGGCTGGTCGAGCCCGTCGCGACCCCGTCCCCATCCCCGTCGGTTGAGCTCGCCGAAGGGCACACCCCGCCGGTTGAGTTTGTCGAAACCCCCACGGGCAACGTATTCCAGGTCGCATCCACGACCCCGGCGCTACCGGCGACCAGCCCGTCCAACGCGACGCCGACCTCCCGCCGCGCCATCCGCGACCGCACGGAGAACGCCGACCTCCACGAACTCGACACTCCGACCCGGCTGCAGAGGGGCTACCTCCCGGTCATCCACTTCACTTTGAAGCGCCCCGCGGTCACGATCCTCGCGGCGGCCCTGGTGTTGGGCGGCACTGTGGCGATGGTTCCGAGCATGAAGACGAATTTCATCGGCGACAGCGGCCAGAACACCCTCAGGGTGAGCCAGACCCTTCCCCTCGGTACCAGCCTTGAGGCGCAGGATGCGGCGGCCCAGGTGGTCGAGGACGCACTGCGCGCCATCGACGAGATCGAGACGGTGCAGTTGTCGATCGGTTCGGGGGGCAGTTCCCTCCGTGCGGCTTTCGGGGGTGGCGGTGGTGTGACCTATTCGCTGACGACCGATCCCGACGCCGATCAGGAGGCCCTGCAGGCCGAGGTCCGCGAGGCGCTCGCCGAGCTCGAGGACGTCGGCGAGGTGTCGCTTGCGGCCGCCGGTTCCGGTTTCGCCTCCAGCGACATCGCCGTGAACATCACCGCGAACAGCAACAGCGACCTGACCGAGGCAGCGGATGCCGTACTCGCCGCTGTCGAAGAACTTGGCGTGACGGCGGAGGCGGCGAGCAACCTGGCGGTCTCGCAGCCGTACATCGCGGTTCAGGTGGATCGGGTTGAAGCCGCCCGTCTGGGGCTAAGCGAGCTCGCCGTCGGCGGGATGGTGTCTAGTGCGATGCTTCCCCGCGTTGCGGGAACAGTTGTCATCGACGAGAAGACTTTGTCTATCTATATCGACACCGAGGGGGCGCCGGTCACGATCGAGGAGCTGCGCGCCTTCCCGATCCCGACCGCGCAGGGACTGACCCCGCTGGAGAGCCTGGCCACGGTAGCTGAGGTGGACGGCCCGGCATCCATCACCACCATCCGGGGCATCCGTTCGGCCACCGTGAGCGTCACGCCGAACAGTGACGACGTCGGTACAGCCTCGGCCGAAATCCAGGCTGCCGTCGACGGCGTCTCGTTGCCGGCCGGGGCCAGCGCCGAACTCGGCGGCGTGACCGCGCAGCAGGGCGACGCGTTCCAACAGCTGGGCCTCGCTCTGCTGATCGCCATCCTGATCGTCTACGTCGTGATGGTCGCGACCTTCAAGAGCCTGCGCCAGCCGCTGCTGTTGCTGGTCTCTGTTCCGTTCGCAGCCACCGGGGCGATCGCCTTGCAGGTGATCTCCGGCGTACCGCTGGGTGTCCCGTCGCTGATCGGCGTGCTCATGCTCATCGGCATCGTGGTGACGAACGCGATCGTGCTGATCGACTTGGTGAACCAGTACCGGGACCGTGGGATGAGGGTGGGCGATGCCATCGTGCACGGCGCCAGTCGACGACTCCGCCCGATCCTGATGACGGCGCTGGCGACTATTTTCGCCCTCCTGCCGATGGCTGTCGGGCTGACCGGTCACGGCGGCTTCATCTCGCAGCCGCTGGCTATCGTCGTGATCGGCGGGCTGGTCTCGTCCACCCTGATGACGCTGGTGGTGCTGCCGTCGCTGTACTACCTGGTTGAGGGCGCCAAGGAGCGGCGGCTCGAGCGGAAGGCCGGGAAGGCCGGTCCTGTGACGAGCGCGTAGCCCCGCTGGGTGAAGAATCGCCCTGCAAGCATTCTCGACACCGGTCCCGAGGTCAGTGCGCGGCGGCGACAGCAGTCGACTCGCGAACATGCAGCAGCCCCTGCAGGTTGTGCTGCCTTCCTGCTGGTGCGCCGTCGATGAGTGTGAGCAGCACATCGGTGGCGAGGCGGCCGGCCTGCACGATGGGTGAGGCGACCGTAGTGAGGGCGGGCTGGCAGAAGTCGGCACCGAAGGTGTCGTCGTAGCCTACGACGCTGATCCTGCCGGGGATGTCGATGCCGAGGTGGCGGAGCCGCTTGATCAGCCCAATGGCGAGCTGGTCGTTATATCCGATGATGGCGGTGGGATTGCGCGATAGCGCGGTCTCGGCGGCCGCTGCCCCTTGGTCGATGGTGGGCATGAACGGTCCGATCCGCTCGACCGAAATGCCGTGGAGCTCCGCTGTCTCACTGATGCCCTTCCACCGACGGGGTTCTGACCACGAGAGCTTGGGTCCGCCCACGTAGACGACGCGCTTGTGACCGAGCGATGCGAGGTGTTCGATGATTTGCCGGCTGCCGTGCTCGGTTTCGAGCACAACGCTGGTGACTCCGTCGACTTCGCGGTTGAACGAGACGACGGGGCGGCGGCGGCTGAGGTCGAGCAGGTCGCCGTCGGAGAGGCCGCGTGCGGCGACGATAAAGCCGCTCACCGAGCCCATGACGCGATTGATGTGCAGGCGCTCGATGTCGGCCGACTCGTCGGTGATGCCGAGCATCACCGAGTAGCCCGCTGAGCGAGCCTGCCGTTCGACGCCCTGGATGACTCCGGCGAAGAAGGGGTTGGAGATGTCCTGAACCATGAGGTCGATGCTCTTGCCGGCCAGAACAGGCATGCGGGTAATGGCGTTGGGGCGGTAGCCCAGTTCGTCGGCGACGCGCCGCACGATCTCGACTGTTTCCCGGCTGACCCGTTCGGGGTTGGAGAAGACGCGAGAGGCGGTGGAGGTTGCGACCCCCGCCGCTTCGGCCACGTCGACCAGGCGCACCCTCGGTGTGGCTCGGGCATTCGGCGACATGGCTCTCCTCTTGAACGGTTAACCGATTATGGCAAATTTTGGCAAACTGCGTGCAACAGCTTGTCAAGTCGTCCAGACTGACCTGAATGCACCATCCTGCTCGCAAGAATCTTTTGGCAATTGACTGGAACACAGCGGATCTTTCGGGTGCCTGATAGAGGCATCGCGCTTTTGGAACGACATTCCGAAAATGTTGTTCCAACGGCGGGTCTGTGCAAGGCTACGGATCGCGCAGCGAAATAATCCTGCTGCAAGAACCGTGTACGTCGAGGCAAATGAAGGATGTAGCTCAATGAAGAGACTGGTTGACCAAGCGCGGGGGGTGACGCGAATTCTGGGCATCGCAGAGACCATTTTGGGCGCTCTGCTCATGCTGCTGATCTTCGCGCTCATGCTCCTGCAGGTTGCGCAGCGTTACCTGCCGATTGGCCCGGGGGTTTGGGTGGGCGAGCTGGCCCGCTTCGGACTCGTCTGGTTGACTTTCGCGCTCGCCGGCTATCTCGTGAGTAAGAACGAGCACGTCGCGATCGGCGTCATCGACACCTGGCTCAAGGGTGATGCCTGGCGTCGCGGAGTGATCGTCTTCGTCAATATCGTGATCGTCGTAGTCGCCATCCTCTTCGCCATCGACGCATGGGCGATGGTCCAGGGCGCGACGATGCAGAAGACACCGGCCACCGGCATCCCGCTCTCATTCATCTACATCATCCCGTTGATCGGGTTCGTACTCTCTGCGGTGCATGGAGTCGTCCGGGTGTTCTCTGGCATCACGCTGCCGCTCGCCGACCTGATTGACGAAGAAGAGAGCCTGGCCAACGCATGAGCCTCCTGCTGTTTGGCATCCTCATTGTCGTCCTGCTCATCGCCCGGGTTCCCGTCGCGTTCTCGCTTCTCGGCCCGTCGATCATCTACGTGCTCACGAACGGCATGTCGGACGGACTCGCCTCGCGGATTGTCGCCGGTGGCGTTAACAGCTTCGCGCTGTTGGCCGTGCCGCTCTTCATCCTCCTGGGTGTCATCGCCAACCGTTCGGGCATCGCCGATCGCATCTTCGACGCGGCCGTGGAGACCCTCGGCAAGCTGCGCGGCAGTCTCGGCTACGTCAACGTGCTCGTCAGTCTGGGTTTCTCCTGGATGAGCGGGTCGGCGTTGGCGGATGCTGCCGGGCTCGGCAAGGTCGAGGTGCCGGCCATGGTGAAGCGCGGGTACCCGAGGCGCTTCTCCGTCGGTGTCACGGCGGCGTCGGCACTGATCAGCCCGGTCATGCCCCCGAGCATCCCGGCCGTCATCTATGCGTCGATCGCTGCAGTGTCGACGGGGGCCCTCTTCGCCGCGGCCATCGTCCCGGCGTTCCTCATGGCCGCCGGCATGTTCATCACCGTCTGGGTCTGGGCGCGCAAGCACCCCGAGCTGCGCGGCGAGGACTTCAACTTCAAGCGCTGGTGGAAAGCCACCGTGCGGGTGCTTGGCCCGCTCGTCGCGCCGATCATCATCCTCGGCGGCATCCTCGGTGGATTCTTCACGCCAACCGAGGCAGCCGGAATCGGCGCCCTCTACGTGCTCATCCTGGGCTTCCTCTACCGCACGATCCTGTTCAGGGACATCCCGTCGATCTTCAAGGAGGCCGCCGTCACGACTGCGTCGATCACGTTGATCCTCGGCGCATCAGCGCTGCTGGGGTGGATCCTCGCTCGCGAACAGGTGCCCCAGGCGGTTGCCAAGTTCCTGCTGTCGCTCACCGACAACCCCTACGTGTTCCTGCTGCTCGTCAACCTGCTGCTGATCCTGCTTGGCATGTTCATCGAGCCGACGAGCGCGCTGGTCATCAGCGTGCCGATCCTGCTGCCCATCGCGGTGCAGTTCGGGATTGAGCCGGTGCACTTCGGCGTCATCGTCATCATGAACCTCATGATCGGTCTGCTGACACCACCGATCGGCGGCGTGCTGTTCGTGTTGAGTACTGTCACGAAGACGCCCATCGACGAGGCGTTCAAGGGCGTCGCGCCATTCCTCATCCCCTTGGGTGCCGTCCTGCTGATTGTCACCTTCGTACCGGCTCTTGCCCTGTTCCTGCCGGAGGCTCTCGGCATGCTCTGATCTCAACCCCTGTCCCTGTAACACAGCAATACATCAATTCAAAGGAGAAACAAGATGTCCATCTCACGTAAGCAACTGCTCGCACCGCTCGCGCTGCTTTCAGCGGCCGGGCTCATGCTCGCCGGTTGCTCCGCCGATAACGGCGGGTCCGGCGACGACGCAAACGGTGGCGAAACCATCGAGTTGACGCTCGCCAACAGCTACACCGATGATCACCCGCACAACCGGTGCGGGGCGACGGTAATCGCCGAGCGCATCAATGGCATGGATATCGGCCTGCAGATCGAGGTCTTCGCCAACAGCACCCTCGGCGGCGACGCTGACCGCTTCACGTCGCTGATGGCGGGTGACATCGACATCGACATGCAGGGCTCTTCGGCCATCGGGTCGACCTACCCGCCCATTGGGGTGCTCGACGCGGCCTATGTCTTCCGCGGCGCAGACCACATGTTCGACTACTTCGCCAGCGAACAGTCAGACACGCTGAAGGAGGATCTGCTCGAAGCGACCGGTACTCGGGTCATCGAGCCGTTCTTCTTTGGCATGCGCACGTTCAGCGCCAACTCCGCGATCCGCACCCCAGAAGACCTTGAAGGCCTGCGGATGCGCTTCCCCGACACCCCGGCCTACCTCCAGAACGCCGAGGCGCTCGGTGCCAACGCGGTAGCGGTTGCGTTCGAGGAGATCTTCCTGGCGCTGCAACAGGGAATCATCGACGGCCAGGAGAACCCCATTCCCACGGTGGCGTCGATGAGCCTCGACGAGGTTCAGAGCCACGTCAGCCTCAACAACCACCAGACAGGCTTCCAGCTTGTGCTGATCAATGAGGAAACGTGGCAGGGCTTGAACGACGAGCAGCAGGGGGCCTTGAACGAGGTTATCGCCGAGGTTCGCGACGAGAACCGCGTCTGCATCGACGAGGATCAGGAAGCGATCATCGCCGAGTGGGAAGAGGCCGGAACGGTTGAGGTCGTTGAGGACGTCGACATCGAAGCCTTCGAGGAGAAGGCAGAGGAGTACTTCCTCGAGAAGTTCACCGGTGCCGACCTGGAGCTCTACGAGAGCATCCGCGCTTCGGCTCCTGCCGCCTAAGTAATGTCCCTGAGGGCCCGGCCGTCGCGCCGGGCCCTCATCTTCCACCGCACCATTCCCTGAAAAGGAGCCATCGATGACCGAAACCGCCCGTCCTATTGTCAAGGTGCTCAACGGCCCCAACCTCAACCTCTTGGGCTTGCGCGAACCGCACCTCTACGGCTCCACCACTCTCGCGCAGGTGGAGAAGCTCTGCGCCACGACGGCCGCCGACCTCGGCATCGACATCGAGTTCCACCAGAGCAACCACGAGGGCGTCATCATCGACCTCATCCATGAGGCACGTGAGCGCTGCCAGGGCATCCTCATCAACCCCGCCGGGTTCACGTCGACGTCGATCGCGATCCTCGACGCGCTGCTCGCATCCGAGTTGCCGATCGTCGAGGTGCATGTCACGAACATCCACAAGCGCGAGGAGTTCCGTCACATGTCGTATGTCTCGAAGGCGGCAACGGCGGTCATCGCCGGCGCCGGACCGCAGGGGTACGAGTTCGGCCTGCGACACCTTGCCGCGCTGACCGCGAAGTAGCTGCGACCGTGAGCGTGCGCTGGGGAATTCTGGGAACCGGTTTCATCGCCGAGCTTTTCGCCGCCGACCTGAACCACGTCGGCGCTGAGCTGGTTGCCGTGGGTTCTCGCAGCGACGCATCCGCTCGACGTTTTGCCGAGCGGTTCGGCGTCCCCGTCGCCCACGATAGTTACCGTGCGCTGTGCGAGGTCCCCTCGATCGACGCGATCTATGTCGCGAGCCCGAACCCGTTTCATGCCGAGCATGCCCTGATGGCACTTCGGGCCGGCAAGCACGTGCTGCTCGAAAAGCCGTTCACAATGACGACGGATGCCGCACGCGCGGTGATCGATGAGGCGGCGGCACGCGGGCGGGTCGTCATGGAGGCGATGTGGACTCGTTTCCTCCCGCACATGGTGCGCGCCCGAGAGATTGTCGCGGACGGGACGATTGGCGAGCCGCGGGCACTCGAGGCCAACCTGAGCCAGGCCTTTGCGCCCGATCCCGAACATCGGCTCAACAATCCGGAGCTCGGCGGCGGCGCCTTACTCGACTTGGGCGTCTACGTAGTCTCGCTGGCCACCGATTTTCTCGGCCTGCCACGGCAATGGCATGCTGTCGTCAGCCCGGCGCCCACGGGCGTCGACAGTCAGGCGTCGATTGTGCTCGGCTTCGATGGCGGCGCCCAGGCGGCGCTGCACATCGGCCTCGACCATCGCGGCTCGATGCGGGCCACCCTGCTGGGCACCCTGGGGCGCATCGAGATCGATGATGCCTGGCACCGGGCGAGTGCCCTGAGCGTGTTCGACAACGAGGGAACTCTTCTGGAACGCTTCGAGCCGGTGGTCGAGAGCCGCGGGATGCAGTTCGAGGCGGCAGCGTTCGAGGCGTTGATCGCGGACGGCGTTCTGGACAGCCCTGTGATGCCGCAGGAACAGACTCTGGCTGTGCTCGAAGTTGTCACCGACATCCGCGACCGCTTTATGGCGGAGCAGCCACAGGAGCGTCCATGAGCAGTCTCGGTGAGAGCCATCTGGTCGGGCTGATCGGCAGCGGCATCACCCGTTCGCTGACTCCGCCGATGCATGAGCGCGAGGCCGATGAGCTGGGCTTGCGCTACCTCTACCGACCCATCGACCTCGACATCCTCGGTCGTCCTGCGAGCGACGTGGGCGCGCTGCTGAAGGAGGGCCGCGATTTGGGCTTCACCGCCTTCAACATCACGTTTCCGTGCAAACAGATGGTGCTTGAGCATCTCGACGAGCTGTCGGCCGACGCCCGGTCGCTCGGCTCGGTCAATACGGTGCTCATTCGAGACGGACGGTTCATCGGCCACAACACCGACCACTCCGGTTTTGCCTGGGGGCTGACCAACGGGCTGGCGGGTGCATCCCTGAACAGGGTTGTGCAGCTCGGCGCAGGCGGGGCCGGGACCGCAGTTGCCTATGCACTGCTGACGGCGGGGGCGCGAACGTTGCACATCAGCGACCTCGATGCCGACCGCGTGAGCGCGTTCGTGGCAACCCTGGGGGCGATTTTCCCCGATCGCGATATTGTGGCGATCGGCCCCTCTGACCTGCCCGGCGTCATGCCGCTTGCCGATGGGCTGGTCAACGCAACCCCGGTAGGCATGCACCACCACCCGGGGCTCCCGCTCGACGAGTCGTTGGTGCGCTCGCACCTGTGGGTTGCCGACGTTGTCTACCGCCCGCTCGAGACCGAACTGCTGCGCCTCGCAACAGATCGCGGATGCCGCGTGCTCGACGGCGGAAACATGGCGGTCGGCCAGGCGATCGACACGTTCGAACTCATCACCGGGGTCAGTCCCGACCCGGCGCGGATTCGCGCCCACTTTCTTGATCTGATTGCCCGGGAAGTCTGACGAAAGGGTCACCATGCGCACGTCCATCGCCACGGTCTGTCTGAGTGGCAAGCTCGAGGAAAAGTTGCACGCCTGTGCCGAGGCCGGTTTCGCGGGCGTCGAGATCTTCGAGCAGGATCTGCTGGTGTCGCCGCACAGCCCGGAGCAGATTCGCGACCTGGCGGCGCGGCTTGGCCTCTCGCTGGACCTCTTTCAGCCCATTCGCGATGTCGAAGGTGTCGAGCCGGAGGTGTTCGCCGAGAACCTGCGACGGGTCGAGGCCAAGTTCGTGCTGATGAACCGCCTCGGTATCGACCTGGCGCTCATGTGTACGAACGTGGCGACGGCCACGATCGACGACGACGAGGTGGTCGCCGACCAGTTGCGCCAGTTGGGTGACCTCGCCGAACGCTACGCCGTGCGGGTCGCCATGGAGTCCCTCGCGTGGGGCCGCTTCATCAGCGACTTCGAGCACGTGCAGCGCGTTGTGGGTCTGGCTGACCACCCGGCGGTGGGTCAGTGCCTCGACACCTTCCACGTGATCTCGCGCGACTGGGCGCTCGAGCCGCTGGAGAACCTCCCGGTCGACAAGATATTCTTCGTGCAGCTCGCCGATGCACCGCGGCTCAGTCTTGATGTGCTCTCGTGGAGTCGCCATTACCGTGTCTTTCCGGGCCAGGGCGACATGGATGTGCCGGCTTTCCTCGGCTACATCGCACGCACCGGCTATGACGGGCCCGTTTCGCTCGAGATTTTCAACGACACGTTCCGGCAGGCCGACCCGTTCCGCACTGCGGTCGACGGGATGCGCAGCCTTGTCTGGCTGCAGGAGCAGACGGCCCTGTGGCTTGCCGGCAGGCCGGGAACTGCGCCGCGCATGGAACTCGCCCCCCTCGTGCAGGTCGAGGAACCGAGCGGGTACAATTTCGTCGAAGTTCGGGCCGACGACTCCCATCGCCTCCGCGATGTGCTGGCCACCCTGGGCTTTCGGTCGCAGGGAAAGCACCGCAACAAGCCCGTGGAGCTGTGGGAGCACGGTGGTGCCCGCATCATCGTGAACGAGCAGCCGACATCGCGCACCGAGCCGGCGATCGCCGCTCTCGGATTCGATGTGCCTGACCCGGTGCGGGCCGCGTCCCGTGCGCTGCAGTTGCGCGCGTCGTCGGTGCCTCGAAGCCAGCAGATCGGCGAGGAGGTGCTGCAGGCGGTCAGCGCCCCCGATTCGACCGAGATCTTCTTCAGCCGCGTCGATTCCGAGGGGGTGCCGCCGTGGGCGGTCGAGTTCGGGGACGGTGAGCGCGTCACCGGCACCGATGACCTCATCACGCACATCGACCACGTGAATCTGGCCCAGCCGTGGCAGCACTTCGATGAGGCCGTGCTCTTCTACCAGAGCATCCTCGGCCTGCACCCCCAGCCTTCCCTCGATGTGCCTGCACCGGTCGGTCTCGTGCGCAGCCAGTCGATGAGCACAACGGATGCTGCGGTGCGTCTTGCCCTCAACATCGTCCCCGCCCTGTCGGGCGACGACGACGGCACCATCTATCCCCAGCATGTCGCGTTCCTGTGCCGCGATATCGTTGCCCTGGCCGAGCGCGCGGTCGAGCGCGGCCTTGAGTTCCTGCCCATCCCCCCGAACTACTACGAGGATCTCGCCGCGCGTTTCATCCTGAGCCCGGAGTTCCTCGCCGAACTTGAGCGCCTGCACCTTCTCTATGACCGGGACGAGCACGGCGAGTTCCTGCATTTCTATACGGGAGCAGTGGGCCGGGTTTTTCTCGAGGTCGTCGAGCGGCGAACCGGCTACGCCGGTTACGGCGCCCCCAATGCACCCGTTCGGCTCGCTGCTCAGCACCGGCTCCTGGAAGCCAAGTAGCGGGGTCGACGTGTCCAAGCATCTGCCATAATTGGAACCCCGTTCCAAAAAACTGCTACCGTGTTGTAGCGGGGTACCCGCAACAACAGTGAAAGGTGACAATGGTGTCGACCAGTCCACGCAAGCCGCTGCGCATCGGCCTCATCGGCGCCGGCTTCATGGGGCGACAGCACGCCGAATACATCGAGAACAATCCCGACGCCCTGCTGGCCGGTATCGCCGACCCGTTCACCGCGACGGTCGCCGATGAGCGAAACGTTCCCCACTTCGGCGACCACCGCGAGCTGCTCGCGCAGCCAGGGCTCGACGCGGTCGTCATCGCCAACCCCAACAATCTCCACGTCGACACGGCAATCGATTGCATCGAGGCGGGCGTCGCCGCACTGCTCGAGAAGCCGGTAGCGCCCACCTACTCCGAGGCGCTGCGCCTCATGGCAGCAACCGCGGCATCCGCCGTACCGGTGCTCGTCGGCCAGCACCGACGCCATCACCCCTCCATCTCGGTTGCTCGTGACCTGGTTCAGACGGGTGGACTCGGCAAGCTGATCGCCGTCAACGGCATGTGGGCGGCGCGCAAAGAAGACAGCTACTTTGACGAAGAATGGCATCGCACGAAGGGTGCCGGCGTCATGCTCATCAACCTCGTGCACGACCTCGACCTGCTGCGCTACATCTGCGGCGAGATCCTCACCGTGCAAGCCGCTCTCGGCCACGAAGCCCGCGGCCTCGAGGTCGAAGACACCGTGAGTGTTGTGGTGCGGTTCGAGAACGGCGCGCTGGGCAGCTTCATTGCTTCGGATGCTGCGGCTTCCCCCTGGGGCTGGGATCAGTCCACCGAGGACTTCAATTCGTTCCCCTACATTCCGAACAATGCGAGCTTCTTCCTTGCCGGCAGCGAGGGCGCGCTCGCCGTGCCCAACCTCGCCCACTACTTCTATGCCGGCGAAGAAGCAAACTGGCATCATCCGCTCAGCCTTCGCTACGAGGAGAAGGGCACCGGCGACTCGTACACGCGCCAGATGGCCCACTTCGTCGATGTGGTGCGCAACGAGGCGACGTCGATCGTTTCGGTCGCGGATGCGGCACAGACCCTCGCCCTGATTGAGGCCGCCCGCGAGGCTGGCGAATCGGGCGGCACGGTTGTCGTGGCCGACTACATCAAGCGAATCGCCATGCTGGGCGGTGTGTCGTGAGCACAGCCGTACCCCGAAGTTTCGCCGTGCTGGAGCTGCTCGTCGGAAAGCCCGACGGCCTGCAGCTGGGTGAGATCGCAGAAGCACTCGAGCTACCGAAGAGCGCTGCCCACCGAGTGCTTGCAGAGCTCGTCGCCCTCGGGTACGTCAATCAGGAAAACGCCGACGGTCGCTACGCGCTCGGCCTGCGCCTCATCTCCCAGGCCGTCCGACACCTGGCGCGCATACCGCTCGTCGAACTGGCGAAGCCGCTGCTCGACCGTCTCGCCGAGGTCTCGGGCGAATTGGCTCGCCTGGGCCTGCCCGATCACGGATCACTCATCTGGGTGGCGAAGACGCAGGGCGCGCGGTCGGGCCTGCGCTACGACGCCGACGCGGGTCGCGAGGTCAAACTGGTACGCACGTCCAGCGGCATGGCCTGGCTTTCGACGATGTCCGACGTTGTCGCGAGTGCGCTCCTCGCCGCGCAGGGCTTCGACGACCTCGAGAACTTCGGACCCGACGGCCCGACCGACCTGGAATCCGCGCTCGAGTTGCTGAACCAGGTACGGGCGGATGGCTACTGTTACACCGACTCGACGTTCGAACTCGGCACAGCGACGATCGCGGTGCCCATCAGCTCAGAGGGAACCGTCGCCGCCGGCGTGCTCAGCATCTCCGGGCCAAGTGTGCGCCTGACGCAGGAGCGCGGGCTCGCCCTGGTGCCGCATCTGCGCGAGGCCGCCGCACAACTTTCCATATTCAGTGTCGACTCGGGGCGCGAGCCCCAGAAAGCGAGCGTTTCATGAACGCCATCATCATCACCGGCGCCGCCGGCGGCATCGGCCAGGAAGTGGCGCGCCGACTGGCCCGGGACCACGGTTCCAACGCGCGGCTCGCCCTCGTCGGACGCACCGAAGAACGTGTGCAGGCCCTCGCCGATGAGCTGCGGGAAGCCGGCGCCAATGTGCTGCAGGTCGGCAGTGACCTGGCCGCTGCCACCGGTCCCGGCGAGGCCGTCAAGGCGGCGGCAGCGCACTTCGGTGGCATCAGCGGCGTGGTGAGCGTCGCCGGCATCATGGGAAGCGCGCGCCTCACCGATGTAAGCGTCGAAGATTTCGATCTTGCCTTCGCCGTCAATGCGAGGGCCACTTTCCTGCTGGGTAAGGCAGCCTTTCCCCACCTTGCTGAGTCGAGCGGGTCCCTCGTCGCGATCGGGTCCATGGCCGGAAACGATGCCGCGCCGTTCGGGGCGTACAGCGCCACAAAGGCGGCGCTGCAGATGATCGTGGAGCTTTTCGCACGCGAGTGGGGACAGGCCGGAGTGCGGGCGAACGTTATCTCCCCCGGCATGATCATGACGCCCATGTCGCCGGCCGCCCACAACGAAGAGCTTCGACTGCGGAGGGAGGGGCGCATCCCCCTTGGTCGCATGGGTGCGCCCGACGACATTGCCGGCGTCGTCTCGTTCCTGCTCAGCCAGGACGCCCGGTACGTGACGGGCGCGAACATCGCGGTCGATGGCGGAGTGCGGGGCAACTACGTCTCCGGCGTCGTCGGCGTCTCATAGCCCGCAGCAGTGAAAGGACCCTCAACCATGATCAGACACGTCGCCGTACTCCGGTTCGTCCCCGAGTTCACTGAAGGGCAGCGCGACGAGTGGATCGCCCTTCTGCTCGACCTGCCCAACCACATCCCGCAGATCAGGGCCATCAGTGCCGGCAAGAACGTCGTGCCCGGGCCCGCCGCACATGAGGTGGCCATCGTCGCCGACTTCGACAGTGTGGCCGACCTGCAGACCTACTCGACCCATCCCGCTCACCAGCGCCTTGTCGATATCTCGGGCCCGGTCAAGGCGTCGCTTGCCGTCGTCGATTTCGAAATAGACGGATGACCGGGGCACGACTCCATCGAATTACCGAGTATCCCGACGGCACCGAATTCGATGTAGTCGTGGTCGGTGCTGGCGCGGGAGGCCTTGCGGCCGCGCTGTACGCAGCCATTCGGGGGGCCCGGATTCTGCTCGTCGAGCGCACGGACCTCGTGGGCGGCACGACGGCCTATACGGCCGGCACGCTCTGGATTCCGGGAACACACCTGGCGCGCGAGGCGGGGGGCCCGGCCAACGACATCGACTCGGCGGAACGCTATCTCGACACCGCAGTGGGTGACCGGTCCGACCGAAACCTGCGCACGGCGTTCTTGCGTGCCGGCCCTGAGGCGGTCGAAGTACTCGCCCGCGAGCACGGCATGGAGCTTCGGGTGCGCCCCCACCACCCCGACTACATGGGCGAGCTTGCGGATGCTGCGCTGGGTTGGCGTCCCGTTGAGGCCCTCACGGTGAATGGCTCCCAGGTGCCCGCGCTCGATGTCATCCGCCAGCAGACACAAGAGTTCACGGTTTTCGGTGGCATGATGCTCGAGCACCAGGAGATCGCTGACTTCAGCAAGATAGCCCGTTCGCCGTTCGCGCCGTCGAGCTGGCGGCCGCTCGTCAGTGCTGCCCGCGTGTTTGCACGACACCTGCTGACGCGCCCTTTTCATCGCAGGGCAACGCGAATGACGATGGGGAATGCCCTCGTCGGCCGCCTCATGATCGCGCTCGGCAACCGCGAGGTGCCGATCGTGTTGGACGCGACGGTCGACGAGATCGAAACCCGAGATGGACGCGTCGTCGGCGTCGTCATCGAGCAGCACGGCGTCCGTCGGCGTTTCGGGGTGCGCCAGGGACTGATCTCGGCAACCGGTGGGTTCAACCGCAGTGTCGAGCGCCGGGCGGCCCTCATGCCGAAGGTGCCGATGGAGTGGAGCCCCATCGCGCCTGGCTCCACCGGGCAACTGCACGACAAGATAGAGGAGCTGGGCGGCCACTACGGCGAGCTTCCCGACACGTCCGGATTCTGGGCCCCCGTCTCGCTGCCGCCAAGGGCCGATGGCACCACGGGGGTGTACTCGCACTTCGCCCTCGACCGCGCGAAGCCAGGTTTCCTCGTCGTCGATCAAGACGGCATCCGCTACCTGAATGAATCCCTGTCGTACCACCGCTTCGGCCTCGCCATGCAGCAGCGCGAGGGTGGCAAAGGCATGCCGAGCTATCTGATCGGCGACGCGCAGGCCGTCAGGCGCTACGGCATCGGAGCCGTGTTCCCAGGCGGGTGGGGCACCCGGCGCCGTCTTCGCGACGGCTATCTGGTGCGGGCGTCGACGATTGACGAGCTCGCGGCGAAGCTGCGGCTGCCCGCCGACGTACTGCGCGCCAGTGTTGAGACCGTCAATCGGGCGGCCGCCGATGGCGTCGACCCCGAGCTGCATCGCGGCACGACCGCGTATGAACGCAACCTCGGCGATGCGGGCCATGGACCCAACCCGTCGCTGGGCGCCCTTACCGAGGGACCGTACTTCGCCATTCGCCTCTATCCGGGCGATATCGGCGCCGCGCAGGGCTTCGTGACCGACCAAAATGCAGGCGTTCTACGGCGCGACGGGTCCGCGATCGGCGGTCTCTACGCGATCGGCAACGACATGCAGTCGGTCATGGGCGATCGGTATCCGGGCCCGGGCATCACCCTGGGACCGGCCGTCGTCTTCGCCTACTTAGCCGTGCGGGATGCCGTGGCCGGGCCCACTCTCAAACCATTTTCATAGCGAAGGAGCATCCATGATCAACGCCAATGCAGTCCTCTCGATCTGGCACGATATCGAGCCCACCGGGCAGGCCGACTACCTGGAGTGGCATGTCATCGAGCACATGCCGGAGCGGGCATCCATTCCCGGCTTCGTGCGCGGCCGCAGGGGTGTCGCCGTCGATCCACACCAGTCGCCCAAGTACGTGACGCTGTATGAGGCGACGGATGTCACCGTGTTCCGCTCGGCGCCCTATCTCGAGCGCCTCGACAACCCGAGTGAGTGGACCCAGCGCATCCAGCCGTCCTTCCAGAACTTCGTGCGCTTCGCGAACGAGGTGTCGGTGCAGCGTGGTTTCGGCGACGGTGCCTTTGTCACGACCGCCCGTTTCGAGACCGTCGGCGCATCATCGACCCAGTATTCGGATGTTCGGGGTCGCCTTGAATCACTCGTGGACGCCATCGAAGTGGTTCCGTTCGTGGCATCGGTCGCGCTCGCCCGCTCCCGGGACGATGTCACCGACTACGTGACGGAGGAGGCCGAGCTGCGCCCGGTCAACCCGGACCTCGACGGCGTCTCGCATGTGGCGCTGCTCTGCGTCGACACGCTCACGGAGGCGGCGGCCGGTGCCGTCCGCGCGCTCATCCTCGCTGCCGGCGGTGAACTCGGCGACGTTCGGGTCGGCCACTGCTCGACCTTCCTCGTCGACTACGTCGTCGCAGCCGATCAGGTGAACCGGGAGCCGTTCTCGGCCGCGGCGATGGACCAGCGTGGCCGGATATGACCGAATTCCTTCCCCGTTCGGTGCTGGTCACGGGTGGCAACGGTTTCATCGGAGCCTGGGTCGTCAAAAACCTGCTCGACCGCGGCGAGGTTCCGGTCGTCTTCGACGTTGGAGCCCCGAGTGACCTGATGCGCCAGCTCGTTGGGGACGGTCTCCGTCGCGTCCGGTGGATAGCGGGCGACATCTGCGACACCGAACAGGTGCGCGCTGCTGTCAGCGGCGCTGATGCGATCGTTCACCTGGCCGGCGTGCTGACGCCGTTCTGCATCGCCAACCCGGTGGAGGGGGCGAAGGTCAACATCATCGGCACGACGAACATCCTCGATGCAGCCCGGCAGAAGGGTATCGCCGGGGTCGCGTATGCGAGCAGCGCGGCGGTGTACTCATCGACTAGCCTCGACCTCGCTCCCGTATCGCTGTACGGCGCATTCAAGTTCTCCACCGAACTCATCGCGGGTGCGTTCCACCGGCAGTTCGGGCTCAATTCGATGGGGCTGCGCCCCCTTGTCGTCTACGGGCCCGGCCGCGAGACCGGCTCGACCGCCGGAATTTCCCTCGCCTGCCGAGCGGCGGCACTCGGCGAGCCGTTTGAAATCGAGATCGGCGGGCGCACCGACGCAGTCTTCGTTGCGGATGTCGCGGACGCCTTCGTCGTGAGCGCCCTCGACCCGATCAGCGGAGCGCACTCCTACAGCGTTTCGGGAGAGGTCGCATCCATTGACGAGATCATAGAGATCATTCGTTCGATCACGCCGGAAGCGGAAATCACCTCCGGGTCCGGCGATGTCGGTATCCACGCCGACGTCGCAGAGCTCGACCTTCGCGCGCGCCGCGACGACTTCGTGCACACGTCGCTGCGGGACGGACTCGCCCAGACGATCGACGCGTACCGCACCGCGTTTCAGTCGCAACCGCTTCGTTCAGGACAGTAATGCCGACCCTCACGCCCCTGGGCATCGCCCCACTCTGCGCGATCGGCGCGACCCCGGCGGAGTACGTTGCGGCCGCAGCATCCGCGGGCTTCGATTTCGTGGGGATCCGCCTTTCGCCCGTGACCGAGGCCGACACCGTGTACACACCGCTCGGCCCCGATTTTCGGGAGCTCGAGCTCCTCATCGCCGACAGCGGGCTCGACGTGCTTGACACCGAGGTGTTCCGGATGACGGAGCACGCGACTGCCGAGCTGTGGATGCCACTGCTTGAGATGAGCGCACGCCTCGGCGCGCGGCTCTTCAATGTGGTCGGCGCCGACTCCGACCTTGCACGCCTGGCCGACCGGGTGGGCAGCCTCACGTTCGATGCTGCGCCGTTCGGCATCACCCCGGTGCTTGAGCCGCTTGCCTACCTGCCGCTCAATTCGTACCGCACCGCCGTTGACATCGCTCTCAAGGCCGGCTGCGCGGTGGAACTCGACGGACTACACGCGGTCCGCACGGGGCTCGACCCGCTGCTTGTCGCGGACCATCCTGAGCTGTTCCCCGTCTTCCAGGTGTGCGATGCTCCCGCTGTGCTCGTGGAATGGGGGGAGGACCGACCACCCGGTGCCCGCCCCGGTGATAGCGACATGGTCATCGAGTCGCGGCTCAACCGGCTGCTTCCCGGGCGGGGCGACTCACCTCTCGGCGAGCTCATGGCCGCCCTCCGGCCCGGCACACCTGTGGCGATGGAGGTGCCGAACCTCGAGCTCCAGGCGCGCCTTTCGGTCGATGAGTACATCGAGTTGCTACATCGCGAGGCGGTGGAGTTTGTGGGCCGGTTCTCGACTTCGGTGTGAGGTTCGCCCTATGGCTTGGCTTCCACGCTGAACTCTGCGAAACTGATGCTCGTTGAATTTTTGAAACGCTGTTCCGAAAACTGCAAGTACATTCATTTCAAAGGAGAAACCCCCATGGCATTAACCCGTAGAGCGGTACTTGCCCCACTCGCCATACTGTCCGCAGGACTATTGCTGGCCGGCTGCGCCGGTGGCGGTGGAGACACTGCGGATGGGTCTGACGAAACCGTCACACTCACGTTCGCGAACAGCTTCACCGACGACCACCCTCACAGCCGCTGCGGCGCCACCATGATCGCCGACAAGATCAACGCGATGGAGATCGGCCTGCAGATCGACGTCTTCACCAACAGCACCCTCGGCAGCGACGTCGACCGCTTCACCTCGCTGATGTCCGGCGACATCGACCTCGACATCCAGGGCAATTCGGCGATTTCCTCGACCTACGGCCCCGTCGGAGTCATGGACTCCGCCTACGCCTTCACGGGCGCCGACCACATCTTCGAGTTCTACGACAGCGGTGCTGCCGACAAGATGAAGGCAGACCTCCTCGAGGCCACCGGCACGCGTGCCATCCAGCCCTTCTTCTTCGGCATGCGCAACTTCAGCGCGAACAAGCCGATCCGCACCCCCGAAGACCTCGAAGGTGTTCGGATGCGCTTCCCGGACACCCCGGCCTACCTCGCGAATGCCGAGGCTCTCGGTGCAGAAGCGGTCGCTGTTGCTTTCGAGGAACTGTTCCTCGCACTCCAGCAGGGCATCGCTGACGGCCAGGAGAACCCCATTCCGACCGTCTCGTCCATGAGCCTCGACGAGGTGCAGAGCCACGTCAGCCTCAGCGAGCACCACGCGGGATCGCAGCTCGTCCTGATCAACGAGAAGCGGTGGCAGTCACTGAACGACGAGCAGCAGGGCGCACTCACCGACGTGATCACCGAGGTGCGTGACATCAACCGCGAGTGCATCGATGACGTACAGCAGGAAATCATCGACGACTGGGAGGCGACCGGAGCCGTTGAGGTCGTCGAAGATGTCGACCGCGAGGCCTTCGCGAAGAAGGCTGAGGCCTACTTCCTCAACAAGTACACGGGCGCGGAGCTGGAGCTCTTCGAGAGCATCCGCTCCTCGGCCCCGG
The DNA here is from genome assembly GCF_054489245.1 of Homoserinimonas sp. A520. Taxonomy (NCBI): domain Bacteria; kingdom Bacillati; phylum Actinomycetota; class Actinomycetes; order Micrococcales; family Microbacteriaceae; genus Homoserinimonas; species Homoserinimonas sp. A520. The sequence continues at coordinate 450,818 of NZ_JBTMWX010000001.1, read as the reverse complement.
CCGAGTAGTCACGTCGTCATGAGAGCAGTGGTCAAGACAGCACCGGTCGACGGAGCCCTCGAGTTGGTCGAGTTGGACCGACCCGTTCCGAAGCCCGGTGAGGCACTGCTCGCTGTGACGGCGACCGGCATCTGCGGCACCGATGTCGCAATCTGGAGGTGGAAGGAAGCGGTCGTCGGCCAGTACGGCGCCCGCTTCCCCCTCGTCCCCGGTCATGAGATGGGCGGCAGGGTCGTCGAATCCACCTCCGGCGCCTTCAGCGTCGGCACGGTCGTCGGCGTGAACCCGCAGATCTCCTGCCGGGTTTGCCAGTTCTGCGCCGAGGGCCGTCCCACGCTCTGCGTCGACCGGGTGTTTCTTGGCGGGGGCGTAGACGGTGGCTGGGCGGAGTACGTCTGCGTGCCGGAGACCAACCTGTATGCGCTGCCCGATGGTGTGGACGCCGACGTCGCGACCCTGATGGAGCCGCTCGCCGTGGCCGCGCACGCAGTACTCGAGCGGGCAAAGCCCGAACCCGGCGACACCGTCGTGGTGATCGGTGCTGGGCCGATCGGGCTGGCCACGCTCATTTTGGCCCTCGACGCCGGGGCCGGTGAGGTTTTCGTCACCGGGATCGGTGCCGACACCGCCCGTCTCGCCTTGGCGGCCGAACTCGGCGGAATCCCCATCAACGTCGACGAGCAGGACCCGCTCGCCGTCGTGCGGAACTCACAGGCGGATGGTGCCGACATCGTCTACGAGACCAGTGGCAGCCCCCTCGTGTTCGGTCAGGCGCTGTCTCTCAGCCGGCGCGGCGGCCGTATCGCTCTGATCGGGCTTGCCTCAGTTCCGAGCGAGGCGGTCATGACCCCCATCGTGTTGCGGGAGCTGACCGTGCTCGGGTCGCGCGGCTACAACGAGACCACATGGAACCGGCTGCAGCGGGTTCTGCCGAGGGTGCAGCAGCGGGCGTTGATGCTCGTGTCGCATCGGATGCCTCTCTCCGAGTTCGGTACGGCACTGGATATGCTCGCCGGCGGGCACGGAGCCAACAAGATCCTGCTGGTTCCCTGACTCGCGCGCGAGGTCGTCTCGTGTCGGCGTCCGTCGCTGGAGTAGAGTCTCAATGTTTGCACGCTCATCGATTGTGACTGTGCCGGGCCCATTTTCTAGTCGAGGATCTGATGAGTTCAACCCTGCTGCGGGCTTTCACCATCCTTGAGGTGCTCACCGGCAAACCGGAGGGCATGCGGCTCAGCGACATTGCTTCCACGGCTGAGCTGCCTAAGAGTGCCGTGCACCGCACGCTGGCGCACTTGAGCGATGTGGGGTACGTCAGCCAGGATCCGGTGCACGGTCGGTACATGCTGAGCTTGCGCATGTTGTCCCGTGCGGTGCGCCATCTCGCGAACCTTCCGTTGATGGAGGTGGCGGCTCCCCTCCTCGATGAGTTGGCCGCAGTATCCGGCGAACTTGTGCGGCTCAGTGTCGCAGACGGTGACAAACTGGTCTGGGTCGCGAAACGTCAGGGTGCACGATTCGGGCTGCGCTATGACCCGCAGGCGGGGCGCGAGATCAAGCTGATCCGTGCATCCAGCGGCCTTGCCTGGCTTTCGGGACTCGAGCACCACCGTGCCGTCGCGATTATCGATGCACAGGGGTTTGACGACCTCAACGAGTACGGGCCGCACGGACCGTCCACCCGCGAGGAGGCCCTCAGGGCCCTCGCCGACGTGACGGAGTTGGGTTACAGCTTCACGGATGCCACGTTCGAGCTCGGCACGGCCGCGATCGCTGTGCCCATCCGGGAGCCGGGCCGGGATGCGGTAGGGGCGCTGAATATCGCCGGGCCGAGTGTGCGGTTGCTGCGCGAGAATGCGCTCGAGCTGCTCCCCATGCTGCGGGATGCTGCCGACGACCTCGCGGTGCTCAGTTCGAGGACGTCGCCGGTGCCTTTGTCCGACGAACCCTGAGGTAGGGGCCGCGCCTTTTGGCGCTTACCCCGCGGTTGTCGCCAGCAGCAGTGTCAGCGGCGCGAGCACCACGATGACGATGGCGTTCGCGATGAGCACGGTCACGATGATTCGCACGGGGTCGGCGGGAGCCTGTTGGGGGGCGCGCAGCCCGTCGGCCACGCTGATGGCGAGGGCGATCCGTGACGGTGATGTCATGACGGCGGCCCCGGTGGCCACGTTTTGCGCTCCGAGCGCGACCATGGCGCTGGCCCCGAGGTTGCTGGCGGCGGTGGTGACTCCACCGGCGAACATTGCCGCGGTGGCGGTGTTCGACGCGGTGACGTAACCCCCGATGAATCCGATGAGCGGCACGACGAGCAGGAACCCGGTGCCGAGGCCGGCGGCCGCCTGCGCGAGTGTCGAGGTCATGCCGTTCGCGGCGAGGATCCCGCCGAACAGGATGAACAGCACCGTGATCACACTGACGGGCCAGAACAGCGCGAAGCCTTTGCGTGCGCTCACCCATGCGTCACGGGGCGCGATTGACAGGAAGACGGGGGCGGATGCTGCGGCTACGATCAGCCACAGGGCCGGACTGGTGAGCAGTTCACCCCACAGTCCGAGTTCGATGACCGCCGTGATGCCGGTCATCACGAGCAGCCCGACCACGAGCAACAGGTACGGCAGCAGCGAGATGACGGTGTCGCGCCGCATTCCGGGGATTGGTCCGCCGCTGACCCGGGCGATGAGCAGCACGCACGCGATCGCGGCGAATGACGCGAGGATGCCGGCGAGTGCAACGCTCACCCACGCGTTCGCAGCGATGAGTGCCAGCCAGCTCACCACTGCGGTGGCGAGGGTTTCGCCGGACATGCGGAGCGCGGCCCGGCGTCCCATGCCGACGATCGCGATGCCCGTGCCCATGATGACGAGCACGGGCAGGCTGAGGATGGCGCTCCACACCCCGATGTCGAGCAGGTCGACGCCGCTCATTTCGGCCATGACGAGCAGGCCGGGGCCGAGGGACCCCCAGGGGGCGAGGACGATTCCGAGCAGCCCGATGGTCGCGGCTTTGGTGGCGTTGAGGCCGACGCGCATGAGTAGCGGCACCCCGATGATCACGCCGACGCCCCAGCCGATGATGCATTCGGCGAGGGGGGTGACGCCGAGTCCGAGTAACAGTACGGCTCGGTCGCGATTGTGGGCGGCGGCTCCCAGCCATCCGCCGATTTTTTCTTGCGCCCCCGATACGGCGAGGAATTCGGCGAGCATGACCCCGCCGAAGATGATCAGTACGACGGCTACGGTGAGCAGGAGCAGCGACTGGGTCGTCGAGGTGAGGGCCCCAGAGGTGATGGGGAACCAGAACCAGAGCGCGAGGGTGACGCCGATGACACCGAGCACGGCTGGCACGGGTTTGACCCGCAGGGCGAGCAGTCCGGCGATGAGCACAAGGGGCAACGCGGCGAGACCGATTTCCAGTGGATCGGGCAAGAAATCCCCCGATCAGAGTGGCTGACTGCGGATCTAAATCTACCCCATACCGTTGCCCGGCGGGCTGGCCTCGTCGACACTGCTGACCCTGGTCGTGCTGCCGTCGCTCTACTTCCTGGTCGAGGGTGCGAGGGAGCGACGGGTCGAACGCCGGGGAGCCGTCTCGAACAGCTTCGCGGAAATCGCCAAGGTCAGCACAGCATCCGCGTCAACGACCAATGGCGCGTCTGCTTCACCTGGACGCCCGCGGGGCCCGAACACGTCGAGATCACCGATTACCACTGAACTCATCGCACAGAGAGGAGACAACGTGTCTACAGCACATGACCCAATCCATCCTGGAGAGATCCTCCTCGAGGAGTTCCTGAATCCCTTGGGTATCAGTCAATATCGACTGGCCCGGGCCGTTGACGTGCCGCCGCGTCGTATCAACGAGATCGTGCACGGCAAGCGGGGAATCAGTCCTGACACTGCCCTTCGCCTGGCGCGAGCGCTCGGAACGTCAGATCGGTTCTGGGCCAACCTCCAGACCCGATACGACCTGGATGTTGTCGCTGCAGCGAACGATCACGAGTTGCGTCAGATTAAGCCCCTGATCGGCGCATAGGGCGAACCCATCGGGGCTGCGGCACTCACAGGTGTGCGCGCAGGAACTCGATGATCTGCGCTCGCAGCCCATCGTCGAGCATCCCGATCGAGTGGGCGTTCCCGGGCACCTCGACGTACGCGTGCTCGACGCCGCTCGCCTCCAGCGCCCGCACCAACGTTTCACCCTGGGCCGGCGGGATGAACTCGTCTATCGCGTGCGCGACGAATACGGGCGGGTCGGTCGGGTCCACTGAGAGGTGCGGTGACGCCTCAAGCGCGACGACGCATCCGTCGTAGTCGTCGCAGCCGAGGTAGTCGAGCTGGTACCGCGCGAATTCGGCCGGATAGTCTCCGGCAACGGTCAGGTCGATCGGTCCGCTCAGGTCGACCACCGCGGCGACGCGGGTTCCGATGTCCCACGGACCGGTTCCGGATGCTCCGAGGAGGGCGACCAGGTTGCCACCGGCCGACCCGCCGAAAGCCCCGAGGAGGGACGGGTCGTACCCGTACGCCTCCACCTGCGTCGGCTGCCGCAGCCATTCGACTGCTGAGCGAACATCCTCGATCGCGGCCGGGAATGGCGCTGCCGGCGCGAGCCGGTAGTTGAGGGAGAACGCCACGAAGCCCTCGGATGCCAGCCACTCGCAGGCGCTCCGCCAGTGCAGGCTGGCCTTGTCCCCTTCGCGCCAGCTTCCGCCGTGCACCGATAGCACCGCCCGCCGTGGTCCGCTGTTCAGGGAGCTGCTCTCGGCATCCGCCGGCTGGCAGACGTCCAGGCGTTGAAGGGCGTCGGTCCCGTAAGCCACGTTCTCGACGACCGAGACGTCCGGATAGATGGGCACCTGCTCTTCAACGGATGCCGGTGTCACGCGATCGGTGTCGGGTGAGCACCCGGCGAGCGTCGCCACGAGGGCAGCCGCAGTGACCAGCGCGCCAAGCGCAATGCCGCCGCGTGCGGCACGCCGGAGGTGAAACATGTTGCGGACACTTTAGTTCTATTTCGCAAGCACCCTGTACACCTATTTTCGCGGCGGTTGCCTGATCATCCGCCGCTAAGCGGCCTTCCGGGCGCAGAATCCGTGCTAATTCGGGGCCGGTCCTGTAACGTAGACAGGTCGGCTCTAGACATCGCGGTTTCGCGAATGGGTTTGTAAGTCTTTCGGGCCGGTTCCCACACATCAACTACTCCTTGAATGTGCCTGGGAAAAATCACGTATGTGAACGGTCCTGGCCAACGGTTGCTCGGGTTCCTGCAGTAGTGCAGCAAAAAGTGCTGTGCCCTGCCATGCAATTTGAAACAACCCGGAAAAAGCACCTATGTCAATCAACAAATTCACCGGCAAGAAGTCTGCCAAACGCACCGACTCGACCCGAGGCGGTCACAGCCCGAACCATCGCGGTTACCAGGCGGATGCTGCGGCTCCCGCCAAGAAGCGCTGGAACGCGGATGAGCGTGCCGCTCGCACCGGCGACAGCCAGCACTCGGCGGACCGCCGCCCCAACTGGACGCCTCGCGAGGACCGTCCGGCAAGCCAGCAGCGCACCGAACGCCCGTCATACGGTGACCGTGCAAATCGCACGGAGCGTCCGTCCTACAACGATCGTCCGGCTCGCACCGAGCGTCCCTCGTACGGTGACCGTCCGCAGCGTTCCGAGCGTCCCGCATACGGCGACCGCCCGGCTCGCACGGAGCGCCCGTCGTACAACGATCGCTCCAACAATTCTGCTGGTCGAGTAGGCCGCGAGCGAAGCGAGCAGCCGTATCGAGACCCCGCCGAACAGCGTGGCCGTTCCAGCAACGACCGCCCGTCCTATGGCGACCGTCCGGCGCGCACCGAGCGGCCCGCCTATGGTGACCGCGACAGCCGTTCAGAGCGTCCGGCCTATAACAAGGACCGCACGGAGCGTCCCTCGTACGGTGATCGCCCGCAGCGTTCAGAGCGCCCGTCTTACGGTGACCGCCCGGCACGCACGGAGCGTCCCGCATACAACAACGACCGCACCGAACGTCCTTCGTACGGTGAGCGTCCGGCGCGCACCGGGCGTCCCTCCTACAACGACCGCCCGCAGCGCAGCTTCGACGACCGTCCGAAGCGTTCGTTCGACGAGCGTCCGCCGCGCCGCGACTCCGACCTCTACCCGGCGCGTGACGCCAAGACTCACGCCCACCACGAGGATGTCGTCCTGGAGCGCCTCGAAGCCCAGGTAGTCACCGCCGGTGAGGTCGAGGGCAAGACGTTCGGCGATCTCGGCCTCGGCGACAACATCACCCGCCAACTGGCCTCCATGGGTGCGGAAGCGCCGTTCCCCATCCAGGCTGCGACCATCCCCGACGTTCTCGCCGGGAAGGATGTCCTGGGCCGCGGCAAGACCGGATCGGGCAAGACGATCGCCTTCGGCGCACCGCTGGTCGAGCGACTCATGGAGAACAACGGCGGCAAGGGCCGCACCGAGGGCCGCAAACCCCGCGCGCTGATCCTCGCCCCCACCCGCGAGTTGGCCATGCAGATCGACCGCACGGTTCAGCCCATCGCCCGCAGCGTTGGCCTGTTCACCACCACCATCGTGGGCGGCGTTCCCCAGCAGAAGCAGGTCATGACGCTGCGTCGCGGCGTTGACATCGTCATCGCCACCCCCGGTCGTGTCGAGGACCTCATCGAGCAGGGCCGCCTCGACCTCAGCCAGGTCACGGTCACGGTGCTCGATGAGGCCGACCACATGTGCGACCTGGGCTTCCTCGAGCCGGTGCAGCGCATCCTGCAGCAGACCAAGCAGGGCGGCCAGAAGCTGCTCTTCTCCGCCACGCTCGACAAGGGTGTTGCCACCCTGGTCAAGCAGTTCCTGGTCGACCCGGCCGTGCACGAGGTCGCCGGTGAAGACCAGGCGTCTTCGACCATCGACCACAAGGTGCTGCTCATCGAGCAGCGCGACAAGCGTGCCGTCATCGAGCAGCTCGCGGCAGGTTCGGGCAAGACCCTGGTCTTCGCCCGCACCCGTGCGTTCGCGGAGGAGCTCGCCGACATGCTCGACGATGCCGGCATCCCGGCCACGTCGTTGCATGGTGACCTCAACCAGTCGCGCCGTACCCGCAACCTGCAGATGCTGACCAGCGGTCGCGTCAACGTGCTGGTGGCAACGGATGTCGCTGCCCGTGGCATCCACGTCGATGACATCTCCCTGGTGATCCAGGCGGATGCTCCGGACGAGTACAAGACCTACCTGCACCGCTCCGGCCGCACGGGTCGCGCGGGCAAGCAGGGCACCGTCGTGACGCTGATCAACAAGTCCCGTCGTCGCAAGATGGACGAACTGCTGGGTCGCGCCGAGATCGACGCGACCATGGTCAACGCCGCCCCCGGCGATCAGCTGCTCGACCAGCTGGCCGCTCTGTAGTACCAGAACCCTTAACAACGAAGGCGCCTGCCCATCACGGGTGGGCGCCTTCTGTTCCGCGCCCGCCCACGCCAGCGCACAATCGAGGGACCTTTCGGCCAGCAGCACCGTCTGAGGGAAGTTCTTGCTGAGAATCGGCAGATTCTCCCTCTTTTCCGCGGTCAGAACCCTGGTGCGACTGGAGTTACACCACCGCGAGCATCGCGGCGGCGGCCAACGCCAGCACCAGCCCGGCGACCTGGCTGGGCGCGAGGCGCTCCTTGAGCACAACGGCGGCCAGGATGATCGTGCCGGCGGAGTACATCGCGGTCAGCACCGACATGATCGTCAATTCGCCGAGGCGGAGGCCCAGCAGCATGAGGGCGTTGGCGACGGCATCCAGAACGCCGCAGATGATCGCGAGCTTCAGGCCGGACAGCCACGGGTGCGGAGAGTGGGTTTCGGCGACCATGGTGGAGGGGTCGGCTTTGACATTGCTACCGGCCTCGACGAGCTCGGCTGGTCTCGACGAGCTCGACCCGCCTAACTCGCTCGACCAGCTAGAGGTCGGCCGACGGCGGGCGGCGACCAGCGCCAGCACGGCGATCGTCGCCACCATGATCGCAGCGTTCACCGACCGGTTCGCGATCAGCGGCAGCAGGCCGGAGTCGTCCGGTGTGAGGTCGATGAGGATCATGAAGACGCCGATCAGCGCACCGGAGCCGGTCGCCATGGCGAGGGCCTTCGCGCTGGGACGTACCGCGTTCTTCTCCGGAACGAAGCCGACGAGCACCACGGCGACCAGCGCCAGCCCGAGCGCGAGGTAGCCGGGCGGTTCGAGCCGTTCGCCCCGGATCAGCCCCGCCGTCATCGGCACGATCGCGGACACGACCGCGGTCAGGGGCGACAGGATGCTCATCGGCCCGATCGCGAGGCAGGCGTACAGAAGCACGATGGCTCCGGCCCCGGATATTCCGGACAGGCCGCCGTAGAGGATCGCTTCCCTCGACCATTCCCCGCCGATCAGCGGCAGGGCGAGCAGCAGCACGATGAGCCCGGCGACCGCCGCGATCGCGGTCACCCGGATGCTGCTGATCCGCTTCGATGCCAGCCCACCGAGGAAGTCGGCCGCCCCGAAAATGAGGGCGCCGCCCAGGCCGATGATGACGACGATGAGTGTGAGCACGAGGGATAATCTAAGCCACGGTGGTGAGGGCCTCGACGAGCTCGACAGGCTCGACCAGCTTAATTGACGAGTTCCATCCGCCTATGCAAAAGTGTGGCGGTCGTCTTGATTAAGTAATATGGTGTCGACCATGACGGATGCTGCTGCGGGCCACGAGAGAACAATCGAGGATGACATAGTCACCGACTTCCGTGACCGGATGAGTTACGGCTCCTACCTCCAGCTCGACCACCTGCTCTCCGCCCAGACCCCGGTCAGCGACCCGGTGCACCACGATGAGATGCTGTTCATCATCCAGCATCAGACGAGCGAACTTTGGCTGAAACTCGTACTTCACGAACTCGAATCCGCGCGCGCCCTGATCGCCGCCGATGAACTCCAGATCGCCCTCAAGCGCATCGCGCGGGTGAAGCACATCCAGCGCACCCTCACTGAACAGTGGTCCGTGCTGGCCACGCTGACGCCGAGCGAGTACTCCGAGTTCCGCGGCTACCTGGGCAACGCATCCGGTTTCCAGTCCTACCAGTACCGTGCCGTCGAGTTCCTGCTGGGCAACAAGAACGCCGGCATGCTGAAGGTGTTCGAGTCCAACGCCGAGGCGCACGCGCTGCTCTCCAGGCTGCTCGTCGAGCCGAGCGTGTACGACGAGTTCCTGCGTTACCTCGCCCGCCACGGCCACGACGTTCCGACGAGCGTGCTCGAACGCGACGTCACCCAGGGCTATGCGTTCCATGAGGAACTGGTCGCCACCTTCCGCAACATCTATGAGAACCCGGATGCGCACTGGCTCGCCTACGAGACCTGTGAGGAGTTCGTCGACCTCGAAGACAACTTCCAGCTGTGGCGTTTCCGGCACATGAAGACGGTGATGCGCATCATCGGCATGAAGCGTGGCACCGGCGGGTCGAGCGGGGTCGGCTTCCTGCAGAAGGCGCTCGACCTCACCTTCTTCCCGGAATTGTTCGCCGTCCGCACCGAGATCGGGCAGTCGTGACCGAAAGCTCCCCCCTGGTTTTCTCGACCGACGAGTGCTGGTCCGGTGGCTGGCGCGGGCCGTCGACGATGGTGGCGGATGCCGGCGGCATCCGTTTGGCGACGGATGATGACGGCCGCCCCGAACTGCATCTCCCCGGCACGATCTTCCCCGGCTTCGTTGACTCGCACGTGCACCTGGGCCTCGGCGACGCCGAGGCACTGCTCGCCGGCGGGATCGCCGCGGTCGACGACCTCGGCTGGAACCCGGAGATCGCCCGCACCTGGGCAGACCGCCCTGAACTGCCCAGGGCACGATTCGCCGGAGCTTTCATCACGACGGTCGGCGGCTACCCGTCCGACCGCGAGTGGGCTCCGGATGGCGCGGTCGTCGAAGTGGCCGACGCAGATGCGGCCCGCAGCGCGGTCGACCGTCAACTCGAGGCGGGCGCAAGCTTCATCAAGGTTGTCCTCAACTCGGATGCTGGCCCGGTGCTGGACGACCTGACCCTGAGGGCAATCGTCGGTCACTCACACGTTCGCGGCCGCGAGGTCGTTGCGCACGTCGAGGGCGCAGGTCAGGCGGCGCGGGCGTTCGAGGCTGGAGCCGATCGCCTCGCCCACACGCCGTGGACGGAACGACTCGACGACGCACTGCTGATGGCGATGGCCGGGCCGAAGGCTCGCACGCTGAGTGGCGCCCAGAGCTGGATCAGCACCCTCGACATCCACGGCTGGGGGGAACCGACGCAAGAGTTCGTCACTGCGAAGGACAACCTGCGCCGCTTCCATGCCTTCGGCGGCAACATCAGCTACGGCACCGACTTCGGCAACGGGCCGCTTCCGGCAGGCGTCAACGAGCGGGAGCTCCGCGCGCTCATCGCGGTCGGCCTGAGCGAGAACGGCGTGATTCGCGCCATGACCCCGCACAAGTACGGCCACGCGATCAGTTACGTCGCCGGCGAACGACGGGACGAGCTGTCGGAGTGGCTGGCCGGCGCATCCGTTATTACTGCCCACCAACTCGTGTCCCGAAACTTGCCCACCAACGAAAGGTCTGCGGATGACTGATACAGCCACAGCGGCGGCCGGCCTCGACGCCGCGGACCCGCTCGCCGGGTACCGCGACCTGTTCGTGCAATCGGATGATGTTGTCGCCTACCTGGACGGCAACTCCCTCGGTCGCCCCACCAAGGCGAGCGCCGAGCGGCTCGGCCGGTTCGTCACCGACCAGTGGGCGTCACGCCTGATCCGTGGCTGGGATGAGTCCTGGTACCACCTCCCGCTCGCCCTGGGCGACAAGCTGGGGGCAACCGTTCTGGGGGCTGCGCCCGGGCAGGCGTTCATCGGCGACTCGACCACGGTCATCCTGTACAAGCTGATTCGCGCCGGTCTTGCCGCCCGCCCGGATCGCCACGAGATCATCGTCGACCGGGGCAACTTCCCGACCGACCGGTATGTGCTGGAAGGCATTGCCGCCGAATGTGGCAAGACGCTGCGCTGGATCGACGCCGACCCGAACGGCGGGGTGACGCCCGACGAGGTAGCCGAACTCCTCGGGAAGGATACGGCGCTGGTCGTACTCAGCCACATCGCCTACCGCTCCGGTTACCTCAGCGATGCCCCGGCGATCACGCGGCTCGCCCACGAGGCCGGTGCGCTCGTGCTCTGGGATCTCTGCCACTCAGTCGGGGCGGTCCCGCTCGAACTCGACGCCTGGGGAGTCGACCTGGCCGCCGGATGCACCTACAAGTACCTGAACGGCGGGCCGGGGTCGCCCGCCTTCGGCTACGTGCGGTCGGACCACCAGGCAACCATGGTGCAGCCGATCCAGGGCTGGATGGGCAGCTCCGAACCGTTCGAGATGGGTCCGCGTTACCAGCCGCATGACGGCATCCGCCGCTTCATCAGCGGAACGCCGGCGATCGTCGGCATGCTCGCGATGCAGGACATGCTCGACCTCATCGCGGAGACGGGAATGGACCAGCTGCGTGCCAAGTCGGTTCGGCTCACCGAATATGCGATCACACTGGTCGATGAACTGCTGGTGCCCCTGGGGGTAGAACTCGCATCCCCGCGCGACTCCGCAAAGCGGGGAAGCCACGTCACGATCGACCACGACAGTTTCCAGCAGGTGAATGCCCGGCTCTGGGAGCAGGGGATCATCCCCGACTTCCGGCGTCCGAACGGCCTGCGCCTGGGGCTGTCGCCACTCACCACCAGTTTCGCTGAAGTGCACCTCGGAGTTGACGCGATCAGACACGCGATGATCGAGTGATGGCGCCGTGATCCTCGACGATTTCGACGCCCGTCCGGGGAGTGCCACTTCGATGTTGCGCACCATCATCGGCGCGCACCTGCGCAGTATCGGCGGCTGGGCCTCGATCGCCGGCCTGATCACGCTGATGGGCGCCGTCGGGGTCTCGCCGGTCAGCACCCGAAGCGCGGTATTGCGGGTCAAGACGAAGAACCTGTTGACCGCCGAAACCGTCGGAGGCCAGGCAGGCTACCGGCTGAACCCCGAAGCAGTGCCGATGCTCGAGCGTGGAGACCGCCGGATCTACTCGTTCCGCCAACAGGGGGACAACGACCTGTGGTGCCTGATCTCGTATTCGATTCCCGAAACCAAGCGTGATGCCAGGCACCAGCTTCGGCGTCGCCTCGGCTGGATCGGATGCGGCACGGTCGCGACGGGACTCTGGATCTGCCCGGCGTTCCTCGCCGACGAGGTGGAGGAGATCCTGAACGACCTTGGGTTGCGCGAAACCGCGACTCTGTTCATGGCATCCGAGTCCCGGTTGTCCGGCACCCCGACCGAGGCTGCGGCTCGCTGGTGGGACCTCGACCGGCTCGCCAAACTGCACACCACCTTCCTGGAGCGGCATACGGATGCGACGCCGGCCGCTGACGAGAAGGAAGCCTTCTCGCGGTACATCCGGGCACTGGACGACTGGCGCATCATCCCGTACCTGGATCCCGGGCTGCCTGCGAGTGCGCTGCCGGCCGACTGGCCAGGGTTCGAGAGCGTGGCGCTGTTCGGTCGGCTCACCTCCACGCTGGCGCACCCCGCCGAGGCGTACGTGCACTCCGTGGTCGGCTGAGCGCGTCAGCCGACCCCTCCCGCTCGCGGCGCGCATCGATCGGAGGTTCGCTAGCGCATATGCGTGCGCGCCCCAGCGGTTCGTGCGCGTGGCGTTTCCGCGCCGCACGCATCGACGCACGCACCACAGATGCGTGCGCGCCGCCCGGAAGGCGGCCGGGGAACATCCGGTTACGCGCAGATGAGCAATTCGCGCAAACCCTTGGAATCGTCGTCCCTCAGGGTTAATGTAGCTTCGACCCCCGTTCGGGGGTAGACCTACTCGTTCCGTATCGTCATCTTCGAGGGGACCCCACTGCCATGCAGGATCACGAGCACACTCGCCGCCGCACACGCCTCAGCGTTGCGGCGGTTGCTGCGTTTGCCCTAGGACTCACCACCGTCGGGGTTCCGGCCGCGTTCGCCGCCGAACCAGACCAGACCATCGTCGCGGTCCAGGGCACCGCCGACACCCAGGGCAGCGGCGGCGCGAGCCCGCTGGTCGGCTCGACCGTCACCGTCGAGGGAATTGTGACGGCAGACCACCGCGGGGTATCCGGCTACCGCGGTATTTTTGTGCAGGCCCCCGGAACCGGAGGGGCGACGGATGCCACACCGGGTGCCTCCGACGGCGTCTTCGCCTACCTGAACAACACCAACCCGGCCGTCGCCCTGGGCGACCTGGTGACGGTGACCGGCGTCGTTGCCGAGAACTTCGGGCAGACCCAACTCGGAGCCGGCGCGACGCCGGCCGTGGTCGAGCTCGTCACCGCGGCCGCTGAGGTTCCGGCGGAGCAGCAGGTCAGCGCCTCCCCGCTCGCCGATACCGTCGTCGGCACCGACCGTGAGGCGTTCGAAGGCATGCTGGTCGCCCCGACCGGTACCTACAAGGTCTCCTCCAGTCACCAGCTGTTCAATTTCGGCAGCCTCTGGCTGAACGCCGGCGAGCTCGCCGTGAAGAGCACCGAGACCACGGATGCCGGCGCAGACGCGAACGCGATCGCCGCCGCCAACCGGGCTAACCGCATCCTTCTCGATGACGGCTACAACATCCAGGTCACCAACGCCAGCCACCCTGGCACCCAGCCCTACTTCACCGCAGGCACCGTGGTGCGAAATGGTGACACCGTCGCCTGGCCGGCCAACCCCTACGTGCTCGGCTACGGCTTCGATGACTGGCGCCTGCAGCCGACCGTCCCGATCAACGACGCCAGCGCGGCCGCGTTCAAGCCGACCTTCGATGCGACCAACCCGCGCCCGGCATCCGCCCCCGTTGTCGGCGGCGACCTGGCGATCGGCAGCTTCAACGTCTTCAACTACTTCACCACCCTGACCAGCGAGAACTCGAGTGCGCGCGGTGCAGACAACGCCGCCGACTTCGCCATCCAGCAGGCGAAGATCGCGGCGGCCATCAACGCGCTCGACGCAGACGTGGTGGCACTGCAGGAGATCGAGAACTCGATCAAGCTGGGCGAACCGGCCGATGAGGCTCTCGCCGACCTCGTTTCAGCGCTGAATGCCGCAGCCGGTTCCGCCGTCTGGGACTACGTGCGCACCCCGGCCGCACTGCACGATGCGGCCATCACCGACTTCATCACCAACGCCATCATTTTCAAGACGGATGCTGTTGAAACGGTGGGTGACAGCTTCACCCAGGTTGACGAGACGGTGTGGGACATCGCCCGCGAGCCGATTGCCCAGACCTTCGAGGCGCTCAGCACCGGCAAGGTGTTCACGGTCGTCGCGAACCATTTCAAGTCGAAGAGCGGCACCGGGGCTGAACCGGCCGACGGCCAGGGTCACTTCAACGCCGAACGGGTCGAGCAGGCCACCAGCCTCGCCGCCCTGGTCGACACCATCACCGCCGACGAGGCGAAGAGCGCAGATGTGTTCCTGGTCGGCGACTTCAACGCGTACGCCGAGGAAGACCCGATCCAGGTGTTCACCGACGCGGGCTACGTCGACCTGGTACCGACGCACACCGACGACCAGTACACCTACACCTTCGACGGGGAGCTCGGCTCGCTCGACCATGTGATCGCCACCCCGTCGGCTGCGGCATCCGTCACCGGCGCCGGCGTCTGGAGCATCAACTCGCCTGAGTGGTCCGACCGCGGCTACGAGTTCGACGCCGCCGACGCGAGCACCGTGTACCGCTCGAGCGACCACGACCCGATCAGGGTGGGTGTCAGCGCCGAGCTGGCCCCGATCGAGATCGAGATCCTCACGGTGAACGACTTCCACGGGCGCCTGGAGGCCGGCTCCGGAATTCCGGGGGCCGCACAGATGGGCGGGATGGTCAACTTCTGGGAGGCGGCGAACCCGAACACCACGTTCGTCGGTGCCGGTGACTTCATCGGTGCATCCACCTTCACCTCGTTCATCCAGAACGACCAGCCGACCATCGACGTGCTGAACGAGATCGGCCTCGACGGCAGCTCCTTCGGCAACCACGAGTTCGACCAGGGGCGGGCGGATGTCGATGAGCGCATCCTCGACGCCGCCGACTGGCCGTACGTCGCAGCGAACCTGTACGACGTCGATACCGGCGAGCCGGCCTACGACGAGTACTTCCTGCAGACCTTCGATGGGGTCGACGTCGGATTCATCGGCGCCGTGACAGAAGACCTGCGCGAGCTGGTCAGCCCGGCCGGAATCGAGTCGCTCGAGATCCGCAGCATTGTCGATGAGGTCAACCGCGTCGCCGAGTACCTGACGGACGGCAGTGATGCGAACGGTGAAGCGGATGTGCTGGTGCTGCTGGTGCACGAAGGCGCGGCAACCAGCGATATCAGCTCATCGACGGATGACTCGGCGTTCGGCCAGATCGTCATGGGGGTCGACCCGGAGATCGGCGCCATCGTCTCCGGCCACACCCACCTGGCCTACGACCACGAGGTCGAGGTGCCAGGAATGGACCGTCCGCGCCTGGTCATCTCGGCCGGGCAGTACGGCCAGAACTACGGCCACCTCGACTTGAGCATTGACGCGGAGACCGGCGAGATCCTGTCCTTCACCGGTGAGGTCCTCCCGATCACCGGCTTCGTGCCAGATCCGGAGGTTGCCGCGATCGTCGCCGAAGCCACGAAGGTGGCGGACGTCCTGGGAAAGGTGAAGGTCGGCGAGATCACCGACGACTTCTACCGGGCAGTGCAGAACCCGTTCCTGGGTGTCCCGCCGAACCCGTTCCCCGAGAACCGTGGCGGTGAGTCGACCCTCGGCAACTTCGTCGCCGATGTTCAGCTCTGGGCAGCATCCGAACTGGGTGCCGAAATCGCGATCATGAACCCGGGCGGACTGCGAGCCGACCTGGTCTACGAGTCCTCCGGACCCGACGACCCGGACGGCAACGTCACCTACCGGGAGGCGGCCGACGTGCAGCCGTTCGCGAACACGCTGACCACCATGACGCTGACCGGTGCGCAGCTGAAGCAGGTGCTCGAGGAGCAGTGGCAGCCGGACGGCGCCCAGCGCCCGTTCCTGAAGCTCGGCCTGTCCGGAGGCTTCGAGTACGCCTACGACCCGGCCGCTCCGGCCGGTGAACGGATCACCGCGCTCTACCTGAATGGTGAGCCGATCGACCCGGCCGCCGAGTACAAGATCGTGGCGAACTCCTTCCTCGCGGCAGGTGGAGACAACTTCTTCACCCTGGCGGAGGGAACGGATCGGGCCGATAGCGGGCGAGTCGACCTCGCCAGCATGGTGGACTACTTCGAGGCCAACCCGGTCGCGTCTCCGTCCTTCGAGCAGCACTCGATCGGCGTGCACGTGACGCCGCCGGCGCCGTACAGCGCTGGTGACCAGCTCACCCTCGACCTGTCGTCCCTGGTCTTCAGTCGCGGTGGTCCCACCACCGGGATCGTCGAGGTCCGGGCGGGCGAAACGGTGCTCGGCACCGGCCAGATCGACGGAACCATCGTCGACACGACGGACGAACAGGGACGGGCATCCGTCACCATCACCATCCCGGAAGGCACCCCGGCCGGCACGCTCGTGCTGACCATTGCGGTGCCGGAGACGGGCAGCTCCATCGACGTGCCGATCGAGGTCACCTCCGACCTGGAGTCGATCGAGGTCGTCAAGGAGCCGCGCATCAAGGGCAACGCGGAAGTCGGCAAGACCCTGCGTGTCGACCCCGGCAAGTGGAGTGTGAAGCAGCCCGAGTTCAGCTACCAGTGGCTGCGCGACGGCCAGCCCATCGAGGGCGCGACCAACCAGCGGTACGAGGTGACCGTGGAGGACGTGGGCACATCCCTCAGCGCCCTGGTGACTGCCAGCAAGGACGGCTTTGCCGATGGCACCGCGGAAACGGCTGCTGTGTCGGTCGACAAGCTCGACTCGCGGGTGTCGGCGAGCACCAGCCGGTTCCTGATCTGGGGTGACCAGACCTTGACGGTGGATGCCCGGGTTAGCGTTCCCGGGGCGAGCGGAGTCGATGTGACCGGTGACGTGAACATCCTGGACGGCGGCGAAGTGGTGGCCACAGCGACGCTGGATGACCGCGGCCGGGCATCCGTCGACCTTGACGAGCTGGACCGTGGTTTCCACTGGATCAGCGTCGAGTACGCGGGCACCGACCTGATCTCCGGTTCGACCAGTTGGCCCCACCTGGTGCTGGTCCTGTAGCCCGGTGGCGTCCGGGAACGAATACTTCGCTCCTCAACTCAAACATTGAGCGGTTGGGATGGCCGAAAAGCGTGGCCATCCCAACCGCTCAAAACTCGCACCCCGCGAAGCATCCGTACCCGGCCGCTCGTGTGGGCTGTGATTCCCGAAGAAACATTGTTGCCGCTCCCAGCACAGGAAACTAGGGTGATCACGACTCATATCGCTCCCCACGACACGAAGGATCAGCTGAAACCATGGCCGGCCGCATTTACGAAAACGTCGCAGAACTGGTGGGCAACACCCCGCTGGTCCGTCTCAACTCCCTGACGGAGGGCATCGATGCGATAGTGCTGGCGAAGCTCGAGTTCTACAACCCCGCCAGCAGCGTGAAGGACCGCATCGGCGTCGCCATCATCGACGCTGCCGAGAAGGCCGGTGCCTTGAAGCCCGGCGGAACGATTGTCGAGGGCACCAGCGGCAACACCGGCATCGCACTGGCCATGGTGGGTGCCGCACGCGGCTACAACGTGATCATCACCATGCCGGACACGATGAGCCGGGAGCGGCGGGCGGTCATCCGTGCGTTTGGTGCGCAAATCGTGCTCACGCCGGGCAGCGAGGGTATGAGTGGTGCGGTGGCGAAGGCCCGCGAGATCGTGGACAACACGGAGAACTCGATTTGGGCCGACCAGTTCGGCAACCCGGCGAATGCCCTCATCCACCGTGAGACCACCGGCGAGGAGGTGTGGGCGGACACGGACGGTGCGGTCGACATCTTCGTGGCCGGTATCGGTACCGGCGGAACCCTGAGTGGTGCCGGCGGCCTGCTGAAGGAGCGGAAACCCGGCGTCCAGGTGATCGGTGTTGAGCCGGTCGATTCGCCGATCCTCACCCAGGGCAAGGCCGGTCCTCACAAGATCCAGGGCCTCGGAGCCAACTTCATTCCCGATGTGCTCGACCGTGACGTGTACGACGAGATCATCGACGTCACCCTGGCCGAGTCGCTGGACACGGCGCGCAAGCTCGCATCGCAGGAGGGCATCCTGGCCGGGATCTCCTCCGGTGCCAGCGTCAGCGCGGCGTTGCAGGTGGCGAGGCGTGCAGAGAACGCGGGCAAGACGATCGTGGCCGTGGTGCCGGACTTCGGTGAGCGCTACCTGTCGACGGTGCTGTTCGACCACCTGCAGGACTGATGTTCTCCCGCGTGCGGGAGGACATCCGCACAGCGCGCCATCGGGACCCGGCCTCTCGCAGCAACGCGGAAGTGTTCTGGCTGTACTCCGGTGTGCACGCGGTGTGGGGCTACCGCCTGGCTCACCGGATGTGGCGGCATCGTGGCCTGAAGTTCCTGGCCAGGCTGGTGTCGCAGTGGACGCGTTTCCTCACCGGTGTGGAGATTCATCCGGGTGCCACGATCGGCCGCCGGTTATTCATCGACCACGGGATGGGCGTGGTGATCGGCGAGACGGCTGAGCTCGGCGACGACGTGATGCTGTACCACGGTGTCACTCTCGGGGGTCGGAGTTCTACCCGCGAGAAGCGTCACCCGACGCTCGGCAACCACGTCACGGTCGGCGCCGGTGCGGCCGTCCTCGGCCCGGTGACGATCGGCGACTCCTGTGTGGTGGGCGCGCAGGCGGTGGTGACGACGGATGCGCCGGCCCACTCCCTGCTGGTCGGCATCCCCGCGAAGCCCCGCCCGATCGAACCGAAACCGCACGAGTTCGACCCGGAGTTCTTCGTCGATCCCGGCAACCACAGCATCTAGCAGGCCCCCTCCGCCGGGCTGCCTTCTCGGGCGCGTCAGCATCCGCTGCCGCGCGGCTCAACCTCCGCTGCGCGTACCGATCCGTGATCCGTGACTGTGGGCCTGACGACCGCGCGCATGCACCCGTGGCTCGCTATGGCATATGCGTTAGCCGTGCACCGGATCCGTTCGCGGTGTCCCTCGCGCCGTTCTATGTCGTCCTGCCGGGTCTCGTGGCGAACCCCCGATCCGTGCGCGTTTAGCGCGTACCGGGCACCAACCCGAAGGGTCGAACCCAGGCAGCAAGTCGCGTCCGGTCGTAGGCGATGTCCCAGTTCCACCGGACGAAGCCCTTCACCAAGCGTCGCATGCGGTCCTCACGTGCTTTCTCGGCCTTCTTCACCTCCTCAGCGGACAGGCCCGAGGGAGATTTGGCACCGTCGTACTTGAAGTCGCCGTCGCTCTCGCCAATCAGATCCAGCTCCGGCCAATAGAAATCGGCATTCCCGATGAATCCGTCGTCGTCATAGAACGGCACCTGGAGTCGAGGTGCCGGAAACCCGAGCAGCATGAACTGCGCCCGGCTGAGCGACTCGAGTAGTGATCCGGCCTCGCCATTGGCAAATTCAATGGCCTTGAGGGCCTTCGCCGACCCTGAGTACGGCACAAGGGAAGCGAGCAGGTCGATGAGTGTCTCTTTTGGTGCACGCGTTGACCCTCAACTGCTCGCGGAACTCTCCCTCCTTCGGCTGCCGAAGTCCGTGATCCAGCATGCCGACTGCCCGGGTGAATCGGCTGGTGCAGCTCACGTCGACCAACGTTCGAGCCAGGGAGGTCACATGCAGCCCTTCAATCTCGTACTCTCGCGCGTCTTCTCCGAAGCAATGCCGACGGATGTTGTTGTGCGAGCGACCACCGGATGCTCGTGGGCTGAGTAGGTGCACACTCTGCGACCAGGGCCCGAGCGTTGGCAGGCCCCACAACACCGCCGCAGAGTCGTGTGAGAACTGCGGCGTGCGAAGAACCTCGGCTGCGGCGTGAACCTGGAAGCGGTACGCATCGTCGCGTTCGACTGTGACACCGGGTGCCATCGGCAGGTATACCCCAGACCGCAATCGGGTGATGGCTCCGGATGAGTGCAGTCGACGAAGCTCACTCTCAGAGCCGGTAGCGCGGGCATTGCGGTACAGGAGGAATTCGGGGATCGTGCGTGTTGTCTGCATGGTGCAGTTTCGTAATGGCGCCGTCGCCGCAACGGGGGACTCCGGACATCCGTCAGCCGAGCGTCTGAAGCTGGGTTGTGGAGGACGGGACGCGCCCCTATGTCTGGTTCGGTTCGCGCATGCATCAGAGCTTCGCGACATTGCGCGCGCATGGATCCGCAGCCCGTGCACGCATATGGGTGGGCGACTCCCCGATCCAACCGCGCGGCGGTCCTAGCGACAGCAGAGCGACCCGTCCACGCCCACGCCCAGTCGCAGCAATTTAGGATTGACCCCGTGAATCTTGCCTATCACCGCCTGGCCCGCTCCTCGCCGAAGTACCGCTGGTGGAAACCCATCGTCACCGGGCTGATAGCGCTCGCGTTCTTCATCGTCTTGACGGTGATCGTGACTGTGCCGCTCGTCGTCCTTACCGTCATCGACCCGAACGGGTTCGGGGCTGCCTTCGGGCCGCTGATCTACGAGGGCGTCATCGACTCCACGGTCCCCGCCGTGCTGGCGTTCTCCCTTGTCGCGATCGCCATCATGCTGCCCGCCATCTGGTTGGCGAGGCTCATCATGGGGCCGCGTCCGGTGGGGTTGCTCTCCTCGGTGGCCGGGCGCCTCCGGTGGCGGTGGATGCTCCGGCTGGTCATCCCGGCGCTGGTCGCGTTCGGTGCATCCTTCGTCCTGTACCTGCTGGTTCTCCCGCCGATCATGGGCGAACCCGTCCTCGAGATCGTGGTCGGGCCTAACCTGTGGCTGATGCTGGCGATCATCGTGCTGCTGGTGCCGCTTCAGGCGACCGCCGAGGAGTATGTCTTCCGCGGTTACCTGATGCAGACGATCGGCGGATGGCTGAAGCATCCGGCGTTCGCCATCCTGCTGCCGGTGCCGTTGTTCATGATCGGCCACCTGTACGACGTGTGGGGCCTGCTCGACGTCGGTGTGTTCGCCGTCTTCGCGGCCTGGCTGACCTGGCGCACCGGCGGGTTGGAGGCGGCCATCGTCGCCCACGTGATCAACAACGCGTCGATCTTCGTGCTGGGCGAGTTCGGCCTGGTCGACACGAACACCACGGAGGGCAGCCTGGTCGGGGTGCTGGTGACCGGTGCCACTCTCGCCCTCTACAGCTGGTTCGTGGTCAGGCTTGTCCACAGGCACGGACTGCAAACGACGCGTCTCGTTGTGGAAGTCCAACCGGAGCCGACCACGGAGATTGTGGGAAACCACAGCTAGCCCGAGTGGTGGCTCGGTCTGCTTGTAGGCGCCTCACTGAACACTTTGGCACCGATGCCGCCATGCTTAGCCTGAGGGAAGTTGTTTTCCGCACCCGATAGATGAGGATGCCATGGCTATCTCCGATCCCACCACGAAGTCGTCGAATTCCGCCGTGCCGCGCGCCGCCGCCGGCCTGGAGACCGAGGTCGACGGTCACCTGGATGCTGCCGCAAGCGGTTCCGCGCCCGCCGTCGATGTCGCGAGCCTGAACCGCCAGCTGCTGGGAACCTGGGCGGATGTCCGCAGCGAGGCCCGCAGGCTGGCCGCCGACCCCGCGCTTCACCAGCTCCCTGGCCTATCGATGGAGGAGCACCGCAAGCGCGTGTCGTCCCAGCTGATGCTGCTGGTGGAGAACGGCCACGTGCACCGCGGTTTCCCGAAGGAGCTCGGCGGCGAGGACGACAACGGCGGCAACATCGCGGCGTTCGAGGAGCTGGTCACCGCCGACCCGTCGCTGCAGATCAAGGGCGGCGTGCAGTGGGGCCTCTTCGGTTCGGCCGTGCTGCACCTGGGGACTGAGGAGCACCACAGGACGCTCCTGCCGCGCATCATGAACCTGGAGGTGCCGGGCGCCTTCGCAATGACGGAGACCGGTCACGGCTCCGACGTCGCATCCGTCGCGACCACTGCCACCTTCGACGTCGACGCCCAGGAGTTCGACATCCACACCCCGTTCCGTGGGGCGTGGAAGGAGTACCTCGGCAACGCCGGCGTCGACGGCACCGCCGCCGTCGTGTTCGCGCAGCTGATCACCGACGGGGTCAACCACGGCGTCCACGCGTTCTACGTGCCGATCCGCGATGAGGCGACCGGCGAGTTCCTTCCCGGGATCGGCGGTCTCGACAACGGGCTGAAGGGCGGGCTGAACGGTATCGACAACGGCCGCCTGCATTTCACGCACGTGCGGGTTCCGCGCGTCGCGCTACTCAACCGGTACGGCAACGTGGCGGAGGACGGCAGCTACACCTCGTCGATCAGCAGTCCGGGCCGCCGCTTCTTCACGATGCTGGGAACCCTGGTGCAGGGACGGGTGTCGCTGGACGGCGCCGCGACCGCAGCATCCGCCATGGGCCTCACCATCGCCGTAACGTACGGCAACCAGCGCCGCCAGTTCACCGCCGGCAGCGACACGGATGAGGAGGTGCTGCTCGACTACCAGCGGCATCAGCGCCGGCTCATCCCGCGCCTGGCCACCACCTACGCCCAGACGTTCGCCCACGACGAGCTGCTGGTGAAGTTCGATGCCGTGTTCAGCGGCAAGGAAGACACCGACGACGACCGCGAAGACCTGGAGACGCTGGCCGCTGCCCTCAAGCCGCTGTCCACCTGGCACGCGCTCGACGCACTGCAGGAGGCCCGCGAGGCCTGTGGCGGTGCCGGCTTCATGGCCGAGAACCGCCTGGTCGGGCTGCGCGCCGACCTCGACGTGTACGTGACCTTCGAGGGCGACAACAACGTGCTGCTGCAGTTGGTGGCGAAGCGGCTGCTCACCGACTACAGCTCCAAGTTCAAGAATGCGGATGCCGGTGCGCTCGCCCGCTACGTCGTCGAGCAGGCGGCAGACCGGGCCTACCACGGCACCGGCCTGCGACGGTTGGCCCAGACGGTTCGCGACTTCGGCTCCACGGCCCGTTCCGTGCAGGAACTGCGCGAGACCGACGTACAGCGCGAACTGCTCACCGATCGTGTGGAGACGATGGTGGCGGAGGCGGCGCAGAAGCTGCGTCCGGCGTCGAAGATGTCGAAGAAGGATGCCGCGGAGCTGTTCAACTCGCAGCAGAACCAGCTGATCGAGGCCGCACGGGCACACGGCGAACTGCTGCAATGGGAGGCGTTCACCCGCGCAGTGGAGAACGTGCAGGATCCGGGTACCCGGCAGGTGCTGGAGTGGCTGCACGACATCTTCGGGCTGGGCCTGATCGAGAAACACCTCGCCTGGTACCTCATCAACGGACGACTCTCCCCGCAGCGGGCACAGGCGATCACGGCGTACATCGACCGGCTGATCGCGCGCCTTCGTCCGCACGCGCAAGGCCTGGTCGACGCGTTCGGCTACGGACCGGAGCACCTGCGGGCGCTCATCTCCGAGGGCGGTGAGGCTGAGCGCCAGGACGAGGCGCGCGCCTACTACCGCGAGCTGCGCGAGTCCGGAAACGCGCCGATCGACGAGAAGACCCTGCGCAAGAAGAAGGGCTGACGCCGCCTCCCTGGTTGATTTCGCCGAGACCTTCCCCTAGCGGTGCCCGACCACCGCCGCGCGCACGGATCGGAAGGGCGCCTATGCAAATGCATGCGCGTCCCTCCGATGTGGTGGCGCGTCCTTCCGCGCTTCGCCGTTTCATGCGCGCGCCACCGAGAGGCGCACGCCGCATAGGCGCAGGTTGCCCCGAGGCTGGGCCTTCCGCTGCCCTTGCCGAAGGCGCGTTGTCCATACCTCCGAGCCGAACTGTCACCCACCCCAGCTACCCTGAGTACATGACGTCGGCATCCGCTCCCGCCCCCCAGCTTGCGGAGACGGATGCTGCTCTCGACGTGCTCCACCGGGTGTTCGGCTACGACTCGTTCCGCGGCGAGCAGGCCGCGATCATCCGCCAGCTGGTTGACGGCGGCGACGCCCTGGTGCTGATGCCGACCGGCGGCGGCAAGTCGCTCTGCTACCAGATCCCCTCACTGGTGAGGGAGGGCACCGGCGTCGTCATCTCGCCGCTGATCGCCCTGATGCAGGACCAGGTGGACGCCCTCTCCGCGGTGGGCGCGAAGGCGGCCTTCCTGAATTCGACGCAGGGGGCGGATGAGCGCCGCCGGGTGGAGGAGGCGTTCCTCTCCGGCGAACTCGACCTGCTCTACCTGGCCCCCGAGCGTCTGAAGATCGAGTCGACCGCCGAGCTGCTCGACCGCGGCAAGGTCGCGCTCTTCGCGATCGACGAGGCGCACTGTGTTTCGCAGTGGGGTCACGACTTCCGCCCCGACTACCTCCGGCTGTCCGTGCTGCACGAGCGCTGGCCGACCGTTCCGCGTATCGCCCTCACCGCGACCGCGACGGAAGTCACCCACGCCGAGATCGCCCAGCGGCTGCAACTAGAAGACGCGAAGCATTTCGTCGCAAGCTTCGATCGCCCGAACATCCAGTACCGCATCGTGCCGAAGGATGACCCGAAAGCCCAGCTGCTGAACCTGCTGCGCACCGAACACGATGGCGATGCCGGCATCGTCTACTGCCTGTCGCGCGCATCCGTCGAAACAACCGCGCAATACCTGGTCGACCACGGCATCCCGGCCCTCCCCTATCACGCCGGTTTGGACGCGGCCACGCGGGCCTCGAACCAGTCCAGGTTCCTGCGCGAAGACGGAATGATCATGGTCGCCACCATCGCGTTCGGCATGGGCATCGACAAACCGGATGTCCGGTTCGTCGCCCACCTGGATCTCCCGAAATCGGTGGAGGGCTACTACCAGGAGACCGGTCGGGCCGGTCGTGACGGCCTCCCCTCGACCGCGTGGCTCGCCTACGGACTGCAGGATGTCGTGCAGCAGCGGAGGATGATCCAGACCTCCGAGGGCGACCTGGCCCACCGGCGGCGTCTCGGTGCGCACCTCGACGCGATGCTGGCCTTGTGCGAGACCGTTCAGTGCCGGCGAGTGCAGTTGCTGAACTACTTCGGGCAGGCCGGCACGCCGTGCGGCAACTGCGACACCTGTTTGCAGCCGCCCGAGTCGTGGGACGGGACCATCCCGGCCCAGAAGCTGCTGTCGACGGTGGTGCGCCTGCAGCGCGAGCGCGGCCAGAAGTTCGGGGCGGGGCAGTCGATTGACATCCTGCTGGGCAAGGAGACCCCGAAGGTGAAGCAGAACGGCCACGAATCGCTCAGCACTTTCGGCATCGGCACCGACCTCAGCGAGCAGGAGTGGCGGGGAGTGGTTCGCCAACTGCTCGCCCAGGGCCTGCTCGCCGTCGACAACAGCGGCTACGGAACACTGGTGCTCAGCGAGACGAGCGGCGAGGTGCTGCGGGGCGAGCGCGAAGTGCTCCTCCGCCGCGAGCCGGAGCGGTCGGCGTCGCGCAAGGTGAAGCGTTCGAAGGCCGCCGTCGACCTGCCGCCCGAATCGCTCGACTTGTTCGAGCGCCTCCGCGCCTGGCGTGGCGCGGAGGCCAAGGAGCAGGGCGTCCCCGCCTATGTGATCTTCCACGATGCGACCCTGCGTGAGATCGCGGTCGTGCGACCGCAGACGGTCGAAACCCTCGGCACCATCACCGGTGTCGGCGAGAGCAAGCTCGCGAAGTACGGCGAAGGCATCCTCGAAGTGCTGGCCGCGTAAGCGAATATTCCGCAGTTGGCATGCAGCCGCTCCTAAGCTTGACTGCCGCACGCTCACTCGGAAGGTCGCATGCTCAAATTCCTGTCCCGCCTGATCCTGGCGCCGCTCGCGCGCCTGGTCTTCCGTCCGCGCATCGTCGGGAAAGCCAACGTTCCGACCTCCGGTCCGGTGCTGATCGCCAGCAACCACCTGTCGTTCATTGACAGCGTTGTGATCACCCTGGTCGCACCGCGGTCGGTCTCGTTCCTGGCCAAGGCGACCTACTTCACCGGCACCGGATTCCGCGGGTGGGTGTCACGTGTGTTCTTCACGTCGATCGGCGCGATCCCGGTTGAGCGCGGCGCGGGACATGCGGCTCAGGACGCCCTCGACAGTGGGCTCAGAGTGCTCCGCGAGGGCGGTGCCTTCGCGATCTACCCCGAGGGCACCCGGTCCCTGGACGGTCGCATCTACAAGGGCCGCACCGGTGTTGCGTGGCTGGCACTGACATCCGGAGCCGTGGTCGTCCCGGTCGCACTTACCGGAACCGAGAATCTGCAGCCGGTCGGTTCGCGGCGACTCAGGCTGGCGAAGGTGACGGTCGAGTTCGGCACACCGCTCGACCTGGGCTCTCACGGGCGTGCAGACTCGGGGCGTGCCCGCCGCAAGGCGACAGATCAGGTAATGGATGCCATCCAGCACATGTCAGGGCAGGTGCCGGCTGGTGTCTACAACGAGCCGCCGGCCACCGTCAGCGAGCGGATGCGCCGCGTACTTCGAAGCCCGTGGCAGCGTTAGATGATGCTGCGACCCTCACGTCGGGCCTGCTTGAGCTCGCGGATGAAGGCGCGGGCGATTACGAACAGCACGCCGGCTACGACGACGGGCCAGATCAGCACGTACAGGGTCAGCAAGACGATTTCCATGGGTGCTCCTTAGCGGGACGGTGTCGGGATCAGGTCGGCGGCCTCGCCGGTCGGGTCATCAGCTACGACCGGACCGGGAGCGTCCGGTCCTTCCGGGTCGAAGTCACCGGTGCGCTTGCTGATCAGCTCGAAGTCGAAATTCTGCTTGCTTCGGAACGACATGAAGTAGCAGATGATCGTGCTGACGGCGTAGGCGATCAGCGACCCGCTGAGCACGGCGTACTCGTGCAGGAATCCGATGGCGAATGGGGCCACCGCCACAGCGGCGATGCTGCCAGCGATGAGCGCTACCCGCTTGCCGAAGAAGCCGAACGCCATCAGTCCGATCACCACGCCGACACCGACAACCGAGAGGATGTCGAACAGGATGCCGGTGACGCCCGCCATCGAGAACCACTCGAATCGCACCGGGATGAACAACGCCAGCGCGGCCAGCACCGATACCGTGAACGCGGCGTTGGTGACTTTCTTCCAGTAGAAGCTGGCGATCACCGGGAACACCAGGGCACCCCAGAGCGCACCGACGAACACCAGCATGTCGAGGATGTTCATTTGCCCGGTGGCGAAGAACAGCGCCGCCGCTACAGCCACGATCATGGTGATGCGACCCACCAGCAGCATGACCTTCGGGTTCGAGTTCTTCCTTCCGGCGATGTTCTGGCCGTAGACATCCGCCATCATGATGGACGACAGCGCGGCCAGGTCGGAGTCGGCGGTTGATGACAGCGCGCCGATGACCATGAGGAAGAACAGGCCCAGGAGGATCGGGCCCAGGTAGGTCGCCGCCATCTGTGGGATCAGGTTGTTGACGTCGCCATCCAGCGGCTTAATGCCGAGGTAGAGGGCGATGACGCCGAGCATCCCGACGCCGATGACGGTTGCGCCGTACCCGATGGTGGCGGTGACGAACGTCTTCTTGATCAGGTCTTCCCGAACTGCGAAGAGCCGCTGGGCGATGGTCTGGTTGCCGATCGCGTAGGCGAGGACTGCGGCAATGTAGGGGGCGCCCTGGTTGAGGAAGGCGTCCGAGGAGAAGAAGTTCTTCTGCTCGGCGGAGAGGTTGCCTGCCCCTTCAATGAAGATGGATGGTCCGCCGGCGGAGATGAAGATGATGGGGATGATGATCACCACTGCGCCGAGCATCGCCATCACCTGCGCGAAGTCGGTGAGCACGGATGCGCGGAAACCCGACCACAGCGTGTACAAGAGAATGCCGGCGGCGATGATGAGGATGCCCTGGCCGAAACTGAGCGGGGAGAGCAATGCAATGAGCGCTCCACCAGCGATGAAGTTGGAGGTGAGGCTGATCAGGCTGCCTAGGATGTTCGACCCGGCGAGCATCAGCTGGCTTGAGCGGCCGTGCCGCGCGTACATGACCTCCGCCAGGGTGTGGGCCCGCGGTGCGACTTTGCGGATCCGCCGCCCGAACGGATAGATGAAGAGGATCATCAGCGCACCCCAGAGCCCGTAGTGGATGGGGCCGGAGATCCCGTAGGTGTAGCCGGAGGTTGCCGATGCGTACAACGATGACGCCCAGATCCAGGTGGCGGTCATTGACGCGGCGGAAATGCCGAAGCCGATCTTTCCGCCGGCGGTCATGTAGCCGTCGGCGTTCTCCTTCTTCTTTCGGATGGACATGGTGATGAGGAAGGTGCCGCCGAAGAAGACGAGCAGCAGTGCGATGGTCATCACTCCGCCCAGCTGAGTGAGTATTCCGCCGTTTTCTTGCATGCCTCTTCCATTCGTCAAGGTGGTCAGACCGCGTTTGTGGCGCGCGGGCGCGCCACATCGTTCCGCTCGATTTCGAGCTTGTGACCGCACAGGGGCTGTGGCCCACTTCGCGTGCGTGTCTTCCGCCGGCGCGTCTTGGTGGCCGGGTCACTCTGGCTGCCTCCCGAGCGAGCCCGATGGTCATGGGCGTGGCTCTAGGGTGGCGACTACAGTCTTCGAGGTTAGCAGGGCTCGGGCGTAACCCCTAAAGACGGTGTGATTCGACGCACCCGCCCGACCTCTGGACTAACTTCGGGTCATGACCTTCAACGACAACGCGCGCAGCGGCGGAGGGCGCGTCTCCAAGCGAGGCCGCAACACCGGGTTCGCAGTCGGCGGCGGCGGCATCGGGCTGATCGCCATCTTCCTGATCTCCCAGGCATTCGGCGTTGACCTCAGCGGGTTGCTGGGCGGCGGCACCACCGGCAACAGCGCCAGTGACACCACTCTGCAGAACTGCGAGACCGGCGCGGATGCCAATGCGAACCTGGAGTGCCGCCTCGACTTCGCCGCGCAGTCGATGGACGCCTACTGGGAGCGTGAGCTCGGTGCGGCGTACACGCCACCGCCGCTCGTGCTGTTCGAGCAGTCCGTCGGCACCGGATGCGGCAGTGCGACCAGCGCCGTCGGTCCGTTCTACTGCCCAGCCGACCAGACGGTGTATCTCGATATCGGTTTCTACGATGAGCTGCGCACCCGTTTCGACACGGATGCCGGCCCGCTGGCACAGATGTATGTCATCGCCCACGAGTTCGGGCACCACATCCAGAACCTGGAGGGCACCATGAACTCGATCAATCGAGGCGACACCGGGCCGACCTCTGATGCGGTCAGGCTGGAGCTGCAGGCGGACTGCTATGCCGGCGCCTGGGCGGGAGAGGCGTCGACCGTTCCGGACGAGTCAGGCACTCCGTTCCTGAAGCCGATCACCAGCACCCAGGTAGCGGATGCCCTGGACGCGGCATCCGCGATCGGTGACGACCGCATCCAGGAGTCGACACAGGGGCAGGTGAACCCGGAGGCGTGGACTCACGGTTCGAGCGAGCAGCGGCAGCAGTGGTTCGAGACCGGGTTCGAGCAGGGTGCCGACAGTTGCGACACGTTCGCTGTCGGCGCGCTCTGACCTGATCCCTGATTCTCAGCCCAGGCTGCCGGTAGCGGCGGGTCGGTCGAAATCATCCATGCTGTCGAGAGCGTGCCTCAGCGCTGTGCTGGAGGTGTCGATCGTGTACGGGAAGTAGACGACTTTGACGCCGACGGCCGCGAATTCGCGTTCGAGCTTCAACCCTTTCTGGGTTCCGCGCCAATCGTCACCTTTGAAGAACACGTTGAATCCGACCTCACGCCAGGTTTCGAGCTTGTCGGGTAATGACTCGATGACGACTGAGTCGACGTACCGGATGCTGCGTACGATCTCCAGCCGCTCCGTTAACGGGACGGTAGGGCGGATGCCCTTGGTAAGTTCCAGCATCTCGTCGGAGACGACTCCGGCGATGAGGTGGTCGCACTGTTCTTTCGCGCGCCGCAGGATGTTCAGATGGCCGACATGGAAGAGGTCGTAAGCGCCGGCCGCATATCCGATTCGTAGGGTCATTTCACTCATCCGGGGGTGTGAGGAAAGGTTGACTAGGCGGATCAGCCTACGCTCCGGGTGCCGCCTGCACCAGTGGGTATCGCACTAGTTTCTGGCGCTGCACCGGGGAGCGGTGTCCGGGCTCGATCAGGAGCGAAATGCAGAAGAAGAGAACGAAGATGACGCTCGACTCCACGAGTCCGTTCTCGGCAACGCTCCTGACCAGCAGCAGCACGAGCAGGGGGAATGTGAGGTTCCGCAGTTGGGGTGATCGCGCACTCTCGACGAGGGTGAGGAAGACCCAGACGAACACCAGAACCAGGCCGATGATCCCGGTCTGGCTGAGCACGGAGACCCAGCTGCTGTCGAGCACCTGGGTTTCCCACCAGCGCTGGTCGACTTCGACCGTCTTGACAGCCAGCCCGGCGCCGATCCACTTGTGCCAGGTGTCCATCGGGATGTCCAGCACGGCCTGCCATGCGATGGTACGGGAACTCAAGGTCGCCAGTTCCTGGAGGTTTTGACCGCGGACCGCCACCTGAGCCACGAAGTCGGTGAACGCCACGATCGTGTAGATGACCGGTGCGAGCAGGATGAGCACGATGCCGGCTGAATGCGGCAAGGGCCACGACAGCATGATCGCGAGAATGATCGCGAGTACGGCCACGAACAGCGTCGTACGGGAACCGGTGGCGAGGACGATGACGCTGAACGTGAGCATGAGCACGGCCGTATGGGTGCGCAGTCCGGAACGGGTGACCTCGATGGCCAGCCCCACCAGGGGCGGCGCCGCGAGTCCGGCGAGTTCGTTTGGTCTCATCGCCGGTATCCCGCCGGCAAGCCTGCCCTCCGAAAGGAATTCGGGTATGCCGGTCACCGCCCCGATGAGGCCGAGGATGCCCATGGCGATGAGCAGGGAGCGGAGCAGATCGAGTGGCGTCGTCGTGCAGGTGAGGGTGTAGACCGTGGCGGCGACCAGGATGATCCGAACTGCAAGGACCAGGGACGGCACCGGGTCGCCGGCGGCGAGGGCTCCGAGGCAGGACACCGCGACGATGGCGATGAGGAACGAGAAGGAGCGGATGCCGACGCGTGCGTGCATCCGATACCGGTGGTAGATCGCCAAAGCGCAAAGGAACGCCGTGAGCGTGACCAGGGCCTTGGTGATGACCACCGGGTCGGCTCCGCCGGCATACAGCGTGTCGGGACGCCATGACACCACACTCAGCACTAGGAGGAACCAGGTGCTGACGAGGATGGGCAGTGTGGGCGTGGTGCCGGTTCGACTCGGTGTCGAAGCGGACATCAGCCCTGCACCACCTGTTCTTCCGTGACCTCCGGGAGGGTGCTCGGTTCCGTGCCGGGCTTCGGATCCGGGTCGGCGGCGTTGAGGTCGGCGGTGTTGAGTTGGTCGCCGTCGAGGTGGCCAGCATCGAGATCGTCGGCCTCCAGCAGCGCCGGAGCGGTGGTGGTGGCAGCGGTCGGGGCCGGCTTGCGGCGAACCCCGATGAGCGCTTTGGCGGGCTTGGCCCGGAAGTCCTCCGGTCGCCAGGTCGCAGGCAGGTCGATGTGCCGGCCCCGCGGCACGTCGAACAGTACGACGCCGATGGGGCGTACGCCGACGATCCGCAGTTGACTGATGGCCCGTGCCAGGTCACCGTCGGTCGACCGCGCGTGGCGAGCGACCACGACGGCAACGTCGGCGTAGGGCCCGAGCAGGGGGAGGCTGGCTGGATGGCTGGTCTGGGTCGATTGGGCGATGACGACATCCGAATCGGAGACCAGGCTGCCCACCACGGTGCGCAGCGAGGCCTCGGCCCGGTTGCCGGTGATGACGGCAGTACCGGCCGGCAGCACCCGAATGCCGTGGCTCTCGAACGCGACAGCACTCTCCGCAAGCGTGCTGGTGCCCTCAAGGAGCTCGGCCAGTCCTGCTGCCTGGCGCACCGCTGCCAGCTCGGTGGTATCCGTCGATCGCTCCGTCTCGACCAGGAGAACGTCACGACCGGTCGAGGCGGCAGCATGGGCAAGACCGAGGCGGATGCGCGCGGGCGTCGCCCTCTTCCCCGCAGGGACGAGGAGGAGCAGGCGCGGCATCCCGCCCCCGTTGGCTTGCCGAATGGTGAGCAGCGCATCCGCCATCGCCGCGGGGACGAGCGGCTCCACGTTCTCGTGACGCCGCGGTGGCCGACGCACCGGGATGGCGCCCAGCACCGGGAGTCCGCTTGCGCGCCGCACGTCGGCGATGTTTCGAAGCCGACGGTCGAAGCGGGTCAGCAGCAGCGCGGCGACTGCGCCGAGCGCGAGTCCCGCTACGAGGCCCAGGCCGATGATAACGGTCTTCTGCGGGGCGCTCGGTGTCGGCGGTGCAGTGGCGGAGATCCGTTGATCCAGCAACACGTTGGACTTCTCGATGTCCGCCACGACCTCGGCCAGGTTGCTGGCTGCTGCATTGGCGATCGTGGCAGCCGTGTCCGGGTCGTCGGCCTGCGCACTGACGTTGACGAGCACGGTGCTGTCGGGGTTCTCTGCCGACACCATTGTCTTCAGCTGTTCCAATGTCACGTCGAGGCCGAGCTGGTTGATGGTCGGTCTCAGCACGCCTTCGCTGTGCACCAGGTCGGGGTAGGAGGCGACCCGATCCTGGGAGAATTCCGAGCGCTCGGCGAGGGTCGCGCTCGAGTCCTGCACCGAGAGGAACATCGTGGCAGTGGCTGTGTAAGTGGGCGGGATGCTGAACGCGATGATGGCGGCCGTTCCCAGTCCGAGCACGACGGCCGACACGATAGCCAGCCATCGTTGGCGGAAGATCTCGAGATAGCCCAGACTCTCCACGCTTGGGCACCCCCATTTCGGGTAGGGTCGCACGGAATATTCAGGGTATCCGCCGATGCCCGTCATCGCCAGCCCTCCCGCTCGACAAGTTTCCTGCGGGGGTTCATGGGGGATTCCGCCGCGGCGGCATCTATGGCAATGTACCCGTGTGCCCCTTTTTGGGGGTATGTTCGCTCGCCATACCCGGTGACGCGCGAACTCAGGAGGAGCGCGTATGTCCGCCACTGAACCGACTCGCAGCGTGAGACCGCGTCCTCGTTGGCTGGTCCCGACGCTGGGCGGGGTGGCGGCGGTGCTCGTGGTCGCTGCGGTCGTGGTGGCCTCCTTCGCCGGTCCTGGCACCGCTGGGCCTCCTGGCGACCCCGGAGTGCCTCCCCTGCCATACGTCGACGGGCTGGGCGCGCCGGATAGCGCGGGAGCGGATGCCGACGACGCCGGTTCTGCCCCGGTCGGCACCGCGCAGTACGAGCCCCCTCCCGGCGCGCTTTTCGTGTCGCCAACGGGGAACAATGACCACTCGGGCGGGGTGGATGACCCGCTGCTCACCATCAAGGCCGCTATCAAGCGGGCTGCGCCAGGCGGTGCCATCGTTCTGCGTGCGGGCGAGTACCACGAGAAAGTCACCATCCCCGAAGGCAAGCCACTCATCATCCAGTCGTATCCTGGCGAGCCGGCCTGGCTGGATGGCAGCCGGGTCGTTGACGGGTGGGCCGCTGCCGGGGAGCACTGGTCAACAGGCTGGGACCTGATTTTCGATTCCAGTCCGACCTATTCGCGAGGGGTGGACGACAACGCCGAAGAGCATTGGCAGTTCATCAACCCAGAGCATCCGCTGGCCGCCCACCCGGATCAGGTCTGGATCGACGACACTCCCCTTCGTCAAGCTGGAGCGATCGCCGAACTGGACCCGCTGTCGTTCTACGTGGACGAAGTGTCAGCCACCCTCTACCTGGGTGCAGACCCGACCGGTCACGTCGTGCGGGCCAGCGCACTCCAGCGTGGGCTCAGCATCAGGGCGGAGGGGAGCACCATCCGTGGAATCGGTATCCGTCGCTACGCACCGTCGGTGCCCGATATGGGGGCCGTCACCATCGAACGCCCGGGCGTCACCTTTGAGAACGTCGTCGTGTCGGAGAACGCCACCACCGGACTCTTCGTGACGGCGGCGAAGGCGACCCTGCGCAATGTCACGGTGACTCAGAACGGGATGATCGGCATCGCCGCGAACTACGCGGATGAGTTCCTGGTCGAGGGGGTGAAGTCCTCCGACAACAATGTGGAATGGTTCAACAAGGCTCCTGTCGCGGGGGGACTGAAGCTGACCCGGTCGCGCCTCGTGGTGGTCACCGGCTCCGAATTCTCGCGTAACAACGCGACCGGGTTGTGGTTCGACCAGTCGTCCCGTGACCTGGCTCTCACCGGCAGCCGGATGGAGGGGAACCAGGGGCATGGCGTGTTCCTGGAGCTCTCAGCCCGCGCGGTCGTTGTCGGCAATGTCATGGCCGGGAACCGGGACCTCGGCATGAAGATCAATGACACCAGCAGCGTGGAGATCCGCCACAACATCGTCTCCGGCAACATGAATGCCATCTCCGTGCTGCAGGACGAACGGCTGAAGAGCGACCTGAGCGTGCCCGGACATGACGAGCGTCACATGGACGACGCCACGATCACCTGGCTCGGTACCGACGTGACAATCGTGGGGAACACGCTCGTCGGCAACGGCGAGCGCGGCTTGCTCTGGGTAGAGGACTACTCCCGAGAGCGCAGTGCGGAAGACTTCGGCATCACGGTGGAGGGCAACCTCTATGCGCGGGCGGAGAACGGAGACCCGGCGACACTCATCGCCTGGCCGATGAGCGCGACCGGGTCAACCATGTTCAGCACGCTGGACGACTTCACCGCCAACTCCGGTCAAGAGACGAGCGGGCGGGAGTTCCTCGGAGGCGTAGAGAGCACGCGCGAGAGCGGTGCCGAGGCGGAGGTGCCGGAGGTGCCCGGGTGGGTGGCAGAAACGTTCGCTGCCTACCCGGCCGTCAGCGAGGCCCTCGGCTAGCTGCCTCGCCCTCCCGGACTCTGCCGTACCAGCGGTACGAGGACGAGGAAGCGGATGGCGAGGCCTCCGAGAACGGAGGCCAGCGCGAGCACCGCGGGAACCCACTGCACGCTGCCCTCTGCTGCCAGCAGTACCCAAGCGAAGGCGATCGCGATTGCGGTGTCGCCGGCACGCACGGCGAAAACCGCGGCCTGGCGGCCACCGACAGCCGCAAGGGCGCCGTAGGGCGTTACCGCCGCAATGGAGGCCGTATAGGCGATCCAGCCGATCACCGCCAGCAGGTCGGGGGCGGTGCCGAAGAGCAGTGCACCCGCCCACGGCAGCGCGGCAACCAGAACCGCACCAACCAGCACGGTGAAGCCGACGAGGGCGAGCACCGAACGATCCGCCCGACGCAGCTTCTCGCCCACCGGCTTTGCCTTGTCGCTGGCGAATGAGACGAAGAGGTAGGAACTGAGCCCGCTCACCGCGAGCGTTGCCGGCGCCACATAGACCCTCCCGGCCTCCAGGAGGCCAGTAGCGGCCAGACTGGCCAGCAGGGTGACCAGGGTGCGGACCACGGTCAGCATCGCCGGACGCAGGAACTGCTGGCCGGAGCGCCAGGCACCGTACCGGAACACCTCGAGTGCCCCGCCGCGCTCCATCCGGACCAGGAATCGTTCCTCTCGGGGGAGCAGCATCGCGCCCAGCGCGATGGCAGCCACCTGGCCGGCGGCGATGGCGGTGAAGAAGGTCAGCAGGCTGAGCGTGCCGGTCAGCGCGACCGCGCCGATCACCCCGAGCGCGACGACTAACGACGCGAGGTCGATCAGCGTGACCCGCCAGAAACCGAATCCGGCCATGAGCAGCCGCCGCATCAGTTCCTCCACCGCGAACAACGCAACGGCGGCACCGAACACGGCGGCGGTTGCGCCGTCGAGGAGTCCGGAGGACCAGGCGATCGCCGCAGAGGCGATGGCGGAGGTGACGGCGATTCCCAGGGCGAATAGCTGGAGCGCCGAGCGGATGCGGTTCAGGCGGCGTTCCAGCACGACCAGGGAGTCGCCCACCAGTCCGCTTGCCGTGCCGGCGACGAGCGCCATGACTCCGTAGGCGATCGCGAACGCGCCCAGCCCCTCGAAGCCGAGCGTGCGTGCGATGATCACCTGGATCGTGAAACTCGCCAGCGCTTGCGCGCCTTGCGAACCTACCGCTCCCAGGGCTGCGCTTCGAGCCCTCACTTTGGTCTGGCCCTCACGCTCGACAGACTACTGCGGGGTGCGGGCGAGGAAGTTGTCGTACCGGATGACGATGGGGGCGTTGGGCGACGAACTCGAGATGTAGCTCTCGAATCCGATGGATCCGGCGGACTGCAGCGCGGCCGTCGCATCCGTCACGCTCAGCTGCCATGCTGCCGGTTCTGTCGTCCCGGCCCGCCACAGCTTCGCCTGGATCGTCGTGGGGTTCGTGCCGGTGACCTGCAGCTTCAGGATCAGGATGTCTCCTGGTGCGTAGGTCAGCCCCGGCACCGTCATGTTCGCGAGAACCGCCGACGAGCCGGTGAGCAGCTGGAGTCCCACCACCCCTCCCGGCTGCAGGCGCGCTCGGCCCTGGTAGAACTCCGATCCGACCTGGCGCCCGACGATGCCCACCACGACGTGGCCGGACTCCGCTGCCTTGTCGCTGGAGATCTCGACCTGCGCTTCGACGTCAGTGACGCTCACCGCGCCGAGAAGGGCGCGGCGCACTGCTCCGGGCGAGCTGTGCAGGAACGCTCCCGAGCCGCCGGACACCGTGTAGGTGGAGTTCACGTTGGAGCTCCACGCCCCGCCGGTGGTCGCTGTTCCCCACCCGGCAGCGACGGTCCGCTCGAAATCGTCGGCGGCGATCGGGGCAGGCGGTCCGCCGGGGGCTGCGGCCTCCACAAGGTGGTTCACGTTGGCGGTGGCGCCGGCGGCATCAGTGACGGTCAGGGTGACGGTGTAGTTGCCCGCCGCCGCGTAGTCGTGGGATGTCGTCACTCCGGTCCCCGCGGGTGATCCGTCGCCGAAGTTCCAGGCGTAGGCGGTGATCGCGCCCTCCGCGTCTGAGGAGCCGGATGCGTCGAAGCTGGCGTTGAGCTGGTCAGTAGCGCTGGTGAACGCTGCCACTGGTGGGGTATTGGCCGGAGAGTCGGTGACAGTGACCGGATGGCTCACCGTTCCGGTCGCCCCCTGGTTGTCGGTCACAGTGAGGGTCACCGTGTAAGTGTCGGCGGCGGCGTAGCTGTGGCTCGGGCTGGCCTCGGTGCTGGTCGCACCATCACCGAACGCCCAGGAGTGTGTGGCGATCGTACCGTCCGGGTCGCTGGAACCGGCCGAGTCGAAGCTGGCCGTGAGTCCCGCCAACGTGTTGGTGAATTGTGCGGCGGGGGCGATGTTGGCTGGTCCGGCCGCCTGGTCGTGGCCGGCGACTGCGAGGAAACTGTCGTAGTTGATGGCGACCGGGGTGTTGGTGGCTGAGCCGGAAAGGTAGGTGACGGTTCCCACTGAGCCGGCGAACTGCAGGCCGGCGGTCGTGGAGGTGGTGGTGAGGGTCCAACCGGTCGGTTCAGGCGTGCCGGCCTTCCAGAGCTTGCCGCGGATGGTCGTCGGGCTGGTGCCGTAGGCCTGCACCTTCACCAGCACCACCTCACCGGGGGTGTAGGTCATCCCGGGGATGGTGGTGGCTTCCAGGATGGTCGAGCCGCCCTGCAGCAGCTGGAAGGCCATGTCTCCGCCGGCGAAGTAACGCACGCGGGCCTGGTAGAAGTCGTTGCCGACCTGGCGGGCGATCAGCCCGGTGTAGGCGCCACCACCGGTGATCGTCTTGTCGATCGACATGCTGCCGGTGACCGTCACGTCGTTGGTGGAGACGGCGGGCAGCCAACCCTGGCGAGCGTTCCCGGCGTTGTGGGCGAAGACGCCGACCCCAGCACCGACCGAG
Organism: Homoserinimonas sp. A520; assembly: GCF_054489245.1. Taxonomy (NCBI): domain Bacteria; kingdom Bacillati; phylum Actinomycetota; class Actinomycetes; order Micrococcales; family Microbacteriaceae; genus Homoserinimonas; species Homoserinimonas sp. A520. Next base: position 412,956 of record NZ_JBTMWX010000001.1, on the reverse strand, counting down.
GAGTTGCCGGCCGAGTTCGTCGTCCAGTCGCCACCGGCATCCGCGGTGCCCCATCCGGCGGCCACCGTGCGGGAGAACTCATCCCGGGCCAGCACCGTCACGGCGGGCGGTTGCCCGGCGGTCACCACGTGCGTCACCGTTGCCGTTCCGCCGCTGTTGTCGGTCACCGTCAGCACCACCGTGTAGTCGCCGGCGGCCGCGTAACTGTGGGCAGGGGTCTCCCCGGTTCCGGTGGAGGCGTCACCGAAGTCCCACGTGTAGGTGCTGATCGTGCCATCCGTGTCATCCGATGCCGACGCATCGAAGGCGACCGCGTTATCGGTCACCGCATGCGTGAACTCCGCCGTCGGCAACACATTCACAGCACTCACCGTCACCGGTGACGAGAACGTCGCCGTGCCACCCTCGTTGTCGGTGACAGTCAGGGTCACGGTGTAAGTGCCGGCAGCGTAGACGTGACTGGTGGTCACGCCGGTGCCGGTCGAACCGTCGCCGAAGTCCCACGCGTAGCTGCTGATCGTGCCATCGGGATCAGACGAGGCCGACGCATCGAAGCTGACGCTGGTGTCGGTGATCGTGTTGGTGAATTGTGCGGTGGGGGCGAGGTTGGTTGGTCCGGCTTCCTGGTCGTGACCGGCGGTGGTGAGGAGGCTGTCGTAGCTGATGGTGACCGGGGTGTTGGTGGCGGAACCGGACAGGTAGCTGATGGTTCCGACGGTGCCGGCGAATTGCAGGCCGGCCGACGAGGAGGTCGTCGACAGGGTCCAGTCGGTCGGTTCGGGGGAGCCGGCTTTCCAGAGCTTGCCGCGGATGGTCGTCGGGCTGGTGCCGAAGGCCTGCACTTTCACCAGCATGACCTCGCCGGGGGTGTAGGTCATCCCGGGGATGGTGGTGGCTTCCAGGATGGTCGACCCGCCCTGCAGCAACTGGAAGGCCACGTCTCCGCCGGCGAAATAACGCACGCGGGCCTGGTAGAAGTCGCTGCCGACCTGACGGGCGATCAGCCCGGTGTAGGCGCCACCACCGGTGATCGTCTTATCAATCGACATGCTGCCGGTGACGGTCACGTCGTTGCTGGACACATCCGACAGCCAGGCCCGGCGGGTGGACCCGGCCGTGCCGTGGGTGAACACTCCGACGCCGGAGCCGACCGAGGTGTTGCCGGCCGAGTTCGTCGTCCAGTCGCCACCGGCATCCGCGGTTCCCCACCCGGCGGCCACCGTGCGGGAGAACTCATCCCGGGCCAGCACCGTCACCGCAGGCGGCTCCCCGGCCGTCACCACGCGCGACATCGTCGCCGTTCCGCCACTGTTGTCGGTCACCGTCAACACCACCGTGTAGTCGCCGGCGGCCGCGTAACTGTGGGCAGGGGTCTCCCCGGTGCCGGTCGAGGCGTCACCGAAGTCCCACGCGTAGGTGCTGATCGTGCCATCCGTGTCAGCCGACGCCGACGCATCGAAGGAGACCGCGTTATCAGTCACCGTGTGTGTGAACTCCGCCGTCGGCAACACATTCGCCGCACTCACCGTCACTTGGTGGGTTGTCTCTCCCACCCATCCGTCGTTGTCCGTCACCGTAAGGGTCACCGTGTAGTCGCCCGGCTCCGCATAGGTGTGAGACGTGGTCTCCCCGGTGCCGGTCGACCCGTCACCGAAGTTCCACGCGTAGGTGCTGATCGTGCCGTCCGAGTCGGACGACGTCGACGCGTCGAAGCTCGCCACCACGCCGTCCGCACTGTGAGTGAACGCGGCCACGGGTGGAACATTCGCGGTGTTGCGACCCGAGAGCGTGAAGTGGCTCTGGATCTGCGCGCCGCTCAGTGGCTGGGGATAGATAGCCACTTCGTCGATCTGCCCGTTGAAGTAGCGAGCGCCGCTCCAGGTGTTGTCGCCGCCGATGCGCCAGTAGCCCCAGTAGTTCTGGCCCCACGTCGTGTTGGGGTTCACGCCGGCGCGGACGCCGTCGACCCAGAGTTCCATCCCGTTCGGGCCGAGGCTGCCGACCACGTGGTGCCACGCATTGTCGTTATAGGCGCTCGCGCTGCGGATGATCTGCGTGTTGCCGGGGTAGACGCCGAAGTTCAGCCGGCCCAGGGTATCCATGTAGATGTGGCGGTCGTAGTTGCTGGAGTTGTTCGACTGGGACGAGCCGAATCCGACGATCTTGCCGCCGACGAGGGTGTTGGTCTTGAACCAGGCTTCAACAGACAGGGTGTTGTCACGCCACACCCGTTGGCTGGAGGCCGTATAGCTGTTCGTCGCACCGGTGAAGTCCGCGGCGGTATTGCTGTCGCCGACGATGGCTCCGGTCTCACCGAAGCCCACACCTGCTCGCGCAAGCGCATTGGCGCGACCGACGCTGTCGATCGCCGTGCTGCCGGCGGAATCTCCTAATCGCCAGTAGTTCGTCGGCTGGTCGTTCATGACCCCGCGGGCGTACTGGCCGAGCGTCCCCGAGCCACTGGCGGAGAACGACACGGTGGAGCCCCAGCCGTTGTTTCCGAAGGGGTCGATTGCCCTCAGGCGATAGGTGTAGTTCTGTCCAGGAGTCAACCCGGTATCGAGGTAGGTCATCGTTGGCTGGTTATAGAAGCGGGAACTCTCGATCTTCTCGAAGATGGGCGAGGCGGTCCTGCCGTCACGGATGATCTGGTAGGTCAGGTGCTCGTTGTCCCGGTCGTAGTTTGCCGGCCAACTGAGGGCGATCACACCGGATGCCGGCGAGCTCATGCTGGGAACGAAATTGTCTCCGGTCAGGCGCGGCCCGTCGAGATTGGGGGCGATCGACGGGACGGCAAACCGCACCAGGCCTTGCTGCGCTCGGCCGTTCACCTGAGTGAACTCGCCACCGTAGACGGCGTACTGGTCGTTCGAGTCGACGTCCCAAGGGCCCTGGAATTGTCCGGTGAATGAACCCAGGTTGATGTTCGGGAAGAAGTTGAGGAGTGACGGCGACTTGTTGCCTACCCAGTTGGGGTAGCCGTATGGGTCGTTCGAAACGACGCCGGTGGCTTCCTTGGTGAACGCGATCCCGCGGTGGAAGGTCCACGGGTCGGTTTGCGGGAATCCGTCGATGTTCCCGCAGTAGTGCGGGTGGCCGGCGGCATAGATTGCCCCGCTGGAGGATGCGGAGACGGAGTAGGTATCGCCATGGCAGTCGTTGATCCAGACGATCTGGCTGTCTGACCAATTCGCCCGGAAGATGCCCTCGAGATTGCCTCCGGAACCGAAGACATAGCCCGAACCGTAGAAGCTGTCGGCGTCGGACTCGAGGGCGAAGATCGCCGCTTCAGTCCCGGCATTGCGCACCTTCGTGTTGGCCGCGAATGGCGTGACGAGTTGCCCCTGGGCCGCATCCACCATGGCGAGTCCGTAGCCAGGGTTGTTGGAGCCGTTGACCGTCGTGAAGTCACCGCCGATGACGACCTTCGATGCATCGGGGGAGATCACGACGCCGTAGGCGCGGCCTCCCGCCAGCTCCGGTGCCCAGCCCGTGATGCTGCCGTTAGCTGTCAGCGCAGCGGCCGCGCCCAACCGGGTGTTTCCGCTGACGGAGGTGAACGGGCCGGAGAAGTACACGGTCGCGTTCGTGGCGGTGACAGCGTAGACACGATAATTCGCACCAGGGGTGAACGATGGGATCACGTTGCCGGTTTGCGTGTCGAACGCGACGATGCGGTTCCGGGTTGTGCCATTGACCTGGGTGAAGTCGCCCACCACGTAGAGTCGGGTGCCGTCGGGCGAGGCAGCCAGGGCGCGCACCTGGGCGTTGAAGGTCGGAGCCCACGGGAGCAGGGTGCCGGTGCTGAGGTTGTAGGCCAGCATGTAGGAGCGGTTGACCTCGTTGGCGCCGGGAGCGGATCCAAACGGTCGCGCCCTCGAGAAGTCGCCGGACACGTAGACGGTGTCCCCGACGATCACCTGGTCCCAGACGACCCCGTTGATCTGGGGTGTCGGGAGTGGATCCGTCGACACGGTCGACGGCGTCGGTGCCGCCGGAGCTGTATCGGCGACCGCAGGCGAGACCTGGACCATCGAGAGCAGTGAGGTGACGAGCACGGTGGCGGCGATAACCGACACGATTCGCAGTGGGGTAGGCGACATGAGTCCGGGTGAGCGCATGGTGTCCAACTGTTCGGGTTCAGTCGGCGGCTAGGGGGTTCCGCCGGTGGAACGAAACTATAGACCTCATACCCCCCGAACGAGTGTCCCCCAAACGGGGGACAATCTGCGTCCTATTGCGCCGAAGTTGATGCGAAGTTGTCGTAGTTCACGGTGAGCGAAGAATTGGCGCTGCTTGAGAGGTACGTCTCGATTCCGATCGAGCCGGTCGTCTGCAGACTCGTGGTGGTGCTGGTCGCGTTGACGTGCCAGGCCGCTGGCTCTGCCGAGCCGGTCGCCCAGATCCGGGCTCGCAGCGTCGTCGGGTTCGTTCCCGTCACCTGAACACGCAGCTCCACCGACTGCCCGCCGGCGCAGCTCACTCCGGGAACGGTCGTGTTCGCCAGGACCGACGACGATCCCTGCAAGAGCTGGAGCCCACAGGATCCGTTCGATTGGAACAGCACTCGCGCCTGATAGAAATCGCCTCCCACCTGTCGTCCGACCACGCCGACTCGCGCGCCGCCGCCTGTCGTGGTCGCGTTGACGGACAGGCTGACCCGTGAGTCAGTCGAGGAGGCCGAGATTCCCGACAGCAGTTGCCGACGCGTGGTGCCGGGCGAATGGGTGGTTGTCCCGGCACTGCCATTGACCGCGGCGCCCGTCGTGGAGCCGGACCACGCACCGCCGACCGGAGCGGTGCCCCAGCCGTTCGCGACGGTCCGCGAGAACGCGTCACTGGCCAACTCGCCTCCCGGTGGCGGCGGGGGTGGAGGCGGTGGTGGAGGGGGCGGTGTCCCCGTCGAAACCGTGATGCTCCGCGTGGTGGTTGCCGTCGCACCGTCGTCGTCCGTCACCGTCAGGGTGACCGTGTAGGTGCCGGCAGCAGCGTACGTTCGGCTGGCGGTCTGCCCGGTGGCGGTACCTCCGTCCCCGAAGTTCCACGCGTACTGCGCGATCGTGCCATCCGGATCGCTCGACCCACTGCCGTTCACCGTCGCGGTCAGAGCGTTCGTCGAACTGGTGAAGTTCGCCACCGGTGGCTGGTTGGGAGGAGGCGTTCCCCCTCCTCCGGTCCGAAGCTGGTAGTGCTGGCTCACCTGGCCGGCCGAGAGTACGGTCTTGTAGATCGCGACTTCATCGAGGTCACCGGTGAAGTTCTGGTTGCCGGCCGGAGTCGTGTCGCCGCCGAGCTTCCAGTATCCCCAGAAGCCGCGACCGTAATCCGTCGAGCCACTGCTTGCGACCAGCGTGCCGTCCACGTAGAGGCGCATTCCGTCTTCGTTCAGGGTGCCGACGGCGTGGTGCCACTGGTTGTTGTTGTAGCCCGTTCCGCTCTGGAGCGTGCGCGTCTGGGTGTCGAAGACGCTCCAGTTCACGCGACCGCCGTTCAGGTAGAGCGAGCGATCCTGCAAACTCGATGACGAGTTCCCGGTAACGGATCCGCTGTTGCCGAATCCGAGAATCTTGCCGCTGGAGGTGGTGGTACGGAACCAGGCCTCGACGGTCATCGAGTCATCCGTCCAGGTCTGCTGGCTCGAGACCGCCCGTCCTGAGCTCGTGCCGTTGAAGCGGGATGCCGTGTTCGAGTCGCCGGCGATCGCGCCGCCGACTCCCCGAGAGACGCCGCTGCCTGCCGTCGCATTCACCTGGGCGTTCGTATTTGCCGTCTGGGTCACGTTCGCCGTGGGGCCGGCCCAATTGACGACCGTGGATCCGCTCCCCTCACTGAGCCGGTAGTAATGCGTGGGGTGGTCGGCGAAGACACCACGGGCGTACGGGCTGAGAGTTCCGCTCGATCCAGCGGATGCCGTGATGGTGTTCGACCACGCCACGTTCCCGAACGGGTCGGTCGCGCTCACCCGGTAGCTGTGACTGGAGCCGGGGGACAGCCCGCTGTCGACGAAGGTCAGCGTGGTCCGGTCCCAGAACTGAGACAGTGCGGTGGTCGTGTAGATCGGTGAGCCGGTGTTGCCGTCGCGGATCAGCCGATAGGTGAGCTGTTCGTTGTCACGGTCGTGGTTCGCCATCCAACTGAGCCGCACGGTGCCGCTGGAGTATGCATTGGCAGTGAGCGGCCAATTGCCGCCTGACGTCCGTGGGCCGTCGCTGTCCGGCGCGATCGATGAGACGGCGAACCGGGTCAGGCCCTGCTGGTTGACCCCGTTGACGTTGGTGAATTCGCCCCCGTAGACCACGTAGTTGCTGTTCGCGGCGACGGACCACGGACCCTGGTACTGCCCGGTGAAGTTGCCGGCATTGATGGTGGGAAAGAAGGCGAGCGGTCGCGGACTCGGCCTGCCGGACTGCGCGTTCGCCCGCACGACGCTGTACGGGCTCTTCGAGAAGGCGAGCGCCCGGTTGTTGGTCCACGGCTCTTGCTGCGGGAATCCGCCGACCCATTGGCATTGGTGGGCGTGGCCGGCGACGTAGACGCTGCTGCCGGAGGAGGCGATCGAATAGTGGTCGCCGCGGCAGTCCGCCACCCACTGCAGGTTCAGGCCAGACCAATCGATGCGGAAGGTGCCCTCCGTGTTTCCACCGGTACCGAAGATGTAGCCGGCTCCGTAGACACTGTCGGTGTCGGAGGACATCCCGAACACGGCGGAGTCGTTTCCGGCATTGCGGATGATCGAATTCGCCGGCATCGCGATGCTGGCGCCGTTCGTGGTGTTGACTGCCCCGAGGCCGTAGCCGGGGTTGCCGCTGCCGTTGAGGGTGGTGAAGCTTCCGCCGATGACCACCTTCGAGGCATCCGGTGATACCTCCATGCCATAGGCGCGACCGTTCGCCAATGCGGGCGCCCACGCCGTGGTCGCGCCGTTCGACGCGTTCGCGGCCGCGGCGCGGCCCGGGCGGGAAACCCCGGAAGCCGAACTGAAGTTGCCGGCGAAGTACGCGGTGGTTGCGCTCGCCGTGACGGCGAAGACCTCGCCATTGGCGGATGCTGCGAAGCTCGACACCACGTTTCCGGAGGCCGTGTCGAACGCGACAATGCGGTTGCGGGCTGACCCGTTCACCGTCGTGAACGCACCGACGACGTATACCCGGCTTCCGTCCGGCGAAGCATCGATTGCGCGAACCTGCCCGTTGAGCGTCGGAGCCCAACCGGTCAGTGCGCCGGTGCTGAGCCGATAGGACAGCAGATGCGTCCGCGCGACGGTTCCGGAACCGGCTGGCGAGCCGGCCGGCCGCGCGGTCGTGAAGTTGCCTCCGACGAACACCGTGTCACCGACGATCTCCTGATCCCAGACGACTCCATTGATCTGGGCGGTCGGCAACGCATCGGAGGTCACGGTGGCCGGTATCGCGGCGGACGGCGGCGACGAGTCGGCCGTGGCCGGCGTGGCCGCCATCAGCGAAGCGAGGAGGGTCACCGACGCGAGGATCGCCAGCGCGGGGAGGCGAACAGGGCGGTGCGACTTTTCCATTGGACTGCCTTCAGGGGGTAACGGCAGAGGTCCCTGGGTGGCTCGGGTTGGCGCAATGCTAACCCCCCGTTCGGGGGGTGTAAATACCTCGGCAGGACGAAAGTCGAAACTCGTTCGTTAACGGTCGATGAGGGTGGCGATATCGCCCTGGAAGACCAGAGGTTCCACGTCGACCGAATAGTCGACCATGATCGTCACGTTGCTCCGCTCATCCTGCGGAACTGTGAAGATGTAGACGCCGGTCGCGGTGGTTCCTGCACCGACCATGGCCGGTAGCGGTGAGCCGCCCGGCTCGCGAAGTTCGGGCGCCGGGGTGAGGTCGGCCCCGTAGTACGCGCTCACGACGGTGGTGCCCAGCGGGGCATCCGTCGACGCCGAATTGGCGATGGTCACCGTCACGCGCAGCGATGGTCCCGCCACTTCTCCGGGCCCCCGTGCCGTGCCGTCGACCGCTTCGACGCGGGCGATCTCCGCAGTGAGGCTCGGAGTGATCGGTGCTGGCTCGTCGATAGCGGCCGGCGGTTTGTCGGTGGGCGCTGCAGGGCCTTCAGTGGGCGGGGTCGACGGGGTGGGGGTCGCCGATGGCGACGGTGAGGCACTGGGCGAGATGCCAGGCGGCTGGCTCGGGGTTGAGGCGCCCGGCGCCGCTCCCAGTGCCGCGACAACCGCGATCACGGCGGCAATTGCAAGGAGCACGGGAATGGCGATTAGCAGGATGCGTCGCCGACGAGCGCTGAGCCCGGCCTGGGCAACAGCGTCGCGCGAGGCGTCCGCGTCGTGTGCGTCGGGCTTCGCGTCTGCCATTGCGGCTCCGTGCGTGATCGGGTATCGGGCTGCTTATCCTACTCGCGATGAGCGAAATGCGACCCCTCGTTTACTCAATGTGATCCAGCGATGTCGAGGGTGCGCAACTGGCGCCACCAGCGGATCAACACGCCGAACAGGATGACGGCGTTCGCAGCGAAGAGTAGGCCATAGATGATCACAAACCCGGTGCGCCAACCGAAGGTCAGGAAGGCCAGGCAGAGAACCGCATAATCGTTCGGAATTGCAACGATCGTCTGCAACCAACCTCCACCGCCGGACGGTTTGGCATAAGTCTCGCCGCGCTCCGAGGAGGCGAGCCTGCGCAGCTGGTCGGTGAGCATCATTCCGAAAAAGAACACCGAGGAAACAACGATGAAACCGAGTGGGATGAGCAGCACCGCATCTGGGCCGCCAGTACCGAAGCGGTAGAAGGAGACAAGGATGACCCCGTGGAACAGTACGTTCTTGAACGCGTCAACGATGTGGTCGAGCCACTCGCCTGACTTCGTACCCCCGCCGCGGAGGCGGGCGAGTTGACCGTCTGCGGAGTCGAGGGCGTAGCCGAGCAGCAACAGGAAAGTCACTAGGACTCCGAGCCACCAGGAAGGGTTCACCGCGGCAACCAGCGCCAGGGCGACGAAGGTCATCGTGGCACTCGCAGCGGTCACCTGATTGGGGGTTCGGCCGAGGAGGTATGCGCCGGCAGCAAGCCAGCGCCCGAAGCGGCGGTTCACCCAGCGCGAGTAAGGCGGAGCGCCGCGACCCGGTTTCTGCGCTATTGCCAGCTGCGCGACAGTGGAGCGGTAGCCGGGTGAATCTGCATTCGTGGAGCCTTCGGTGGCCATGGTTCACTGTACCGGAGCTGCCGTCAGATCGGGTTCGAGGATTTTGTCGCCCGGCGAAGGTGCCGGTGAATGCTGTAGCCGTCGGCCAGTCGCTCCGCGAGGTTCTCGTACCCGGCCGCGACCGCATCCCAGTCGTAAAGGAGCTGGGCTCGCCCCTGCATGTTTCGCCCCATCGTGAGGTGCTGAGTTGCGGAGTCTTCGGCTTCGTCGAGCAGGAGGCGCAGGGACTCAGCGTTCGTGAAGTAGCCCCCGTCGCTCCCGGCTACCTCCCTGTTGAAGCCGACGTCGTACGCGATCACGGAGGCTCCAGCACCCATGGCGCGCAGTAGCGACGGGTTGGTACCCCCGACTGAATGTCCGTGGAGATAGGTGAGGGAGTTCGAGTAGAGCTGATCGAGTAGGGCCTGATCCCAGACTCCGCCAAGCATCCGGATTCGGGGGTCGGATGCCGCGATGGCGTCGATCGATCGGGTGTAGGCGGCGGAGTACGGTGCACTCCCCACGACGACCAGTGGTAAATCACAGTCGCTCTTGTGATAGCCCTCGACAATTACCTCGACGTGGTTTTCCGGTTCGAATCGGGCGACGACCAAGTGATACTTGCCCGGTTCGAGACCGAGCCCGGAAACCAGGTCGGACCCGGGGTCTGTCAGGATCGTGGCCCCATAGGTCAACAGCTCGGTTGCAACGGCAAAGCGTTCGTAGTAGTAGTCGGCGATTCCCTGAGCATCCGCAATGAGCGCGTCGCCGTAGCGCACGGCCATCCTCTCGGCCGCGCGGTAGTATCGGCGACCCATCCGCCCCCATTTGCCGCGCTTCCATTCCAGACCATCGACGTGAACAGCGGTGGGTACGCCTCGGGCACGAAGGAGCGGCAGGAACGGGGCGTTGGCGGCGTTGAACACGAATGCGGCGTCCGGCCTGCCCCCGGTGATGGCGTGGCCGACAGAAAGTGCTGTGTGGCTGAGGGTTTCGGCGGCTTTGATCCTGATGGCGGGAAGATGCACCAGCCGCATGCCGAGGTAGCTTGCCGGCTTGTCGGCGTTTCCCCGGCAGTAGACGACGACCTGATGCCCGCGTGCTGCGAGCCGCTTGCCGATCTCCTCGATCGCGGTCTCGAATCCGCCGTACGCGGCCGGAACGCCCCGGGTGCCGATCATGGCGATGCGCAGCGGGGGAGTGGCCATGATTTCACTGTACGTCAGCCACCCAGTTGACGTGAAGGAAGGCTCGCTTCCGGGCCCGATCGACCATACGATGCAATCATGCGCGTGCTCTTCGACGGCTTCTGGTGGGTGCGGGGGCCGGTGTCGAACCGTCAGGTGCTGCGAGAGTTCATCTTCGCCTGGGCGAGAGAGTTCCCTGAAGATGAGGTGATCGTCGCCGTGCGGCGTCGCGATCGTGAGGTCGCGCGGGCAGAGCTGCCCGCAGCGGTCGCTGTTGTCGGAACGTGCCTGTCACCCCAGGGGATCAGCGCGATCGCCGAGTTGCCGTTCATTGCGAGGCGGATGCGTGCCGAGGTCACCGTCACGCACAACTTCACCCCGGCATTCGGCCGCGCGGCCGTCTTCGTTCACGACTACATGTTCCTCACCACACCCGAATGGTTCACGCGCAAGGAGCGCGCCTACTTCGCCCTCATGCCCCTTACCGCGAGGCGCGCGAACTGGCTGTTCACCTCATCGAAGAGCGAGGCCGCCCGCATCAGTCGACTGAGCCGCAGTCGCGCGGTGGTTCCCGTCGGCTTGGCGGTCGGAAGTGGGCTCACCGGTGCGAGCCCGCGCCGTCCAGCCGAACTCGAAGGCCTAAGCGACGGCTTCCTGCTGTGCGTCGGCCGCCTGAACGCCCGCAAGAACCTCGCCAACACGATCGAGGCCGCCCTTGCCTCCGGGCGGGTGACGGATGCCGCGCCCCTGGTGATTGTCGGGGAACCCCAGGGACGGAACGCGGTACTGCCGGACGGTGTGGCCGAGGCGGTCGAGCGTGGGGCCGTACGGTTTCTCGGCTTCATCGATGATGGTGAGCTCGCCTGGCTGTATGGCAACGCATCCGCCCTGCTGTTCCTGACCCGCGATGAAGGCTTCGGATTGCCGGCACTCGAGGCGCTGCACTTCGGTGCCCCCGTTGTGGTGAGTGACCTTCCGGTGTTCCGGGAGATCCTCGGGGACCGCGCGGCCTTCGCCGACCCCGCGAACGTGGTGGCGATCGCCGCCGCCATTCGCGCCGTGCCGCCGAGAATAGAAGCTGTCGACACCACCACGCTCGGCTATTCCTGGGAAGAGAGCGTGCGCCGGATGCGGGGTGCGATCACCGCATCCGCCGGTTAGCCGGCAGAGCCTTCCTTCGCAGCCTCGTTCCCGGCCTCCTGCTCGGCGATCTTGGCGTGCACCTCATCCATGTCGAGACCGCGCACGGCGTTGATGACCTCGTCGAGGGCGGGCCTCGGCAGGGCTCCCGGCTGGGCGAACACGAGCACGCCGTCCCGGAACGCCATCAGGGTCGGGATGGAGGTGATTCCCGCAGCACCGGCGAGGGCCTGCTCGGCTTCGGTGTCCACCTTCGCGAACGTGATGTCGGTGTTGCTGTCGCTGGCCTCTTCGTAGATGGGGCCGAACTGCTTGCAGGGGCCGCACCACTCCGCCCAGAAGTCGACGAGCGTGATGCCAGGCTCGGTGACGGTCTTCTCGAAAACGTCGGCAGTCAGGTCGATGGTGGGCATGCAATCCTCGTCTCTCGCTACGGTGTCCTCTCTACAACGTAGCCGGAGGGGCTGATCATTCCCGGGGCGGCATCCGGTCAGTCGCTGGGTTCCGGCGGGTAGGTGATTTGCGTGCCATCGACCTTCGCGAAACTCCTGAGCGTGTGGGGCTTCGCGGACTTCGCGGTCATGATGTCGAGCACTTCCACCCCGCGCACCACCAGTGCGTCACCGACGAGCGAGCGGTGGCAGCGCCAGGGCACGGCCTCCGCGCACATGATGACGGTCGGCTTCTTGTCGCCGAGCGCGAGCAGTTCGGCAAGGCCGGCCTGGAACGCATCCGTCTGCATGTAATCGGCGTAGCCGCGGAACGACGTGTTCTTCCAGGCGCCGTTGACGGAGTCCTTCGTGGTGTGCCGGAGCCCGCCGAGCGCCTCCAGCCGCTGGTAGGCGATGCCGTTCTCTGGAAGGCTTTCGCAAAGCTGGTCTTCACCGAACTGCGGGTTGTGGCGCGACTTCGCGATGGTGCGCACGTCGACCAGCTGTTCGACGCCGTGCGCCTTCAGCAGGTCCACGAATTCGTCAATCGGATGCGTGGAGTGCCCCACCGTGAAGATCCGCTCGGTCATGGCGCCACCATAGTCCCGCGGGGCGGTCTCAGTTCAGGTCGCGCAACCGTGCGGTGATGCTGTTCTCCTCCCCCGCTCGCCGCTCATAGGTGACGGCGATGATCAGGAGCACGGCTCCGACGACGGCGAGGGTGATCCACCACGGCATGGACTCGATTCCCCGGCCGATCTGCACCAGGAACACGAAGACGTTCTCGATGGGAAGCACGATGATGCCGATCAGGAATGGTGCCGCCAGCTTCCGACTTGACCCGATGAGGATGGCGACGAGCGCGATCACGATCACGAGGATCGCGCGCCAGGTCAGCGGGTCGGTGAAGGTGGCGACAATCGACGCGAGCATGGTGGTCACGATCCCTGGGCCGAGCAGCGGCCAGGAGCCGGTCCAGTCGGCCGGCCAGCTGTTCACCGTTCCGGCGCCGGAAGGTTGCCGCAGGGCCAATGCGCCAGCGGCCAGCAGGAAGAGCCCCAGCGGCAGCGAGAACCACTCGACCCGCAGGTCCCGCGGACTCCAGGCCACGATTGCGGTGACGAACGCGAGAGCGAACACGAACCACACCGGCGGCAGGCTGGTCGAGCGGATGCTGCGCCTCCTCGCAATCGCAACCACGGCAACGAGGAAGGCCAGCATGAGCGCCCACATCGTCCAGACGGTGAACCAGTCGCGCTCGATCGCCGTCCAGGTGGCCACAGCGACGTAGGCCATGGCCGGCGCGTACAGCCAGCGGGTGCGCGCCAGGCGGGAGCCCTCGGGCGCGATCGAGCGGATGGCGCGTGCTGCTACGGCTGCGGGTAGTGCCCCGGCCACGCCGATGGCGAAGCAGAGCAGCACGAGCGGCACTCCTCCGGTGTCAACCAGCTCGGCGCCGATGCCGAACCGCACTCCCTGCACCGCGCCGGCAGCTCCGGCTGCGATCGCCACGCTGAGGGTCGGCACCCGCAGGGCGCGCAGTGACTGTGCCCGAACGGAGGAGCCGCGGCCGAGCATGGTGCCGAGCGCGAGCAGCAACCAGGATGCGGCGACGAGGCCATAGCCTCGCCAGGCCGCCGACGCGAACTCGCCGGAACCGAACGCCGCCAGCACGACGAGAATCGGCGCAACGGCCACGATGAGCCCCGTCGCGAACAGCGGCACTGCCGGGGTGCCTCGCGCCGTGAGGATCAGGCCGATGACCACCGCGGCCAGGCTCGGCGGCAGCAGGTACGGTTCCAGCGCGTCGATCCCGGCGAGCGCCCACAGGCACCACAACGCCCCGGTGAAGGCGGATGCCGCTACCCACCACCCGTAGCGCCGCTTCGCCCAGAACGAGGTGGCTGCCGCACCGAACCCGAGGATGACCAGCACGATGAAGGTCGTCCCCAGTCCCGAGGCTTCGCGTACCAAGGCGAGCATCACCGCGATCGCACCGGTCAGCAGGGCGGAGGCTTCGATTGCGATTCGGGCAACCGTGGCATCCCGCTCCGGGATGTCGCGTCGCTGCAGCGCCGAGCGGATCACGCCGGTGTTCGGGAGTACCAGTGCGACGATGGCCGCGATCACCGGCAACGTCACGGGGGACCCGCTGCTCAGCAGCACCTGTGCTCCAAGGCACACGACGACGACGGCGAGCGACGGAACGAGGATGCCGGCGGCGATGGCGCGCAGCCCGACCCCGAGCCCGCTGCGCCGCGTGACGAGGAGGGTCAGCGCGAGCAGGAAGATGAGTCCGGTCGACAGCGCCGTCCATCCGCTGCGCTCGAACACCACCTGGATCACGCCGATCATGAACGGCACCGAGGTCACGACGAGGATCGCGTACCACGACGGGGGCCTCAGCCGGCGGATGAAGGTGGCCGCGATCGCGCCGACGGAGCCGAGCGACGTGGTGAGGCAGAGCATCGCGATCGTGCCCACGCCGAGCTGTCCGAGGGTTGTCGCGAACACGATCAGGGCGTAGGCGTAGCCAGCGCCGACGTGGAGGAAGCGCAGCTCGGCGGGCAGCGTCCGTGCGATGACGGCGATGGTTGCGATGATGGCGATGCCCGCCCAGACCATCGTCCAGCCGTCGACCCACGAGCTCACCGTGGCCAGCAGCACCGCGAAGTGCACACCGAGGATGAGCGGCAGCCGGTAGCTGAGGGCGGCAGAGCGGATGCGCGGCACCCCGACCAGCGAGGCGCTCGCTGCCACGGCGAGCCCCAGGGCGATGGCGATGCGCGACCACAGCGGAAGTAGGGGGGTGCAGGCAAGGGTCAGGCCGGCGAGGGCGGCGAACCAGACCGCGAGCGAGCCCGTCGCCTTCGCCAACGTGCCGCTTCCGGCATCCGCAGCCGGGCCGCTTCGCTTGGTGGCGACCGCGAAGGCGGCCAGCCCGGCCGCCATGGCGACCAGGCCAAGCACGATGGCAAGCACATCATCCGTCGGCATGACCTGGCTGGCACCGTTGGGGGAGCCGCTGAGGGCGCTCAGTACGGTGACTGCCCCGACCAGCACGGCAAGGAGCACCGGGGAGAGAACGCTCACTCCCGCAAGCGCGAACGCCCCAGCCAGGAACGGCCGCCGCTTCACACTGCGCACTTTCGGCACCAGCGTGCCGAGAACGACGAGCCCGGCGGCACCCGCGGCGGCCGTGACCGTGTGATACCACGCGCCGGCTCCGCTCGCTCCGAGGTCGAGGGCGTAGGGGAGGCAGACGAACGCGGCGACCCCGGCCCCACCGGTCGTGACGCTCCAGAAACCGCGAGCCAGCCCCTGCCGCGTCGCCAGCACGGCGAGGATCGCCACGCCGGCGAGCACGGCGGTGATGGCCAGCCAATACTCGGTGGTGTCCGGGAACTGGATGAACCACAGCTGGGCGATCACGATCACGATCGCAACGATCTGGAGGGTCGAGATCGCCACGCGTTCCGAACGGAGTCGTCCGTCGAACCGCACGGCCAGGGTGCCGATCGCCGCCATCAGGGCGAGCGCGGCGAACGCCGTACCGAGGTGCCCGATTGTCGCCGACAGTGTTGTGCCGCCCGCGTATCCCAGCATCGCCGGAACGAGGCCGAGCCCGAGCATGGAGATCCAGAGCCAGCTGCGGATGCGGGCCCGCATCGATACGGCGACCATCACCGCACAGCTGACGAGCGTTCCGATTGCGGCAAGCACCCAGGCGCTGAGGCCGGATGGGGAAAGCTCCGACACCGCATACACGTCGAGCGCGACGAAGACCATGCCGAGCCCGCCGACCGCTTCGGCCGAGAACTGCAGCTTGCGGCGGGCCAGCAGCCAGGCGCTGCCGAGGAAGAGGATCGTGATGAGCCCGACGGTCACGCTGCGGAGCACCCGATCGCTGAGCTCAGGGTTGAAGAAGGTGAAGACGATCGCGGCAACGGCGAACAGCCCGGCGCCGGCGACGGCAAGCACGGACTGCACTGTTGCGCTGGAGCGCTGCACGGTGGCGCTCGCCGGCTTCGCGCGGGCGGGTTGAGCGGACTGCCCAGAGACCACCTGTCGATTCGGCTTCGCCGCCACGGAGGGCGCGGTGGAGAGTTTGCGCACCCGGTCGACCACCGCCCGCCGCGCCATGAGCGCCTCAGCGGCTGCCTCGGACGCGGCCCAGAGCTCGACTGCCAACTCGTCGGTGAGGTGGGCCTCGCAGTTCCGACAGCGCCGGTCGAACAGGGCGTCGACCCCGCAGACCGGGCAGGAGGTGCTGTCCAGGAGGTGGCGAATCGCGACATCGCTCCAGGGCTGTACCCCTCGTGGTGTGCTCATGCCCCGGTCACCCCGCCACCGGCATCCGCTGCGTCGTCATCGTCAGGAACCCAGCTGAAGATGTCGCCGGGCTGGCACTCGAGAACCCGGCAGATCGCATCCAGCGTCGAGAATCGCACCGCTTTGGCCCGCCCGTTCTTGAGTACGGACACATTCGCGGGGGTGATGTCGATGGCGGCAGCGAAGTCGGCGACCGACATCTTCTTCTTGGCCAGTTCGACGTCGAGGTTGATCACGATCGGCATCAGACCACCTCGGAGAGGTCTTGTTCCAGCTGGGACGCCTGATGAAGTAGGCCGCGCAGCACGACGACCAGTAGTGCGAAGCCGGCGCCGAGCACCACGCCGAGGGCGCAGATCACGTTGACCGCCCCCGAAGCGACCCCTGCGGACTGCAGGATGATGAACGAGCCGAAAATGAGGATAGTCGCCACGATGACCAGATAGAGGATGCCGTTCACCCACTTGAACGCGTCCTCGCTGAAGATGATGGATGCTCCTGCCAGGGTCAGCAGTCGCCACACGCAGACGAGCGCAAGCTGCACGCAGAGCAGGAAGGCGACGGTGATCAGGATGCCCGGCAGCTGGAGGTAGGCGACCTCCGGGTTTCGCAACGCCATCTGCGCGGCGACGTCGGGAACCACGAACACCTGGCAGGCAAGCACGAGCACGATCATGACGACGATGAGTGCCTTGAGGGTGACGATCGCGGTGCGGTTCATCTCGTTCCTATCGTTTGTCGATATTCATCTATCGACAAACAATACACATAGTGCGAGACTACGGAACCGACCACCGGAAGTTTCGGGCCGATCGGCGCAGCATTCTCCATGCTCGTTCCGGCCCGTCAAGCCCCTGAATTTCTGCGTCAGAACCGGGTTCGATGGTGGAATTCGACCGCTCGAAGGGAGCGACATGACTGCAATAACGACTCAAACAGGAACCGGGCAGGTCCGTTCCGTTCCACCTGTGATCGAGGCGCTGTCCCCAACCGAATGGCGGGTGCGCACGACCGAGCTGCCGGAGGGTGACGGCAGGTCTGTGCTCGGAGTCGTTCAGTTGATTGGGGACACTTACGAGGTCATGCAGATCGGAGCACCGCTGACCCGTTACTACTTCGCGAGCCTCGAGGATGCTGTCGGATACCTCGACGGCGCCCGTTGATGGAGCGTTGCCGCGTACTAGCTCTTGGCTCCAAGGAAGGTGGGTGACCAGGTGCTTGACCGGCCGCTAGTTGCTCCTTCCCTTAGTCGTCAGCTCATCGACGGAGCCAACTCGGCTCTATTCATCGCAGTGTGGCTGGGTATCGTCTACGCCCAGGTCATGGTCGCCTTCAAAGCGACGAATGCCGCCGCACATTGTTCGCTGTCACTTGTTGTCTGGAACGCGCACGCAACCGAAAACGCGACCATGGCGGTGGTTGTGATTGCTGCGGCCGGCATGAGCGGGTACTTGGTGTGCGCAAGACGGAAAGATTGGGGCGCCGGCGCGCTGGTCGGGTCGATCATCCTTTGCGGGATACTCACCGCCCTTGTCGCGCTTCTGGCCTCAGTGTCCATTTCGATGTTGCTCTCGGAGCCGGTTTTCGGCGAAGAACCGTTGTCTGCACCATTGACGATCATCGTGAAATGGCTGACCGTGCTCCCCGGGCTGGCGGCCATAAACACTTTGGTTGTTTGCTGGGCGCTGCGTCGATCGAGCGCTCGTCCGTGGGGTGCGGCTTGGAGCGCCGGCCTCGTGCCCGCCGTCTGGTTCGCGCTGGCAATCGTGGTGTTTTTGACCGCCACCGCGGGCCTACTGCTAGAGCATTGTCCTCCCATCTTCATACCAAGGGTTATGCAGGTACCCTTTGGTATGGCTCGATCCTCGCCATGCATGACGCGCTGCTCCGGGACACCGCGCCGGAGAAGAAGCTAGACGAGCACCGGGATGGCACCATGTGGTCGACCGGGATCCAGGCGTATCTTCTCGAGCCCAGGAAGCCCTCCGCCTTCGCGGAAGGGGCCGCCAGCAACCCCGAGATATTCAGTCCCTGGCAGCATCCGTTCGAAAAGGTCCGCGAACGCATGGAAAAACAGCGCAGCATGCTGCTAGATGCATCGCCGTCTGAGTCCGCCGCCGAACTCGTTGCGTCCGATTTGGCCTCGGTTCTTCGGAGGCTACCGCACATGCTCCGCACGTTAAGCGAGCTGCGACCCGAGTGGCACATGCCTGACGAGATCCGGGACGAGCATGACTTGCAAGTCGTGGTCGGTGCTCTCCTGCGGACGCTCTTTGACGATGTACGTCCAGAAGACTACGTCCCCTCAAAAGGTGGACGCAACTCTCGTGTGGACTTTGTCATCCCCGAGGTTGGCGTCGTGATTGAAACGAAGATGATGAGGCCAGGCCTCAGCGCGTTGAAGGTCAGTGAAGAACTCTTGATTGACTCCGGGCGTTACCCCAACCATCCGGATTGCGATGCGATTATCGCCCTTGTCTACGATCCGAATCACCGCATCACCAACCCCAAGGGGCTAGAGCGCGATCTAACAATGCGAACGCAGTCAGGGTTGTCTTTTCAGTGCGTCATTATTAACTGAACGGCTTTCCTCGGCCGCCTTCTCCCCAGGTGGTGGGCGATTCCGTTGATCTGTTAGAGATCTCGCAGACGTTCACGCAACTCGGCTAAAACCTCGGGATCCACAAGTGTCCCCGCCATGCCAGCCAGGACATCGAAGGGCATGGACCGAGCCATACTGATCATGGGATTGCTTGCAATCTCCGGAACAAGTTCGTCGATAATCTCGCGAGACTCTGGGTCGTCGAGGAGCTCGCCCACTGTTGTCTGGTTGAGATCGAAGCGACCTTGGCTTTGATCAGGATCGAACATGGTGCCCTCCACGATTTGGAACAGAAACAGAACTTAAGCGGTGCTGAGGGACGAATATCGCGTTGGTGCGCTTTTGTGTTGAACCCGGTGCGCGACCTAGTGCGACCGAATCTAGCAGCAGGAGGATCGGCGACGCTGACGACCGCCCCTGGGGCTTGCCTGCATAGTACTTGCAAAAAACAAGTGACTACTTGTTTTCTGCTACTGTTCGGGCATGCGAAGTTATTCCGACGCCTGCGGGTTGGCTCGCGCGTTAGACCTCGTGGGGGAGCGGTGGGCCCTTCTCGTAATCCGCGAGCTGGTTGTGGGCTCGAAACGCTATACCGATCTCGTTGTTTCGCTGCCTGGCGTGAGCACTAACATCTTGAGCTCGAGGCTGTCTGAGCTGGAGCAGGCAGGAATCGTTGCGAGACGAAAGCTTCCCCCGCCCACGCCGGTGAGCGTGTACGAGCTAACTGCTTGGGGCAAGGAGTTGGAGCCTGCAATTCTGGCCCTTGGACGGTGGGGGGCGCGGACCACGCTCGATTTGTCGACACAGTCCTTAAGCCCGGCGTCCTTCGTCTTGTCCCTGAGGACGAACTTCTCAGGAACGTTGGCTGAAGGAGTTCAGGTGCGGTTCGGCACTCGGCTGGATGACCAGCGTTTCGTCGGCGTCATTGACCATTCTGGCTTTGCTATCGAGCAAGACCAGCAAGCGCCGGTAGATGTCGAAATCTCGGGCGACCCGAAGTCCCTCGCGGCCGTGTTCTATGCGGGCGCCTCGCTACAGGCTGCGGTTGATGCCGGGTCTCTGACTGTGTCGGGCGACCGCAAGGTGCTGCCGCAGATTGTCGGATGTTTTCCGCTCCCTGATAAGCCAACGCTCGAAGAAAGGATGCAACCTTGACCTCAGTAATAGTCGATATCTCCGTATCCCTCGATGGCTATGTGACAGCAGCCCACCCCGGTATCGAACACGGTTTGGGAGTCGGCGGCGAATGTCTTCATGCTTGGGCATCGTCAGCTGCGACGCCCGAAGATGTCGAGCTAA
Source organism: Homoserinimonas sp. A520 (assembly GCF_054489245.1). Taxonomy (NCBI): domain Bacteria; kingdom Bacillati; phylum Actinomycetota; class Actinomycetes; order Micrococcales; family Microbacteriaceae; genus Homoserinimonas; species Homoserinimonas sp. A520. The sequence continues at coordinate 392,803 of NZ_JBTMWX010000001.1, read as the reverse complement.
TCGAGGCCGGTGTCGCAAGCACCGGCGCGGTACTCATGGGGAGGAAGACCTTCGACTTCGTTGACGGGCCGCACGGCTGGTCCGGCGACCTCGGTTACGGTGCGGAACGCGATCAAAGCGCGCCGCCACCGAATTTTGTGGTCACCCATGCCGTGCCGTCGACCGTGCGCCTGAGTGAGCGATTCACATTCGTGACTGACGGCATCCAGAGCGCTCTCGAACAAGCGCGAGCGTCTGCCGGAACGAAGGATGTCGTCATCATGGGAGGAGCCGACATCGCACTCCAATACCTTCAAAGCGGGCTTGTGGACGTCCTGTCGATCCACCTCGCGCCCACCATCCTGGGTGCGGGTACTCGCCTGTTCACGGAGGGCCAAGCCATCCCCATGGGACTCGAGCTCATGCAGTCGGTCACAACACCTGCCGCACAACATCTGACCTACCGGCTCAAATGAAGGACGTGGGGGTCGAGATGGTGCACCTTGACGGTGGTTCGGTCACTTTGCACGATGCCCGCCGTAAGATTCGGCGGGAAGTGGAACTCGATTCGTTTCAGATTGGCGTGCACTCCGTGACGCAGGCGCAACTTGCGCGGATCGCGGGGACCCCCGGGCACCCTTCACGGCGTCCGGTCGTTGACATCAGCTGGGTCGAGGCTGTGCGGGCGTGCAACGTCGCTTCGGAGCTGGATGGGCTGAGTCCGGCGTATCGGTTCGACGGGGACAGGGTGACGTGGACGTTGTCGGCCGACGGTTATCGACTGCCCACCGAGGCGGAGTGGGAGTTCGGATGCCGCGCGGGAACTGCTGGCCCCCACTACGGTTCGCTCGCTGAGATCGCATGGACGGATGCTGACAAGGTAGACAGTCCACAGGATGTCGGCGGCAAGCTGCCGAATTCCAATGGTCTGTACGACACGCTGGGTAACGTGTGGGAGTGGTGCTGGGATCTGCTCGATCCCGCCCGTTACGGGGACTACCGGGTGTTCCGCGGTGGCGGTTTCTCCGACGACGCATGGAACGTGCGGGCGTCTGTGCGTCGCGGGGGAGCCCCGGGGATGCACCATCATGATCTCGGCTTTCGCCTCGCGCGCGGCGGGTTCGCCGGCGATGGTGTGCAAGGGTGGTCGGCCGAGTCCGATCTCGAACGCGCTCGCGTCGTCGGAGCGCTGCCATCGGGATGGACGCCGTTGCGTTGACGGCTCCCCTTCCTTTCGAGGCGCAGGTCGATTCTTATCGCCGCGAGTTGATCGCCTACTGCTACCGCTATTTCGGATGCTACGGAGAGGCCGAGGACGCCGTGCAGGAGACGATGATGCGCGCGTGGCAGCGCGCCCACGAGTTCGAGGGACGGTCGTCGCTACGCACGTGGCTCTATGCGATCGCCACGAATATCTGCTTGGACATGAAGCGCGCGCCCCAGCGACGTTCACTGCCCACAGATTTCTCGCTCCCAGGTCATACGCGGAACGATCCTTCTTCGCTCACCACGCGTGCCGAAGCAACGTGGGTCGGTCCCATCGCGGACTCGTATCTGCCCTCAACGGCGGATCCCGCCGATGTGGCGGCGATGCGGGAGTCCATTCGCCTTGCGTTCGTCGCGACACTTCAGCTGCTTCCGCCTCGCCAGCGGGTCATCCTCATCCTGCGTGATGTGCTCGCGTGGTCTTCCCAGGAATGCGCCGACTTGTTGGAGGCCAGTGTTGCCGCGGTCAACTCGGCACTGGCCCGAGCCCGCGCGACGATGGTAAAGCGCGACCATGAGACGCACACGACACAGTTCGAGTATGACGAGCAGTTGCTCATGAACTACGTGGATGCGTTTGAGTCTTACGATGTGGATCGCCTGGTTGCGCTGCTTGCCGAGGATGCCGTGTTCACCATGCCTCCGTTCGAGCTGTGGCTGCGGGGTGCCGCCGAGATCGAGCGGTGGTGGCAGGGGCCAGGAGAGATCTGCCGTAACTCACGTACCATCCCCACCCGCGCCAACGGGCAACCGGCCGTAGCCGTCTATCACGACAGGGGCGGCGGCGTGTGGGAACCGTTTGCGATCCACCTAGTGGATTTCGTGGACGGCCGGATCGCGAGCATCACCCATTTCATGGGTCCAGCAGTCTTCGACGAGTTCGGTCTGCCATCTCACGTCACAGACGCGGTGGAGCTCGTGGCCTAATACTTTTCTGCCGCAGCGATCAGTTTGAGGCCCAGCCGTCGTCTACCCGATAAGAGCATTTCACTATCGAGGAGAGGCACCGCAATGAGCCGCAAGATCACCGCCCACCTGTTTCACTCTGTCAACGGGGTCGTGGAAAGCCCCAATCTCTGGCAGTTCGATGCATTCGGACCAGAGGAGGGGCAACTGATGGCAGAAGTGGTGACGCCGGTCACCGATGTCGTCATCGGTCGCAAGCTGTGGCAGGAATGGTACGAGTTTTGGCCACAGGCCGACGACCCCTTCGGGCAGTGGATAAATCCAGTACGCAAGCACGTCATTTCACAGACGCTGCCAGGCGACCTTCCCTGGAACAGCACCCGCATCACCGAGAGTCCAGTCGAGTACGTTCAGAACCTTCGCCAGCAGGACGGCGGCGACATCTCTATCGTCGGCGGCATCGACACCATCCGTTCGCTGTTCCTGGAAGGCCTCATCGACGAACTGACGTTGACCACGCACCCGGTAGTCACCAACGAGGGCAGGCGACTGTTCGACGACAGTGTCCCGTTGACGAGGCTGCGCCTCCTTCACGCCAATCAGACCGGTTCAGGAAACGCAATCCTGACCTACGGCCTGCGCCCCGCCGAATGATGATCATCCGCTAACAGGAAGGAACCCCACATGTCATTTCAGGCGTACCTCGACACGATCGAAGACAAGACCGGACTCACCCCGCGCGAGCTCCTCGATATCGCCAAGAGCCGTGGATTCGACGACCCGTCGATCAAGGCCGGCACCATTCTGGAGTGGCTCAAAGCCGATTATGGGCTCGGGCGTGGACACGGGATGGCGCTTGTTCACGTGATCAAGAAGGGTCCCCAGATCGACGCGAAGTTCGTTGGCACGACGGGAACCCACCGTGACGATTCCGACACGCTGTGGCTCGACGGCAAAGCGAGCAAAATGACGGAAGCACTCGCATAGTTGGGATGCCCGAAGTGCTGACGCCCTGACCGAGTGCACCTCCGTGATCCCGCGGAATGCTCTACCCCACGCCAAGACATGCCAAGGTGCTCCCATCGTTTGCGGAGGCACCTCGGCATGTGGGTTACTGAAGTGCGAGCACTACCGCAATCTCCTTCCATAGGGCAGCCCACTGGAGCGGAGCGACATCCCGCGGGAGGCACCTGGGGGCGACCTTCGCACGCGCCAGTGTCCCGGTCAGCGAGTCTACGGGGAGGCCAGTGGCGTGGCGAAGGATGTGCGTGAATGTTGCGCCGCGGCCGATGAAGACTCGCCGTACGAACGCTTCGTAAGGGCGGTGCTCAGCGTGCGGAACAAGGGGAGTGTCGCGACGGGTGATCTCTAATCACCGTCAACCGACGGGCGCGGGGTGAAGAAGTGCGCGGGCACCCGTTTCTTGAGTTCGACCTCGAACCACGGTGCTGCCTGCGCGGTCATCATCGTCCCGCCGCCCACTCCGGCGCGCTTGCGTGCGACTTCCCACTGCGTAAGAAGGACCGCCGATCGCCACGTGCCTGCCTGCAACAACCGCCGCAGTATCGGAGTGGTTATGTGGAACGGGATGTTTCCGACCACAATGGGTCGATCCAAGGGATAGCGAAGAGCATCTCCATGCTCGTCACGCACTGACGGCAGTGCGTGACGTAGGCGGCGGGCTCGGTGTTCGTCGAGTTCGATCGCTGTCACTTCGCGCCCAGGCGGGCCAGCGTGTGGGTGCTTTCGCGATCCTGACCCGGCTATGTGGTCGTTGTCCGTCTTCATGATCGCTCTGGGCGTTGGGTCAGCTGTGGTGGAGACGGCGGCTGCCGAGCAGCGTCGCGAGGCCGAGGGCGAGAAGTGCAGCAGCGATGCCGATCATTCCGCTGGTATCGGCTCCGGACACAGGGAGGGTCCCGCCGATGACGTCGGGCGTCTCAGGTGTTGCCGCGGTGTTCACTGTCCGCACCGAGGTGATCGGTCTGTCACACCGTCCAGCAGCAACGACCCTCGACAAAGCGGGGCTGTCGGCCACTGAGATCGCCGATTATCTCGGTCACGAAAACCCATCTATGACCCAAGACGTCTACATGAACACCATCAAGGGATCAAAGCGGGCTGCTGAAGTGATGGAGCAGCGGCTCAGCGGTCTGTTTTGAATGTGCGGGGTTTTTGCGGAGTCGCTGACTGAAAACTATTGCGGGAATGAAGAAACCCCCGCAAGTAGAAGCCTTACGAGGGTTTCAGTGGCTCCGACCGGCGTCGATCCGGTGACCTTTCGATTTTCAGTCGAACGCTCTACCAACTGAGCTACAGAGCCGTGGCGAGCTGCACACAGCAGTGCATCCGTCACTAGGAAAAATAACCCACCCTTTCGGATGGGTTACTCACCTTGCGACCCTGACCGGACTTGAACCGGCGACCTCCGCCGTGACAGGGCGGCGCGCTAACCAACTGCGCTACAGGGCCAAGCTATGAAGTTGAAAACAGTACTGCATGAAACATGTGGAACAGATGTTTCGTGACCCCAACGGGATTCGAACCCGTGCTGCCGCCGTGAAAGGGCGGTGTCCTAGGCCACTAAACGATGGGGCCGTGAAGTCAACAACCTTCGTAGCTACCGAAAGAAAAGCATACGGGTGAGATGCCGATTCACCAAACCGGCGAACGACGGATATCCACCACACCGGTCCCAGCGCTTTCGGCGGATGGCGCATCCGGTTAGCCTTCAAGGTGCAGTTGAATGTAGAAGTCACAGATTCGGGGAACTATGACGCACGTGCCACATCGCCTGGGTCGCGTCTGGGCTCTCCTTGCGATCGTCGCGCTTGCGGTGACAGGCACCATTCTGGGGCCGACCCAGCCCGCGTCGGCCGCCGACTACCCGAGCTGGAGCGAAGTCCAGAACGCGCGCAACAACGAGGCCGCCAAGAAGGCGCAGGTCGCGCAGTTGGAGGCCCTGCTCAGGCAACTGGAGGTCAAGGTCGCCGAGACTGAGGCGGTCGCCATGGAGAAGGGGCAGATCTACTACGACGCCCAACTCGCTTACGACACCGCGGCGTACAAGGCGGGGCAGCTGCAGGCGCAGGCCGATGAGGCGCAGGTCGTCGCCGACGAGTCCATCCGCAAGGCAGGCCAGATGGTCGCCCGCGCCCAGCGTGCCGGTGGGCAGGACATCTCCGTTCAGCTGTTCTTCGATGAAGCCGGCAATAAGGATCTGCTCTCCCAACTGGGGATGGCGTCGAAGGTCAGCCAGCAGTCATCCGGAATCTTCATCAGGGCCAAGCGCGACCAGAACACCGCGCAGTCGCTGACCGACCAGGCGAACGTCGCCAAAGAGGCGCTCCAGGTGCTGGCCGACGCGGCTCAGGCCGCCATGGCTGAGGCGCAGGCGGCAGCGGATGCCGCGGCAGCGGCCCTGCAGGAACAAGAGGAACACCAGGTCACCCTGAAGATGCAGCTGGCGCTGCTGGTGGAGAACAGGATCGCGACCGAGGCTGAGTATAAGAAGGGTGTCGAGGTCAGGTGGGGTGCCGGTGCTGGTGCCGCCGGCCCGATCAGCGACTCCGGCTGGACTCGCCCGGCATCCGGTAGCGCGCCAGCGAACTCGTTCGGCCCACGCGTGCCGCCGGTCCCCGGCGCGTCGTCGCAGCACGCCGGCGTTGACATCGGCGCTGCCTGCAACGCCGGGATCTACGCCGCGCATGCCGGCACCGTGACCTACGCGGGATACAACGGCGGCTACGGCTACTTCATCGAGATCAACCACGGCAACGGGATCACCTCCAGGTACGGGCACATCGTGGCCGGCGGGCTCCGCGTGCACAACGGCCAGTCGGTCGGGCCGGGCATGCTGATCGCCCTGGTGGGTTCGACCGGAACCTCGAGCGGATGCCACCTGCACTTCGAGATCCGCCTCGGCGGCGACCCGGTCAACCCCGTCTACTACCTGCGCAACCAGGGCGTGAATATCTGACCCATCGCACGGGTTGCCGGCATTTTGTCCCCCGTTAAGGGGGAAAGACTGGCTATTTTCGTCCCCCTGTTGTTAGTGTGACGTTTGTTAACAGTGTTACGAACGTGACTTAGAGGGTCACAACACAGGGGGAAGCACGCGTGGGGGAGAAGATGGCGCAAGGTCGTGGCCGGTCGAGGGGGGTCCTCGCGGCGCTAGCGATCATCGCCATGGTGTTCGGCGGAGCCGTCGTCGGGCAGTCGTCGGACGCCGCCTGGGCAGCCAACTATCCCAGCTGGAACGATGTGCAGAACGCCCGTGCCAGCGAGTCCGCCAAGAAGGCACAGATCGCCCAGCTCATGGCGCTGTTGCAACAACTTGAAGCGAATGTTGCCGCCACTCAGGCCGAGTCGGAACGCAAGGGCCAGGAGTACTACGACGCCCAGGCCGCCTTCGACAAGGCGGCATACAAGGCCGAACTCCTGCAGCAGCAGGCCGACGAGGCCCAGGCAACTGCCGACGAGTCCATCCGCCAGGCAGGCCAGATCGCAGCGCGTGTGCAGCGGGCCAGCGGGCAGGACCTCTCAGTTCAACTCTTCTTCGGGGACGACAGCGAGTCCGACCTGCTCTCCAACCTCGGGATGGCCAGCAAGGTCAACGAGCAGTCGAGCGGCATCTACGCCAAGGCCAAGCGTGACCAGAACTCCGCCCAGTCGCTGACCGACGAGGCGAACGTCGCCAAGGAAGCCCTCAAGGAGCTGGCCGCGGCGGCCGAAGCTGCCATGATCGAGGCCCAGAAGGCGGCGGATGCCGCTGCCGCAGCCCTCGAGGAGCAGGCCGGCAACCAGGAGCGACTTGAGGCACAGCTGGCGTCGCTGGTGGAGAACCGCGTCGTCACCGAGCAGCAGTACGCCGTCGGCGCCGAGATCAGGCGGCAGGCCGAGATTGCGCGGCTCGCCGAAATCGCGCGACTGGCCGAGATCGAACGCAAGAAGCAGGAAGCGGCAGCCGGCAACGGTGGCGGGGGCGGCACAAGCTCCAGCGGCTGGGCCAGGCCGTCCTGGGGCTATGCGTCCAGCTCCTACGGACCGCGCGTCCCCCCGACCAGCGGCGCCTCGTCGTACCACTACGGCACCGACTTCGGCGCCGGCTGCGGCAGCGCGATCATGGCAGCATCCGCCGGACGGGTGATCTACGCGGGCTCCAACGGCGGCTTCGGCAACTTCGTGAAGATCGACCACGGCGGCGGTCTCACCACCAGCTACGCGCACATCCAGAACGGCGGAATCCGGGTCGGCCACGGCCAGCACGTGTCGGCCGGTCAGGTCATCGCACTGACCGGTTCAACCGGAATCTCCACCGGATGCCACCTGCACTTCGAGGTGCGGCAGTGGGGTACGGCCACCAACCCGGTCGACTTCCTGCGGGCCAGGGGCGTCGGCATCTAGCCCACCCGGCTCGTTCACTTCAGACTTGTCGCCAGCCCGGTTGGCCGCATCACCCATCACTCCGGCGCGCAGCAATCGGTGGGACGCTGGCGCATGTGCATGGGCGTTCCACCGATCCGTGAGCGCTGGATTCTGCGAGCTGCGGATTCGCACGCGCGGCTCCGAATGCTCCGCGCAACTGGAACCGTCGAGGCGACTTCTGCCTAGTGCCCTTCGGCCTTCAGCTTTTCGACCCCGGCGACAACGATCGCCTCAGCTTCTGCCGCGTCTCCCCAGCCTTCGGTCTTGACCCACTTGCCTGGCTCGAGGTCCTTGTAGTGCTCGAAGAAGTGCTCGATCTCCTTGCGGGTGTACTCCGGGATGTCTCCCAGGTCCTGGATGTGCTCCCAGCGAGGGTCCTTGGCCGGCACCGCGATGATCTTCGAGTCGATGCCCGCGTCATCCGTCATGTTGAACACGCCGACCGGGCGAACGCTCACGCCGACCCCTGGGAACAGTGGGTACTCGAGCAGCACCAGCACGTCGACGGGGTCGCCGTCGAGCCCCAGCGTGTTCTCGATGTAGCCGTAGTCGGTCGGGTAGACGAACCCGGTGAACAACACGCGGTCGAGGAAGACTCGGCCGGTGACATGGTCGACCTCGTACTTGTTGCGGCTTCCCCGGGGAATCTCGATTACGGCGTCGTACGCGGCCATGACTTGTGCTCCTTGTTTTTCGCGAGTGCTGCAATAACGTTACTGGATGACCTCCCGCCGCCCGCGCCTCACCCCAGCGATCGCCGACGTGCGCAGGGCCGTGCGGGAGTCGCTCGCGTTGGTGCCGTTCCGGTCGAATGTGCCCGTTGCGCCGGGCACATTCGACCGGAACGGGCACAATGACGAATCGGATGGCCCGAGCGACCTGGTGCTGGTCGCCCTCAGCGGGGGAGCCGACTCGCTGGCGCTGGCCGCCGCAACGGCTTTCGAGGCGCCCCGCGCGCGGCTGCGGGCGGGTGCCGTCATCATCGACCACGGCCTGCAGGATGCTTCGGCCGAGGTTGCGGAGCGTGCCGCCGTGCAGGCACGGCACTTGGGGCTCGATCCGGTGGTGGTCACGCGCGTGCAGGTGGGAACCGTCGGCGGGCCCGAGGCTGCCGCCCGGGACGCCCGGTACGCAGCGCTCGTCGACATCATCCAGTCGACGGATGCCGCGGCGCTCCTTCTCGGTCACACCCTCGACGACCAGGCGGAGACAGTGCTGCTCGGCCTCGCGCGCGGAAGCGGCGCCGGCAGCATGCAGGGGATGGCATCGGTTGTGCACGCTGAGATCCGGAATCCGGCGTCTCCAGGTGCCGGTGAACCGCCGAATTCCGGATCTCAGCACCCGCACCTGCTGCTGCGACCCTTGCTGGGCATCCGCCGATCCACTACCGAGGCGTTCTGTGCCGACTCCGGACTGGAGCCGTGGCACGACCCGCACAACCTCGACCCGGTGTTCACCCGGGTCCGCGTGCGCACCACGGTGCTGCCGATGCTGGAAGACGAGCTCGGACCGGGGATCGCGCTCGCGCTGGCTCGCACCGCCGAACAGTTGCGCGAAGACGAGCAGGCCCTCGACCACTTCGCCGAGGAACTCATCGAAGACCTGGCGGAGCATGCCGAGGCGGGCATCGCCCTGGCGGTGCGCGGGCTGGAAGCGAACCCGCCCGCGCTGCGGCAGCGGATCATCCGCCTCGCCGTCTCCGCAGAGTTCGGCCTGGCCATCAGCCGTGCCCAAACACTGGAGGTGGCGCGCCTGGTTACCGACTGGCATGGGCAAGGCGCCGTGCACCTGCCGGGCGTTAGGGTTGAACGGCACGGGCACCTGCTGGTGTTCTCGTCGGCATCGAAAGATCGGGAGCCTCACTAACCATGGAATTCAGCGACGTCGCGGATGACCTGACCAGCACGCTTTTAAGTGAGGAGGAGATCCACGCGAAGATCGCGGAACTCGCCCGTCGCATCGAAGCCGATTACGCCGGCAAGGAGCTCCTGCTGGTCGGTGTTCTGCGGGGTGCGGTGATGGTGATGGCGGACCTCGCGCGTGAGCTGACCATCCCGCTCGAGATGGACTGGATGGCGGTTTCCTCATACGGGTCGGGCACCCAGTCGTCCGGTGTCGTGCGCATCCTCAAGGACCTGGACTCCGACCTGCACGCCCGCAACGTGCTGATCGTCGAGGACATCATCGACTCCGGGCTCACCCTCTCGTGGCTTCGGGCGAACCTGGAGAGCCGCGGCGCGGCATCCGTTGAGATCTGCGCACTGCTGCGCAAGCCGGAGTCGGCCAAGGTCGAGGTGGACGTGCGTTACGTCGGCTTCGAGATTCCGCCGGAATTCGTCGTCGGCTACGGCCTCGACTATGCCGAGAAGTACCGCAACCTGCGCGGCATCGGCGTGCTGGCCCCCCACGTCTACGAGTAGCCCTCAAGGCGGGTCGAGCTTGTCGAGCGCCGCGAGGTCGGCTACCTAAGCGGATCGAGCTGACGTACGGGAACCCGCCCTCTAAGCAGGTCGAGCTTGTCGAGACCCTCGAGTCTGTCGAGCTCCTTAAAGCGGGTCGAGCTTGTCGAGACCAGCCGAGCTTGTCGAGGCCCGCGACCTGCTCAACCCCGGCAGATCCCCCATCCGCCCCTCGATGAGCGCCTTCCGCTTGGCTCTGCCCCATCCTTGCAGCTGCTTTTCGCGGTCGTAGGCATCGTCGATCCGGTCGTACTCCTCACAGAACACGAGCTCAACCGGTCGGCGTTTGGATGTGTAGTTGCCCCCATCTCCTGCCTGATGCTGGGCGAGGCGAACATCAAGGTCGCGAGCGCTTCCGACATAGAACGTGCCGTCACCGCACTGAAGGATGTAGACGTAAGGCATACAGGGAGTGTGGGTGCGTGCGGGCAGCATTTGAAGTTCGTGCCAACGGATGGTGGAACCCATACCAGTTGTCGGTGTAGGGAGGACAAGCTTTCGCAGGCCTCGACAAGCTCGGCTGGTCTCGACAAGCTCGACCCGCTTAAGTAGACGATCTCGCGCTGCTCGACAAGCTCGACCCGCTTAAGCCGCGGGCGGGTCTCGACGAGCTCGACCGGCGTTACGCCTCCAGCAAACAGGGGGGCGGCGCTCAGGGGGCGCACGATAGCCTTACAAGCACTATGAATCTGAAGAAGTTCCTCCGCGGCCCGCTGGTCTACATCGCCGTGGCGATCATTGTCGTCTCGGTGGGCTTCAGCCTGTTGGGGGGCTCCGGTTTCCAGGAGATCGACACCCAGAAGGGCATGGCGCTGCTCCAGGATGACAAGGTCGAGTCGGCCAAGATCATCGACGGACAGCAGCGGGTCGACCTGGTGCTGAAGAGCGCCGGAGACAACGGCAACCAGGTGCAGTTCTACTATGCGAGTGCTCGTGGCGCCGACGTCGTCGAGGCCGTCAACAACTCGAGCCTGAAAAGCTACGACGACGAGGTGGACAACGGCAGCTGGCTCACGTCCATGCTCGGCCTGATCATCCCCTTCATCATCATCGGCCTCATCTTCTGGTTCCTGATGTCGAGCATGCAGGGCGGCGGCAGCAAGGTCATGCAGTTCGGCAAGTCGAAGGCGAAGCTGGTATCCAAGGAGGCCCCGAAGGTCACGTTCGACGATGTCGCCGGAGCCAACGAGGCGATCGAGGAACTCGAGGAGATCAAGGAGTTCCTGACCGACCCGGCCCGTTTCCAGGCGGTGGGTGCCCGCATCCCGAAGGGCGTGCTGCTGTACGGCCCCCCCGGAACCGGTAAGACCCTGCTCGCCCGCGCCGTTGCCGGTGAGGCGAATGTGCCGTTCTACTCGATCTCCGGCTCCGACTTCGTCGAGATGTTCGTCGGTGTCGGTGCGAGCCGTGTTCGCGACCTGTTCAAGGAGGCCAAGGAGAACTCCCCGGCCATCATCTTCGTCGACGAGATCGACGCGGTCGGGCGTCACCGCGGTTCCGGGATGGGTGGCGGTCATGACGAGCGTGAGCAGACCCTCAACCAGTTGCTGGTCGAGATGGACGGCTTCGACGTCAAGACGAACGTTATCCTGATCGCGGCGACGAACCGTCCGGACATCCTGGACCCAGCCCTTCTTCGTCCGGGCCGTTTCGACCGCCAGATCGGTGTGGATGCTCCCGACATGCTCGGCCGCAAGAAGATCCTCGAGGTGCACGGCAAGGGCAAGCCGCTGGCGGCCGGCGTCGACCTCGAGGTGCTCGCGCGGAAGACGCCTGGTTTCACCGGTGCGGACCTGGCCAACGTGCTCAACGAGGCTGCGCTACTGACCGCACGCTCCAACGCGCAGCTGATCGACAACCGGGCACTGGATGAGGCTGTCGACCGCGTCATGGCCGGCCCACAGCGCCGCTCCCGGGTGATGCGCGACCAGGAGAAGCTGATCACCGCGTACCACGAGGGCGGTCACGCGCTCGTTGCCGCAGCGATGAACAACACCGACCCCGTCACGAAGATCACCATCCTGCCGCGCGGTCGCGCCCTCGGCTACACGATGGTGATGCCGCTGGAGGACCGCTACTCGGTCAGCCGCAACGAACTACTCGACCAGCTCGCGTACGCGATGGGTGGCCGCGTCGCCGAGGAGATCGTCTTCCACGACCCGACCACGGGGGCATCCAACGACATCGAGAAGGCGACAGGCACCGCCCGCAAGATGGTCACCGACTACGGCATGAGCGCGAACATCGGTTCGGTCAAGCTGAGTTCCGGTTCCGGCGACATGTTCCTCGGTCGCGACATGGGTCACTCGCGGGACTACTCGGAGAGCCTCTCCGAGCAGGTTGACGCCGAGGTGCGCGCCCTCATCGAGGCGGCGCACGACGAGGCTTGGAAGGTGCTCTCGGAGAACCGGGACATCCTCGACAAGCTGGCATCCGAGTTGCTGGAGAAGGAGACCCTCGACCACAACCAGATCGCCGAAATCTTCCAGGATGTGAAGAAGCTGCCGGAGCGGCCACAGTGGCTGTCGAGCAAGAAGCGGCCGGTATCGACGCGTCCGCCGGTCGACCTTCCGGCGAAGGCGCCCATTGACTCCGGTGCCGTCGACGGTGGCGTCGACTCCGGCCCGACGCCCAAGCCGAAGCGCGCCCCGCGCAAATCGCCCGGTATCGCCACCGCGTAAGGGAAGACATGCCCCGCACCACAGGCAGTGTTGCCACGACCTCGACGTCGGGCGTCGACACCGAGCGCATTCAGGCGGCCGTCACCGAGTTGCTGTACGCGATCGGCGATGACCCGTCGCGCGCCGGCCTTCTCGCAACTCCGGGCAGGGTAGCGCAGGCGTACGGCGAGTTTTTCTCCGGCGTCGGCGTCGACCCGCTGACGCACCTGGCCCACCCGATCTCCGGTGACTCGGGTGGTGAGCTTGTCCTGCTGCGCGACATCGAGTTCCGTTCGATCTGCGAACACCACCTGCTGCCGTTCCTCGGCGTCGCACACATCGCATACGCACCCGGCGACAGCATCGTCGGGCTGGGCAGCCTGGCACGCGTGGTCGACACCGTGGCGTCCAGGCCGCAGTTGCAGGAGCGGCTGACCGAGGAGATAGCGGATGCCCTGAACGACGGCTTATCGCCGCGAGGAGTGCTCGTGGTGACCGATGCGGTGCACGGATGCGTGACCGCCCGCGGTGTGCAGCAGGTGCGCAGTTCCACGGTGACCGTCGCCAGCCGGGGCATCCTTTCCGACCCGATCGAACGCGCTGAGGTCATGGCGCTCATCGGGCAGGCTGAGGGGTCGACCAGTGCCTGAGGCTCGTCCCCGCATCATGGGGGTGCTCAACGTCACCCCCGACTCGTTCAGCGATGGCGGTGAGTTCGCCCAGCTGGAGGCCGCGATAGACCACGCGGTGAAGATGGTGGGCGCGGGCGTTGACGTGATCGATGTCGGCGGTGAGACTACGCGGCCGGGTGCCGAACGCATCCCGATCGCGATCGAGCAGAAACGTGTGCTGCCGGTCATCCGCGAACTGGTGGACCGGGGAATTCGGGTGAGCGTCGACACCATGAATTCGAAGACGGCTGAAGCTGCCGCCGAGGCCGGTGTCGCCATCATCAACGATGTCTCCGGCGGCCTGTCCGACCCGGCCATGCGCCAGGTGGCTGCCGACAGCGGGCTCGACTTCATCGCGATGCACTGGCGCGGACACAGCTCCGGGATGGACGACCTGGCGGTCTACGACGATGTCGTGCGGGATGTTCGCAACGAGCTCGAGCAACGCGTCGCCGAACTGATCGTGGTCGGCGTGCACCCTGAGCGCATCATCGTCGACCCGGGTCTCGGTTTCGCCAAGACGGCCGACCAGAGCTGGTTACTGCTCGCCCACCTGCGAGAGCTTCACAGTCTCGGGTTCCCGATGCTGGTGGGCGCGTCTCGCAAGCGCTTCCTCTCGACATTGCTGCCGGAGGGTGCGGATCCGAAACTCCGCGATCCCGCCACATCCATCCTGAGCGCCCTGGCGGCGGAGGCCGGCGCCTGGGGCGTGCGGGTGCACGATGTAGCCGGCACGCGTGCCGCGCTCGACCTGTGGTCGCGGTTGAAGGATGATGCTGACCATGACCGGTGACCATCTCACCCTGACCGGGCTGAGGGCTTTCGGCCACCACGGGGTGTTCACTGAGGAGCGCGAGAACGGTCAGGAGTTCGTGCTGGATGTCACGGTCTGGCTGGACTTTCGCGCGGCATCCGGTGGCGACGACCTCGAGCAGACGGTGCACTACGGCGTGCTCGCCGAGCAGGTCGTGGCAGCCGTGGAGCGCGACCCGGTCGACCTGATCGAGACGCTGGCGGAGCGGGTGGCCGCGCTGGTGCTTGAGAACCGTGCGGCGAACGCCGTGCGCGTGACCGTGCACAAGCCGAGCGCACCCATCACTGTGCCGTTCGCCGATGTCTCCGTGACCATCACGCGGGTGCGCGAGTGACGGGCGCGGCGGTCGAACGCGCCGTGATCGCCCTGGGCAGCAACCTGGGCGACCGGGAGGCGACTATTCGGACCGCTGTCCACGACATCGACGCGGTGCCTGGGGTTCGCGTCGTCGCAGCATCCGCTCTCGTCGAGTCTGGAGCCGTCAAGCCCACCGGCCTGGACGAGTCTGCGCCTCGCTACCTGAACGCCGTGATCCTCGCCGAGGTGACCATCACGCCGCTGGAACTGCTTGGCGCGGTCAACGCGATCGAGCAACGCCACGGCCGCGTGCGCGAAACAGTGTGGGGCGATCGCACGCTGGATGTCGACCTGATCGCTGTCGGCACCATACGTCAGGTGACCGAACGCCTCACGCTGCCGCATCCGCGCGCCTGGCAGCGGTCGTTCGTCCTGACACCGTGGGCGCAGGTCGATCCGGATGCTGTGCTTCCGGAACATGGACGCGTCGCCGACCTGGTTGCCGGGCTGGACGACGCGGTGTGGGAATTCCCGGCGCCGCCGCTGCTCGCGGCCGGAGAACGGACGCCGTCGTGAAGCGCACCTCTGCACTGACGCTCGCCTTGTTCGCGGTGGTCGGGCTGGCGGTCGGCATCGCCGTGCAGGTGGGGCTCGCGCAGTCGGGGCAACCCGGCGTTCGGCCACCTGTCACGCTGGCGATCGGGCTGTCGCTGATCGGCTTGGTGGATCTCGCACTGGCCTGGCCGATTCGCAAGGTCGCGAACGGCACCGCTAAGGCCAGGGTCGACCCGTTCTACGCGACGCGAGTGGTCGTGCTGGCGAAGGCGTCATCGATCGCCGGGGCACTGCTGGCGGGTGCTGCGGCCGGTTTCGCCCTGTACCTGCTCTCGCGGACCATGCCGCCTGTAGGCTCGATCGGGTTCTTCATTTCGATGTTCGCCGGCGCCATCGTGCTGATGGTCTGCGGCCTGGTTGCAGAGAATATGTGCAAGCTTCCGCCCGAAGACACGCAAGAAACGCAGGACAAGAAACCGGCTGAGGCGTAGCCGTTACTAGTAGAGGGATCGATGACCAATCGACTTGAGGTTCCGGAACTGACCTGGCGGCGCATTTCGCCGAAGTTCATCGTCTCCGAGATCGTCAGCAACCTGGCCTTCTTCGGCGTGCTGGTCGCGGCGGGCCTGGTCTTCGTGGTGGTCGGCTGGGACTGGGCCTGGTGGGTTCTCATCCCGGCCGCCGTGATCCTGCTGGTCTCGCTCGCCATCACACCCCGCCGTGTTCGTGCCTACGGGTATCAATTGCGCGAGGACGACCTGGTCTTCCGCAAGGGGATAATGTTCCTGCGCCTGGTCGCTGTTCCGTACGGCCGCATGCAACTGGTCGACATCAACCGGGGTCCGCTGTCCCGGGCCCTCGGGTTGAGCGAGCTGAAGTTCGTCACCGCGGCGGCGTCCACCGGGATCACCATCCCCGGCCTGCTGGCGGCGGATGCTGAGGAGTTGCGTGACCACCTGGTCGCGGTCGCCGAGAGCCGCCGGGCGGGGCTGTGACCGAAGTCGATCAGCCCGGCACGCCCGGGCCCACGCCGCCCGTTGCTGACGATCCGTCAGAGTCGACCGGCGGCGCGGGAATGGCCGCGTCTCTGACCGACGGAGAGTGGCACCGGATGCACCCGGCGTCGCCCCTGTTGAAGGGCGGCATCACCCTCATCGCCATCCTCGGCATCGTGGTGGCGAACATGCGCGAGCGCCTGATCAACATCTTCGTCCCCGGGTACGCCGGCGAGGGGGACCCGGTCGATTACGTTCTCGACAATGGCTATGTCGGCCTCGCCCTGCTCGTGCTCGCGGTCTTCCTGATCATCCTCATCGCCGCGTTCTACGTCTCGTGGCGGATGCACAGCTTCCGCATCACCAACGAGGTCGTTGAGGTGCGGTCGGGCATCCTGTTCCGCACCAACCGGAAAGCGCGCCTCGACCGCATCCAGGGCATCAACATCGTGCGGCCGTTCTTCGCGAGGCTGTTCGGTGCGGCGAAGCTCGAGGTCAACCAGGCGGGGGCGGATGCCAACGTGCAGTTGTCCTACCTCGGGTCGGCGGCGGCGGATGACCTCCGTCGCGAAGTGTTGCGGTTGGCATCCGGTGCCCGCCGTGCCGACGCGCTGGCGGCACAGCCTGCGGAGGCCGGCCACGGGCTGATCGACCGCCGGGTGCACGAACTGCTGGCGCCGGAACTCGACCCGAACGCTGCGCCGCCGGAGTCGGTCGTCAAGATCCACCCTCTCCGTCTGATCGGGTCTGTGCTGCTCAGCGGCGCGACCATCTTCCTCATCCTGGCCATCGCCGGCGCGGTGGTCTCGGTGGTCGTCTGGGAGAACTTCGGGCTGCTCTTCACCCTCATCCCGGCGATCATCGGTTTCGGCAGTTTCTACGTGAACCGCGTGACCAAGTCGCTGCGCTACTCGATCGCCGGCACCCCGGACGGCGTTCGGGTCGGTTTCGGCCTGCTCAGCACCAGCAACGAGACGCTGCCGCCTGGGCGCATCCACTCGGTGCTGGTCAGCCAGCCGCTGCTGTGGCGTCCGGCCGGCTGGTGGGAGATCAAGGTGAACCGGGCCAGCCAGTCGACGGCCAAGGGCGCGGCCGGCCAGGCGAACACCACGATCATGCCGGTCGGCGACCGGGCGGATGTCATGCGCGTCCTGGCGCTGCTGCTCCCGAAGCTCACCACCGAGGAGATGACGAAGCTGCTCGAAGACGGCCTCACCGCGAAGGGCACCCAGGGCGACGGCTTCACCAACTCCCCGAAGCGCGCCGCCTGGTTGCGCTGGTTCTCGTGGCAGCGTAACGGGTTCGCGATCACTCCCGACGCGGTGCTGCTGCGCAAGGGCGTGGTGTGGCGCGGCCTCATCGTCGTCCCGACTCCGAGGGTGCAGAGTGTCTCCGTCAGCCAGGGTCCGCTGTACCGGGCGTGCCGGCTGGCCGCAGTGCAGTTGCACACGGTTGCCGGGCCGATCACGGCCGAGCTGGGTGCGGTCGATCAGGATGCCGCCCTCGGTTTCTTCACGGATGTCGCGACCACCACCATCCAGTCGGTCGCTGCTGACACCTCCCACCGGTGGCGGGCAGGGGAAGCCCCGGCATGAGCGATCCGCAGGGGTTCGGCGGGCCGAAGCGCCGGCAGTCCGGGCGGTTGGGGATCGGGATCATCGGCGCTGGGCGGGTCGGTCCTGTGCTGGGTGCGGCGCTTGCCGGTGCCGGGCACGCCATTGTCGGCATCAGCGCGATCTCCAGCGAGAGCCGCGACCGCGCTGAGGCCATGCTGCCCGGGGTGCCGGTGCTGGAGATCCCCGCCATCGTGGAGCGCAGCGAGCTGGTGATCCTCGCCGTGCCGGAGGCCGAGCTGGCCGACCTGGTGAGCGGGCTTGCCGCCACCGGCACCTGGCAGCCGGGCCAGCTGGTGCTGCACACGGCTGCACGGTTCGGCATTTCGGTGTTGACCCCGGCACTGGCCGCCGGCGCTATTCCCCTCGCGGTACATCCGGCCATGGCCTTCACCGGCACCAGCATCGACCTGGTGCGCCTGCGGGAGGCGTACTGCGCCGTCACCGCACCGGCGCCGGTGCAGCCGATCGGGCAGGCGCTGGTGGTGGAGATGGGTGCCGAGCCGGTGCTCGTCGATGAGGCCGATCGCGCCGCGTATGCGGAGGCCATCGACACCGCCACCAGCTTCTCGGCGGCAATCGTCGCTCAGGCGACCGCGCTGCTGGACGGCATCGGCGTCGAGGCTCCCGGCGCGGTGCTGGCGCCGCTGGTGCGCTCAGCCGTCGAGAACGCGCTCGCCGGCCCCACCCCGACCTTCCCGGAGGACGTGTGACTTCCGCCTCGCATCGGCCGCCGCGCGCCGTTTTCCGTGGGACGCGGCCGCATTCGCACGCGCGTTCCACTGAAAACGGCGCGCGCCGGGAAAGAGTAGTCGCATGACCGGCCCCATCACGACGATCGGTGAGCTGCGGATGCGGCTTGATGCGGAGCGCGCGTCCGGCCGCACCGTCGCGTTCGTGCCGACCATGGGCGCCCTGCACGACGGACACCTGGCGCTCGTGCGGCACGCGAGCGAAGTGGCGGATGTCGTGGTCGTCAGCATCTTCGTGAACCCGCTGCAGTTCGGCCCCAGCGAAGACCTCGACCGCTACCCGCGCACGCTGGAAGCGGATGTGGCTGCGCTGGCGCCGGCGACGATCGTCTTCGCCCCGACCGCCGCCGACATGTACCCGGACGGCGAGCCGCAGATTCATATTGCCGCCGGACACGTCGCCACCCTGTTCGAGGGTGCAACCCGCCCGGGACACTTCGATGGCATGCTCACCGTGGTCGCCAAGCTGTTCAATATTGTGCAGCCCACGGTCGCCGTCTTCGGGCAGAAGGATGCCCAGCAGGTCTACCTGGTGAGGCGGATGATCGCCGACCTCAACCTGCCGCTCGAGCTCGACATCGTGGAGACGGTGCGGGAAGCGGACGGCCTCGCGCTGTCCAGCCGCAACCGTTACCTGGGTGCGGACGAGCGTCGCGCCGCGCTGGTGCTGTCGGCCGCGCTGGAAGCAGCGGCAGCATCCGCTTCCCAGGGGGCAGACTTCGCCCGGGTGGCCGCCCGAAACCTGGTCGCGGAGGAGCCAGCGGCGCAGCTCGACTACTTCGACCTGGTCGACCCGGCGACCTTCCTCCCGGTCCCTCCCGACTTCCGCGGCACCGCCACCGCGATCATCGCCGCCCGGGTAGGCACCACTCGCCTCATCGACAACCGGGAGATCATGCTGCCGTAACCAGCGTCGGGGTCAAGTGTTTTGCGGGGTGTCGAGTTTTGAACGATTGGGTCGGACACGCTTTTCGTCCGGCTCAATCGTTCAATGTCTGAGCTGAGGAGCAAATCGCTTGATTCCGACGCCACCCGGCTCAACCCATAAGCTTGAGGCTTGACTCAAGGAGAAGCCGCAGCGCCATGACAGACCCCGCAATCCCCACTGAACCGACCGAGGAAGAGCTGTCTGAACAGGCCCAGGTTCGGCTGGCCAAGCGTGAGCGGCTGATCGAGTCGGGCGCCGGTGCCTACCCGGTGTCTCTGCCGATCACGACGACCGTCGCCGAGGTGCGGGCGAAGTATCCGGACCTTGAAGCGGATGCCACCACCGGCGACACGGTGGCGCTCGCCGGTCGCATCGTGCACCTGCGCAACACCGGAAAACTGTGTTTCGCCTCGCTCCAGTCCGGTGACGGGCAGCGCATCCAGGCCATGGTGTCGCTCGCCGCGGTCGGCGAGGAGTCTCTCGCGCTGTGGAAGGAGCTGGTCGACCTCGGTGACCACCTCTTCGTCTCCGGAGAGGTCATTTCCTCTCGTCGTGGCGAGCTGAGCGTGATGGTGGCGGAGTGGAAGGTCGCGGCCAAGGCCATCCGCCCGCTGCCGAACCTGCACGTGGAGCTCAGCGAGGAGACGCGGGTGCGCTCCCGCTACCTCGACCTGATCGTGCGCGAGCAGGCGCGGTTCACGGTGCGTGCCAGGGCGAAGGTGAACGCCTCCCTGCGGGCCACGTTCGACGCGTACGAGTATCTCGAGGTCGAGACGCCGATGCTGCAGACCATGCACGGCGGAGCATCCGCCCGCCCCTTCGTCACCCACAGCAACGCGTTCGATACTGAGCTGTTCCTGCGGATCGCTCCGGAGCTGTTCCTCAAGCGTGCCGTCGTCGGCGGCATCGAGCGGGTTTATGAGATCAACCGCAACTTCCGCAACGAGGGTGCCGACTCCACCCACTCGCCGGAGTTCGCCATGCTGGAGGCGTACCAGGCGTACGGCGACTACAACCAGATGGCCGACCTGACGCAGGAGCTGGTTCAGAACGCGGCGATGGCGGTCTCCGGTAGTCACATCGTGACCTGGGCGGATGGCACGGAGTACGACCTGGGCGGGCAGTGGGACCGCGTGTCGATGTACGACTCGCTGGTCGCGGCGTCCGGGCTCGAGGTCACCCCGCAGACGGACCTCGCCTACCTGCAGGAGCACGCCGCGAAGATCGGTGTCGAGGTCGACCACCCCACCCACGGCAAGCTGGTCGAAGAGTTGTGGGAGCACTACATCAAGGTCGACCTGGTGCGGCCGACGTTCGTGATGGACTTTCCCGTCGACACGTCGCCGCTGGTGCGCGACCACCGCTCGGTGGAGGGTGTCGTCGAGAAGTGGGACCTCTACATCCGCGGCTTCGAGCTGGCCACCGGATACTCGGAGTTGGTCGATCCGGTCATCCAGCGCGAGCGGTTCGTCGCCCAGGCGAAGCTGGCCAGCCAGGGCGACCACGAGGCGATGCGCCTGGATGAGGAGTTTCTGCGGGCGCTCGAGCACGGCATGCCGCCGAGCGGCGGCATGGGCATGGGCATCGACCGGCTGCTGATGGCGATCACCGGGCTCGGCATCCGCGAGACGATCCTGTTCCCCCTGGTGAAGTAGCGCCGACTTCTGTGGGTTGAGTAGGCCCGCCAGGGCCGTATCGAAACCTGGTGACGACAAACCTTCGGGCCGGGACGCGTATCCTTGTACTCGTGTTAGAAGACTTCTGGGCGAATGCGGTGTTCTCGGTGACGCCGACCATCCTGATCGGGCTGGTGTTCTGGCAGATCATGCGGGTGATCATCCGCGCCGACCGCACCGAACGCACGGTCTACGCCCGTATCGAGGCCGAGGAGCGGGCCAAGCGCGAGCTGCTGGCGCCGTAGCGTCGGCCACTGCGGCTCCTACTTGGCGCTCGCCGCGCCTGAGCGGTTTTTCAGCGTCTCCCTGATCGTGCCGAGGAACCAGGCCTCGGGCGCACCGCTGTCGCGGTGGGAGATCAGCCGGATCGAAGTCGACGGCGAAGGGAACGGCAGCTCCAGGATCTTCGTATCGTCGAGTTCAGTCAAATCGATGAAGCCGTCGATAGGGACGATCGCCACAAATCCGCACTGCGCGACGATCTTCGGAAGCGACGTGAATCGGTGCACCTCAACGTGCGGGGTGTCCGAGAGAATGCCGGCGCCGAGGGTCGTCACAGCTTCGGCGATCGCCCGGTGACCCGCCGAGGGGCCGACACGCACCTCGGGAAGCCGCCGCAGGTCATCGACACGGATCGTGCCGTCGTCGTCGGGGAGGTCGCCGCGCACCAGACATCCGTACCGATCCTGGAACAGGACCTCCTGGTTCACCGGTCCGTGCACGGGCGAGCTGGTGATCGCGGCGTCGATGTCGCGCGATAGCACGTCGCGTCCCACCGTTTCAATGTCGAGTGGCACCGTCTCTATCCGGATGCCGGGTCCCGATTGGCGCAGGGTGTCGAGGATCCGGGGCAGTAACCCCGCCTCTCCGAGGTCGGTGAGGGCGATCCGGAACCGCCGCGTCGACGTCCCAGGGTCGAAGCGGGCTGTGCCCTCGGTGCTTTCGGCGATCTGCGAGAGTGGACCGCTGATCTCGGCGTAGACGTCCGTCGCCAGTCGTGTTGGCCGCACCCCCGTCCGCGTCCGAACGAAGAGGGCGTCGTCGAAGTGCAGTCGAAGTCGCTTGAGTGCGTAGCTGACCGACGGCTGCGACGTGTGCAGCGCCGCTGCGGCGAGGGTCAGATTCTTCTCGCGGTAGACGACAACGAAGGTGCGAAGCAGGTTGAGGTCGATGCTGGGTTGCATGTCTCATTATCTATCTGGTTGATAAGAAGAACGCCAATTATCTATTGGACGCGGTTTCACAACGCGTCTAGCGTGGTAGTCACCTGGCTGTCTGACGGTCGGGGAGAAGGTGGGAATTGCGATGACGCAATCGATCAGGGTCTCCGACGCCGTTGGTCGCGTCCTCGCCGAGCTCGGGGTATCCCACGCCTTCGGTGTCGTCGGTAGCGGCAACTTCCGGGTCACGAACGCCCTGGTCGAAAACGGGGCGACCTTCATCGCTGCCCGTCACGAGATGGGTGCCGCATCCATGGCCGACGCCTACTCGCGCATCACGGGCCACGTCAGTGTCCTGACCGTGCACCAGGGATGCGGGCTCACGAATGCACTTACCGGCGTTGCCGAGGCCGCCAAATGCCACACGCCACTGCTCGTCCTGAGCGGCGACACCGCGACCGGTGATGTCACCTCTAACTTTCACATCGATCAGGATGCCGCGGTCGCCGCCATTGGCGCGACACCGATGAGGATCCACTCGGCGCGTACCGCGATCGCAGACACCGCCCGCGCCTTCCACGTCGCAAAACTCGAACGCAAGACGGTCGTGCTCTCTCTCCCCATCGACATCCAGGAGGAGCTCATCGAGTATCCGGCCGCCCGTCCGGCGGCAGCACTCCACGTGGCGGGCACGACAGTGTCGGCCGCGGAGGTCGAACCCCTCGTGGAACTGCTTACCCGTGCCGAGCGCCCGGTCGTGCTCGGCGGGCGCGGGTCGCGTGGCGCGAAGGGTGACCTCCGCGAGTTGGCCGCTGCAGCCGGCGCGCTGCTGATCGCCTCGGGGGGCGCCCGAGGTGTCTTCGAGGGTGACGAATGGGCGCTCGACATCATGGGCGGCTTCGCCACCGAGGGCTCCGCAAATCTGGTCCGCGAGGCAGACCTCATCGTCGCATTCGGGGTTGCGCTCAACGACTGGACCACCCGCGGTGGCGACCTCACCAACGGCGCAACTCTCGTCCAGGTCGATGACCGTGCCGACGCGATCGGAAAGAACCGCCTCGTCGATCTCGGGATCGTTGGAGACGCCGGAGCGGTTGCCCGTGCCGCGCGGGAAGCGCTGCTCGTGGCCGGTCCGGCCCGCACGGGGTACCGCACCCCCGAGGTCGCCGATCGGGTCAAGAGCGCGCGCTACTGGTCGGAACAACCGGTCGAGCCGATGTCCGAGCCTGGGTACGTCGACCCCGCCCTCCTGACGAACGCCCTCGACGTTATGCTCCCGATGGAGCGCGTTGTCCTCGTCGACGGAGGGAACGTGAACTGCTACCCGGGCGCGCACCTGCGAGTCCCGGATGATCAGGGCTACTGCCTTCCGCTGTCGTTCCAGGCCATCGGCCTCGGACTGGGCAGCGCCATCGGCGCAGCGGTCGCCCGACCCGACCGCATGCCCGTACTCGGCGTCGGCGACGGATCCCTCCTGATGGCGGCGGCGGAACTTGAGACCGCCGTGCGGCTCGGGCTCGGCATGCTGATCATCGTCTACAACGACAGCGCCTACGGGGCCGAGGTCCATCTGTTCCCCGGGGCCAGCGCTGCTGAGCAGGAGATCGTGCGATTCCCGGAGACCGACATCGCAGCGATCGCCCGCGGGTACGGCTGCGACGCGATCACGGTCCGCACCCTTGACGACCTCGAGGGGGTGTCGGCCTGGCTCGACTCCGCTCGCGATCGGCCGCTGCTCATCGACGCCAAGATCACCGGGAGGCCGTCATGGATGATGGCCGCCGGTCACGACTTTGCCGGGGACGCACTCGACTAGAACGCCTGGCCGACACCCACACCACCAAAGGAACAAAGGAGTTTCACCATGAGGCACAGCATTTCATCACGAACGCGGCGCTCTGCGCTCGTCGCGGCGGGGGTCACCGCCGCCCTGATCATCAGCGGGTGCGCGGCCACCCCGGCTGAGGATGACGCAGAAGGTGGTGAGACCGGCGACGTCATCCGCGTCGCCTACCTGGCCACCGGATCGTCACTGCCGCTCTTCGTCACCGCCGAGAAGCACGCGGAGGAGGCGGGTATCACGCTCGAGATGATCGAGGTGACCAGCGGAAACGAGTCGATCACCGGCGTTGCGACCGGTCAGTTCGACGTCGGATTCGCCGGAATCGGCTCGGCGGCGTACAACGCCTTCGATGAGGGTCTGCCGGTGCGCTACGTCGCCCCGATGCACGCGGGCTACGTGGAGGACTACTTTATCCTCTCCTCACAGATAGCCGCCGATTCCGATGCCGCCGCCGAACTCGCGGAGGACATGTCGGACCTCGCCGGTGAGACGTTCGCGGTGAACGCACCCGGCGTCGTGACCGAGGCGCTCCTCGGTTTCGCCCTCGAGCGGGTCGGTCTCTCGATCAATGACATCAACGTCGAGCACATCCCGTTCCCAGACCAGGTGCCTGCGCTCGCGAACGGGGGTATCGCCGGAGGTATTCTCTCCGAGCCGTTCCCGACGCAGGCGGAGAGCAACGGCGCCGGCTACCGGCCGTGGGAGACACCGACCGACGCTGAGCCCATGCCGTTCACGGGGATCATCTTCAACACGGACTGGTCGGATGAGAACCCCGAGCTGGCGGAAGGGTTCATGGAGGCTTACGCTAATTCGGCGGCTGAACTCGCCGAAGGAGGCTGGGATACCGATGAGATGCTCGGCTTCATCGAGTCATACACTGGCGCCGACCGCGCCGTGGTCGCGGCGTCACGGCAGCACCACATCACCGCCGACCTGAGCGTCGACCTCGATGTCGTGCTCGGTTACCAGGAGTTCTTCATGGAGCAGGGGTCGCTGAACTACTCGGAGATCATCCCCGAGGAGGATATCTGGGACTTCACCTGGCGTGACGCCGTTCTCGATAACTAACCTCAAGGATGGCCGGCATCGTGAACGACAATGTCAAAGTGCGGCTGACCGACGTCTCGAAGCGTTTCCCCGGCAAGCAGGAGGTGACGGCCCTCGAGAACATTTCGCTGGACATCGCCGAAGGGGAGTTCGTTTCGATCGTCGGTCCGTCGGGGTGTGGGAAGTCGACCCTCCTGCGCCTTGTCGCCGGCTTGCACGAGCCGACGTCGGGAACGGTGGACATCGCCACCTCGAAGCCAGGACGGCCGAAGACCGCAATGGTGTTCCAGGAGCACGCGCTGTTCCCGTGGCTCTCCGTGCGGGACAACGTGATGTTCGGTCCACGCAACCGGAGCGTCCCCAAAGCGGAGGCAGCGGACATCGCGGATGCCCAGCTGTCACGCTTGGGGATGGGCAAGTTCGCGGACTTCTACCCCCACCAGCTGTCGGGCGGGATGAAGCAGCGCGTCGGGATTGCGCGCGCCCTGGCGCAGGACTCCGAGATCCTGCTCATGGACGAGCCGCTTGGCGCGCTGGATGCGCAGACCAGGACGCTCCTCCAGGAGCAGATCCTGGAACTGCGCCAGGAGTCGCAACCGACCGTGCTGTACATCACTCATGCGATCGATGAGGCAGTCTTCCTCTCCGATCGAGTCGTCTTGATGTCGGCGCGACCCGGTCGGGTGCGCGAGATCATCGAGCTCGACTTCCCGCTATCTCGGGGGCCGGAACTGCGCGGCACCAAGGAGTTCGCTGAGCTCTCGCAGGGCATCTGGAATCACCTCCGCGACGAGGTTCAGGCCGCCATGGCAGTAGACAGCCGGTGATCGCCCGCTTCTTCCGCGAGAAGTGGGCGGCCATCGTCGGACCGGTTCTCGTACTCGGCATCTGGGAAGTGCTGAGCCGCACAGAGGTGCTCCGCCCGACGTTCTTCCCGCCGCCCTCTGAGATCGTCGCGCGGGGCACGATCATCTTCGACGTCGAATTCGGTCTGGGCGGGGACCTTGTCGCGACTGTCGTGCGGGTGCTCATCACGATCGCTCTCGCGATCGTCATCGGGGTGACATTCGGAATCGCCATCACCGCATCCCGCTGGACCGAGAGCGGATTCGGCACCGTGCTGGCCTTCCTGTACCCGATCCCCGGAGTTCTCTTCTTCCCATTCCTCACCTTCGTGCTCGGCCGCACCGAGGCGGCGATTCTTCTGACGGCGCTCGTGACGCCGCTGGTGGTCATGGTGCTTTACACGGTCGCCGGCGTGCGGAGCATCGACCAGACGCTCCTTGAGGTCGCGCACAACTACGAGTGCCGCGGGTCCCGGCGTTTCTTCCGGGTGCTCCTGCCGGGCTCGCTGCCGTCGATCGTCACGGGGATCCGGATCTCCCTCGGGTTCGCCCTGATCGCCGTCATCGCGATCGAGATGGTCGGCGCGCCGACCGGGCTCGGCAACTTCTTGTGGACGAACTGGCAGATCCTTCGGGTGACCGACATGTACGTCGCCCTCCTCTGCATCGCCGTCCTCGGCCTGCTCAGCTCCGCCGGGTTCGAAGCGCTCGCCGGTCGCCTCCTGCCTTGGCGCGTGGATACCCGGGTGGCCTCGTGAGCCCCGCCGTGCGGTCCTGGGCACAGCTGCTCGCGATCCCGATCCTCCTCGTGGTCGCCTGGGAGCTGACGACACAGTTGGGGCTGCTCGACCCGCGTTTCTTCATCCCGCCGAGCGATGTCGCAGCGGTGACGGTCGACCAGTTCCTGAACGGCCGCCTCGGGGTCGACCTCCTCGTCACGCTGCAGCGACTGGGCTTGGCGTTCTCGCTCGCGGCTGTCACCGGGGTGATCATCGGCGTCGCATCCGGGCAATGGCGCATCGTGGAAATGTTGATCCGTCCGGTGACCGACACCCTCTACCCACTGCCGAAGATCGCCATCCTGCCGCTGTTCATCATCATCGTCGGACGCGGTGAGGTTGCCTACATCCTGACCGCCTTCGCCACGGCGTTCTTCCAGATCATCATCAGTACGAGGGGAAGCGTGCGGAACGTCGACCCTGAGCTGATCGAGGCGGCACACAACTTCGGGGCCACCGGGGTGCGGTACTTCACCCGATTCCTGTTCCCCGCGATCTCCCCCGCGCTCGTGAGTGGCCTGCGGTTGGGCCTGGCGACGTGCCTCATCACGCTCATCGCCGCCGAATACGTCGGTGCCGAAAGCGGGATCGGGTCGATGATCCGCCGCGCGGGGCAGCAGTTCGCGGTCGATCAGGTTTACGCCGGCATCGTGCTGACGGGTGTGCTCGGCTTGTTCATCAACGTGCTGTTCCGCGTACTCGAGCCCGTTCTGCTGCCGTGGCAGAAGGGCGTGACGCGCACGGGTGCGCGCCTGCTCGGACCGGGTGCCTGAGCCCGTCGACGCTAACCCCGCGGCTTGAGCCGCACCGTCGGCATGGCCGGCGCCGGCAGCGGTGGCCCGTCGTAGCCCTGCACGACGCCGAAGTGCCCGGCATCCGTTCCCCCACCGACGACCTCTGACTGCCATTGCGCCCGATAGGCGACGACCTCGTCGTGGCTGCGCCCGATGAAGTTCCACCACATGACGATCTGCTCGTTCAGTGGCTCGCCGCCGATGAGCACGAGTCGCGATGCCGTGGTCGCTTCCAGTCGGAGTTCCTCGCGACCGGGAGCCAGGTAGGCGAGATGCGATTTCGGCACCGGATTGCCCTCGACACTGACCACGCCGCTGTCGACGAGAACCCCATGCTCGAAGCTGGAGGCGATGGGCAGGGTGATCGACTGCCCGGCCTTCAGGTCGACCTGCGCTCCGACCAGCGGACTGAACGTGGTGGCCGGCGACTTCTGGCCGACCAGGCTGCCGATGAACACGCTGATGCTGCCCTCCGGAAACTCGACGACCGGCGGCACATAGTGCTCGAACATCGGGCGGGTGTGCCGGGAGGCGTCGGGAAGGGCGGTCCACAGTTGAACGCCGTGCAACATCCGCGTTGTCGATGTGGACACTTCGGAGTGCTGGATGCCACGGCCCGCCGTCATGAGGTTGAGCTCGCCGGGGCGCACCATCGCGTGGGCGCCGGAGGAGTCGCGGTGCTCGACCTCGCCGGCGAACAGCCAGCTCACCGTCTGCAACCCGGTGTGCGGATGCGGCGGCACGACCATGCCGCCGGTGACCGCGACGTCATCCGGTCCGTAGTGGTCGGCGAAGCACCAGGCCCCGATCAGGGAGTGCCCGCGCTGGGGCAGCGTGCGGCGTACGTCCATGGCGCGGGGGCCGCCGAGCGGTACGTCGCGTGGTTCCAGGATGCGGATGCCCGGTGTGGCGTCGGACTCGCAGATCAGTTCTTCGGGGTCGCGTTCGAGGTTGCTCATGGTTATGGTTTGATGGGTTCCGTCGGGATCGGTTCGCCTGTACTAGGAGGCGTGCTCGGCTCGGTAGCGGTCGGTTCTGGCTCCGGTTCTGGCTCTGGTTCCGGTTCTGGCGCCGGCTCGTCGGGCGGGCTGGGTTCGCCGCCCGGGTCTTCTGTCGGAGTCTCCGTCGGCGGCAGCGAGGGGGTGACCGACTCGGTCGGGGTCGGGCTGACGACCGGCTGTTCAACGTTCGCCCACGGTTGCAAGATGCCGAGGGCGATGGCTGCCCCCATGATCACGACAGCGGCGGCGATAAGCCACGGGACCGGTGACTTCCGGTTCGGCGTGACGGGTGGCGGTGGCGCGCCGCCCCCGATGTCGCCGGCGGAGGGATCCGCGATCGGAACGTAGGGCGCGATCGGTTCCGTCGACGCCGGCACAGGCTCGAAGGCGACTGTTGGGGCATCCGCTTCGCCCGGGGCGGCGCCCGCGGCCGCGGCGGCTGCCGCTTCGGGAGGTATTTCCGGCAGCGGCTGCGTCGGCTGCTCGTCTGGGTCCACTCCGTGGTCGGGCGGGTCCTGCGGCATGGTCGGCTCCCATCGTCCGTGAAACCAGCCTAATCGCGCACGAGCAGGTCGCCCACCTCGCATCCGAGTGCGTCACAGATGGCGGTCAGGGTGGAGAAGCGGATGGCCCTCGCCCGGTCGTTCTTGAGCACCGAGAGGTTGACGATGCTCACCCCGACCAGCTCGCTCAGCCGGGTGAGCGTCATCCCGCGCTGTTCCAGCAGTTCGTCGAGGCGGCAGTGGATGCCCGTGCTCTCCTCGTCCGCCTCACCCATCAGACGAGCCCTTCAGTGTCGCGTTGCAGGCGCTCGCCGAGCTGGAACGCGATGCCGAGGGCAAGGATGGCGAAGCCACCGAGGAGGGGAGCCGGATCGAACCAGAAGCCCGCCTCGAAGACGGCCCCAGCGGGATCGACGTCGAGTGCGGCCTGCATGGTTCCGAACCCGATGGCGGCCTGACCGAGAAGCCCGCCGACACTCAGGGCCGTTCCGGCGATGATCGCGGCGACGGTGAGCGAGCGCCGGAACGGTCGTGCCCGCAACAGAGACCAGCAGAAGTAGGCGATTGCCAGCGAAACGGCAAGGCTCGCGACCAGCCCCACTGCGACCCCGATTGACAGCATGACCCGCGCGAAGGTACTGAGCCCACTCACCGTGAGGGAGGCATCCGTGAATGACCCGGAAACGATCGTTGCCTCCCCGTCCAGATCCGTCGGTACCGGCGCGGATGCCAATAGCCCCACCGGTGTCTCGCCTGGAGCGAAGGCGACCTGCGCGCCGTGAGCCATCCCGAAGATCAGCGTGGCGACGGAGTAGGCGAGTGCCGCCAGAAGCACAAGCCAGAGGGCTATTCGGTCACTTTGTGAAGACTTCACGTTTCGCTTCCTAACGATTATCGATAACAACGACAGTCGTTAACATAACGACTTTCGATATGGTGCGCAAGCGCATCCGCGGCCCGCATTCATCGAGCCGGGTCATTTTGCGAGTGATCTGCGAGGCACGCCCGCAAAATGACCCGGGTCGCGATGGTGGGGGTCTGTGCCGGGCGCCGGTCCGGTGCTTTAACGCCCACGGCGAACAGGGGAGCAAATCCAAGGGTGCGGTCGTTACTCTCTTTGTAACGGCATCCAACCGCCACGATGCCTGAGGAGATTCAGAGATGTTCGAACGATTTACCGACCGAGCCCGTCGCGTGGTTGTCCTGGCCCAGGAAGAGGCCAAGATGCTCAACCACAACTACATCGGGACCGAGCACATCCTGCTCGGCCTGATCCACGAGGGTGAGGGTGTCGCCGCCAAGGCGCTCGAGTCGCTGAGCATCTCGCTCGACTCCGTGCGGGAGCAGGTGCAGGACATCATCGGCCAGGGCCAGCAGCAGCCGACCGGGCACATCCCGTTCACGCCGCGGGCCAAGAAGGTTCTCGAGCTGTCCCTGCGCGAGGCGCTGCAGCTCGGCCACAACTACATCGGAACCGAGCACATCCTGCTCGGCCTCATCCGCGAGGGCGAGGGTGTCGCAGCCCAGGTTCTCGTGAAGCTCGGCGCCGACCTGAACAAGGTGCGCCAGCAGGTCATTCAGTTGCTCTCCGGATACCAGGGGAAGGAGCAGGTGCAGGTGGGCGGCAACGAGCAGGCCAGTGCACAGGCCGGCAGCCAGATCCTCGACCAGTTCGGGCGCAACCTCACCCAGGCCGCCCGCGACGGCAAGCTCGACCCGGTCATCGGCCGGGAGAAGGAGATGGAGCGGGTCATGCAGATCCTCTCCCGCCGTTCCAAGAACAACCCGGTGCTGATTGGTGAGCCCGGCGTCGGAAAGACCGCCGTCGTCGAGGGCCTCGCCCAGGCGATCGTCCGCGGCGACGTGCCGGAGACGCTGAAAGACAAGCAGCTCTACACGCTCGACCTCGGCTCGCTCATCGCCGGCAGCCGCTACCGCGGTGACTTCGAGGAGCGCCTCAAGAAGGTGACCAAGGAGATCCGCACCCGCGGCGACATCATCACCTTCATCGACGAGATCCACACCCTTGTCGGTGCGGGCGCTGCTGAGGGTGCAATCGACGCCGCCAGCATCCTGAAGCCGCTCCTGGCTCGCGGTGAACTGCAGACCATCGGTGCGACCACGCTCGATGAGTACCGCAAGCACTTCGAGAAGGACGCCGCGCTCGAGCGCCGCTTCCAGCCGGTGCGCGTCGAGGAGCCGAACCTGCCGCACACCATCAACATCCTGAAGGGGTTGCGCGACAAGTACGAGTCGTTCCACAAGGTGTCGATCACGGATGGCGCAATCGTTGCCGCTGCCAATTTGGCAGACCGCTACGTCGCCGACCGCTTCCTGCCGGACAAGGCCATCGACCTGATCGACGAGGCAGGCGCACGCCTGCGGCTGTCGATCCTGTCCGCCCCGCCGGAGCTGCGCGAGTTCGACGACCGCATTGCGGGCGTTCGCGGGCAGAAGGAAGCCGCCATCGAAGACCAGGACTTCGAGAAGGCCGCATCACTGCGTGACGAGGAGAAGAAGCTGCTCGGTGAGCGGTTGCGCCTCGAGAAGCAGTGGAAGAGTGGCGAAGCCGGCTCGACCGGCACCGTCGACGAGGGGATCATCGCCGAAGTGCTCGCCGCCGCGACCGGTATTCCCGTCTTCAAGCTCACCGAGGAGGAGACCGCGCGTCTCGTCTTCATGGAGAAGGCACTGCACCAGCGGGTCATCGGCCAGGAGGAGGCCATCTCGGCTCTCTCCAAGACCATCCGCCGCACCCGCGCCGGCCTCAAGGACCCGAAGCGGCCATCCGGCTCGTTCATCTTCGCCGGCCCGACCGGTGTCGGTAAGACGGAGCTGGCCAAGGCGCTCGCCGAGTTCCTGTTCGATGACGAAGACGCGCTGATCGCACTCGACATGAGTGAGTACGGCGAGAAGCACACCGTCTCGAGGCTGTTCGGTGCCCCTCCCGGGTTCGTCGGCTTCGAAGAGGGCGGGCAGCTCACCGAGAAGGTGCGCCGCAAGCCGTTCTCCGTGGTGCTGTTCGATGAGATCGAGAAG
This sequence comes from Homoserinimonas sp. A520, assembly GCF_054489245.1. NCBI lineage: Bacteria > Bacillati > Actinomycetota > Actinomycetes > Micrococcales > Microbacteriaceae > Homoserinimonas > Homoserinimonas sp. A520. The sequence continues at coordinate 360,791 of NZ_JBTMWX010000001.1, read as the reverse complement.
GCGCACCCGGACATCTTCAACTCGCTGCTCCAGATTCTGGAGGAGGGCCGGTTGACGGATGGCCAGGGCCGCGTCGTCGACTTCAAGAACACCGTGATCATCATGACCACCAACCTCGGTACGAAGGACATCACGGGCGGCCCGGTCGGCTTCACCATCGAAGGCGACGAGGCTCAGAGCTACGCAGGCATGAAGGCGAAGGTTGTCGAAGAGCTGAAGAAGAACTTCAAGCCGGAGTTCCTCAACCGCGTCGACGAGACTATTGTGTTCCCGCAGCTGAACCCGGTCGAACTGCTCCAGATCGTGGACCTGTTCGTTGGGCGCCTGAGCGAGCGGATGCTCGACCGCGACATGACCGTGGAACTCACGGCCGCGGCGAAGGCGCAGCTCATCAAGGTCGGGTTCGACCCCGCGCTGGGTGCACGGCCGCTGCGCCGCGCGATCCAGTCCGAGGTGGAGGACCGCCTGAGCGAGCGGATCCTGCAGGGCGAGTTGCACGCCGGCGACCACGTACACGTGGACTACGTCGACGGCGACTACGTGTTCAGCACGACACGCCAGCCCGGCCGCGAGGCCATCGAGGAGCCGGCGGCCGCGCTCGAGGCGTAGCGCGTCTGTGGGTTGAGTAGGCGCGCAGCGCCGTATCGAAACCTGGAGGGGGCGTCGGGGAAACCCGGCCCCCCTTTTCGCCAGGCCAGCCCAACGATGACGGTGTTTGTCGACGTCGACGGTGTTTGTTGCACCGTCATCGTCGACAAACACCGTCATCGTCAGTGGACATTCCCGCAGGGCATTCGCCGATAGGGTCGGGGGGTGCTCGCCATGGATATCGCCCAGTCAATGCTGTGGTTCTGGATCGCCTATTTCGTCGTCACCGCCGTAGGCATCGGCCACACGGTATTCAACTGGAAGGCCCTCGGCATGACCGACGAGGGCGTCGTGATCAGCTCGGTGTACGACGTGTCGTCGTACCGCGCGACGCTGCCGTGGCATCCGCTCTACAACATCGTGCTGTTCCCGCCGGCCGCGTGGGCGTACTTCTCGGTCGTCCGGCCGGATGATGTGTGGGCCCATGCCTGGACGCTTGCCGCCACCTGGGCGGTAGTGGCCATCGTGGTCGACGTGATCGGGTGGGTTCTCATCCGGCACCCGTGGAGCATGACCTGGCACGGCATGTATGTCGCATACCAACCGTGGCTGAGCCTGATCTACGCCGCCATCTTTGCCGCGCCACTGCTCGCCGCGGCATTCGCCTGAGGTATACGCAAACGTGTACGGCGCGCGGCCAGCGGCGACCCATAAGATCGAAAAGTGACTTTCTCCGTGCGGCCGGCTCGCACCAGCGATGTGCCAGACGTCCAACGGTTGATCAACCCCCTCGTTGACCGCGGCATCCTGCTGGGCAAGGAGCGGGTCGTCTTCTACGAGTCGATCCAGGAGTTCCACATCGCCGAAGACGAGAACGGCAACGCGATCGGCTGCGGTGCCCTCCACGTCATGTGGGAAGACCTGGCGGAGGTGCGCACGCTCGCCGTCGAGGAGAGTTGGCTGCGGCGCGGAGTCGGGCACGCCATCCTCGATCGCCTGGAGCAGAAGGCCACGCAACTGGGCATCCACCGCCTGTTCTGCCTCACCTTCGAGGTTGAGTTCTTCAAGAAGCACGGTTTCGAGCAAATGTCGGAGGAACCGATGGACCCCGAGCTGTACGCCGAATTGGTGCGATCAGCGGATGAGGGCGTCGCCGAGTTCCTGGATCTCTCCCGAGTTAAGGCAAACACGCTCGGCAATACGCGGATGCTGAAGAACCTCTAGCTACCCTTGGGTCATGTCGACGTTCCGTAACCCCGTCGGCCCCCAGCCACCACAGGTGTACTGGCGCCGCAGACTCCTCGTCGGCCTCGGCGCGCTCGCGGTCCTGATCGTCGTGCTGCTCATCATCTTCCGCCCCGGCGCCGAAGCAGCCGACGACGACAAGAAGCCGACAACCGAAACCTCGTCCACCACCAAGCCGACGGATGAGCCGGTGCAGAAGGAGGGGGAGGCGTGCAACCCCGAGAATGTGACGGTTGAGCCGGTCACCGACAACACGCAGTACGCGTCGGGAGTGCAACCGATGATCAGCATGTCGATCGTGAACAACGGCAGCGTCGCCTGCGTCGCAGACGTCGGAACCGACATGCAGTTGTACGAGATCACCAGCGGTTCAGAGACGTACTGGCGATCGACGGACTGCCAGGCCGAGCGCACACCGCAGAAGGTCGCCCTCGAGCCCGGGGTCAAGCAGACCACCACGCCCATCCCGTGGGACCGCACCCGCTCAGACCCGGCGACCTGCACCAGCGAGCGTTCGCCGGTGGCCGCGGATGGTGCGAGCTACCACCTGCGGGTGGGCCTCGGTGACATCAAGCCCGAGAAGACGGCGCAGTTCCTGCTCTACTGAGTTCGTTCGCATCCGCCGCACGCGGGTGAACTCTTCACGCGCCCGTCAAGTTCACCGGCGCGTGAATGGAAGACCCGCTCTCGGCGTTGGTGCAGCGGATCGAGCAGCGCAGCGCAAAGTACACGAGGGCGGATGCCGCGGCAGCCGCTAGAAGGACGGCACGTCGGGCTGGTCGAGCTGCGCGGTGGCAAACGCCGTGCGCATTGCCTCGCGCAGGTGGGGCGCGGTGTCATCGATCATGGTGGTGAATCCGAGTCGCCTGGCCTCGGCGACCCGCTGCTTCGCCTGCGACACCGGCCGGATCTCCCCCGCCAGGCTGATCTCGCCGATCGCGGCCAGAGTCGCCGGGAAAGCCTTGTCGCTGTAGGCGCTGGCGATGGCCAGCGCGATGGCCAGGTCTGCCCCCGGTTCGGTAAGGCGGATGCCGCCGACGGTTGACACGTAGACGTCGAACTTGCTGAGTTTGAGCCCCGCGCGCCGCTCGAGCACCGCCAGCAGCATGGACACCCGTGACGAGTCGACCCCGTTGGTAACCCGGCGCGGCTGGGGTGCGTTCGTCTCGACGATGAGCGCCTGCACCTCCACCGGGAGGGCGCGCCGGCCCTCGGTGGCGATGGTCACGCAGGTGCCGCTGACCTGAGCGCGGATGGCCCCGGTTCCGCGCGACAGGAACAGCCCGCTGGGGTCGGCGACCTCTGCGATGCCGTCACCGGTCATCTCGAAGCAGCCCACTTCATCCGTCGGTCCGAACCGGTTCTTGTGGGCGCGGATGAAGCGCAGCCCGCTCTGACGGTCGCCCTCGAACTGACAAACGACATCTACCAGGTGCTCCAGCAGGCGGGGGCCGGCGATGGTGCCGTCCTTGGTGACGTGTCCGACCAGAAGGATGGGCAGATTGCGATCTTTCGAGACGCGGATGAGGGCGGATGCGACCTCCCGCACCTGGGAGGTTCCGCCGGCCAGCCCCTCGGTTGCCGAGGAGGAAACAGCCTGCACGGAGTCGACGATGAGCAGGTCCGGGTCGATCTGCTCGACCTGGCCGAGGATGGTGGCGAGGTCGGTTTCGGCGGCGAGGTACAGGGTGGGCTGGAGGGCGTTGGTGCGCCCGGCCCGCAGCCGCACCTGGCTGGCCGACTCCTCCGCTGTGACGTAGAGGATCTTCTGCCCGATGGCCGCGGCCTTCGAAGCGACTTCGAGCAGCAGCGTCGACTTGCCGACGCCAGGCTCGCCGCTCAGGAGGATCGTGGCACCGGGCACGATGCCGCCGCCGAGAACCCGGTCGAACTCGGCGATACCGCTCGGCCAGTGGGCAACGGATTCCGCCCCGATCTCGGTGATCGGCTTGGCGACGCGGTCGCCGCCGACGGCGACGGCCTTGACAGCACGAAGGATGCCGGTCGCGTCGTGCGCTTCGACGACCGTTCCCCAGGCCTGGCACTCCCCACAGCGGCCCGCCCATTTGAGGGTCGACCACCCGCACTCGGTGCAGCGGAACGTGGGGGAGGTGCGGGCCATGCTGCCAGCTTAAGCGAGGCATCCGTCATCGGGCGCCGAGGCTCACACTCGTGTGGGCAACGCCTCCACCGCGCGGTCGACGAGGGGGAGGAACGCGGACGCCCATACCCGGTAGCCGCGGTCGTTGGGGTGGAAGAGGTCGGCGGATGCCTGGTTCAGTGCCATCCGCGCGGCACCCTGGCGGCGGGTCGCCTTGTAGAGGGGTGCCAGCGTGAAGCCGTACTCGCCGATGACCTGGTGCACGATGCCGTTGGCGATGCGCACCCGCCGCTCGGCCTCGCCGAAGAAGAAGGAGGGCAGGTCGGCGACGATCGCATGCGGCGGCAGGGCATCCGCCAACTCCCGCAGCTCACGATCGAAGCGGACCTCGTCAAGGCTGGCGATGTCGTTCGCGCCGATCGAGACGGTGATCACGTCGGGGGTCAGGCGGGCGAGCCGTGGCACCTGGGTTTCAAGGGTCTCGCGCAGCCGGGCGCCGGACACACTGAGGTTGACCACGCGCACGGTCTTGCCCGTGGTCTTGCGCAGGTGGGCGGCGACTGTGCCGACGTAGCCGCGATGCGGCTTGCTGGCGCCGATCCCCTGTGCGGCCGAGTCGCCGACTGCCACGTACAAGACTTCACCGTCGCGTTTCGCGTGCTCGCGCCACCAGGCTGAGTGCACCGGCAGGGTCAGCGCCAGTCGTGCCGATCCGTTGCGCCGGCGACTCTTGAACGCGCTGACGGCTGCCCATGCAGCGGAAAGGACCACACTGGCCGCAGCGGCGACGATGATGGCAATGCGTTTCACACCACGATCGTAGGTAGGGCATCCTCGTGTTCGGCTGGAAAGTCGCACATCGGGCGTGTACTACAATCGTCAGCGGTGACGTGTCCGAGCGGCCGAAGGTGCAACTCTCGAAAAGTTGTGTAGTGAAAGCTACCGTGGGTTCAAATCCCACCGTCACCGCCACTGTCATGTGTTGAGACATCGTGCTCTGATGTGTCGAGACATGGTTCACATTTCGCTCTCCTTCGGGAGGGCGTTTTGTGGTTTCTGGGGTTGGTAGTCGCGGGTGGGGTCGATGATCAACTGGCGGAGCAGTTCCCCGGTGTTTGCGTTGATGATGCGGACGTGGTCGTTGTGGATCAGGAGCCGCACTCGGGTGCCTTTGTGGGCGCGGCCAACGCCGATGTGGTGCAGCCGTGAGTGATAGCGGACGGTAACGGCTCCTGAGTCGTCGATGCGGTCTTCGCGGATTCGCCAGTGGCCGCCGACGGTGCCGGCGGGGCCGACCTTGGTGCGAGCGGTGTAGGCCTGTGCGGGGGTCCTGCGGTTCAGGGACCGGTGCGGGCGGATCTGGTTGTAGTAGTCCCGGAACTGATCGAGCCGGGTCTGAAGTTCCTCGATGGTGTCGGCTGGCGGTTGAGCGGCTAGCCATTTCTTCAGCGTTTGCTGGAACCGCTCGACCTTGCCTTGGGTTTGCGGGTGGTTCGGTCTTCCGTTCTTCTGGGTGATGTTCAGCAGGCGTAGTTCGTTCTCGAACTTGTTGCGGCCCTTGCGCGGAGATGAGGTCGGTCGCCAAGTTCCTACGGAGCTCACGAAGGTTGAGCCGGAGAAGAAGAAGATTAAAGCCGGCTTGGCTACGCTCCGGGGTTTTCTCGCTTCACTGTCCGGTGCGGCCACGGCTGGACTTGCGAGCGGCGCTGCCGAGGAAGCCATTCGGCAGCTCATCTTGAATTGAAGACGATTCCAGGCCGCCTCAGTCCAGATTCAAGCTCCTTCGAAGATTTGCCCTCGAACCAGACACCTCCAAGGGCACCTTCCCCTCGCTCGTGATGGGCCCGTATTGGCACGACTCGTGCTTCGTGCCGCGCTCATGGCCGAGCTCACGCTAGGGATGCGGAATGCTCCTGATCGCTCAGGAGCACTCCACCGTTTGAAGCTATCCGGCGATAAGTCCGCCGTCGATGACGTGCTCGGTGCCGCTGATGTAGGAGGATGCGTTGGATGCTAGGAACAGCACCAGTTCGGAGACCTCGTTTGGCTCGGCCATGCGGCGCAGGGGGACCTGGTCCGCGATGCCGCCGCCGGTTTCGTCGGTCGCTGCGGCCATCATCGGCGTCTTGATGTATCCGGGGTGTACCGAGTTCACCCTGATGTTGTCGGGGCCGTACTGCAATGCGACGTGCTTGGTCATGCCGCGCGATGCGAACTTGCTTCCGACGTAGGCCAAGTTTGGCGAGCCGACCACTGAGAGCATGCCGGCAGTCGATGAGATATTGACGATGGAACCGCCGCCGGCCTTCTGCATGGAGGGGATAACGCTCTTCATGCCGAAGAACTGCGAGTGCTGATTGACGGCGATTATCTTGAGGTAGTCTTCCTCGCTGAGTTCGACCGTTTCAACGACCGGGCCGATGATTCCGGCGTTGTTCACCAGCACGGTGACAGGGCCGAACTCCTTCTCGGCGGTGTCGACCACCGTCTGCCATTCCGCAAGCGACGCAACGTCCTGCTTAATAAATCGAGCATTCTCGCCCAATTCGCTCGCGAGCTTGTTCCCGCGCTCTTCGTTGAGGTCGGTGAGCACAACTTTCGCGCCCTCTGCGACGAAAAGACGCGCATGCGCCTCACCCATTCCTTGTGCAGCACCGGTGATGATTGCCACCTTGCCATCAAGTCTGGCCATGATATTTACTCCTTCTTCCGTTGTGCCCTGCATTGTAGAGCGGCGATATTAGTGACCGCCGTCAACTGATATTTATGCAAACGCATGGAATGAGCTATCTATTCCTTGCGCAATGGTGGGTCCGGCCGGACTCACGCTGCCGCTGGTAGTCGATCAACTCGGTTGAGCCAGTTTCTGGCCGTCCGCAGACCGCTCTAGGCTCGACTTGTGAGCACCCAGCGACGCCCAGGGCGACCAGCCGCCTCCTCGAGGGAGGCGGTAGAGGCCGCAGCGGTGCTTCTGTTTGCCGCCAAGGGCTTCGAGAACACGACGATCCCGGAGATCGCGTCCGCTAGTGGCGTGAGCCGCACCACTTTCTTCCGCTACTACCGCAGCAAAAGCGATATCTTGTGGGCGCCGTTCGACGCGCACCTTGTTCGGCTTGAGCAGGCGCTCAGGTCGCGACCACATGACGAACCCCTCGCGACCGCCGTACTCCACGGAATCCTCGACGCCTTCTCAAGCGACGTGGACGCCACGGGCATCTGGCTGCAGCGGTTTCGGTTGCAGCGAGCGCCGGAGCAGCGAGCCGAAGAGGCTGTCCACTGGCAGCGTTGGGCCGCGGTGGTCTCCGACTTCGTTCGTACGCGTGCCGGCGCCGGCCCTGACGACTTCACCCCCGAGGCGATCGGCGGTGCGGTGCAGGCGGTTCTGCTGGCGTTCATCGGCGCCCGCGACGCAGACCTGATGCAGGAGCCGTCCGGGGTGCTTGCCGAACTCGAATTGCGGCTCGGGCGCTTTGTTGACGACCTGCAGCGTTGGGTCGACAATATGCCCGCATAAGCCCGCGCCGACGTGACCCCTTGATTTCGGTACTGGGTACCGATACTCTGGACTTGAAGATCGACCCGATGCTGCACCAATTCCCGCCTGGTCGATACCAGACGGAGGAGCACATGAGCGAGAACACGTACGACTACATCATCGTTGGGGCCGGAGCTGCCGGCAGCGTGCTCGCGAACCGGTTGAGTGAAGATCCGAACAACTCCGTGCTGTTGCTTGAATACGGTGGATCGGACGCCAACCCAATGCACTCGATCCCGAAGGGGTTCTTCTTCACGCTCAACGGCGACCGCTACGCGTATCGCTATCCGACGCTGCCATTCCGCGCGGGTGGACTGGGCGAGGTATGGGCCCGCGGCAAAGTGACCGGCGGATCAACCACCGTCAACGGCATGATGTACACCCGTGGGTTTCAAAAGGACTACGACGAACTCGTCGAGCTCGGCAACCCGGGCTGGGGCTGGGACGAGATGCTGCCGATCTTCAAGAACATGGAGAACCATGTGCTCGGCTCGTCGCCGATGCGCGGAGGCGACGGCCCGTACGGAGTCTCTTTTGCCGAGAAGGACGACATCACGGAGAAAATCCTCGCGGCCGCCGCGAAGACCGGTCTCGACGTCGTCGAGGACGTGAACGCGGTCGAGCACGAACGAATCGGGATGACGCCGTCGAGCGTGCGCAACGGCCTTCGCGTCTCCGCGGCCAGCGCATTTCTACGCCCGGCAAGCAAGCGGAAGAATCTGACCTATCTGACCCGAACGCGGGTCGGCTACCTAACTTTCGACGGCACGCGAGTCACTGGCGTGCGTACTCAGCGGCGCGGACAGAAGCAGCATTTCCTTGCGCGCAAGGAAGTGATTCTCTCAGGTGGCACCGTCGAGAGCACGATGCTGCTCGAGCGGTCCGGAATCGGGCGCCCCGACATCCTGAATGGGGCCGGCGTTGACGTGCGGGTGGAGAGCCCGAACCTCGGTGAACGTGTCATCGAGCAGCGTGGCGTGGCAATGCAGGTCAAGTTCAAGGAGCCGATCGGTCTCACGCAGCGGCTCAACTCCCTACCGAAACAGGGCTGGGAGGGGTTCAAGTATTTGCTCACCCGGCGCGGCCCCATCTCGGATGCCGGATACAACATCCTCGCCGGATTCAAGTCGTCGCCTGAACTCGATCGCACCGACATCCAGGGACTGTTCGTGCCGCTGGCGCTCGATGCCGAAAGCTTCGACGCGGTGCGCCTCGCGAAGCATTCCGGGATTATGTACTTGGGCTATCAGATCAGGCCCACCACAACTAGTTCGATCCACATTTCGGGCAAGGGTCCGGACGACCTGCCGGTCATCGACGCGAACTACCTGCAAACGGAGGTCGATCGAAAAGTCACCTCGACCATCCTCGATCAGGCGCGGCGTGTGTTTGCGGAAAGCCCAATCGCCGAGCTCATTGCCGAGGAAGAGTATCCAGGTCAGGCAGTGTCGACTCCCGACCAAGTGATTCAATACGCAGTCGACAACGGCGCGACCATTTACCACGCGGTGGGTGCCAACGCGATGGGGCCAAACGATGACGACGTCGTGGACTCCCGGCTGCGAGTCCGCGGCGTGACGGGGTTGCGTGTTGTGGACGCTTCGGTCCTGCCCATGCAGGTCTCGGGTAACACCGCCGCGCCCACCATGGCCCTTGCCTGGCGCGCGGCAGACTTCATCACGGAGGACAACGGAAAGTAGAAGGCTGTGCCGAGCGGTTTGGTAATCGCGAGGCTGACCATCCCGTTTGTATTTCGGCAGCTATGGCCCGGCGGGCCGCAGAAAGTCGGAGGGCGCGCGCCCCAAGCCTGGGCCGCTGTGTGAGTGCAGCCGGTCAGAGTCTCCACATCCCCGAGTGACGACATGCACGTTCGCGACTTCGTCCGCCTGCTACGGCGGTTGGAGCCGCACCTCCCGATTTCGCGAGCCCAAGAACGCGAGCCGGGCCAAAATGCGGGTGGCCGCGGCGGGGCACTCGCGCTTTGGCCCGTCTCGCGGAGGGGGCGGATGCCCTACGCGCGTTCGCGAGTGAGGTACGCCTCGATGCGGTCGAACGCTCCCACCCAGGCCATGGTCTGGAAGAAGTCGCGGGTCTCGACATCCGGGAAGCCGCTCTGCACGACGGTCACCAGGGTGCCGCCGTCCTTTTCCTCGAAGGTGACCTCCACTTCGGTGGTCATCTCCCCGCCGCTGGGGTCGCTTCCGGTGGAGGTGGTGACCAGCCGGTGCGGTCGGTCGATGGCCTTGAACACCTGCGTCTCGTGGAACTGCTCGTCGCGGTTGGGCCCCCAGACGGCGGTCTGCTTGCCGCCGACCCGCAGGTCGACCTCGATCTCGACAATGCCGGGTTCTTCGTCCAGGATGCTGAACCAGATCTTCTGCTTCTCGGCATCGGTGTAGGCGCCGAAGACCTCCTCCGGCGTCGCAGGGAGGAACCGCGTCATCCGCAGCTCGATGGTGCCTGTTGTCTCTGTCACTTGTCCGTTCCTTTCTTGAGGGTGAAGTAGACCTCGAGACCGTCAAGGCGGCGCTCCCAGAGGCGTTGGTATAACGTGATCCATTGCATGGCGTCATCCAGTCGTTCGGTGCCCAGCCGCACCTCTCGCGAACGCCCGACCTTCTCGCTGGTGACCAGCCCGGCGTCCTCCAATAACTAAGCTGGGATTCTTCGCCAGCTTGTAATGTTAGTGACTATCATTAGAGTGTGGCCCGGAGAGAACGAACTCGGACAGCGCTTCAGGAAGCAGCGCTGCAACTGTTCGATGAAAATGGCTACGACGCAACCTCGGCGGCAGCCATTGCAGCCCGTGCAGGGGTAACCGAGATGACCTTCTTCAGACACTTCGCCACCAAGGACGCGGTGCTCATGTCTGATCCCTACGACCCGCTCATCGCTCAAAGGATCGCGGACCAGCCCACCAACCTGCCGCCCCTCGCAGCAACGGTCGCCGGTATCCGCGGGGCTCTCACGAAGGTTCCACTTTCAGAGACCACTGTCATCCGCCGTCGGCTTCGCATTGTCGCCGGCACGCCGTCACTCGCCGGCGCAATGGCAATGAACAACGCCGCCACCGAAGCAGCAATTGCAGTTGCACTGTACTCCCGAGGTGTGCAGAGGGCGGATGCCCGCATCTCCGCTGCGGCTGTGCTCGGAGCGCTTAATGCTGCCATCCTCGAGTGGGCAGAGGGCGACAACGACGATCTCGGCGCTGCGGTAGAGCGTGCCCTACGAGTGATGGAGGGCCACCGTGGGTGACGTCAGGCTTGCGGCGCTAAGCGTCTCCCGCACCTACTCCAGCGGGGCAGGCGTCCAAGGGATCACCCTCGAACTCCGTGCTGGCGAAGTTGTCGCGCTGGTCGGCCTGAACGGTGCCGGGAAGTCCACCCTGATGAGGCTCCTGCTCGGCATGCTTCGCCCACACATCGGTGTGGTGGAGTTGGACGGCGTGAGTCTGAGCAGCGCCCCGATGAGCTGGTGGCGAGGAGTCGGGCACTCGGTCGAGTATCCGCTCGCCTATCCGGAGCTGACTGCCGGGCAAAACCTGCGGATGAGCGCTCGACTGCACGGGGCGGTCGACGTAGTCCCTATGGTGGAGAACGTACTCCGGGAGCTTGGCCTGGAAAAGTATGCGGATCGACGTGCTCGCTCTCTCTCGCTCGGAAACCGCCAGCGGCTCGGTCTCGCCGCAGCCCTGCAGCATGAGCCCGGGGTCATCGTCCTCGATGAGCCCAGCAACGCGCTCGATCCTCAAGGCGTCATCCTCTTGCGGGAGTCCCTTCGGCGTCGCGCCGAGCGTGGCGCTGCCGTGCTTGTCAGCAGTCATCACCTGGACGAGGTTGCCAGGGTCGCCAACCGGATCGTCGTCATGAACGCCGGGTGGTTGATCGGGGAGCTCGACCCGGCCACGCCCGAGATCGAAAGGGCATTTTTCGAAACCGTGCGGCAAGACGATGAGCGGGCGAGCGCATGAGGGCTGCATTGTGGGCGGAAGCGGTGAAGCTCGCGAGCTCCCTCGTTGGTCGAGTCGGCACCGTCGCAATCGTCGGTGGCATTGCTGTCTTGTGTGGTGCGCTGCTCCTCGCTGTGCACTCGGGTGACGCCCAACTCGTCGCTAAGCTGGGCCCCGCTGCGGATGGCGGGTGGAGCGGATTGCTCGCAGCGGCAGCGCAAGTGACCGGCGCCGGTGGCTTGCTCGGTTTCGGTGTCGTGTTGGCCTGGATGTTCGGCCGCGAGTTCGGCGAGGGCACGGTGACTGGATTCTTCGCATTGCCCATCAGGCGGTCAACGATCGCCGCCGCGAAGCTTGCCGTCTACGGGTTGTGGGCGACCCTGACCAGCCTGGCACTGGTCGCCGCTTTGCTCGTTGTCGGTGTCGTGTCGGCTCTTGGCGCGTTCCCGGTGGAGCTGTGGCCAGCTGTCGCCAGGCAGTTCGCACTGACGGTGATGACAGCCGCGGTTGCGACGCCGGTCGCCTGGGCAGCGACGGCAGGTCGTTCCCTGCTGGCCGGAGTGAGCGCGGCGATCGGCATCGTCATCGTCGCGCAGGTCTCGGTCCTGGCGGGTGCGGGCGGATGGATGCCGCTGGCGGCACCCGCGCTATGGGCAGTGTCCGCTGGCAATGCGGTCTCCACACTGCAATTATTGCTGCTGGTGCCCGTCGTGGTGGTTGTCGCCGGTGCGACGATGTGGGCGTGGGAACGGCTCCAGCTCGACCGTTAACAGCAGTGCCTTCTACGCGCGCAGCGCCAGCCCGGTCAGTTCGCGGAGTTGTTCAAGGGTCACATCGCCGAAGATCTCCCGCACCACGGCGCCGTCGGGGCCCAGATCGAAGACCGCGTGGTCCGTGTACAGGGTGTTCACGCATCCGATGCCGGTCAGCGGATAGCTGCACTCCTCCACCAGCTTGCACTGGCCGTCGCGGGTGAACAGTTCCATGATGACGTACACCTGCTTGGCGCCGATCGCCAGGTCCATCGCCCCGCCAACGGCCGGTATCGCATCCGCCCCGCCGGTGTGCCAGTTGGCGAGGTCACCGGATGTCGACACCTGGAAGGCGCCGAGCACGCAGACGTCGAGGTGGCCGCCCCGCATCATCCCGAATGAGTCGGCCTGGTGGAAGTAGGACGACCCGGGCAGTTCAGTCACCGGGATCTTGCCGGCGTTGATCAGGTCGTGGTCGATCTGGTCGCCCTCGGCGACCGGACCCATGCCGAGCATCCCGTTCTCGGTGTGCAGGATGATCTCGCGGTCGGACGGCAGGAAGTTCGCCACCTTCGTCGGCAGGCCGATTCCGAGGTTCACGTACGCGCCCCCGGTGATGTCCCGGGCGACGCGCTTGGCCATATCGTCGCGGCTGAGTGGCCCCTTCATTACTGCCCTTCCGTAGCGGGCGGCAGTGCGCCGCCGGTTTCGACCAACCGCTTGACGAAGATTCCCGGCGTCACCACCGTTTCCGGATCGATCGAACCGACCTCGACGATCTGTGAGACCTGGGCGATGGTGACTCCAGCTGCACTGGCCATCATGGGGCCGAAGTTGCGCGCCGTCTTACGGTAGACAAGGTTGCCGAGCCGGTCACCCTGGTGTGCTTTGATGAGGGCGAAATCGGCGAGCAGCGCGTCCTCCAGGACGTAGTCGCGTCCGTTGATCTTGCGCGTCTCCTTGCCCTCCGCCAGTGTTGTTCCGAACGCGGTTGGCGTGAAGAACCCGGCGATGCCGGCTCCGCCCGCCCGGATGCGCTCAGCGAGAGTGCCCTGCGGTACCAGTTCGAGTTCGAGCTTGCCCTCCCGATACAGGCCGTCGAAGATCTGCGAGTCGACCTGCCGGGGGAACGAGCAGATGATCTTCCGCACTCGCCCAGCGCCGAGGAGCGCGGCGAGACCAGTGGTGCCGTTACCCGCATTGTTGTTGACGATGGTGAGTCCGGATGCCCCCTGCTCGAGCAGGGCGTCGATCAGTTCGACCGGTTGGCCGGCCGTGCCGAAACCGCCGATCATCACGGTGGCGCCGTCAGGGATGTCTCGCACGGCATCCGCCGCACTGCTGACGATCTTGGAAATCATGTATCAGGTTCCTGGTTTCTTTAGAACGGGTAGCGTTCGATATCGCTTTGCATCGTCACCCATTGGGTCTCGGTGAACGCCTCGATGTTGGCATCAGCACCACCGAACCGTGACCCGGTCCCGGATGCTCCGACCCCGCCGAACGGGATGATCGGTTCGTCATCGACGTTCTGGTCATTGATGTGCACGATGCCGCTGTGCATCCGGTCGGACAGTGCAAGGCCCCGGAGGGGATCCTTGGTGAGGATGGCGAGGGAGAGCCCATACTCGCTCCGGTTGACGATCTCGACGGCCTCATCGAGCGTCGAGAATTTCATGACCGGTGCCACCGGGCCGAAGACCTCCTGCTCGAAGGCGGGGTGGTCGAACTTGCTGTCGGCCAGCACGGTCGGGCGGTAGAACAGCCCCTCGTAGGTTCCGCCGGCGGTCAGCTTGGCACCGGCGTCCACACTGCCGGTGACAAGCGAGTGGATGCGGTCGCGCTGGCCGGCGTCGATCACGGGGCCGAGCGGAGCATCCGTCGTCGCCCCGTCGCCGACCGGAATCCCGTTCGCGGTGGTGGACAGGCGCTCGACGTATTCGTCGTAGATGCTCTCGTGCACGAGGTGCCGGCCGGTGGTCATGCACACCTGGCCCTGGTGAAGGAAGGAGCCCCAGGCCCCTGCCGACACGGCCTGCGGCACATCGACGTCGCCGAGCACCAGCATGGCGTTGTTCCCGCCCAGTTCCAGGTGAACGCGCTTGAGGTGCTTCGCCCCGAGCTGGCCGATGGAGCGGCCGGCATTGGTCGATCCAGTGAACGAGATGACGCGTACCCCGGGGTGTTCGATGAGTGCGGTAGCGGGCTCGACTGCGCCGGGGAGCACGTGGAAGAGCCCGGCGGGGAGGCCGGCCTCCTCAAGGATTGCGGCGAAGGCGAGGCCACCGGAAACCGCGGTGCGGGGGTCCGGCTTGAGGATGACGGCGTTGCCCAGGGCGAGTGCCGGCGCCACTGAGCGCATCGAGAGGATCTGCGGGAAGTTGAATGGTGCGATGACGCCGACTACTCCCACTGGGATGCGACGGGCCAGGCTGAGGCGGGGTTTGGAGCTGCGCAGCAACTGTCCATAGGGGGCCTGGGCGATGGCCGCGGCAGCGTAGAACAGGCCGGAGACCATGTGGTTCTCGAAGGCGGCCTTCCCCTTCGCGGAACCCGCTTCACGGATCAGCCAGTGGCCGAGAACCTCGCTCTGCGCTTCGATGAGGTCACCGGCTCGACGGAGCACCGCCGCGCGTTCGTCATAACTGGTCGCATCCCACGACTTCTGGGCCTCGGTCGCCACGTCGACCGCGCGGGAAACATCCTCCGTATTGGCAACACCGAACTTTCCGATGGCCGACTCGGTGGCAGGCTCCATGATGTCCTGACTGCCACCTTTGCTGGTGACCCAGCCCGAACTGTAGAGCTTGCCATCCCACTCACTGGGGTCGAAGAACGTCATTATTCCTCCTGACGACAAAAATATGTACGCATAGCGAACGCGAGTTCATATATCGAACGTAACACGATGGGCCCGGTGCTGCAACGCGGCGGGACGGCCCAACTGGCGAGGTGTCCTCGAAACCCCCATTGACGCTACTTGGGCTCTCCGACGAACGCGTGCGCGTCGACCCAGGACGGGAACGAAATCGTCTTCGCGTCGATCACGATCGGGGTGGAACGGTCGCCGGCCAACCAGTCGCTCAACCCTGCGAGGTCATCCAGTGACCGCACGGTCACGCCGGTGCAGCCGAAACCGCGCGCGATGGAGGCGATGTCGGTCTCCGGGAATTCGACGATGTCGAGCGGCTGGCCGCTGTGCCGGAAGTGGTGCACCTCTGCCCCGTAGGCGCTGTCGTTGTAGACGACGACGACCAGCGGCAACCCGAGGCGTACAGCGGTGTCGAGCTCGACGAGGCTCATCATGAACCCACCGTCGCCGACGCCCACGACCGGCAGTCGATCGCGGCGTGCGACGGCAGCGCCGATGCCCGCGGCCAGGGAGAGGCCGATGCACTGGAAGGCCAAGGGCAGGCAGTAGCCCCGATCATCCGGAACCTGCAGGTACATTGCCGTGTACTCGGTGTGGCTACCGGCATCCGCCGTCACAATGCGCTCGGTCGGCAACAGCTCATCGAGAGCGACCGCGAGCAGACGCGGGTCGATGCGGTCGTCGGCGATGCGCGCCTCGAAAGACTGGTCGCGCCACAGGCGCCCCGCCGACAGCTTCTGCGCCACGGATTCGGTGCGGTAGCCGGCATCCTGTCGTTCCGGAAGCGCGTCGGCGACCGCGGAAGCCACCAGTGCAGCATCCCCGATGACGGATGCCTCCACCCGACGGTGCAGCGAGAATGCAGCCTGGTTGATGTCCACCTGAACGACGGGGGTGTCGCGGATGAGCTCGCCGTTGCGGGCTGTCCAGCGGTTGAGCGACGCGCCGAACGCGACGATCAGGTCGGCATCCATGATGAGCTCGGACATCGCCTCGTTCGCGAAGCCGCCCATAACGTCCACGTTCCATGGGTCATCGGTGAAGAGCCCACGCGCCATGGCGGTTGTCGCCAGCAGGGCACCGGATGCTGCAGCCAGCCCGACGATCTCATCGTGTGCGTTGAAGGCGCCACGGCCGCCGACGATAAGCGGACGCTGCGCCGAACTCAGTCGCGACACCAATTCGTTGACGCCGTCGACTGATGGCGCGGGGAGGGACGCGGGAGCAGGGAGATCCGGGGCAGAGCCGTTCCAGTCGACCTCGCCGGCCTGGACATCAAGCGGTAGTCCCAGCAGTACGGGCCGGCCGGTCCGGGCGATGGTGAATGCGCGGGCGGCATCCGCCAGAGCGGTCGCCGGCGACTCCAGCCTGATCGCAACGGCCCCGAGTGCTTCAGCGGCCGCGGCCTGGTCGATCCAGAAGTTGGAGGTCTTCATGGTTGCCGGAGTCTCGCCCGCGACGACGAGGAGCGGGGTGTGCGCCTTCGCCGCCTCGGCGAGGCCGGTCATGGCGTTGGTGAGCCCTGGCCCCTGGTGAACGCTGGCCACCGTGACCTTCCTCGCGAGGCGCGCGTAGCCATCCGCCATCGTTGCAGCGCCGCCCTCGTGGCGAGCGGAGACATACTTCGCCCCGGCGGCGACCATGGCGGTCGTCACCTCGAAGTTGCCGCTGCCGGTAACGCCGAACACCTGGTCGACCCCCCACTGCACGAGTGCACGGCCGACCGCTTCGCTGACCTTCATCGCATTGCCCTTCATCTCCGGGCGACCTTCTGGACCGCGGTCACACCGGTCGGCTTCGATGCCTTCGCCAGCTGGATCTGCTCGTAAACATGGGTCCGCAACTCCGTGAAGCGCTTACTGGAGCGGGTCTCCAGCTGGTCGCGCTGGTCGGGGAGGTCGATCTTCAGGTCGTCCTGCACCACAGTGGGTGAGTTCGAGAGCATGATGACGCGCTGCGCCAGGTACACCGACTCGTCGATGTCGTGGGTGATGAACAGGATGGTGACCCCGAGCTTGTGCCAGATGTCGCGCACCAGGTCTTCCAGGTCGGCGCGCGTCTGGGCATCGACGGCGGCGAACGGTTCATCCATCAGCAGCACCTTCGGCCGGTAGGCGACCGCGCGGGCGATGGCGACACGCTGCTGCATGCCGCCGGACAATTGCCAGGGATAGCTGTCCGGCACGTGTTCCAGTTCGACGGCCTCCAAGGCGTCGGCGACCAGCTTGTCGCGTTCGGCCCTCGACACCCCGGCGTTCTTCAGCGGAAGCTCGACATTGGCGCGAACCGTCATCCAGGGGAACAGGCTGCGGCCGTACTCCTGGAAGACGACGGCCATGGCTTTCGGCGGTCCGGTGACCGGTGTGCCAGCCAGTTCGATGGTTCCGGCGGTCGGTGTCAGAAGGCCCGCGATGCACTTCAGCAGCGTCGTCTTTCCTGCGCCGGATGGTCCGACCACGCAGATGAGCTCACCCTCGGCGATGTCGAGCGTGATGTCGCGCACCGCCTCAATCTCACCGTCGGCTACCTGGTAGGTCTTCTTGAGGTTCTTGATTGAGAGCATCGGCGTCGTCATGGTGGGTCCTGTTCCGCTAACTGTCACGTTGCACCTCTTTCAAACCGTGGTACCAGCGCAGCACCTTGGCCTCGATCGCTTTCGAAATGAGGGAGAGGGCGATACCGATGAGTCCGAGCACCGCAATTCCGCTCCACATCTCCGGAATCGCGAAGCCGCGCTGGAACAGCACGATGGTGTAGCCGAGCCCGGATGACGCTCCGAACATCTCGGAGATCACCATGAGGATCAGGCCGATCGACAGGCTCTGCCGCACCCCGGTCATGATCTGCGGGCTGGCGGCTGGCAGCACCAGGTGCCGAAGGCGGGCGAAACCATTGATCCCATAGGTGCGGCTGGTGTTCATGAGCACCTCGTCGACGGCGCGAACTCCTTCAACCGTGTTCAGCAGCACCGGCCAGATCGAGCCGGAGATGATCACGAAAATCATCATCTGGTCGTTGATTCCGATGAGCAGGATGAACAGCGGAACGAGCACCGGCGGCGGTATCGCGCGGAAGAACTCGAGTAGTGGCTCGGTCAGGCTGCGCAGCCAACGGAAGGACCCGATGAGGATGCCGAGAACGATTCCGAGGGCGATCGTGGCGATCAGCCCGATGACGAGCCGGATGATGCTGGGCACGAAGTCTGTCGCGAACCGTTCGCCGGCCCAGACTTCCCAGAACGTGGCAACCAGTTCTTCCGGGGTTGGCACATAGAAGTTGGGTTCTCCGCGGGTGAGCACCCACCACATGATGATGAGCAACACCGGCAGGCCGACGAAGTACGCAATGCGCTTGAGGGTGCTCATGCGATGACCTCACTTCTGACTGAGGAGTGCCAAGCGAGCACTTTCTTCTCGATGAATCGCATGCCCAGGTTGATGATGATGCCGATGATGCCGGTCGCGACGATGAGCGCGTACATTTCGGGCACCGCGCCGCCGGAACGCGTCAACGCGATCTGGTAGCCGAGGCCAGGAGACCCGATGACCAGTTCTGCCGTGATGGCCAGGATCAGTGCCACGGCGGAGGCGAGGCGGATGCCGGTCATCAGGTAGGGGAGCACGGTCGGCCAGACGACATAGCGGGCACGGGCGAGCGGGCCCAGGCCGTAGCTCTTCGCCGTGTTGTTGGCGACCGGGTCAACATCCGCCACCCCGTACAGCACCTGCAGGAGCACCTGCCAGAAGGATGCGTAGATCACCAACAGCAGGGAGGACTCGATCTTCACGCCGAAGAGCAGGACGGCGAGCGGGATGAGGGCGACCGAGGGGATCGGCCGTAGGAACTCGATGGTGGTGTAGGTGGCCTTGCTGAGGAAGGAGCTCGAGCCGATGATGAGGCCGAGCACCACGGCGGCGATGATCGAGATGGCAAGACCGATGGTCCACGCCAGCATCGTCTCGCCGACGTCCTTCCAGAACGCAGGCTGGCCGAAGTAGTCGATCAGTGTGATCAGTACCTCGCTGGCTGGGGGAAGGAATCGTTCCTGCACGAGTCCCAGCCGGGGAGCAGCCTCCCAGGCGAGCAGGAACAGCAGGATGCCTGCCAGTCCTAGGAGCGGACCAGACACTTTCGTACTTCGCATCCTGCTGTTCGTACTCGACACTGGGTACTCGGCTTCTGCTTGGTTGGTACGGGTCGGGCTACGGGAGCAGCTTGTCCAGGTCCGGCTCTGCCTTCAGCGTTCCGTAGCCGAATGCGGCTGCGCCGAGTTTCTCCATAGCCTCGCGGTTGAACTCGACGTTGAACTTCGGAAGCACCATCGCATCCAGCTGCTCGAGTGACATCTTCGTGTACGTGGTCACGATCTGCTTGACCTCGTCCGGGTTGGCGTCAGCGTACTCCAGCGACTTGTTCATCGCGGTGGTGAACGCCTCGACCAGTTCCGGCTTGTTCTCGAAGGTGTCGAGCGTGGTGAAATAGCCGGCGATGTCCAGTGCCGGGTCGAAGTCCGAGAAGTTGTAGCTGATCACGCGGGCACCGTTGGCAACGGCAGAGTCGAGGAACGGGGCGAGGATCCATGCCGCGTCGACCTGCTTGTTCGTCACGGCAGCTTCGGCGTCGGGGAACGCGACCTCGACGAACTTGATGGTCGAGGAGTCGCCACCGTCGTCGTCGACGACCGTGCGGATGGTGGTGTCACCGATGTTCTGCAGGTTGTTCACCGAGACGGTCTTGCCGGACAGGTCCGCCGGGCTTTCGATGTCGGAGTCACCCGGAACGATCACGGCGCCGAAGTCGGGGTCGCCTGCCGTCGAGTTTCCGTTGGCGACGTACTTCAGTGCGAGGCCCTGGTCGTTGGCGACCATGCCTGAGACGTAGTTGCCGAACGCGAAGTCGTAGCTGCCGGCCACGACTCCGGGGACGGATGCCGCGCCACCTGTTGTCGGCTGCACCGTGACATCGAGGCCTTCGTCGGAGAAGAACCCCTTCTCGACGCCGAGCCAGATCGGTGCGGTGTCCACGATGGGGATGACGCCAACGGTGATCGCTGTCGGCTCGGCCGGGTCCGGAGCCTCACCGGTGTCCGGGGTTCCGCTCGCGCAGGCGGTAAGTGCGAGGACGGACGCGGCTGCGAGTCCGACCATCAGTGATTTCTTCATGTGTCACTCCTTTGTGAAACGTGCCGTGCGGTGCAGGCTTGTTCGGGATGTGAACAAGTGTTCTCTAAACACTACAGCGGATTGGGTTCGGGTCAAGGGAGCTTGATGACGTCCTTCCCGTAAAGCCAGTCGGTGTAACGGTAATCGTCGTGCTTGCGGTCAGAGAAGAGGATGTTCCGGATGGTGCGCCCGATGCCGTCCACGTGCCATGACTCGCCCCAGGTTCGGGCGTTCCGCTGCACGCGCGCCGTTCTGGGTGCCCGTTCGCGGTTGAAGAGTTCGGCAGCCGAAAGCCAGCCATCGACATCCGGTGTCGCGCTGACCTGGCGACTGACAGCATCCTGAAGCACGCGTCCGTCCTCGAGCGCCTGGCACGCCCCCTGAGCGAGGTACTGCAGCATCGGATGGGCGGCGTCACCCAGCAGCAGCAGCCGGTCGCTGATCCAGTGCTCGATCGGATCGCGGTCGAACATCAGCCACCAGCGCTCGCGGGGGATGAACGTGAGGGCGTGGCGGATGCTCGGAAGGCAGGTCGCGAACGCGGCATCCAGTTCCCCTGGACGACCCCAGTCCTCCAGCTCGCCCCGAAGGAATGCGGGGGACTCGAAGACGGCCACCTGGTTGAGCAGGGCGCCCTGCTCGGCGGTGGCCTTGCGGATCGGGTACTGGACGAAGTGGCAGCCTGGGCCGATGTAGAGGGTGACGTTCTCGAGGTCGGCGTCAATGTCGACGTCGTTCATCAGGATCGTCCCGCGGTAGGCGACGTAACCGGAAGCGACGGGAGAGTCATCGACGAGCTTTCCGCGCAGCCGGGAGTTCAAGCCGTCGGCCGCAATGGCGAGGTTGCCCTCGTAGCGGTTGCCGGATGCCGTGGTGACGACTGCCAGATCCCCTTCGGACGAGACGGTGTCGACCTGCTCGTTCGAGATCAACGTGACTCCGGCATCCTGCGCGGCCTTCAGCAGAAGGGCGAGCAGGTCGCTGCGATGGCCGACAAGGTAGGGGGCGCCGTAGCGCTCCTCGAACTCTGCGCCGAGCTCCATGCGGGTGAGCTCGCGGCCGTCGACGGCATCTTTGATCACCAGGGCGTTCGGCTGCACGCCGTAGCCGCGCATCTCATCGAGGAGACCCCAATCGGCGAGCACGCGGGTGCCGTTCGGGCCCAGTTCCAGGCCGGCGCCGACCTCCTTGAAGTCAGGCTCCCGCTCCAGCACGGTAACGGTGGCTCCGGCGCGGCTCAGGCCCACAGCTGCGGCGAGCCCACCGATGCCGCCTCCGGCAATAATCACGTTTGTCATGTGTCGACCGTCGCGGATGACGACTCGGACAGCAAGCAAATTCTGGCTGTAAGAATGACAGCGGGTAACACTAGGGCGAGTATCCTGTAGTTGTCTATACGATCCGCCGAGTATAATTCTGTTGTGCAGAATGCTACACAGCGGAGGAAACCGGCCTACTCACTGGAGTCCGTCGATAACGCGCTCCGCCTGGTGCAGGTGCTGCGCGATGAGGGGCGACTCCGGTTGAAGGACGCAGCGGAACTACTCGGCATCGCGCCATCGACCGCACACCGGTTGCTGTCGATGCTCGTGTATCGAGGGTTCGCCGAACAGGACGAGTCGCGCACCTACCTGCCAGGGCCGGCCATCGGGGTGCCACCGGTCGCGGCCGAGTGGACGAAGGAGTTCAAGAATCGGGCCCAGCCGCACCTCGAAGTGCTGCTCGGCCAGCTCGATGAGACGGTCAACCTGGTGATCAGGGTGGGGACGTCGGTGCGATTCCTGTTGACGCTCGAGTCGTCGAACTTCCTGCGCGTCGGGGACCGGCAGGGAACTGTCTTGCCGGCAAGGCTCGCATCCGGTGGCAAGGCGATGCTGGCGGAGTTGCCGCCCGCGCAGCTCGCCCGTTTGTATCAGAGCCCGTCGTCGTACACCGCCGACCCGATGAGCGAGGAGGAATTCGATGCGCTCAGCCGGGAGTTGCGCGCCGTCAAGTCGCGCGGGTATGCGCTCAACATCGGCGAGACCGAAACCGGGCTCGCAGCCATCGGGCTTGTGTTGCTGGGGAGTGACGGCAGGGCGATCGGTGGGTTCTCGATGGCCGCCCCCGCGGTGCGACTGCAGAAACTGACGGAGGACAGCACGATCGGGCTGCTGCTCGCCACCCGCGCCGCGATCGAGCGAGACATAGCCGACCTCCACTGACCCCCCTGACCGACTTCGTCGAACCCCCCCTTTCGCTGGTTGAGCTTGTCGAAACCGGCTGGAAACACGCCGCACGTGGGAAGGGTCTCCGTGCGAGGCGACAGCGGCGGCAGCCTTTTCCGGCGGGTCTCCGGCCCCGAGGAGTGTGAGTACGTCTCCGCGGAGCAGGAGGGGTCGTGCCTAGGTGTCCGCGAGGAGGAGGGTCAGCAGGCGGTGCAGCTCAGCGCGGTCGGGTGCGCTGAGCCCGGCGATCAGCACCTCGTGCACACGGTCGGCTCGCGGGAGCAGCTCGGCCAGCACCGTCTCGCCCTGCTCGGTGAGGGACAGGATGTTCCTGCGCCGATCATCCGGATCCCGGTCGCGCAGGATCAGGCCGCGGCGCTCCAGGCGCGCGCAGACATCCGCGATCGTGGACCGATCCAGCTGCAGGTGCTCCCCCAGCATGCGCTGGTCGATTCCCGGGTTGGCGTGCACCAGGTTGAGTGCGCCGAACTGCACCGAGGTGAATTCGGCGGATGCTTCGCGCTGCCAGACGGCGGCGTGCAGTTGCTGCGCCCGCCTGACCAGGAACCCGGTGTAGTCGGCCAGCTCGACCGTCTCGCCAGTCACAGCCATCGTGGTGACTTCGGAACCGGCGAGCCGTTCGCGGTGTGAACGCCGAGACTCCCACGTCCGGTCGCCCAGCGGGTCAGGGCGGCCGCCGTGCCGAGCAGTTCGACGCCATCCTCCGTGCCACCGGTGACGGAGCGGATGCCGTCCCGGTCCTCCGCGCGGAGCACGAAGTTGGGGATTCCCTCCTCGGCCTGGCGACGGCTCCAGGCGCCCAGCACATCGGTCTGCAGCCGGTCGACCAACTCGGCAGGGAAATCGTTGACGCTCCCGCCGTTGTCCAGGTCGACGGCGTGCAACCACACTTCACGCGTGCGCATCCAGACGGTTTCGGAGGCCGGGACGGTGCGCCCCTGGGCGGTGCGCACCTCGGCGTCCCAGGCCTCCGGTTCGAGGTCGCGCCACTCCACGTTCAGGTGCACGGCCGCGTGTGCGCTCAGATTGCGCAAGGCGGCCGGGCTCAGGGTGGCGCCGTATTCGATCTCGGCGTTGCGGGCATCCGTCGTCGCGTACATCGGAGTCTCGACGCTGGTCGCCGCCCACTCGGTCAGGTGGGTGAGCGCCCGCGCGTTGTAACCGACGTGGGCGATCACGTGGCGCCGGTCCCAGCCGGGAAGCAGCGACGGCCCGTCGAACTCGTCGTCAGCCAGCTCGGCGAGCTTGCGCTCGAAGTAAGCGGTGCCGCGCCTGGCCAGCAGCAGGCCAGCGAGGATGTCCGGATCCTGCGTCTTGTCGGTGCGGGCGACCATGGTGCTACCCGGCCAACCCGGCGACGTTGCGCTGCGCGCCGAGGCCCTCGATGGATGTCTCGAGCACGGAACCGTTCTGCAGGTAACGCTGCGGCTTGCGGGCGTGGCCGACCCCACCCGGTGTCCCGGTGGCGATCACGTCGCCCGGGTTCAGGGTGACGATCTGCGAGAAGTAGGAGATGAGCGCGGCGGGCGTGAACACGAGCTCGCCGGTGGAGACTTCCTGCACCGTGTCACCGTCGACGACGGCCTTCATCGTGGGCCCGGGAGTCCATTCATCCGTCGTCACGAGGTACGGCCCGAATGGCGTGGTGTTCTCGAAGGTCTTGCCCTGCAGCCACTGCAGCGTGCGGTACTGGAAGTCCCTCATGGTCACGTCGTTGAGCACCGCGTAGCCGGCGATCGCATCCTCAGCCTCGGCTTCGGTGGCGTTCCGAACCGGCTTACCGATGACGACCGCGAGCTCCGCCTCCCAGTCGACGGCATCCGACAGCGGTGACAGCTCGATCTCGTCGAACGCGCCGATCAGCGCCTCCGGGTACTTGGCAAAGAAGGTCGGATGCTCGGGAAGCTCACGCCCCATCTCGAGGATGTGCTTGCGGTAGTTGAGTCCGGCGCAGACGATCTTGCTCGGCTGCGGCACGACAGGAGCCCAGGCGGTGTCCTCGATCGAGTCGAGCGCGTGCACCTTGCCGTCGGCGGCCTCCGCGACCGCGCGCCACTCCGGGTTGCCGAGCAGGGCGCCGACATCCGCCACCCCATCGATCTCGATGGCGCTGTCGTCGGTGATGAGCACGGCGGTGTTGCCGGTCGTGGTGCGTAGGGTGGCGAGCTTCATGCGTTTTCTCCAGGGATGTAGGTACGGGCGAAATTGAGCCGGTCGATGATGGGTCCGTCGTTGAAGCGGAACAGGTCGAACTGGGTGGTCGCGTGCAGCGACCACGAAACCCACGAGGGAACCACGAAAAGGTCGCCGGTGACCAGCTTGTGCTCGGTACCGCCCAGGACGACACTGCCCTCACCCTCGAACACCTGCCACACGGATGACCCGACCTCGTGCCGGGAGGGCGTGTCGGCGCCGGCGCGCAGCCGATGGAACTCGGCCCGGATGGTCGGCATCACGTCGCCACCGGTGGTCGGGTTCACGTAGCGGATGGCGGCGTGCCCCTGCTCGACGGTGGCCGGGTGCCCCTCGTCTTCCAGAAGCAGCTGCTCGCGGAGCGCGGCATCCGTGTGCTCCCAGCGGTAGGCGGCCAGGGGAGAACTCGCCTTGTTCTCAAGTCCGGACAGCGGGCGCAGCCCGGGGTGTCCCCAAAGCCGTTCGGCGCGAGAGACCGCGGGGGACGCCTCATCCGTCACCCGCTCGGACCCGTACTCGAAGAAGCCGACATCGGTGTAGCTGGAGAACGGGATGTCGAGTCCATCGATCCAGGCCATCGGCTGGTCGGTGTCGTTGTGGTGGCCGTGGAAGTTCCAACCGGGGGTGAGCAGCAGGTCGCCTCGTCGCATGGCCACCGGGTCGCCGTTGACGACAGTCCACACCCCTTCACCCTCGACCACGAAGCGGAACGCGTTCTGGCTGTGACGGTGCTCCGGCGCGGTCTCCCGCGGCCCGAGGTACTGGATGGCCGCCCACAGGGTCGGGGTCGCGTAGGCGGTGCCGGGCAGGCCGGGATTAGCGAGGCCGATGGCGCGCCGCTCGCCGCCGCGGCCGATCGGCACCAGGTCACCGCTGCGCTTGGCGAGGTCGTAGAGGGTCTCCCACTTCCAGACGTGGGCGATAGCTGACGGCTCCGGCGCCATCGGCATGAGGCCTTCGCGCTGCGTCCACAGCGGGGCAAGCTGGTTCGCGTCGAAGTCGCGGTAGAGCTGTTCCAGCTCGGGGCTGTCGGCGTGGCCGTCCATCTGTTCCATGGGTCTCGTCCTCTCGTGCTGCGGTGCACCTGCAAACGCTCAGTACCCCAACTATATGCACAAACGCGCAGATCTCGCTAGGCCGGAACTGGCCGCCCCGCTCGACGATGACGGAGTTTCTCTTCGATGACACCCTTCACAACGCCGTCATCGAAGACAAACTCCGTCATCGTCGATCGGATGCCCGGCGAAAGTGGGCAGGCGGGGAGGTCTTGCGAGAAAAGTCGAGCGCTACAGCGGATGACTGGTCGGGCTGAGTCCGTGGTTGCCGGCACGCGTGAAAGGCCGGGAGGCAGTCAGGTCGCGACTGATCCGCTCGGCAGTCTGCTTCAGCGGGGGCAGGAGGTTCTCCTGAATGGACTCCACCGTGTGGCTGTTCGCGGTGGTCGACACGTTGATCGCCGCCATGACCGTTGAACCGTGCCAGATCGGCGCCGCGATCGATCGCAGGCCGTTCTCCAGCTCCTGGTCGACCATCGCCCAGCCCTGCTCCCGCACCCGGCCGAGCTCCACAACGAGTGCTTCGCGGGTCGTGATGGTGTGCGAGGTGAGGCCCGCGAAGTCGATGCCGTCCAGGTGGGAGTCGAGTTCTTCGGCGCTGAACGACGCGAGCAGCACACGGCCCATCGAGGTCGCGTAGGCGGGGAACCGGGTGCCGATGTTGATCCGTACGGTCATGATGCGGCGGGTGGGCACGCGGGCGACGTATACGATGTCAGTCCCGTCGAGCACCGAAGCGGACGTCGACTCGTGGATGCTTGCGGCCAGCTGCTCGAGGTGCGGCTGGGCGATCTCGGGCAGCGACAGCGCGGACAGGTAACTGAAACCGAGTTCGAGCACCCGGGCGGTGAGGCTGAACATCCGCCCATCCGTTTTCACGTAGCCGAGCTCCACCAGGGTCAGCAGGAAGCGGCGACTGGTCGCCCGGGTGAGGCCGGTGCGACGGGAGATGTCGCTGAGCGTCATTTCGGGGTGGTCACCGTCGAAAGCTCGGATGACGCTGAGGCCTCGCGCCAGCGACTGCACGTATTGACCGCTCGGATCTCGGGAACCGTCGGATTCGGTGCTGTCTGCGGAAAGCGTCATCCGTCTATCATCCTTCCTCTGGAGGGGTCCTCCGTGTCAGGCTCGCGCTCAGCGTTCGAGCACGATCGCCAGGCCCAACCCGACGCCGATGCAGATGGCGGCAACACCCACGCCGCCGCCGCGACGTTCCAACTCGTGGGCGACGTGTCCGACGATGCGGGAACCGGATGCGCCGAGCGGGTGTCCGATGGCGATGGCGCCACCGTGAATGTTCACCTTCGCAGGGTCGAGTTCTGGCCACAGTTTCAGGCAGGCGAGGCTTTGCGAGGCGAAGGCCTCGTTCAGTTCGACCACATCGACATCCGCCCAGGTCTTGCCGGCGCGGGCGAGCGCCTTGTTGGCCGCCTCGACCGGCGCGATGCCGAACACGTTGGGGTCGACGGCGTGCACGCCGCGGGAGACGATGCGGGCCAGCGGCTCCGCGTCGATCGGAGCGTTTTCTGAACCGATGAGGATCGCGCCGGCACCGTCGTTGAGCGGCGAGGAGTTGCCCGCGGTTACCGAGCCGTCGGGCCGGAACGCGGGCTTCAGCCCGCCCAGTGCCTCCACGGAGGTGTCAGCCCGGATGCTCTCGTCCCTGGCGAGGTCGACGCCCGCCACCGGAACGACCTCCCGGTCGTAGATGCCCTCGTCCCAGGCTGCAGCCGCATTGCGGTGGCTGAGCAGAGCGAACTCGTCCTGCGCCTCGCGGCTGATCCCATATTGTTCCGCGAGAATCTCAGCCGTCTCCCCCAGCGAGACGCTCCACTGTTCCGGCATCCGCGGGTTCACCATCCGCCAGCCGAGGGTGGTGGAGTGCATGGTCTCGTGCGCGCTCGGGTACGGGCGCGACGGCTTGAGCATCACCCAGGGCGCGCGGCTCATCGACTCGACTCCGCCGGCGATCATCACCTCGGCATCGCCCGTTTCGATGGCCCGACTTGCCTGGATCACCGCCTCGAGGCCCGATCCGCACAGCCGATTCAGGGTGGCGCCGGGCACGGAGGTGGGGAAGCCGGCCAGGATGGCTGCCATCCGCGCTACGTTGCGGTTGTCCTCGCCGGCGGCGTTGGCATCGCCGAGGAGCACGTCGTCGACGGTCGCCGGGTCGAAGTTCGGATGCCGCGCCACCAGTTCGCGCAGCACGCCGGCAGCGAGGTCGTCGGGGCGCACCCCGGCGAGGGCCTTGCCGTAGCGGCCGAATGGTGTGCGGACGGCATCATAGATAAAGCTGGCAGTCATTTCAGAATTCCCATTGTGTGCGCATAGCGAACTTGTGTTCTAATGATGAGCGTATCATTGAGGAATATCAACCCGGCGAAACCCAGCGAACCGGAAGGACGGCAGTGTGGCCACGCGAACCAGCATCAGCACCCAGGTAGCAATCATTGGCGGAGGGCCGGCCGGACTGCTGTTATCCCACCTGCTGCGACGCTCCGGCATCGACAGCGTCGTGCTGGAAGCCCGTGACCGCGACTACACGATCCAGCGGGTTCGCGCCGGAGTCCTCGAGCACGCGGCCGTCGACCTGCTGACCGAGGCTGGCCTCGGCGGGCGGCTCGCGGTGGAGGGCCAGCGCCACGACGGCATCTACCTGCAGTACAACGGGAGCCGACACCACGTCTCGTTCCGCGAGCTCGTCGGCCGCTCGGTGTGGGTCTACGGCCAGCAGGAGGTCGTGAAAGACCTCATCGCAGCCCACGACCAGGCCGGAACCCCCGCCCGGTACAGCGTCTCGAGCGTCGAACTGGAGAACGTGGCCGACGGCCCGGTGACCGTGCGATTCACCCAGGACGGCGAAGACTTCGAGCTGACCGCCGACTTCGTGGCGGGTGCGGATGGCGCCCACGGCGTCTGCCGGCCGAGCATCCCCGCCGTCGAGAAGAAGACCTACCGGCGCGAGTACCCGTTCGGCTGGCTGGGCATCCTCGCCCACGTTCACCCGTCGACGGACGAGCTGATCTATGCCCTGCACGAGCGCGGCTTCGCCATGCACAGCATGCGGTCGGAGACCGTCAGCCGCCTCTACCTGCAGGTCGACCCGCACGACGACATCGCCAACTGGCCGGATGATCGCATCTGGGACGAACTGGACCTCCGCCTCGGCACCCCAGGCTGGAAGCTGGAACGCGGCGAGATCTTCGACAAGAACATCACCCCGATGCACAGCTTCGTGAGCGACCCCATGCGGTTCGGCAAGCTGTTCCTGGTCGGGGATTCCGCCCACATCGTGCCGCCCACCGGCGCGAAGGGCCTGAACCTGGCGATAGCGGATGCCAGCTACCTGCACGACGGGCTGGTCGCCTGGTATCGCAGCGGCGACGCATCCGGGCTCGACGAGTATTCACCGCGCTCGCTGCAACGGGTGTGGCAGATCCAGCACTTCTCCGCCTGGATGACGCGGATGCTGCACCGCTTCAACGAGTCGACCGACTCCGAGCATCCAGAGAATGTGGACTACGACTACCACGTGCAGCTCGGGCAGCTCAGCCAGCTCTGCGGGTCACCACGCGGGATGGCACACCTGGCCGAGATCTACACCGGGCTGCCGTTCCTCACGCACCCGCACTAGTCGCCGTAGACCTCCTGCGCGATGCGGAACGCCGAGTTGGCTGCCGGCACCCCGCAGTACACCCCGGACTGCAGGATGATCTCGGAGACCTCTTCCTTGGTGAGCCCGTTGCGCAGGGCGGCACGCAGATGCATCTCGAGCTCTTCCCAGTGGCC
This sequence comes from Homoserinimonas sp. A520, assembly GCF_054489245.1. NCBI lineage: Bacteria > Bacillati > Actinomycetota > Actinomycetes > Micrococcales > Microbacteriaceae > Homoserinimonas > Homoserinimonas sp. A520. Next base: position 331,319 of record NZ_JBTMWX010000001.1, on the reverse strand, counting down.
GTGGGCGATGAGCGCGGTGATGGTCACGGTGCTCCGCAGTCGGCGGTCGAGCCCGGGCCGCGACCACACGTCACCCCAGGCGTACCGGGTGATGAAGTCCTGGAAGTCCCGGGTCACCTCCGAGATGTTCGCGTTGGCTCGGTCGACGTGCTCGTCGCCGAGCACCTCGCGCCGCACGGTCATGCCCTGGTCGCGCCGTTCGTCGTCGGTGGCCATCAGCCGTCCTTTCTGAGGAAGTCGATCAACAGCCGCGCGGTGACGGCGGGCTGTTCCGCGCTGGCGAGGTGTCCGGCATCCGCCACGTCGACGGCGCGCCCGTGAGGCGTCGCCGCCGCCAGTTCGGCCATCGCATCCGGTGGGGCGACCGGGTCGTCGTGCCCGGAGATCGCCAGCAGCGGCCGGCTCAGTTCGCCGAGTTCACCGCGCAGGTCGTACGCCGCGAGCGCCTCGCAGCACAGCGCGTAGCTTTCGTCGTCTGCGTCGGCGAGGGTGTGCAGCAGCTTCCCGGTCACCTCGGGAAGCCGGGCGATCGACCCGGGGGAGAACCAGCGGCCGGCGGATGCTCCCACCAGCACCGAGGTCGACTGCGCCCGCACGAGGGCGGCCCGTTCCGTCCAGGAGCTGGCCTCACCGAATTTGGCGAGCGAGCAGATCATGGCGAGACGGTCGAGGCGCTCCGGATGTCGTAAGGCCAGTTCCAGCCCGACGGCACCGCCGAGCGACACGCCCGCGTAGTGGAAGGTGCGGTCGCCGACCAGCTCGAGCACCGCATCCGCCAGCTCGGAAACGGTGAAGGGTTCGCTGGCCGCGGGCGAGATGCCGTGGCCGGGAAGGTCCCAGGCGAGAATGTCGAATCGCTTTTCGAGCAGTGCGGCGGCGTCCTCCCAGACCAAAGTGGAGGTGCCGAGCGACGGGCCGAGCACGAGCAGGGGCGCGCCCGCTGTCCCGCTCCTGGCCGCGCGAATCGTGGGGACGCTCATCCGGTTGCCTGCACGTGTGCCAGAGCTCGGTCGATGAGTTCGCCGCTCAGGCCGAGGTAGTTCAGGGGGTCGAGCAATTCATCGAGCGAGTCTTCGCTCCAGTCGGGCAATTCGCTTCGGAGGCCGTCCCGCAGGCTGGCCGGGTTGCCCGCAGCCTGGCCGACGAGCCGTCGCACGGTGTCATTGCCCAGGGTTGGGCCGACGGCGAGCATGATCCGCTCGCTGACGATCAGCGGCCCGGAGATGGCGAGGTTGGCACGCATCCGCTCGGCGTCGACGCGCAGACCGGGCAGCAGTTCGGCGGCGAGTGATGCTGCGCCCCCGGTCACCCGCAGCAGTTCGCGGAGGGTCTGCCATTCCACGTGCCAGGCGCCGTCGGGGCGCTCATCGACCGCGATGGCACTGCGATGAAGTTCGGCGAGGAGTCCCGGCGCCTGGCGGGAGGCCGCCTGGATCAGGACGCTCAGCACCGGGTTCTGCTTCTGCGGCATGGCCGACGATCCGCCGCCGGAGGCCTCGCTCAGCTCCCCGATCTCGGTTCGTGCCAGCAGGGACACGTCGGCGCCGATCTTGCCGACGGCAACGCAGACCCCGCTGAGCGCATCCGCAAGCCGGGTGATCGGCGTGCGCATCGTGTGCCAGGGCACCGGCGCGGACTGCAGCCCGAGCTTGCTCGCGAACGCGTCGACGAGCTCGAGTTCGCGACCCGGGGCCAGCTGGGTGAAAGAGGCCAGCGTTCCGGCCGCTCCCCCGAGCTGCGCCGGCAACGCCGACGAGACGGCACCGAGGAAGCCGCGCGCATCCGCCACCCCCACCAGCCAACCGGCGGCCTTGAGCCCGAACGTTGTCGGCACACTGTGCTGGGTCAGCGTGCGCCCGGCCATGGCGGTCGAGCGGTGCCCATCCGCCAGGGCGGCAAGGGCCGACACCGCGGTGTCCAGGTCGTCCATCATCAAGCGGATGCTCCGCTGGGCTACCAGCATCAGGGCCGAGTCGAGCACGTCCTGGCTGGTCACCCCGAGGTGGACGAACCCGGCAGCGTCGGGTCCGACCGCCGCACGAAGCTCGGCCAGCAGCGGGATGATCGGGTTGCCTCCCGCCCTGGACGCGGTGGCGATGCGGGACGCATCCAGGGTGAGCTCGGCTGCGACGCTGCGAATCTTCTCGGCAGCGGCATCCGGAACCAGGCCAAGCTCCGCCTCGGCAGCGGCAAGGGCCACCTCGGCATCGAGCATTGCGCGGAGCACGGCGACATCCCCGGTCGCCTCGGCCACCGGGGTGCCGGCCCAATAGGGGGACAGCAGCCCGTGGTCTGCCGCGCTGGGATCATCCGAAGTCAAGGAAGATTGTCTCCTCTTCACCCTGCAGGTGAATGTCGTGGTGCAGCGATCCGTCACTCTGACGGCGTGCAATCAGGGTAGCCCTCCGCTCGGCGGGCAGGGACGCCAGGAAGGTGTCCTCCGCTCCCGGCAGATAGATGCGGGTGTGCAGTTTGTCGGTCAGCCCGCGGGCGAACACGATGCAGGCGAAGAACGGGGTTGCCCCATCGACCGCGCCCGGCTCGACGGTGGTGAACGAGTAGCCGCCGTCCCGGGTGGTCGCCGACCGGCCGAACCCCGTGAAGGTGTAGCCGTCCCGGGTGAGCGAGCCGCGCGCATCCGGAATCGTGCCGGACGCATCCGCCTGCCAGATCTCGACAATCGAGTCCGGCACCGGCGTGCCGTCCCCGTCGTAGACGGTGCCGTGCAGGCGCACCGCGTTCGGGTGATGGGCCGGGACCAGGTCTTCGCCGCCGTCGTACGGTAATGCGTAGCCGAAGAATGGCCCGACGGTCTGTCCTGATGTGGGGAGGAGGCTCATTCGTCGCCCCCTTCCGGCTCGAACCAGGTTCGTTGGGGCCCGGTGAGCACGACGTCCCAGCGGTAGCCGAGTGACCATTCTGGCGAGGTGAGGTCGTGGTCGTAGGTCGCGACCAGGCGGTCGCGGGCATCCTGGTCGACGATCGAGTTGTAGATCGGGTCCAGCGGGAACAGCGGGTCGCCCGGAAAGTACATCTGCGTGATGATCCGCTGCGTGAACGCGTTGCCGAACAGGGAGAAGTGGATGTGCGCGGGCCGCCAGGCGTTGGTGTGGTTCTTCCACGGGTAGGCGCCCGGCTTGATGGTGACGAAGCGGTAGCGACCGTCGTCATCGGTGATCGTGCGACCGGTTCCGGTGAAGTTGGGGTCGATGGGAGCCGGATGCTGGTCCCGCTTGTGGATGTAGCGTCCAGCCGCGTTCGCCTGCCACACCTCGACCAGCTGGTTCCGCACTGGCCGGCCGTCGCCGTCCAGCACGCGACCGGTGACCAGGATGCGCTCACCGAGCGGTTCGCCGGTGTGCTGGAGGGTGAGGTCTGATTCGATCTCCGCGACGTCGTTGTGGCCGAACGCCGGTGAGACCAGTTCGATGGTCTCCGGGTCGGCGTGGTGCAGGTCTTTGGTGGGGTGCCGCAGCACGCTGCTCCGGTACGGCGGGTAGTCGAGTGTCGTGCGGTTGTTCACCGGCGCTCCACTCGCGCGTTCGGCTTCGTATTGGCTGCGTTTGGCATCGATCTCGTTGGTGATCTGCTGCTGGTCGCTGAGTGTCATGTCGTCCTTCATTCCGGCGCATTGATTCCGGCGCCCGATCGACCTTGGCACCCCAGCGAGTGACGGACAATGGAAGATTTCCGCTCAGCGGAACTAGGCCAGCGAGTCGGTTCCTTCCCGATCCATCAGCTCGAGCAGGCTCGCCGACATTCCTGCGGCGGCCTTCTGCAACACGGGAACCAGCCTCAGGGCATCTGCCCTCATCGTGTGGGTGACCAGCCCGACCGCAGCCAGCGGCGCACCGCCACGACCCATCACCGGGACCGCCAGCGAGGTGTTGCCGAGCGTCATCTCCTGGTGCGTCTGGCTGAATCCGCTGTGGCGAACCTCCGCGAGTTGGGCCCGAAGTCGTGGCTCCGAAGTGATGGAGAACTTGGTTGGGCGCTCCAACTCGCGAGCGAAGTACGCAGCCAGGAAGTCCTCGTCCTGCCAGGCGAGAAGCGCCTTGCCGACCCCGGTTGTGTGCAGGGGAAGCCGGCCGCCCATTCTGCTGATGGTGGGGACGGATCGGGGACCGACCAGCCGCGCGACGTAGAGCGCCTCCACGCCGTCCAGGATTGCGAGGTGCACGTTCTCCGCCGTGGCCTCATACAGCGTCAGCAGGTAGGGCAAAGCGGTCTCCCGCAGGTTGAGGCTCAGCGGGGAGACCTCGCCCAGTTCCCACAGGGCACGCCCGATCGAATACCGGTGGTCGGAGCCCCGTGACAGCAGTTTCGCCTCGACCAGCTCGCCGAGCATCCGGTGCGTCGTCGTCATCGACAGTCCGGAGCGGGCGGATGCCTCGCTCAAGGTCAGGCGCGGATGCTCACCATCGAAGGCGGCGAGCAGTTTTGCGGTGCGGGCGATGACAGTTGCTCCCGGTTCTGCCGTATTGCCCGCCATGCGCTGCAGTCTAGTGAGCGGGTCTCGCCGTCACGCCTCGTGCTCGACGACGACGTCGCCACCGGGGAACACGATGCTCTCGTGTCCGTCGTCGAACTTCACGACGAAGGGTGGATCGCCGTCTGCGCCACGCGTCTCGATGACCTCACCGTGCCGGTCCGGAGCGTCCACAGTCCTGCCCCGAATCGTGATCCGGTCGCCTGCTTGTGCTTTCATCGCAGTCACCTCCTGGCGCTAGGGTACGCCGAGAGGGCTGGTGCCAACAGGGTGTCGCTAGACGCCCTGCCAGGACGGCTTGTTCTCCCAGGCGTAGCGGTAATAGTCGGTGTTCTGCAGCCGGCTTGCCGCGGCTTCGTCGAGCACCACGGTGGCGCGAGGGTGCAACTGGATAACCGATGACGGGTGGGTGGAGGAGACCGGACCTTCGATCCCAGCGGCGATGGCCGCGGCCTTGGCCTCACCGAACGCGAGCAGCACCAGGTGGCGCGCCCGCAGGATGGTGCCCAGGCCCTGGGTGATCGCATGCGTCGGCACGTCATCGAGCGAGTCGAAGAATCGGGCGTTGTCCTGCCTGGTCTGCATGGCGAGGGTCTTCACGCGGGTGAGCGAGGCGAGCGACGAGCCGGGCTCGTTGAACCCGATGTGGCCGATCGTCCCGATGCCGAGGATCTGCAGGTCGATACCGCCCGCGTCGATGATGGCCTGCTCGTATTCGGCACCTGCCGTCTGCATGTGCTCAGGGTCTCCCGACGGCACCCGCACCAGCGCCGGCGTCAGACCGAGCCGTTCGACGACCTCCCGCCTGACCACCGAGCGGTAGCACTCCGGGTGTTCCTCCGGCAGGCCGACGTACTCGTCGAGCGCGAATCCGCGTACCCCGGCCAGGTCGACGTTCTCCGCAGCGACCCGCGTCGCCAGCGCTTCGTACACCGGCAGCGGCGTGGACCCGGTGGCGAGTCCAAGTACGGCATCCGGCTTCTGGGAGACCAGGTCGAGGATGGCGTCGGCGACCAGTTTTCCGGCGTCTTCGCGGCTCGGCACAATGACAATCTCAGGCATGAGTCGACCCTATCGGTGGCTCGCTGGTGTTACTTACGGCCGATGAAGTCCTTCATGGTCGAGTAGACGCCGAACACGTTTCCGGCGAGAAAGTCCCAGGCGGGCAACGGCAGGATGCCCTTCAGCACCTTGCTGAGGTGCACGGTCCACGGCAGCAGCAATTGCGCCTTGCCGACGAGCATCGCATTCCAGGTGCGGTCGGTGACGTACTCGGGCGTCATCAGCCGGGTCAGCACCGGCGGTTTCGCACCCGCGAACATGCCTGTGCTGATGAACGTCGGGCACACCGTCGTGACGCCGACGTGGTCGTGGCCGGTTCTGGTGAGTTCCAGTCGCAGCGAGTCGCTGAAGCCGATGGCCGCCCACTTGGACGCCGCGTAGATGCTCATCCCGGGGTCGGACACCAGGCCGGCGGCGGATGCGATGGTCACGATCCGGCACTGGCTGCGGCTGGCCATCATGGCCGGCAGGAACTCGCGGGTCACATGCATCGGTGCGAGCGCGTTGATGCTCATCGTCGCGGCGATATCCCGTTCCTGGTCGTGCTCCCAGAAGTACTTGCCACGCACGATGCCGGCGTTGTTGATGAGCACATCGATCGGACCGCCGGCGAGGACTTCGGATGCCGCTGCCCGCACCGCCTCGAGGCTGGACACGTCGACCACCTGCACCGTGACATCCGTCGACTGAGAAGACAGGTCTGCCTTCGCCTGGTTCAGCAGCGCCTCATCGATGTCCCACAGCACCACGCGCGCGGCGCCTTCGGCGACCGCCTTGTTGGCGTAGATGCGCCCCATACCCATGGCGGCGCCGGTGATGAGCACCGACATTCCGGCAACGCTGGTCAGCTTCTCAGTCATCGGTTCCTGCTTTCGTCTGGCCGATCAATTTGCCGGGGTTCATGATGCCCACCGGGTCGAGGGTACGTTTGACGGCCGCCAGCACGGCGAGGCCGAGTTCGCCGATCTCGGCTGCCAGGTACGGCGCATGGTCGATTCCGACGGCGTGGTGGTGGCTGATGGTCGCGCCAGAGCGCACGATCGCCTCGGATGCGGCCGTCTTCATCCGCCGATATTGTTCGAGGCCGTCGCCCTCAAGCGGCGCCAGCACGGTGTAGTACAGGGAGGCGCCGCCCGGGTAGACGTGGGACACGTGCGTCTGGAGGTGGCAACGGGAACCGAGCGCGCTGGTCAGGGCGTCATGCACCGCGGCGTGGGTTTCCGCCAGCCGGGACCAGGATGCTGCGGTCTCCAGGGTCTCCACGAAGACGCCGCGGGTGAGCAGTTCGTCGCGACGGTAGGGAGCCAGGAAGCGGCCGTCGTCCCAGGAGGATGCCGGCTTCGCCGTGACGTAGACGCCGCCGTGCGCCCGGAACACTCGTGCGCACCGGCGCTTGCGCCCGGCAGTCTGGCCGCGTGCTCCCTCCCAGACGAACAGGGCGAGGGCCGGATGCTGCAGTCCGCGGGCGGCCAGGTACCGACGCAGCAGCGCGACGGTACGCCCCCCGGCGACCTCGAAGTTCGCCGCGGTCTCGGCTACATCGCTCAGGCGCACCACGGCCGGCAGGTCGCCGCTCGGGGTGTCCTGGATCAGCGCTCGCAATGCGGCCGCTCCGGCCTCGAAACTCGGGAAGGCCCAGGCGCCGTACGACTTCTCGGCCGGCCGCGGGACGACCCGGACCGTGACCTCGGTGATGACGCCGAGCACGCCTTCGCTGCCGAGCAGCAACTGGGTGAGATGTGGTCCGGTCGCATCCGCCGGCGCATGTCCACCCAGGTTCAGGGTGCCGCTCGGTGTCTCGGCCCGGATCGCGGTGACCAGTTCGTCGCTGCGCCCGTAGCCGGTCGACGATTGCCCGGCCGACCGGGTCGCCGCGTATCCGCCGAGCGTGGCCTGCTGGTGGCTCTGCGGCAGGTGCCCGAGCGTGAACCCGTGCTGGGCGAGGGCGGCCTCGATGGCCGGGCCGCGGATGCCAGCCTGGAAGGTCGCCGTTCGTGACTCGGTGTCCAGGGACAGCAAGCGGTTCAGCCGGCCGAGGTCGAGGATGATGACGGATGCGAACGGTCCGCGAAGCGGTTCAACCCCGCCGACCACGCTGGTGCCGCCGCCGAACGGGACGACGGCGATGCGCTCGATTGCACAGAAGGCCAGGATCTCGGCGACTTCTTCGTTGCCGCCCGGGAAGACGACGGCATCCGGAGCTCCCGCAACGTCGCCGCTGCGGCGACGCAGGAGGTCGGTGGTGCTCTTGCCGCCGGCGTGCACGATGCGGGTGACGTCGTCGGTGGCGACGTTCGCGTCTCCGACTATGGCGCCCAGGGCGTGGATCGCCGTTTCGGGAAGGCTGCTCGGGGCGGGGTGCACGTCGCTGAGTTCGACCGGCTGGTGCGTCGGCGCGGTCGATTCGAGGCTCAGTTCCGATTGGAGGTAGGCCAGGGCGTTCTCGCCCAGTGGATGGGCGTGGGTCGGGTCACCCCAGGCGTTCCAGACGGAGTGCGAGATCGACTCGGTGATGTCGGCAGCCATGCGTTACAGTGTTACACATGCCGTCACACAGTACCAACACAAACGGTACCAAGCACTCCCGCGACGACCTCATCCTGGATGCGGTGCGCGAAGCTGTCATCCGTCACGGCGTTCGCCGCACCACCGCGAATGACATCGCGGAGGGCGCCGGAATCTCGCGGATGACGTTCTACCGTGCGATGGGCAGCGTCGATGAAGCAGTGCTGCGCACCCTCACCCGCGAGTTCGCCGTCGGCACCGCCCGTGCGAAGTCGGATGCCACCGCGTTGACGGCGCGGGAACGATTGGTGGACTTCGCGGTCGAGAGCGTGCGCATCTTCGCGCTTTCACCGCTCATCCGCTCGATCGGCGATCGCGACCCGGAGCTGCTGGTGCCCTACGTGACCGACCGTTTCGGCAGCAGCCAGGCCATCGTGCTCGACGCGATCCGCGCTTTCCTCGCCGAGGGCGAAGCGGATGGCACGATCCAGGCACGCCCTGCGCTGGCGACCGCACTGCTGGTCACGCTCCAGGGCTTCGGGCTCTCCTCCAAGATCCTGGCCGCCCGCGGCGAACTCGAGGCCTGCTTCGCCGAGCTCCGCACCCTCCTGAATGCCTACCTGGCGGCGGAGGAGTAGACGGATGCCCGGCTCGCCCGGCTCGTGGATCAACGACTCGACGCGGGCGACGTCGCTCTCCCACCTGGGTGAGCACGCCGTCGACGTGATCGTCGTCGGTGGGGGGATAACCGGTGCCGGGGTCGCCCTCGACGCTGCCAGCCGCGGGCTCAGCGTTGCCCTTCTCGAATCGCACGATCTGGCCAGTGGCACCAGCCGGTTCAGCTCCAAGCTGGTGCACGGCGGCCTGCGGTACCTGGCGACCGGTGACGTGCCGCTCGCTTGGGAGTCCGCCGTCGAGCGCGCCAGGTTGATGACCACGATCGCGCCCCACCTGGTCAAGCCGATTCCATTCGTCATCCCCGACCTGCGCAGCGGACAACACCTGGAATACCTGCTGTCCACCATCGGAACCATGCTCGCCGACGGCATGCGTCGCGCGACCCGGCTGCCTGGACGCATCCTCCCCCGGCCACGAAGGGTGAGCTCGCGGATGCTCCACGCGCTGGTTCCCGCCATCCCGGCGGACACCGTTCGTGGCGGCACTCTCTATTGGGACGGCCAATTGGAAGACGACGCGCGGCTGGTGCTCGGCGTCGCTCGAACGGCGGCGTCGCTCGGCGCGCAGGTGATCCGTGACTTCCAGGTGACCGCAGCATCCGCCACCACCGTGACCGGCACCGACCGCCGCACCCGAACCGAGTTGACCCTGAACGCCGGCGTCGTCATCAACGCCACCGGCGTCTGGGCTGCCGACCTGGAACCGGCACTGCGCATCTCGCCGAGCCGAGGAAGCCACCTGATCGTGCGATCGCAGCGTCTCGGCAACCCGACGGCGGCGTACACCGTGCCGGTGCCCGGCCGCTTCGGCAAATTCGTGTTCGTACTGCCGCAGCCCGACGGTCTCTGCTACATCGGGCTGACCGATGTAGAGGACCGCGACGCGGATGGCCGGGCGGGCGTCGCGCCGGCCGATGACATCCGGTTCCTCCTGAATATCGTGGGGACAGGCATGGAGCAGCCGTTGACGTTGGCGGATGTCGTCGGCTCCTACTCCGGACTCCGCCCCCTGGTCAGCACGCACGGCACCGGTGCGGATGTGTCTCGCCGCCACCTGGTGCTGGACAAGCCTGGGCGGCCGATCACCATCGTCGGCGGGAAGCTCACCACCTACCGTCGGATGGCGGAAGACGCGGTCGACGCGGCGGTGCGCCGGCTGCCGCCGGCTGGCCGGTGCATGACTCGCACGCTGCCGCTGGTCGGTGCCGGCCGTTCTGCCGACGCGGAGTCTGCGCGGCTGGTGCGCCGGTACGGCTCAGAGGCTGCCGAGGTCGAACGGCTCGGCCGTGAACATCCGGAGTGCGCCGGGCCGCTAGTCGAGGGGTGCACGGTCACCGGCGAGGAACTGCTGTTCGGGGTGCTGGCCGAAGGCGCGGCATCCGTCGACGACCTGCTCGACCGTCGCACCCGCCTCGGCCTGGTCCCCGCCGATGCCGAGCGTGCCCGCCCGGCCGCCGAGCGCATCCTGGCCTACGCGCTCGCCCTCTAACCGGTCGGCCTATTCCGGTGACAGCGTGTTCAGTCCTACGTCTCTCGCGGCATCGATCTGCCGCTGGTCGTAGCTGATCATCACGTCGGCTCCCACCCTGAGGGCGGCGGCGATGTGGAGAGCGTCGAGGCTGCGGAGGTGTTCTCCAGGAAGTAGTCCGGCGGCGCGGAACACGGATTGATCCAACTCGAACATCTCGAGACGATCGAGGATTTCGGTCACGAGCGACTGGGGTTCTCTTGCCCGCGTGGCTGTCCTTCGCAGCTCGGTTTCGAGCAGCGAACTGCCCATGACGAGAAGACCGCCGACATGCAGCTCATCCAATTGGGCTTTCAGCGCGTCAGTCTCGGCCTCTCGCAAGAGGAGCTTCGAAGCAGCAGAGGTATCGAGGTAACAGATCATCGTTCTGCGCGAAGTTCTTCGAGAATCTCCGCGCTGGATAGCTTGCTCGTACGGCTTTCGATCTCGGAGAACCGGCCTTTGATCGTCGCCCGTCTGACGCGAACGTTCGGCATCGGCTGATCCGTGACGGGAGAGAGCACCGCGACGGGTTCACCGTGGTTCGTGATCGTGATGGTTTCGCCGGCTTGGACGTCCCGAAGGATCGCGCTGCTGTTGTTGCGCAATTCGCGATGCGCAATAGTTCTCGCCATGGCTTAGGACCTCCGTAGCAACTGTAGCAAATCCTTAGGCACAAAAGAAGAACCGCCCCAGGGTGTGAGACCCGGGACGGTTCCTGTAACGCGCGCGCGACTACGCTTCGGACTTCTCCGGTCCGGTGTCTTCCTTGCCCTGGTCGGCCAGCGCTGCCGCGCGCTCGGAGAGACGCCGCTGCACTTCATCCTGCGCGTCGTCGATGACTTTCTGGTCGAGGTGCGGGTTCACGTGGTCGTTGTGTCCATTGTGCTTCTCGATGTAGGCGTCGAGCTGCGGACCGGATTCCCACGAGGTGATCAGGCTGTACCGGGGCTCAGGTCCCTTGTGCCACACGGCGTGCCATAAGCGCTGGGTGTCGACGATGATCTGTGAGCCGGCGGGGAGCGGAATGCGGATTTCGGTGCTCGGGTCGAAGCGGTCTTCGCGCAGCGTCATGAACGATTCGGCATCATCCGAGAGGTTGAAGAATCCGCGGACGATCCAGCCGGTTCCGTCCGGGTTGAGGCGGTTGTTGTCGTCCTGGTGCAGGTTGTACAGCGCGCCCGCGTACTCGTTCGGCTGCAGCTCGATGACCCGGCAGCGGCCTACGCTCGCTCCCGGCTCCTGGGCGCGCCTGGCAAGGTTCGGCGCTCTGGCCACCTGCGACTCGATCCATACGCCGTCCTTGTCCGAGCGCGGCGGAGTGTGGTTCCAGAAACCGTTCACCTCGATCTCGCCCTTGGCGGATGCGAGCGGCGCGAACCGCGTGACACCGGACGACTTCCAATCGACGTACTCGAGGTCGAGCCACTCTCTCGGGTCCTGGGACTGGTCGTACTGGTCCAGGATGACGAAACCTTTTTCGTCGAGGAGCGCTGACTTGGTGTAGCTCATTGCGGAGAATGTGCCCTTTCGAGTTCAGGGAATTACGCGCTTGCACTAGTCCTTCTAGGGAACCTTAACACTCGGGCAACGCGAACGCTTGTTCGTGCCAGTAGGAGGAGAGTGTCGCCGAACTCGTGCTCGACCACCGTCGTCGTCGTAGGTTAGGATTGCCTAACCTATGCATGCCTCATCCCTCGGCGATGACCTCGGCAACGTGCTGCTGAGCGCCGGACCAGTCGTCTTCTATCTGGCCGTCTGGTTGTTGGTCTTCGCCGGAACCGCACTGATGCTGGGCCTCTTCATCCCGTTCATCACCGGCGACACCCTATTGTTCGCATCCGGCATTGTGGTGGCAGCGACGGACAGCCTGAACATTGCCGTCCTGGCCATCGGCGTCGGGATAGCGGCGATCCTCGGCGACCAGGTTGGTTTCATGCTGGGCGCGCGCTACGGGCGCGGCTACCTCGATCGTCACGGAGGGCGTTACTCGCTCAAAGCGATCGCCGCCGCCGAGTTGTTTTACCGCAAGTACGGGTGGTGGTCGGTTGTCATCGCCCGCTTCGTTCCCTGGGGGCGTGCGGTGGTACCGGTGATCGCCGGGGTTGGGCGGATGAACTACTACAAGTTCCTCAGTAGCAATGTCGTGGGCGCGCTTCTGTGGGGCGTCGGTCTCACGGTGATCGGATACTTTGCCGCATCCATCCCCGGAGTCAAGGCGGTTGCCTATGCGATCGCGGGCATCGTGATCGCTATCTCGATTGTCGTGAGCGTACACACCTGGTGGGTCGACCGTGCTGAACGCAGAGGCGTCGTACCGGGCCAGGACTCAGTGGCTGCATCGCTGAACAGCAACTGACACCGGCGTCAGATCTGGCACACCTCGCAGTAGAAAGTGTTGCGTTCCTGCAGTTCGTTCTCGCCCAGCGCGCCACGCTGGATCGGCGTCCCGCAGCGGAAGCACGGCTTCCCCTCGCGGTCGTGCACCCACGCGGTCTCGCCGCGCAGCCTGCCGGTGGTGGTTCGGTTTGCGCGGTTGCGATTGGCGTGGATGAGCCGCTGGCCGAGCTCCACCAGCTTCTCCGGTTCTGCGACCTTGCCGACTGGTCGGGTCGGCAGCACCCCGCGCAGGAAGCACAGCTCGTTGCGGTAGACATTCCCGAGCCCGGCGATGACCCGCTGGTCGAGAAGGGCGAGGCCGACCGGTCGATCGGGCTCCGCGAGCATCCGCCTCAAGGCTTCGGCCTCGTCCCAGTCGTCGCTCAGCGGGTCCGGGCCGAGGTAGCCGACGATGGACTCCTCGTCTTTCCGCGCCACCACCGCAACTTCGGCCAGGTCAAAGCCAACGGCGACCCACTGCTCGGTGCTGAGCACGGCCCGCGCCTGGTAGGCGGGCCGCTTCCACTTCGTGCCCGGGCGGTACAGGTGCCAGGAGCCCTCCATCTTCAGGTGGCTGTGCACGGTGGCATCCCCGATATGCATGAGCAGGTGCTTGCCGCGGGACACCACGTCGTGGATTGTCTCCCCGGTCAGGTCGACGGTCGCGTACGCGGGAACCCGGATGTCGCATCCGGTCAGCACCTGACCGGCCAGCGTCGCGTTCAGGTTGGTGGCGGCCAGATAAACGGTGTCGCCTTCAGGCACGGGCGCTCAGCACCCCGACCACATTCCGGCTCCGCCTTGCTGTGCCGACCGCTCTGCGTCGACCAGGTGGCTCCAATAGGCCGAATTGGGTTCGATCCTCAGGGCAGTGCCGTAGCCGTCCGCCACCAACCTCAGGTTGAGGAAGTCGCCGGACTCTGTCCACAGGTAGAAGAGGTGGCGGCCGTATTGGTCCAGTGCTTCTGCATCGGCCGCCACCCGGAGAGTGCTGCCATCCGGGGCCAGGCTCTGCAGGTAGTTGCGAGCTTCGACTGCGTAGCATTCGGCTGTCGGCTGCAACTCCGGGGTGTCCACGCCGATGAGCCGCACCTTGAGTTCGGCGCCTGTCGCGTCGGCGAGAAAGAGGGTGTCCCCGTCGTGAACGTGGGTGACGACCATGCTGACGGCGGAGTCCGGTGCAGTGATCGCAGTCGCCGGACCAACCGCAGTCGCTGGGGCAGGCGCTGCACCGACCGGCGGTGCTGCGCCGCCACCTCCGGCCGGAAGGGCGGAGACGAAAGCCCACGACGCCGCGATCGCTATCGCGGCAACAACCAGCAGCCTTCCGGCGAATCTTCTCATCACCCAGATCCTATGCTCGGTCTGGCTGCGCGATCAGGCACGCAGCCTCAGCCCCTGCGGAGTCGTACTGAACCCGGCAGCGGTGAGGGCGGCGCCGAGGGGCGTGCCGATCACGAACGCGCCATCCACTTTCTCCACTCGGACCCGGCCGACGCTGCGGCGGATGCTCGCGGCCAGGCTTTCGGCGGCGACGGCCAGCGTGGTGTCGTCATCGGTGAACGTGAGCGTCGACTTGCCGCCGCGTTCGACGTAGAGCACGAGTGCCCCGTCGACCAGAACCACGAGCGCTCCAGCCTTGCGGCCCGGCCGGTGCGTGCCGTCGGTCTTCGGCCAGGGAAGGGCGGCGCCGTACGGGTTGGCCGGGTCTGTGGCGGCGAGCGTGAACGCCTGCAGCTGTGGCCTCGCATCCGCTTCCACCGTGAACGAACGCAACCGGTCGACGGTGGCACCGGTCGCGAATTGGGCCGCACCGAGTCCCTCGACGAAGTACCCGCGCCGGGCGCGGCCGGTCTCCTCGAACCCGCTCAGCACCTTGTAGACGGAGCTGAAACCGCCGATCACGCCCTCGCTGGTGACCGCTCCGCGGGTGACGACGCCGTGCCGTTCGAGAAGGTTCTCGGCGGTGGCCACCGCCCGGATCGTCGGGTCGCTCTCCCCGGCTGGCAGTAGCGACCAGCGGCCGGCCACGTTCGGCGGCCCGGACTGCGCGGGCAGCGTGACGCGCTTGCCGCGATAGGCACGCACTCGGCGGGTGCTCGGGCGTGCCGGGCCGCCCAGTTGCGCTCGCAACGGCGCGAAGGTGTCGCCGGTGACGCGGCCAGCCCAGACCAGGCTCCAGAGGGCGGTGGCGAGGGCTTTGTCGTCGGTGCTGCCGAGGGCAGCCGACAGCTGGCGGAAGAAGAAGGCACCACCATTGGACAGCGCGTCGAGCACCGCCCGTTGCAGGTCGTCTACTTCGTCCTCTGCGTCTGCGTTCGGCGTCTCGCTACTTGCCAATGTCACGCTCGCGCCATCCGCCAGGTGCAGGCTCACCCAGCCGTCACTTCCGGGCAGTGCTCCGGAACCGGACCAGAGCACCTCGCCGGTCGCGGTCAGTTCGTCGAGCATCACCGGCGAGTAGTCGCGGAGCCTGGAGGGCAACACGATGGACTCCCAGGTGGATGCCGGCAGCGCCACGCCAGCCAACTGGTCGATCACCTGCACCAGCCCGTCAATGCCGCGCAGTGGTTCAGCCACGTGCTGCCACGAGGCCAGGAACCGCCCGAGAGTCGGTGCATCGACCGGTTCGACCTGATGGCGGAGCGCCGCCAGCGAGCGACTCCGCAACCGGCGCAGCACCTCAACGTCACACCACTCACTGCCGGAGCTTCCCGGCCGGAACTCCCCCTCGACCACGCGACGCTGCTGTTCGAGCCGGCGCAGCGTGTCGGCCACGACCGCGGTGCCGAGCCCGAGCCGCTCGGCGACGGCCAGAACCGTGAAGGGTCCGTGGGTGCGGGCGAAACGCGCCACCAGGTCGCCGACCGGGTCGTCGACCGGCTGGATGAATGCGCTCGGAACGCCGATGGGAAGTGGTGTGCCCAGCGCATCGCGCAGGCGGCTGGCGTCTTCGATGACCGCCCACCGAGGCTGTCCCGCGATGGTGGCCCGCAGCACGCGGCCGTCCCGCTCCAGCTCTTCCAGAAGGGTCTGGCTGACCTCAGAGGTCGCTGCCGCTGCAGGGAGTTCCAGCCGCTCCGCAACCTCCTCCGCTGACAGCGGTCCCAGCATGCGAAGCAGGTCCACGATGCCCTCTGCACCCTTGAGCTTGCGGTCCGGGTCGAGGCGCTGCAGCTCCCGCTCGGTCTTCGCGATGACGTCGGCGTCAAGCAGTTCCCGCAGCTCGGCACGGCCGAGCAACTCCGCCAGCAGCGTCGAGTCGAGCGACAGCGCGGCCGCCCGACGCTCAGCCAGTGGGGAATCGCCCTCATACATGAACGCAGCGACATATCCGAACAGGAGCGAGCGGGCGAACGGTGACGCCTGCTCCGTTTCCGTCTCGACGATGCGGATGCGACGGCTCGCCACCTCGCCGGCCAGCACCGTCAGGGCGGGCAGGTCGTAGACATCCTGCAGCACTTCCCGCACCGTCTCGAGGACGATCGGGAAGCTCGGATACTTCGCCGCGACCGAGAGCAGTTGGGATGCTCGCTGGCGTTGCTGCCAGAGCGGTGAGCGCCTGCCCGGGTTGTACCGAGGAAGAAGGAGCGCCCGGGCAGCGCACTCGCGGAAGCGTGAGGCGAAGAGTGCTGACCCGCCGACCTCGGCCGTGACGAGATCGCGCAGTTCCTCGGGGTCGAAGAGGAAGAGCTCGGCGCTGGGCGGCTCGGCGTCGGTGTCCGGGATGCGCAGGATCACGCCGTCGTCGCTCGCGATCGCGGCGCCGTCCATCCCGTAGCGCTCACGGATGCGCGATCCCACCGCGAGTGCCCACGGTGCGTGCACCTGCATGCCGTACGGGGAGTGCAGGATCACCCGCCAGTCGCCGAGCTCATCCCGGAAGCGCTCGACCACCAGCGTCCGGTCGGTTGGCACGTGCCCGGTCGCCGCTTTCTGCTCGGCGACGAACGCCAGCAGGTTGTTGATCGCCAGTTCGTCGAGGCCGACAGCCTGCAGGCGGTCGCGCGTTGCTCCCTCTGCACCGGATGCCAGCTCCCGGGTGAACCCGCCGATGGCGCGGCCGAGTTCTGCCGGGCGGCCGATGCCGTCACCCTTCCAGAACGGGACGCGACCGGGTTGCCCGAACGCCGGACTGACCAGCACCCGGTCGTGCGTGATGTCTTCAATGCGCCAGCTGGTCGCGCCCAGGGCGAAGACGTCTCCCACCCTGGACTCGTAGACCATCTCCTCGTCGAGTTCGCCGACCCGGCCGCCGCCGGCTCCGGTCCCTGAGCTCGTCGAAGGGCTGACGGCAGCACCCTCGACCGTTGTCGACGGACTGGAGCCGACCATGAACACCCCGAACATCCCCCGGTCCGGGATGGTGCCGCCCGAGGTCACTGCCAACCGCTGCGCCCCCGGCCGCCCCGTGATGGTGCCCTTCACCCGGTCCCAGACGATCCGCGGGCGCAGTTCCGCGAATTCGTCAGACGGGTAGAGGCCACTCAACAGGTCGAGGGTGGCGTCGTAGGCACTCCGCGGAAGGGTGGCGAACGGCGCGCTGCGCCGCACGGTGTCGAACCACTCCTCCACGTCGAGCTGGTCGAGGGCGACGGCGGCGACGGTCTGCTGGGCGAGCACATCGAGGGGGTTCTGCGGTACGTAGAGTTCCTCGATGAGGCCGGCGGTCATCCGCTCGGAGGTCACGGCCGAATGCAGCAGGTCTGCCCGGTGCTTCGGGAACAGGATGCCGCGCGAGACCTCCCCCACCTGGTGGCCGGCGCGACCCACGCGTTGCAGCCCGCTGGCGACGGATGGCGGGGACTCCACCTGAATCACCAGGTCGACCGCCCCCATGTCGATGCCGAGCTCCAGCGAGCTGGTGGCGACGACGCAGCGCAACCGCCCGGACTTGAGGTCGTCCTCGATCATCGCCCGCTGGTCTTTCGACACCGACCCATGGTGCGCCCGCGCGAGCAGCGGCTCCGCCCCAGCGGTGGCGCCCGACTGCCCCATGATCGCCGCCGGTGGGCTCGCGCTTGCGCTGGTTGAGCTGGCATCTGCGCTGGTTGAGCTCGTCGAAACCTCCACCGGCGTAGTTCGTTCGGCCCAAATCTCGTTCAACCGGGCCGTCAGCCGTTCCGCCAGCCGCCGGGAGTTGGCGAACACGATGGTGGAGCGGTGCTCCAGGATGCGGTCGACGATCTGCTCCTCGACGTGTGGCCAGATCGAACCCTGGGTCGGGGTGTTCCCCGCCGCCGAGCCTTCACGCACCGGCGCCGTACCCAGCTCGGTCATGTCTTCCACCGGAACCACCACGCGCAGGTCGAACTTCTTCGACGCCGGCGGGGCGACGACGGTGACCGGTGCCCGTCCTCCGAGGAAGCGTGCCACCTCTTCCAGCGGGCGAACGGTCGCCGAGAGCCCGATCCGCTGTGCCGGCCTTTCGAGCAGGGCGTCCAGGCGCTCCAGGGACAGCGCCAGGTGGGCGCCCCGCTTGGTCGAGGCGACGGCGTGCACCTCGTCGACGATGACCGTGTCCACTGACTTCAGCGTCTCCCTGGCTGAGGAGGTGAGCATCAGGTACAGGGACTCCGGGGTGGTGATCAGGATGTCTGGCGGGCGACGCTGCAGCATCCGCCGGTCGGCTGAGCTGGTGTCTCCCGAACGCACGCCGACCGTCACGTCTGGCGCGTGCACGCCGAGTCTGCGGGAGGTCTGGGTGATCCCGACCAGCGGTGACCGCAGGTTGCGTTCGACGTCGACGCCGAGTGCTTTCAGCGGTGAGATGTAGAGCACGCGCGTGCCTGGCGCTCGCTCCCCGGCACCGGCGGTCGATGGCGTTACTGTCGCCAGCCGGTCGATCGCCCACAGGAACGCCGCCAGCGTCTTCCCCGATCCGGTGGGGGCGACGACAAGTGCGTGGGTCCCGCCGGCGATCGCGTCCCACGCCTGCGATTGGGCATCGGTGGGCGCGGCGAACGCACCGGCGAACCACTCCCGAGTCGCGGGCGAGAACTTCTCGAGGGGGGCTCCCATCCCTCCATCTTCGTCTAACCCGCTGACAGTGACACTCGTCGGGTGCGCGGTGTCAGTGATATTCGCGCAACAATGGAGCATGAGCTCAACAGGCACCCCGGATCCCGAGAAGGCGTGGCTTTCCGACGTCGAACTGCTGGAGATCCGCAGGAGGCTGCCGATACTCTACGTCGAGGCCGTCCCGGTTCGCATCGATGGCCTCGGCCAGGTGACGGAGGTCGGCGTGTTGCTGAGGGCATCCGTCACCGGCGAGATGACGCGCGCCCTGGTCTCCGGCCGCGTCATGTACGGCGAAACCGTGCGCGAGGCGCTGTTCCGCCACCTCGAGAAGGACCTCGGTCCGATGGCCTTCCCCCAGCTGCCGACCAGCCCGGTCCCGTTCCAGGTCGCCGAATACTTCCCCATGCCCGGCATCAGCCAGTTCACGGATGATCGTCAGCACGCGGTCTCGCTGGTGTTCGTCGTTCCGGTCACCGGCACCTGCGAGCCCAGGCAGGACGCGCTCGAGATCACCTGGATGACGCCCGCGGAGGCCGCCAGCTTCACCGTCAGCGAAGAACTCGAGGGCGGTCGCGGCGCCCTGTTGCGCGCCGGACTCGCCTCAGTGGGCGTGCTCCCCTAACCAGCCTCGCTCGGCAATCCCGACCGCAGCTCGCTGGCCGTGCCCCGCCTCCAGCTCAGCTCCTCCGTCAACAGGATGCTTTCGGCGGCACGCCGCTCCGCTGGCTCCGACGCGCCGGTCGCACCCGAATTCATCCTGTTGACGGGGATGGTCGGATGGGTGGAGGGTCGGATGGATGGACGCGCTGATGCGACGCAGAACGCCCGGACTCCAGGTCGAGAACCTGGTGTCCGGGCGTTGTTGCTGAGTCGGGGCTAGCCCTGAGCGCGACGCCCTGAGCGGCGCTCGCCGCCGGCCGGGGCCGCGGTCGAGCTGGAAGTGCTGTAGCTCGACGTGCTGTAGCTGCGCGAGGAGTTACCGCTGGAGGCCGAACGGCCACCCGTGCGCGGCTGCCCGGCACGGCCACCGGCGCGTGCCGAGTCGCTTGCCCCGGAGCCAGAACCGGCGCGTGCCGGACGCCCCGAACGGTCGCGGCGCGGTGCGCCTGAGCCTGCGCCGCGTGCGGCGTGCTTGCGCTGGGCGTTGGCGCCGGTGGACTGCCCTCCGCCGTGCTGCGTCGCGGCCTTCGGGGAAGGCTTGACGTACGCGGCGACCTGACCGATCAGGGCGATCACGGCATCCGATGTCGCGGTGACGCGCTGCGGCGACACATCGATCGCGGCCTTGCGCAGCAGCGCCAGGGTGTCCTTCTTCTGGGTTGGGAGCATGATGGTGACCACGTCGCCGGCGCTGCCGGCCCGGGCGGTGCGGCCACTGCGGTGCAGGTACGCCTTGTGCTCGGCCGGCGGGTCGACGTGGATGACCAGTTCGATGTTGTCGACGTGCACGCCGCGCGCTGCGACATCCGTGGCCACCAGCACCTTGGCGTCACCGGCGGAGAACGCGGCCAGGTTGCGGTCACGCTGCGGCTGGGACAGGTTGCCGTGCAGGTCGACGGCCGGGATTCCGGCATCCGTCAGTTGCCTGGCCAGTTTCTTGGCGTGGTGCTTGGTGCGCATGAACAGGATGCGGCGGCCGGTTCCGGAGGCGAGGCTCTCGACCAGCTGGCGCTTGGCTTCGACACTGTCGATCTCGAACAGGTGGTGGGTCATGTCGGAGACGTGCGAGTTCTCGTCATCGACGGAGTGCATCACCTCGTTGTGGAGGAAACGCTTCACGATCTTGTCGACACCATTGTCCAGCGTCGCGCTGAACAGCAGGCGCTGGCCGTTGGTCGGCGTCTTGTCGAGGATGCGCGTGACGACCGGCAGGAAGCCGAGGTCGGCCATGTGGTCGGCCTCGTCCAGCACGGTGATCTCGACGGCATCGAGCGAGACGAAGCCCTGCTTCATCAGGTCTTCGAGCCGGCCGGGGCAGGCCACGACGATGTCGACGCCTGCCTTCAGGGCGGCAACCTGGCGCTGCTGCGAGACGCCACCGAAGATGGTGGTGCTCTTCAGGCCGTAGGCGGATGCCAGCGGCTCGAGTGCAGTGGCGATCTGGGTCGCGAGTTCACGGGTCGGGGCAAGGATCAGTCCGAGCGGGCGTCCGGAGCGACGCTGGCCGCCGGCCAGCTTGCCGCCGAGGCGCGCAGCCATCGGGATGGAGAAGGCCAGGGTCTTGCCCGAGCCGGTCTTTCCGCGGCCGAGCACGTCGCGCCCGGCCAGGGTGTCCGGCAGGGTGTCGACCTGGATGGGGAAGGCGCTGGTGATGCCGCTCGCGGTGAGGGCGTTGACCAGCGGGGTGGGCACGCCGAGCGCGCCGAAGGTTGTTTCAGACATTAAGGGGTGGTGCCTTTCGGGCATCATTACCGGCGGCCGACAGTGCTGATCAGGCTTGTTCTCGCTGATCGGGCTTGTCGAGATCCGGTGAGAGTGGCGAAGGTGGCAATGGCCACATCCGTTCGCCGTGAGAAAGATGATCGGCCCGAATGGGCGAAGACGCGTTCTACGACGCAGGGAACCCAACGATGGATTCACAAGTAGCCCTAGCGTAGCAGTAACCGCCAGACATCTGCTCAGCTGAGGCGAGGCAGTCGGTAAAATGTCACACTGTACTAACCCCTTTGCGCACCACGCGCCTTGGGAATCTCGGAGTAGGACGGCATCGTGAAAGTGGAATACACCATCCTCGGAATGCACGTCACCGATCACACGGTCACTGTGCCCCTCGACTGGGCTGCGCCTCATGACGGGCGCACCATCGAGGTCTTCGCTCGCGAAGTTGTCGAGCCGTCCAGGCGTCGCGAACAACTGCCGATCCTGGTGTTCCTGCAGGGTGGGCCCGGTGGCAAGTCACCGCGGCCAATGCCTGGGGAGGGGTGGCTGGCGGATGCCGTGAAGACTCACCGGGTGGTGCTGGTCGACCAGCGTGGCACCGGCCGCAGCTCTCGCGTGCAGGGGTCCGCGATTGCGGCGATGTCCACCGCGGATGCTGTTGCCCACCTGCTGTGCTTCCGGGCCGATTCGATCGTGGCCGACCTGGAGCACCTGCGTCGCACGATTTTCGGCGGAGTGAAGTGGCAGACGCTCGGCCAGAGTTACGGCGGGTTCATCACGCTGGCGTACCTGTCAGCGCATCCGGGAGCACTGGACGCATGCTATGTGGCCGGAGGGCTCACCAGCATCGACCCGTCGGCTGACGACGTGTACCGCCACACCTATCCACGGGTGGCGGCGAAGACCGCGGAGTTCTACCGGCGCTTCCCTGCCGACGCCGAGGTGATCGGAAGGGTGGCCGACCTCATCGCTGGCGACGACATCCGTTTGCCGGATGGTGATCTCCTGACCGTTCGTCGCCTGCAAACGCTGGGTATCGACTTCGGGATGGGGCCGGGCTTCGAGCGCATGCACTGGCTGTTCGACGAGGCGATCGTCGACGGAGCGCTCAGCGATACCTTCCTCGAGCAGGTCATGCAGAAGACCAGCTATGCCGACAATCCGCTGTTCGTGGTGTTGCAGGAGAGCATCTACGGGAACGGCAACGGCGCTACCGGGTGGTCGGCGGATCGCATCCGTGCCGAATTCCCGGTATTCGGCCCAGCGGCCCGCCCGTTGGTGTTCACCGGAGAGATGATGTTCCCCTGGATGATGGAGGAGATCCGTTCGCTACGCCCGTTCGCCGCCGCAGCGAACGCCCTGGCCGAGTACGACGACTACACGACGCTGTACGACCCTGAGCGGCTCGCTGTGAACGAGGTTCCGGTCGCAGCGATCGGTTACTTCGACGACATGTACGTCGACCTGGGCTACTCGCTCGAGACCGAGCGCGGGCTCGGCAACAGCCGCCTCTGGATTACCAACGAGTTCGAGCACGACGGCATCCGGCAGGATGCCACCATCGTGCGCAGGCTCATTGACACGGTCGCCGAACGCGGAGGGGTGCTCTAGCCGCGCCGGTAGACCTCTGCTGCGACCACCAGGTCTTCCCACGGCATGCCAGAGCTCTTGAACACTCGCGGGCGGCTGCGGTCGACCGCAACGTCGCCGACAACGAGGTCGCGGATGGAGGCCACGTGATCGATGGTGATCGCTCCTTCGTTGATCGGCATGATCACGTCGCCACCCTCGATCATCACGTGTTTCCGGTCTTCGACGATCACCTGGGACCGCACGATAAGTTGGGTGTCCAGTTCGCGGGCATCCGGTTCGTGACTTCCCACGGCGATCACACAGGCGTCGTCGGGCACCAGCGAGCCGTCGAACAGGGGCTCGCGGGCGGTGGTCGCGGCGACGATGATGTCGGCATCCCGCACGTCATCGGCTGACCCGACGGTGGCGGGTATCCCGCTTTCGGTGATCTGGTCGGCGAGCACCTGGGCGCGTTCGCGGTTGCGACCGACCAAGGTGACGCGCTTGATGTCGCGGATGGCGCGAAGCGCTTCAACGTGGCCCCACGCCTGCGGGCCGTAGCCGAAGATGAGCAGGTGGTCGCAGGTCTCGGCGGCTAGCAGGTCGGCAGCGGCCGCTGACACGGCAGGCGTGCGGAGCGTGGTGAGCGCGACGCCGTCCATGATGGCAACCGGTGAGAGTGTCGCGGTGTCGAACAGCAGGTAGTGTCCCTGAATCCGCTCCAGGCCCTTGTCCGGATTGGCCGGCGCTACGGTGACCACCTTGACGCCGAGGAACTCGGAGTTCTGGGTCGGCATGAGCAGCACCTGGCCGTTGGTGGTGTTGTCGATGTGCTTCGGAAGGTCCTTCGAGGGGTCGACTCCGGCACGCAGGTCGCGGTGGTAAGCGGCGACGGCGTCGGCGAAGCTGACGCGGGAGTAGACCTCTTCCGCTGAGATCCAGGGAATGTTGGGAGTGTTCATCTGAGTACGAATCCTGTTCCGACCGGGTCGGCCTGATCGAGGGTGAATGAGTGGGTTCCGGTTGCGTAGGCCATGCCTTCCACCTCCGGGATGATGCCGCCCTCCGCGACGCGGATGCGTCCGAGGAAGCGGGTGTCGACGATCGAGTCATGGGTGAGAGTGAGGCCTTCGCGCATCCGCCCGGAGTCGGCGAGGAGGGCGAGCCGTGCCCCGGTGCCTGATCCGCAAGGGGAGCGGTCGACTTCGCCGTCGGCGAAGACGGTTACGTTGCGCTGGTGGGGGCCGTCGGTGGTGTCTCCGAGGTCGTCGAAGAGGATGGTGCCGTAGACCCCGCTGAGGCGGTCGTCAATCGGATGCTTCGCCCACTCGGACTCATTGAGTGCCCACTTCACTTCGCGGCCGATGGCGATGAGGTCGGTGTAGTGCTCAGGGGTGACGGCCAGGCCGACGGATGCTGCGTCGACAGACGCGTAGATGGCCCCGCTGTAGCTGAGGTCGGCCTTCACCGTGCCGCGGGAGGTGGCCACCTCAATGTCGCGCACGATGGCGTAGCTCTCAACGTTCTCGAAGACGACGTGTGTCACGGTGCCCCCGCTGCTGTGCACGTACGCGATCACCCGACCCGACGGCACATCGATGGTCACCGGAGTGACGCCGTCGGGGTCTGCCGTGACGCGACCGGTCTGCACTGCCCAGACCCCGAGCGCGATGGTGCCGTGTCCGCAGGCGGTCGAATAGCCGTCCTTGTGCCAGAACAGCACCCCGAAGTCCGCGCCTTCGTCGTCTGGCGGCATGATGAAGCCGCCGTACATGTCGGCGTGGCCGCGTGGTTCCTGGCAGAGCAGTTGCCGCGCGGCGTCGAATTCGGGGGAGGAGGCAGCAAGGATGCGACGCTCGGCGACGGTGTTGCCGCCCAATTGGGGAAACCCGTCAGTGACGATTCGGAATGGTTCCCCGGCGGTGTGAAAGTCGGTCGCCGCTATCGCATCAGTAATATGCCACATATTAGAATGGTACCCGATGCCCGTACGACTGGCCCCGCCAGCGGCGGGCCGGCAAGGAAAGGTTTGGGATTAATGAAGATCACGGCCATCGACTGTTTCGGCTACGAATTGCACTATGCCCATGGGGAATACGTCATGTCGGGTAACCGCGCGGCGACCTCCGAGGTCGGCACGCTCGTGCGGGTGCGCACCGATGAGGGGATAGAGGGCTGGGGCGAGGTCACACCCCTCGGCGACCTGTACCTGCCGACGCATTGGCGCGAGGTGCGCGCCGCTCTTCGCACACTCGCGCCCCGGCTGATCGGTGTGGATCCCACCAACCTGTCCGCCGTCCAGCGCACGATGAACGACACCCTGCTGGGTGGCGGGTATGCGAAGGCGGCCATCGACGTGGCCTGCTGGGACCTGCTCGGCAAGGCAGCGGACCTGCCCGTCTCGGTGCTCCTCGGCGGTGTGCTGCAGGACGACTTTCCGCTGTATGAGGCGGTCCCGCTGAGGGCTCCGGATGCCATGGCCGCCTTCGTCTCGGAACGTCAGGCCGCCGGCATCCACCGTTTTCAGCTGAAAGTGGGCAACGACCCGCACGAGGATGCGGCAAGGACGCGCGCCGTGGTCGAGGTGGCCGATCGGGACACCCTGATTGTCGCCGACTCCAACGGCGGCTGGAACCTGCGTGCAGCGCAGGTCGCGGTGCGGGAGATGGCCGACCTGCCGGTGTTCATCGAACAACCGTGCCGAAGCACAGAAGACTCAATCTTCGCAATGCGGCACTCGTCGCTGCCGCTCGTTCTCGACGAATCGATCCTCACCCCGCAGGACGTGTTCCACGCCAAGAACGTTGCGGGCGCCGTGTCGATCAACATCAAGATCAGCCGCGTCGGAGGGCTCACCCAGGCGGCACGAATGCGCGACCTCATGCAGGATCTCGACATGATGATCTCGGTCGAGGACTCGTGGGGCGGCGACATCGTCACGGCCGCCGTCAGCCACCTGGCTGCGAGCACGCGCCCGGAGAATTTCCAGAACGCGTCGTTCATGAACGACTGGACCGATGGGCACGTCGCCGGTTACAACCCGCGGTCCGTCGGCGGTCGTGGATCGGCTCCAACGGCGCCCGGGCTGGGCATCGAGGTCAATGCAGACGACCTCGAAGCCGTCTTCACGGTGTCGGAGGGCGCGGCGTGACGGTCACGGTGCCAGAACGCATCCGCACTGCCGCTCGCACCATTGGTCGCGGCTAACCACCGACCCGGCAGTATGGCACATACTATAAAGCACAGTGCGAGCCAATGGTTTCTGGCGCTCGGCACACCCCGGTAGGAGAACTATGGCTGTCTCATCCATCCAGAGAGTGGAGAAGTCCGCGAGCCTCCGCGACCAGATCGGCGCGTCGTTGTCCGCAGCCATCATCTCGGGCGAACTCGCTCCGGGCACCATGGTGTCGGTCCCGGGCTTGGCCGCAGAGTTCGGTGTCTCAGCCACACCGGTTCGCGAGGCGGTCCTCGATCTGGAGCAGCGCGGCTTCGTGCGCTCGGTGCCGAACAAGGGCTTTCGAGTCACCGAGGTCAGCAAGCGCGATTTCGAGGAGATTCTCGAGGTGCGAACAATGCTGGAGGCTCCCATCATGGCCTCCCTGGCCGGCACCATCTCCGAGGAGGACATGCCAACGTGGCGTCGGATGGCGGATCGGATCAGCGAGCATGCGGATGCTGGCAACCTGACCGCCTTTCTCGAAGCTGACCGGGATTTCCACCTGGGCCTGCTTGCGCTGCACGGAAACTCTCGACTGGTGTCGATGGTCAGGGAGTTGCGCTCGCAGACCAGGATGGTACGCCTGGCCAAGATGACGAACACTCCCGAGCTCAGCAAGTCTGGCCGGGAGCACCACGAAATGCTCGATCTCATGGAACAGGGCGATGGCGAACAGTTGGAGAAGCTGGTCGCAACGCACTTCGCCCACGTGTTGAGCTGGTGGGGCCCGGAGGCCGAATAACGGGCCAATAACGGCGCTTGCCCCCAGCTTTGTAGTATGTAATATTGTACCGGACGTGCAAGGACGCGGACACAGCCGCTGGAATATGCACATTTTCACCATCAACGGAGAGGCAGAAAATGAAGCTCGCAAAGCGCGCGGGGGTAATGCTCGGCATTGCCACAGCGGTAATACTCACGACGTCAGCCTGTAGCGGCGGTTTGCTCGGCGGCGGCGACGAGGGTGGCGATGACACCGGCACCATCAAGATCGGAATGATCGTGCCAACCTCGGGCAGTAGTGCGCCCACCGGCGCGAGCATGTCCAACGGTGCCCAGATGGCCGTAGACGAGATCAATGAGGCCGGCGGCGTGCTCGACGGCCGGATGCTCGAACTGGTTGTCGCCGACGGTGCGTGTGACGCGCAGCAGGCTGTCGCCAGTGCGAACAAGCTGGTCTCCAGCGAGGTCGTTGTCTCAGTCGGCGGCTACTGCTCGGGAGCCACGCTTCCGACGCTGCCGATCTTCGACAAGGCCGGCGTGCCGATGATCATCCCGGCCGCCAACTCGCAGGACCTCGTCAACGAGGGCCTCAAGTCCGTGTTCCTGATCAACGGCACCGGCCTGCAGCAGTCCACCGCGGCGCTCGACTTCATCAAGAAGCAGGGCTACGCGACGGTCGCACTGGTTGACGACAACACCTCCTACTCTGTCGACATCACCACCGAGACCGAGAAGCAGATCACCGAAGACGGCGCAGCTGAGGTCGTTCTCAACACCTCGGTGAACGCCGGTGAGAGCGACTACTCGTCAGTGGTGCGGGACATCGTGGGCTCCGGTGCGGAGATGGTCTACTGGACCGGCTACTACCAGGAGGGTGGCCTGATCACCGACCAGCTTCGCAAGGCTGGCTATGAGGGCGACATCATGGTCGCCGACGGAAGCGCCGACAGCACCCTGGCGGAGATCGCCGGAGCTGCTGCTGAGGGCGTCTACGCCACCATGACGCCAACCCCGAACACCATTGAGGGCGCGGAGAGCTGGATCGAGGATTACGAGGCAGCGTTCGGCGAGGAGCCGAAGCCGTACTCGACCCAGTCCTATGACGCAGTCCGCCTTGCCGCCGCCGCCATCGAGTCGGCAGGCAGCACGGCGACGGATGATGTCATCGCGGCTCTCGAGGCGACGGAAGGGTTCGACGCGTTCTCCGGGCCGCTCTCGTTCACGCCTGAGCACACCCTGGCCAGCGGCGGATTCGTCATCCTGGTCATGGAGAACAGCGACTTCGTCCTCTTCGACGACCTGCAGTAAACCCACCTGAGGTGTAACGCCGTGGCCGGCGAAACCTGAACCGGCCACGGCGTCACGCCGTGATTTTCTGCGACGGAGCAGGCTGCTATGGCACAAATCATCTGGGACGGACTGTTCGTCGGCTCGTTCTATGCCCTGATCGCGCTGGGTTACAGCATGGTCTACGGCATCATCAAACTTCTGAACTTCGCGCACGGCGACATCTACATGGTCGGCGCATTCATCGGCTACGCGATCCTCACTTCGCTGGGCGGCTTCGCCACCTCGCTGGGCCTGTTCGCGCTCATCATCGTGATGATGGTCAGCATGCTGCTCACCGGCACCATCGGTGTCATCGTCGAAAAGCTGGCCTATCGACCCCTGCGCGGAGCGCCACGATTAGCCGTACTCATCACTGCGGTCGGCGCATCCTTCGCCCTGGAGTACGGCGTGGCCGCCATCGCGAGCCCGAACCCGCGAGGGTTCCCGATCCGACTCGACGGCGACATCATCATGGTCCTCGGCGCCCGCGTCACCCTGCCCCAGATGATCCTCATGGTGATCGCGGCGGTGCTGATGTTCGCGCTCGACCGCTACATCAGGAAAACCTCGACGGGGCGGGCCATGCGGTCGATCTCGCTCGACATGAAGGGCTCCCTGCTGATGGGGGTCAATATCAACTCGGTGATCAGTCGTACCTTCTTCATCGGTTCCGCCCTTGCCGGGGCAGCCGGCGTCATGGCTGGTGCCTACTACGGCAAGATCGACTTCCTCATGGGGTTCATCATCGGCCTCAAGGCGTTCACTGCGGCCGTGATCGGCGGCATCGGCAACATCCGCGGAGCCATGCTCGGTGGGCTGGTGCTGGGGCTCGTGGAGGCCTTCGGTTCACAGCTGGTCGGTGGGCAGTGGCGGGACGCCTTCGCGTTCGCGGTGCTGATCCTCTTCCTCACACTGCGACCAACGGGAATTCTCGGCGAACGAGTGACGGAGCGTGTCTGAGATGACGATGGAAGACAAGACCGCGAGCATCGTGACCAACCGGCCGCCCGAGAAGAAGGGCAGTGTCGGCGTCTGGATGACCCGCATCTTCGAGAACAAGCACATCGGCTGGGCCGCCCTCGCGATCGCCCTGATCATGCCGTTCATCATCGCCACGCCGTACGCATTGAACGTGATGACCACCGCAGCGATCTTCGTCGTGCTGGCTGCCGGACTGAACATCGTCGTCGGTTACTGCGGGCTCCTGGACCTCGGGTACATCGCCTTCCTGGCAGTGGGCGCGTACACCGCGGGGATCCTGTC
The DNA here is from genome assembly GCF_054489245.1 of Homoserinimonas sp. A520. Classification (NCBI taxonomy): domain Bacteria; kingdom Bacillati; phylum Actinomycetota; class Actinomycetes; order Micrococcales; family Microbacteriaceae; genus Homoserinimonas; species Homoserinimonas sp. A520. The sequence goes on along the minus strand of NZ_JBTMWX010000001.1, from coordinate 302,196 downwards.
GAAGATGTTCGAGTTACCGGTGCTGTTCACCCTGCCGGCGGTCATCGTGATGACCATCCTGGCCGGGCTCATCATCGGTGCGCCGACGCTGCGACTGCGTAGCGACTACCTGGCGATCGTCACACTGGGCTTCGGAGAGATCACCCGGATCACGGCCAACAACCTCACGATCACCGGCGGCCCATCCGGGATCTTCGGCATCCCCGGAATCCTGAAGATCGGCAACATCGATTTCCAGCATCCGGTGATCTTCTACTACTTCACCGTCATCGTGGTCGCCGGCCTGGTGCTGGCCGCCGCCCGTCTGGGCAAGTCGCGCCTCGGCCGGGCCTGGAAGTTCGTGAAGGAAGACGAGGACGCCGCCGAGGCGATGGGCATCCACACCTACAAGGTGAAACTGCTCGCCTACATCTTCGGCGCAGTCTGGGGAGGCTTCGGTGGCATCCTGTTCGCGTCCCACCTCACCGCGGTCTCCCCGATGAGCTTCCTCTTCCTGCAGTCGGCCCTCGTGCTGATGGCCGTGGTGCTCGGCGGAATGGGCAACATGAAGGGGGTGGTGATCGGCGCGCTGGTCATCAGCCTGCTGCCCGAACTCCTCCGCGACTTCTCCGAGTACCGCTACCTCCTCTTCGGCATCCTCCTGGTCGTCGTGATGGTGTTCCGCCCGCAGGGGTTCTGGCCGCCACACGCCTCCGAGGCTGAGCGGACCAAGCTGAAACGCGACAACACCGCGATCCAGAATGGACTGAGCCGATGAGCGCCGTACTCGTGGTCGAAGACCTGCAGATCGCGTTCGGCGGCGTCAAGGCCGTCGATGGCCTCACCTTCAGCGCCAATGCACGCGAGATCATCGCCGTCATCGGCCCCAACGGTGCGGGGAAGACTTCGGCCTTCAACTGCATCACCGGTTTCTACAAGCCGACCGGAGGCCGCGTGACGCTGGGCGGGGTCGACATCACCGGCAAGCGTCCGGCGGATATCGCCCAGGCCGGGGTCTCGCGCACCTTCCAGAACCTGCGGCTCTTCCACGACATGACGGTGCTCGACAACGTCCGTGCCGGAATGCACCTCTACGGCGGGCAGAACTTCCTCGACGCCATCTTCCACACTCCGCGCTTCAAGCGCAGTGAGGCGTTGTACACCGAGGAAGCCCACCACTGGCTCGACTTCGTCGGGTTCAAGGGGGAGCGCGGTGTTCCGATCCGCAACCTGTCGTACGGCCAGCAGAAGCAGGTCGAGATCGCCCGGGCACTGGCCCGCAAGTCCGAGCTGCTGCTGCTCGACGAACCGGCTGCCGGGCTCAACCACAACGAGAAGCAGTCCCTTCTCGAGCTGTGCCGGCGCATCCGCGACCTGGGAACGGCAATCGTGCTGATCGAGCACGACATGGGGCTGGTCATGGAGGTCTCAGAGCGCATCGTCGTCATGAACTTCGGCAAGGAGATTGCGGATGGCACTCCCGCCGAGGTGAAGGCGAATCCCGCCGTGATCGAGGCCTACCTGGGCAAGGACGAAGACGAGGAGGTGCGGGCAGATGGCGATGCTTGAGTTCGACAACGTCGAGGTCTTCTACGGCAAGGTGCAGGCACTGCGTGGGCTGAGCATCCGCGTCGAGGAGGGCGAGATCGTCGCCCTTCTCGGTAACAATGGGGCGGGCAAGACGACGACGCTGTCCACGGCATCCGCGCTGGTCAGTGCGCAGACCGGATCGATCAGCTTCAACGGAGCCGACATCACCAAGGCGAAGCCGTGGGACGTCGTGGGCTCCGGCCTGATCCACGTCCCAGAGGGACGCCGCATCTTCAGCACCCTCACGGTGTTCGAGAACCTGCAGCTGGGCGGCTACCTGGTGAAGGATCGTGCGCTGATCGCCAAGCGCATCAAGCACGTCTATGAGCTGCTGCCGCTGCTCGAGCAGCGCAAAGGCCAGCAGGGTGGAACGCTCTCCGGAGGTGAGCAGCAGATGCTCGCCATCGGTCGCGCCCTGATCGCCGGTCCCAAGATGCTGATGCTCGATGAGCCGTCGATGGGACTTGCTCCCTTGATCGTGGCGCAGGTCATGCAGGTGATCAGCGACATCCGCGACGAGGGCACGACGGTGCTGCTGGTCGAACAGAATGCCCGTGCCGCGCTGAAGGTCACCGACCGGGCCTACGTGATCGAGGATGGCGCTACCACCCTCGAGGGCCAGGCCTCCGAGCTGATCTCGGACCCCAGGATCATCGACGCCTACCTCGGCGCCTGACAAGATTCGCTCTCTGAGCGTGCTTAAGCGGGTCGAGCGAGCGAAGCGAGGCCTGCCCTGAGCCTGTCGAAGGGTCGAAACCAGCCGAGCTTGTCCAGGCTCCCGCCCTGTAGTATGTTACATATTATCCATTCACGAGGAGGAGCGGGGGCCACATGACGAACAGCGTGCTTGTCATCGGCGCCGGAATCGTCGGCGCAGCCTGCGCCCGCTCCCTCGCCGGCGCCGGGCTGGCGGTCACGATCATCGACCGAACCACAGCGGTCTCCGGAACGACCGCCAGCGGCGAAGGCAACCTCCTCGTCTCCGACAAGGGGCCCGGAGCCGAACTGGAGATGGCGCTACGCGCATCCGCCCGGTGGCCCGAGCTGTCGGCTGAGCTCGCCGAAGAACTGGGGCCGGACTTCCCCGCCATCGAGTACGAGCAGAAGGGTGGCCTGGTCGTCGCGACGACGGATGCCGGCGCCGCGCCGCTAATCGCCTTCGCCACCCGCCAGCGCGGCTCCGGAGTACTGGCCGAAGAACTGTCCATCGCGGATGCGCTGGCGCTGGAGCCCGAGCTCAACCCCACCATCACGGCAGCCGTCTTCTACCCGCAGGACTCCCAGGTGAACCCGGTGGTCGCGGCCGAAGCACTGCTGGCATCAGCCAGGCGCCGTGGTGCTCGGCTGGTGCAGAACGCCAGAGTCACGGGGCCGTTGCTGAGCCGCGACGGCGCGCTGGTTGGAGTAACCACCGAGGCTGGCGAATTCCGGGCGGATGCTGTGGTGATCGCCGCTGGACCATGGTCGGGCACGGTGGCACAGACGCTCGGCGTCATGCTGCCGGTGCACCCCCGCCGAGGCGTCGTGCTGGTGACCTCCAGGATGAGGCACCGCATCTTCCACAAGGTCTACGACGCCGACTATGTCGGTGCGGTGGGGTCGGATGACGCCGCCCTGCAGACATCCAGTGTCGTCGAATCGACGGCATCCGGAACCGTGCTGATCGGTTCCTCCAGGCAGCAGATCGGCTTCGACGCGTCCATGCGACCCGAGGTGATGGCAGAGATCGCCGCCAAGGCGCTCAGGCTGTTCCCGTTCCTCGCCGCCCACCAGGTGATGCGCGCGTATGGCGGCTTCAGGCCGTTCATGCCCGATCACCTCCCGCTGGTCGGTCCAGACCACCGGTTGCCCGGCCTCTGGCACGCGACCGGTCACGAGGGTGCGGGCATCGGCCTCGCGCCGGTCACCGGCAGTCTTATCGCCGCAATGATGACCGGCACTGCACCGGAGCTCGATGTCGCGCCGTACTCGCCCGCCCGTGCCAGCCTCGCGGCGCACCTCGGTGAGGCCGCGTAATGGCCGCGAGACTGCTCCCCTTCGCGGCCGACCCGATCCAGCCATCGGAGCCGACCCCGTTGACCATCACAGTCGACGGGTCCGAAGTGCACGGAGTCGCCGGACAGAGCATCGCCGGCGTCCTGCTCGCCGGAGGCTGCCTGGGCTTCCGTCGCACCTCAGCGCACGACCGGCCGCGCGGGGTCTTTTGCGGAATCGGCGTCTGTTTCGACTGCCTGGTGGTCGTCAACGGTGTCGAGGATGTCCGCGCCTGCCAGCGCAGGGCGAAGGATGGCGACGTCGTGACGACTCAGCATCATCCGCTGCCCGAACATCCGCTTCCGGGGGGTGACGCAGCATGACCCGGGTACTCGTGATCGGCGCGGGCCCCGGGGGTCTTGCCGCCGCCCGCTCGGCCAGGGCCGCCGGCGCTGACGTCGTGCTACTGGACAGCTCAGACTCCCTGGGCGGTCAGTTCTGGCGACACCTCCCGCCGAACCGCCCGGCGCGCAAGGAAGCACAACTGCACCACGGATGGTCGCGCTTCCAGGCACTGGCCACCGAACTGACCGCTGACCCGGGATGCGAGATCGTCCTCGGCGCGCATGTGTGGGCGATCGATGCAGGTGAGCGCCCGACAGTGCACGCGGTGCTCGGCGAGCCGGACGGCCACGGCCGGGAACGCGTGTCGCTCCAGCCGGATGCCATCGTGCTCGCCACCGGCGCCCACGACCGCACCCTGCCGTTCCCGGGCTGGGACCTGCCAGGCGTCTTCACCGCAGGCGCCGCTCAGGCACTCGCCAAGGGGGAACGTCTCGCCGTGGGTCGGCGTGTTGTCGTGGCCGGAGCCGGACCGTTCCTCCTTCCGGTGGCCGCATCGCTGGCCGCCACCGGCTCCCGGGTCGTCGCTGTCATGGAGGCCAATCGAACCGCTGCGCTGGTGCGCGGATGGCTGCCGCGGGCGTGGCAGCTGCTCCCTGCTGCAGGCAAGGGATGGGAACTGGCCGGATACCTCGCCGGGCACTTGAGGCACCGCATCCCGTACCTGCTCGGGCGAACAGTGATCGCCGCACACGGCACCACCCACGTCGAGTCGGTGACCACCGCAAAGCTCGACCGCGACTGGGTGCCGATTCCCGGAACCGAGAAGACCATCGCCGTCGATGCGGTGTGCGTCAGCCACGCATTCACGCCACGCCTCGAACTGGCGCTCGCCGTCGGGTGCGAACTCGACGCCGACCGGTTCGTCCGGGTGGACAAGCGTCAGCTGACCACCATCCCGAACGTGTACGCGGCCGGCGAACTCACCAGCATCGGCGGGGTCGACCTCGCCCTGGCCGAAGGTGCCATCGCCGGTCACTACGCCGCAGGAGCGTCCGGCACCAACCCGGCGCTCGAACGCAGGCGCACCGTCTTCTCCCGGTTCGCCGCCCGCATTGAAGCCGCCCACGGCATCAAACGCGGCTGGCCGGCCTGGCTGACGGCGGAAACCATCGTGTGCCGCTGCGAAGAAGTCAGCTACGGGAGCCTCTGCTCAGCGGCCGCGGCCACAGACTCGCAGTCCCTTCGGTCGCTGAAACTGAGCACCCGCGCTGGGCTCGGAATCTGCCAGGGCCGCATCTGCGGCCGCACCATCGAGCATCTCCTCGCGCAGCAGGCTCCCGGATCCGCACTCAGCGACGGCACCGTGAGCGACCGGCGCCCGATCGCGGTTCCGATCCGCATCGGCGAACTGGCCAGCGCCCCCATCCGCGCTTCCACTACCCAACAAACCACCACACGGCAGCCAGTGAAGGCTCCACGAAAGGAAAAACCATGAGCAAGAATTTTGACCTCGGCGGAGTCGTCGTCGCGACGACCCTCCCGTTCAAGGAAGACCCGTCCGCTCCGGCCGGCCTCGCCGTCGACTACGACAAGTTCGCCGAGCACGTCGACTTCCTGATGAACAACGGATGCCGCGGCGTCGGCCCCAACGGATCGCTCGGCGAGTACGAAGCACTCACCGATGAGGAGCGCCGCAAGGTCATCCAGGTTGCCGTCAAGGCAGTGGATGGCCGCGGAATCGTCATTGCCGGCGTGCACGGCACCGGCTGGCACGCCGCGAAGAAGTGGGCAGAGTACGCGAAGGAGGACGGTGCTGACGGCCTCCTGCTTCTCCCCCCGACGATTTACAAGTCGAACGACGACGAGATCGTCGAGCACTTCGCGAAGGTGGCCGAAGTGGGGCTGCCCATCATGGCCTACAACAACCCGTTCTCGACCAAGATCGACCTCACGCCAGAGCTCATCGCCCGTCTGGCCGAGATCCCGGAAGTTGTGGCCATCAAGGAGTTCTCCGGGGACATCCGCCGCATCCTCGCCATTCGTGAACTGTGCGACATCGACATCATCTGCGGCACCGACGACCTGCTGTTCGAGTCGCTCGTTGTGGGCGCCCAGGGTTGGTTCGCCGGCTACCCGAACGCCTTCCCCAAGGAGGCCGTCGCAATCTACGATCTCGTCAAGGCGGGAGACATCGCCGGGGCGTTCGAGATCTACGAGCAGTTGATCACCGTGTTCCGCTGGGACACCAAGATCGAGTTCGTGCAGGCCATCAAGCTGTCCATGGACCTGACCGGCCAGACCTACGGTGGCGTCACCCGTCCGCCGCGTGGCCCGCTCAGCCCTGAGCAGCACGCCCAGGTGACCGCTGACACGAAGAAGGCACTCGACTACATCGCGAGCCGTAAGGTCTAAGTATGCGTTCCAGCCGGATGTACACAGCGGTTGACTCCCACACCGAGGGGATGCCCACACGGGTCATCACCGGCGGTGTGGGGGTCATCCCTGGCGCCACCATGAACGAGAAGCGCCTCTACTTCATGGAGCACCTGGATGACATCCGGTTGTTCCTGATGAACGAACCGCGCGGACACGCCGCCATGAGCGGTGCGATCCTGCAGGCGCCGACACGCGACGACTGTGACTGGGGCGTCGTCTATATCGAAGTCTCCGGATGCCTGCCGATGTGCGGTCACGGAACGATCGGTGTGGCGACGGTGCTGGTGGAGACCGGCATGGTTCCGGTCGTCGAGCCGGTGACCACTATCCGCCTGGACACCCCGGCCGGTCTGGTCATCGCGCGGGTGGCGGTCAGCGACGGCCACGCAGACTCGGTGACGATCGAGAACGTTCCCTCCTACAGCGTCCGGCTGGATGACACTGTGGACGTTCCGGGCTACGGCACCATCCCGTACAGCCTGGCGTTCGGCGGAAACTTCTACGCCATGGTCGACCTGGATGCCGTCGGCCTGGACTTCGATCGCGACAACCAGCAGGAGATCCTGGCGGCGGGCCTCGCGATCATGGAGGCGATCAACACCACCAATCCGCCGCAGCATCCGGAGATCGACGGACTCGACCACTGCCATCACGTCGAGTTCATCGCGCCAGGGTCGACGGCCGAATACTCGCGCCACGCCATGGCCATCTACCCCGGCTGGTTCGACCGCTCGCCCTGCGGCACCGGCACCTCCGCCCGCATGGCTGAGCTGTGGGCGCGCGGCGAACTTCCGCTCGACCAGGACTTCATCAACGAGTCGTTCATCGGTTCGCGCTTCACTGGACGCCTGGTGCGCGAAACCACCGTCGCGGGCATCCCGGCTGTCGTGCCGACCATCACCGGCCGCGCCTGGGTGACCGGAATCGGACAATACCTGCTCGACCCGTCCGACCCGTTCCCCACCGGCTTCCAGTTCTAGCTGATATTTCTGCGGGTTGAGACCCTGAAGCGGACCGAGCCGTCAGGCGGGTCGAGCTTGTCGAGACCAACTGAGCTTGTCGAAGTAACTAAGGAGCACCACGAAAATGTCCCAAGACCTGAACCGCATAGCGGCCCGCGCAGCCGAAATCGCTCCCCTCTGGGCGGCTACCACGCCTCAGCAGCGGGCGACCGCCCTGGTCGCGGCAGCGGGTGCCCTGACCGCCGCCAGGGAATCCCTCGTCGCCACCGCGATGGAGGAGACCGGGCTCGCCGAGGCACGCCTCACCGGCGAGCTGAACCGCACGGCGGTGCAGCTCAAGCTTTTCGCTGAAACCGTCATCGACGGCGAGTACCTCGACGTGCGCATCGACGAGGCCGACTCCGACTTCGCGCTCGGCGTGCGCCCGGATGTCCGCCGCTACCGCATCCCGGTCGGACCGGTGCTGAACTTCGCTGCCAGCAACTTCCCGTTCGCCTTCTCGGTCGCCGGAGGTGACACGGCGGCTGCTCTCGCGGCCGGCTGCCCGGTCATCGTCAAGGCCCACTCCGGGCATCCGCGCCTCTCGGTGGAAACCGCGAAGGTGGTCTCGGATGCCCTGGTCGCCGCCGGAGCGCCCGAGGGCGTGCTCCAGCTGATCTCCGGGCAGCAGGCCGGGGTCGACATGCTGAAGGACCCGCGCATCAAGGCGGGCAGCTTCACCGGTTCGATCCGGGTAGGGCGGATGCTCGCAGACATCGCAGCAGCGCGCCCCACCCCGATCCCGTTCTACGGGGAGCTCGGGAGTGTCAACCCGGCCTTCGTCACTCGCGCGGGACTCGCGGCCTCGGCCGACGCCATCGTGGACGGGTTCGTGACCAGTGTTGCCGGGTCGGCCGGCCAGCTGTGCACCAAGCCGGGATTCCTGTTCGTGCCGGGGCAGAACGCGCTCGCCGAGCGCATCGCATCCGCCGCTTCGGTGGTGAACGAGCACCGCCTGCTGAACCCGGGCATCACTGCCGGCTACCGCGGTCGGCGCGACGCGATCCTGTCGACGCCGGGCGTCACGGTGATCGCTGAGGGCGACGTCCGCGTCGATGAGGATGGCAACGGCTGGGCGACGCCGACCATCGTCAGTGTGCCGGCATCCGTGCTCCGTGAACACCACGAGACACTGCTCGACGAGGCCTTCGGACCGCTCTCGGTGCTGGTCGAGTACGACGATGAGGCTGAGCTTGCGCCGCTGGCAGTCGAACTGTTCCAGGGCAACCTCACCGGTACGGTGCACGCCGCCGACGGAGAGAACACCCCGGAACTGCGGGAGCTGGTGTCGTGGCTCACCCAGAGCACCGGCCGCGTGCTGTTCGGGGGCTGGCCGACTGGTGTCGCCGTCACCCCGGCGATGCAACACGGCGGGCCGTGGCCGGCAACAACCAACGACTCCAGCACCTCGGTCGGCAGCGCCGCGATCGGACGCTTCCTGCGACCTGTCGCCTATCAGGGCGCGCCGCAGGACCTGTTGCCGCCGCCACTGCGCGACGACAACCCGTGGGGTGTTCCGCAGCAGCGCAACCCGGCGGGCGTCTCCAGGAGCTGGGGCTCCCGCGTGTAACCCTTGCGGCGCTGCCCCTTTAGTGACGCGCGCCCCCTTGAATGACCGCGTGTGACGCTAAGGGCCGCGTGGCGGGCGGGCTCGGTAATCTGGTCCCATGACTCCGCAGGCCCAGTACCAGGTTCGCTTCGACTGGGGAACCTCTGGTGCGACGGCGGTGGGCGACGGCGCGGATGTCATCATCTGGGTCGATGAGCAGCCCGCCACGCCGCGGGAGCTGCCGTCTCTCCCCTTGGTCGTCGCGGGAGGCATCCGCAACTCTGCTGCAGTTGCCGAGTGGGTGCTGTCCCAGCAAGGGGAGCGCGGCGACCGGTTCACCGTCGCGGTGATTGCCGCGGGCGAGAAGCGCAGTGACGGCAGTCTGCGGTTTGCCGTCGAAGACCTCCTGGGTGCTGGCGCCGTCATTGACGCCCTCGCCGCCGTGGGGATCGACTACTGCTCGCCGGAGGCCGCAGCAGCGTGCGCCGCGTACACCAGCCTCCGCCGGGGAGCCGCGCACCTCATCAGCGCCTCAGAATCAGGCATGGCACTCGGCATGCGGATGCCCGACCTCGACCCGGTCGACGAGGTGCCCGTCTTCCGCCAGTGACCTACCCAGCCACACGCGCCCTGTACGCCCGAACCTTTGCCCGGTTCCCGCAGCGCTGCATCGAACACCACCGGCGGTTCTCGGAGCGCGAGTCGTCGTAGAACACCATCGCGCAGTCCGCTGCGGCGCAACTGCGGATGCGCCCGGCACCGCGCTCCCCGAACAGGTCGACGGCGTCCCGCGCCACCGAGGCGAGTGCCTGTGCGACCCGCACCTTCCCGGCGCCCGCCTGTCGGCGTCCGCCGGTGAGGGCGGGCGGAATGTCCGGCGTGGCGGCGTAGAGGTTGATCACGTCCACGTCTTCCGGCGTCGCTGACATTTCTCGGGTGCGCGCGATCGCCACCCGCGCGATGGCGTCCCCAAGCGCCTCGGCGTCTTTCAACTCTCGGTCGGTCGCCGAATCGTCGACCCGGGAGAACCGCTGGCCGAGCCACTCGGCCAGGTCGGCCGGGTTGATGAATGAGGCGTAGCCGAAGTCGAGGCTGACGGAACCCGAGTCGAACCACCAGCGGGTGCCGCTGTCCGAGTTCAGCCACTGGCCGGTCGATCGGTGGGAGCGGTCAGCAGAATCCATGTAACCAAGGTAGCTGGTTACGGATGCCGCCCCAACAGTCCCATACGGCCGAGCTTTACCTCGAATGGTTGCACTTGGGTGCTGAGCGCAGCGAATACAGTTGGTCTCATGGATGCGAAGGGTGACCGGGTTGGTTTGACCAAAGACGCCGGCTGGGAGGTCGGGGTGCGAAAGACGGTGGCAGTGCCACTTGCGGTCGTCTGGGACTACCTGGTCAGCGACGGTCTTGCGCTGTGGTTGGGCAACACGAAGCTCGACCTTGAGAAGGGCTTCCATTATCAGACGGATGACGGCGTGCGTGGCGAGGTTCGCACCGTCACCCCGGGACGCAAGCTGCGGTTGACCTGGCATCCGGATGACTGGCCGCACGACACACTGCTGCAGGTCACGGTGAAGGAGGCGGCAACCGGAACCACGATTGCCTTCCATCACGAGCAGCTGGCCGATCGGGGGGAGCGTCACATGATGCTCGGCCACTGGAAGAACGTTGTCGACGAACTGGCCAGGGCGGTCGAAGGCTACTAGCGCCAGGAAGCATTTCAACGCTTACGCAGCCCGCCGGTTCTCCCAGTGGATGGCGTTGGCCGTGTCGAAACGCCGGGAGCACTTCCCACACGACAACGCCCGCGCTGGCCTGCGATAGCGGTAGTGCACGTGACCGGCCGGGCAGGTGCCGACCCAGGGCGCAAACTCGGTGGCCACTTGCCCGTCATGGGTTCGCTTGCCGACGTAGCCGATCTCCCGGGCGATCGCCTTCCACTGCGGACCGTGCCCGGCCCTGGCACCGGCCAGGGCGTGCGCTACCTCATGCAGCAGGACCTGGTGGATCTCGTCATCCTCGAAGCGGTCCGCCAGGTAGCGCGACACCGTGATGCGCTTGCGGGTGTAGTTGCAGAGGCCCGCACGGGTTTTCGCGTTGTCGAAACCGAATGACCACTCGGTGGGGTCCAGGTGGAGCGCGATCAGGGCATCCGCCCACCGCCTCACTCGCATCAACTCAGCCACGAAACGACCCTAACCGGCGGCGCCGACGCTCAGCCTGAGACGGCGCAGGACGACACGCACTCTCACAGGACCAGGCGGGGGAGGAGTGGTCACGCGACCAGGAACGACTCCGCGATCGCGATGGCGACCATCGAGGCGTCGACCTGGTCCGCCGCGGCGCCGATGCGCACGCGGATGGTCACGGCGGTACGAAAGTCGAGCAGCGCCGACTTCAGCTCCTCCTGGTCGAAATAGACGAGACCCCGGGCGTGGAGGGCTGCAGCCTCGGCCCCCGCCCAGTCATGGCCGCGCGCCTCATCGACGCAGGACGTCAGCTCGATCAACGCCGGATCGAGCTTGCCCAAATAGTGCTGCACCTGGGCGCGGCGGATGCGCGCCAGGCAGAGTTCCTGCCGATCCCCCGAGAACCGGGCCTGACGCAGCGCATCATTCGCCATGTCCCAGGCCTCGTCCAGCCGGCCGACCAGGCGAAGCAGGGTCACCTTCTCGTTGAGGGCCTCGGTGTTGCGTTGCACACCGATCTCGTCGAGGCGCTCGCCTGCAGCCCGCAGGTCGACCTTCTCCCGAAGGGTGATTGGGTCATAGCCCACGATGATGCTCACGTACTGCCCCGATCCGTTACTGTCTCAGGTTAACCCGTGACCTGCTCCACCAGCCGTATCTCGAGCAGCTTGTCGTCATCCGGTGCCGGGTTCCCTCGGCCATCGGTGTTGTTGGTCAGCACCCAGAGGGTGCCGTCCGGGCCGGGGATGGCGTCGCGCAGCCTGCCGTACTCCGCGGTGAACCAGGGCACGGCATCCACCCTCGTGTCGACCGGGTAGATCGCCCAGAGCGCCTGCCCGCGCAGGGCCGCGAGGAAGAAGGTGTTGTCGACGTAGGCGAGGCCGCTCGGGCTCGCCTCAGCGGTCGACCACTGGTAGACCGGGTCGTCGAACCCGGTGACGCCCGCAGCCCCCTCGACCTCCGGCCAGCCGTAGTTATGGCCGGGCTGGATCACATTGAGCTCGTCCCAGGTGTTCTGCCCGAACTCGGCCGCCCACAGCCGGCCGGTATCATCCCAGGCGATCCCCTGCGGGTTACGATGACCGAGCGAGTAGACGAGCGAGCCCGGCGTCGGGTTGTCTGCCGACGCGGCCCCCTCCGGTGTCATTCGCAGGATCTTGCCGTTCAGCGACTCCGGGTCCTGCGAGCTGGACGCGTCCCCCGCATCACCGGAGGTCGCGTAGAGCATGCCGTCCGGTCCGAACTTGATGCGCCCGCCGTTGTGGTTCCCTGCCTTCGCGATTCCGCTGAGAACGACGGATGCCTCCCCCAGGCTGAGCGATCCGGCCTCGCCCTCCACCGGCATCCGCACAATGCGGTTGTCGGAGTCGGACGTGAAGTAGGCGTAAAGCCACAGGCCTTCGCCGCTTTCGAGTACGTCGATGCCGAGCAGGCCGCCTTCTCCGCGTGGTTGCACACCGGCGATCGTGCCGACGTCGCGCACCTCACCATCCGGGGTCAGCTCCTTGATGAGCGCAGTGTCGCGCTCACTGATCAGCGCGGACCCGTTCGCCAGCCGCACCACCGACCACGGCGCATCCAACCCCGAGGCAATGACCGTGGGGGTGCTGCCCGGCTGCACCTGCGCGGTGTTGGTCGGGGGCGGCGAAGTCGGGCTCGGCAGCGGCGCGGTCGGTGTACTCGGCGTCGTGCCGCATCCGGCCACCGCGAGCGCCGCCGCCAGCACTACCCCGACCCGCACACTCCGCCCGCGCATGCATCCATCATTCCGGATGCGCCCGCGAAAGTGCCCGTTCCGGAGAATTGCATCCGTTCCGCGGGGCACTATTCTCCGGAACGGGCACTATGGGGTCAGTCGCGGCGGTTCACCTGGAAGATGCTCTTCGACGGAGGCGGCGACGGGATGGCCGTGGCATCGGTCGCCACCGGTGCGCCGGCGATCCAGGAGACCAGCTCGGCACCGGACACCAGCTTGGCCGGATGCGGTCCACCGGCCAGCAGGCGCGGCATCCATTCGAGGGGGAGCGCAGTCGCAGAGCCGACGAGCACCACGTTGCCGAAGCGCCGACCCTTGAGGATCTGCGTCTCGGCGAGAGCCGCAGCATGCCCGGTCGCCGCCAGCAGGGTTGCCGCCTGACTTCGGGCGAACTCCAGGCCCGGGCCGTCGGCGATGTTGACACAGACCACGCCGCCCGGCGCGAGCATGGCCGCGGCTGCCGTGTAGAACTCGAGGCTGGTCACGTGCGCGGGGATTCGCGCGCCGCCGAACACATCGACGACCAGCAGGTCGACGGCACCCCGCAGCCCGGCCGGAAATTTCTCGAGCACCGCACGCGCGTCTCCGTGCCTGACCCGGATGGGTGCAGTCCGCGACCAGGGCAGGTGCTCGCGAACGAAGTCGACCAGGTCACTCTCCAGTTCGACGACCTGCTGCCGCGAGCCGGGCCTGGTCGCTTCGACGTAGCGGGGGAGGGTGAGCGCGCCGGCACCCAGGTGCACCGCGGTGATCGGGCCATCCGGCAGCTGGTCGATCACGTGTCCGATGCGCTGCACGTATTCGAAGAACAGTTGCGAAGGGTCGTCGACGTTGACGTGTGATTGCGGCGTGCCGTCGACGATGAGCGTGTAGCTGCCTCGGCTCCACCGATCCGGTTCGATGACGGCGCGGTACCCGCTGTTCTTCAGCACAATCGACGGGTTCTCGCTCATGCCTACGACCCTGCCACACTAAACGGATGACGAACCCACCGAAGCGGGACGTAGCACCCGGCATGCAGGCCCAACTCGACGCCTCCTCTTATATGGGGCCGGCAACGTTCGGGATGCGCCCCCTCCTGACCGAACCCGAGCAGCTCGATGACTGGCGGCCCGATGTTGCGATCGTCGGATGCCCGTGGGACGACAGCACCACCAACCGCCCGGGCGCTCGCTTCGGCCCCCGCGCCCTCCGCGCGAACGCCTACGACCCGGGTACCTACCACCTCGACCTCGGCATCGAGATCTTCGAGAATCTCGAGGTGATCGACTACGGCGACGCGATCGTCACCCACGGCATGTGGGAGCTGTCGCGCGCGGCGATGCACCAGCGGGTCGCCGAGGTGGCCAGCCGCGGCATCATCCCGATCATCCTCGGCGGCGACCACTCGGTCACCTGGCCTGCCGCTACGGCCGTCGCTGAGCACCACGGTTTCGGCAACGTGGGCATGATCCACTTCGACGCGCATGCCGACACGGCGGAGAACCTGCGCGGCAACCTGGCCAGCCACGGCAGCCCGATGCGCCGGCTGATCGAGTCGGGTGCGATTCCCGGCCGCAACTTCATCCAGGTCGGGCTGCGCGGTTACTGGCCGGGCGAAGAGGATCAGAAGTGGATGCGCGACAACGGCCTCCGCCACCACCCGATGCAGGAGATCTGGGAGCGTGGCGTCAAGGACGTGATGGCGGATGTCATCGCCGAGGCTCTCGACGGAACGGATGCCATCTACCTCTCTATAGACATCGACGTTCTCGACCCCGCGTTCGCCCCTGCCACCGGCACGCCGGCACCGGGCGGTTTCGCCCCGATCGACCTGCTTCGGGTGGTGCGCCAGATCGTGCTCGACACCAACGTGGTCGCCATGGACGTGATGGAGGTTGCGCCGGCCTATGACCATGCGGATGTCACGGTCAACAATGCGCACGGCCTGATCTGGGAGGCTCTCGGCGCCCTCGCCTACAAGAACAAGCACCGCGACTCTGTGGGTTGAGTAGCGCGCCAGCGCGTATCGAAACCGGCCGAGCCTGTCGAGGCGGCATCGCCACCGTATCTAGTCGTCCGTACGGAACCCGGTCGCCTTGTGGGTGCCGTCGCAGAACGGCTTGATCGATGACATCCCGCACCGGCAGAGCGCAACGGTTCGCCTTCCCGGTTCGATCGCTTCGCCGTCGGCGTCAACCAGCTCGAAGTCGCCGCGCAAGAGCAGCGGCCCATTCGGACACGCCTCAATACTGACCGGAATAGAACTGCCGGTCATGCCGCAGCCGCCGTCGCACTCCGGCGCAGCGAGGTCTCGCCGCGCTCCCACGATTCGAGCATGTGCCCCGCCGTCCAGCCGTCGACGGTGAGGCAGGCGGACGCCCCGAACATCATGTCCCCGAGTAGTCGCGGGTCTGCCTCGACCAGCCCGCCGGCGAGGTCCCGTCCGGCGATCTGTTCGTGCACGGCATCCGCTTCGACGTGTTCGTCGAAGTAGTGGGTCGCCCGCTCGTCGTAGCCGTTCCGCCGGAACCCGGCGCTGACCAGTTTGCACGGTATCGAGGAGGTCATCTCGTACGCGGCGAGGTGCCCGACGATGGCTCCGCGCAGTCTGCGGTGCAGTCCGAAGAGTGACATGAGGTTGGTCGACGCGAACGTGATCGCCGACACCCGGTTGGCGTAGGCTCCGTACTCCGGGTCGAGCCCGAGCGCCTCCATCGTGCCGCGGTAGATGGTCTGGTGCACCCGCTCCGGGCGGCCGCCGCCGTATTCGTCCGACTGGATCTCGACCAGGGCTGCCTTGGCGACGCCCTCCAGCCGGGGGATCGCCCAGCTGTGCGGATCGGCTTCCTTCAGCTGGTAGATGGACCGCTGGATCAGGAACTCGTGCAATTGCTCGTCGGTTGCCGACCTGGCGACGTAGCGGGAGAGGCTCGGTCCGGCATCCGTCTCGGTGAGCGTGAACAGTGCGTCGGCGACCGCCCGCCTCGTCGGCTCAGGAGCCTCGGGCACCGGCACGACCTCCCGCAGCCTCGTCTCGAACGCGTGCTCGATGATCCGGCGAACGCCGAGCAGGCCGGGGTGCCACTCCCAGCCTTCATCGACCCCGTCGACTCCCCGGTAATGCAGTTCGTAGAGCACGAACAAGGCAAGCTGCAGGTCATCATCGCGGAGGATGTCCCGGGTTCCGGCCACGGCATCCGTCACCGCATCGCCGGCTGCCAACGTCGACGTCTCCGTGCCGCCGAGCAACAGGTCGAACACCGCTTCACTGGCAGCGCCCCTGGCTTCTGGCATTCTCACGATCGGGCCTCCCGCCTGTCCACAACCCATCGCCCCGCGCGTCACGCCGAGCCTGTGCGGCGAGTATTGTCAGACTCGCTGTGCGGTTTCTGTGAGTTTGCGAACTGTGAACGTGACTATCCCGGTCTTATAGCCGAATTCGGCAAAGAGGTCAACAACCCGGGTAGACAAGTCGGAATGTTCGCCCTATAGTTGATCTTTGCGCTCCCAGAATTTCTATGCCTTCATATTGCGGTAGGCCGTGCATCCGGATGCTGTACCCAACTGGCTCCTGTAGTTAACAGTCAGTGGGTGTTGCCCTGTGATCCACCCAATGCAGGTTCTGGCGAGTCTCGCAAAACACACACCGCAAACTGGCATCGCACGAATGTATTGACCCATGGGGTCACCGGAGGTTATTTCCTTGGCTGCTGCGCGCAACGCATCCACCAGCTCATCCAAAAAAGGGACTCTCAAGAACGGCCGCGGTCACTCGCGCCTGTCGTTCGCGAAGATTACCGACAACCTGACTGTTCCCGATCTGCTCGCCCTGCAGACCGAGAGTTTCGACTGGCTGGTTGGCAACGACATCTGGAAGGAGCGCGCCGCCCAGGCTAAAGCCGACGGCCGCCAGGACCTCCCGTCGTTGACCGGCCTTGAGGAGATCTTCGAAGAGATCTCCCCGATCGAGGACCTCGGCGAGACGATGCAGCTCTCGTTCACCAACCCGTTCCTCGAAGAGAAGAAGTATTCGATCGACGAGTGCAAGGAGAAGGGCAAGACCTTCTCTGCCCCGCTCTACGTCGAAGCCGAGTTCATGAACCACCTCACCGGTGAGATCAAGACCCAGACCGTCTTCATGGGCGACTTCCCACTGATGACCCCGAAGGGCACCTTCGTCATCAACGGCACCGAGCGTGTCGTCGTGTCGCAGCTTGTTCGTTCCCCCGGTGTCTACTTCGACCGCGCCCAGGAGAAGACCTCCGACAAGGACATCTACTCCGCCCGCATCATCCCGAGCCGCGGCGCCTGGCTCGAGTTCGAGATCGACAAGCGTGACCAGGTCGGCGTTCGCATCGACCGCAAGCGCAAGCAGTCGGTCACGGTCTTCATGAAGGCCCTCGGCATGACCAGCGAGGAGATCCTCGAGGAGTTCAAGGGCTTCGCGTCCATTGAGGCCACCCTGGAGAAGGACAACATCCTCACCAAGGAAGAAGCCCTCAAGGACATCTACCGCAAGCTGCGTCCGGGCGAGCAGGTTGCCGCTGAAGCCGCACGTGCGCTTCTCGACAACTTCTACTTCAACCCGAAGCGCTACGACCTGGCCAAGGTCGGTCGTTACAAGATCAACCGCAAGCTCGGTATCGAAGCTCCCCTGTCGAGCTCGGTGCTCAGCCAGGAAGACATCATCGCGACGATCAAGTACCTGGTTGCGCTGCACGACGAGCAGAAGACGATCAAGGGCGTCCGCGGCGGCAAGGCCGTCGACATCCGCCTCGACATCGACGACATCGACCACTTCGGCAACCGCCGCATCCGTGCCGTTGGTGAGCTCATCCAGAACCAGGTTCGCACCGGCCTCTCCCGCATGGAGCGCGTCGTTCGCGAGCGGATGACCACGCAGGACATCGAGGCGATCACCCCGCAGACCCTGATCAACGTGCGCCCCGTTGTCGCCGCGATCAAGGAGTTCTTCGGAACGTCGCAGCTGTCGCAGTTCATGGATCAGAACAACCCGCTCGCGGGTCTCACCCACAAGCGCCGCCTGTCGGCGCTGGGCCCGGGTGGTCTGTCCCGTGAGCGTGCCGGCGTCGAGGTTCGCGACGTTCACCCCTCGCACTACGGCCGCATGTGCCCGATCGAGACCCCGGAAGGCCCGAACATCGGCCTGATCGGTTCGCTCGCATCGTTCGCTCGCATCAACTCGTTCGGGTTCATCGAGACCCCGTACCGCCGCGTCGTCAAGGGCAAGGTCACCACGACCATCGACTACCTCACCGCCAGTGAGGAAGACGAGTTCGTCGTCGCCCAGGCGAACGCGCCGCTGACCGACGACTCGCACTTCGCCGAGAACCGCGTGCTCGCGCGTTCGAAGGGTGGAGAGGTCGACCTGTTCCCGATCGAGGACATCGGCTACATGGATGTCTCGCCGCGCCAGATGGTGTCGGTCGCGACCTCGCTCATCCCGTTCCTCGAGCACGATGACGCGAACCGCGCCCTGATGGGTGCGAACATGCAGCGCCAGGCTGTCCCGCTGCTGCGCAGCGAGAGCCCGCTGGTCGGAACCGGCATGGAGGGCTTCGCGGCCATCGACGCCGGCGACGTCATCACCGCCGACAAGGCCGGTGTGGTCGCCGAGGTCTCGGCCGACTACGTCAGCATCCAGCTCGATGAGGGTGGAACGCAGGAGTACTACCTGCGCAAGTTCGACCGCTCCAACCAGGGCACCAGCTACAACCACCGGGTCATTGTCAGCGCGGGCGACCGCGTTGAGGCCGGCGAGGTCGTAGCGGATGGCCCGGCCACCGAGAACGGTGAGTTGGCACTGGGCAAGAACCTCCTGGTGGCATTCATGCCGTGGGAGGGTCACAACTTCGAGGACGCCATCATCCTGAGCCAGAACCTGGTGAAGGACGACGTCCTCTCCTCGATTCACATCGAAGAGTACGAAGTCGACGCCCGCGACACCAAGCTGGGTAAGGAAGAGATCACCCGCGACCTGCCGAACGTCAGCCCGGACCTGATGGCTGACCTCGACGAGCGTGGCATCATCCGCATCGGTGCCGAGGTTCGCCCCGGCGACATCCTGGTCGGCAAGGTCACGCCGAAGGGCGAGACCGAGCTGTCGGCTGAGGAGCGCCTGCTGCGCGCTATCTTCAACGAGAAGAGCCGTGAAGTTCGCGACACCTCGCTGAAGGTTCCCCACGGCGAGGCCGGAACGGTCATCGGCGTCAAGGTGTTCGACGCACAGGACGGCGACGACGAGCTCGGCTCGGGCGTCAACCAGCGCGTGGTCGTGTTCATCGCCCAGAAGCGCAAGATCACCGAGGGCGACAAGCTCGCCGGACGCCACGGAAACAAGGGCGTCATCTCGAAGATCCTGCCGGTGGAGGACATGCCGTTCCTCGCCGACGGAACGCCGGTGGACATCATCCTGAACCCGCTCGGTATCCCCGGCCGCATGAACTTCGGCCAGGTGCTGGAGACCCACCTCGGGTGGATCGCCAAGCAGGGCTGGGAGGTCGAGGGCAAGCCCAAGTGGGCCGCCGGACTGCCGGAGGAAGCCCGCAAGGCTGCCCCCGGAACCAAGGTTGCGACCCCGGTGTTCGACGGTGCGCTGGAGACCGAGATCGAGGGACTCCTCGACTCGACCACCAAGACCCGCGACGGCGACCGGATGATCGGCGCCAGCGGCAAGGCGAACCTGTACGACGGTCGCTCCGGCGAGCCGTTCCCCGAGCCCGTCTCGGTCGGCTACATGTACATCCTGAAGCTCCACCACCTCGTCGATGACAAGATCCACGCTCGCTCGACGGGACCGTACTCCATGATCACGCAGCAGCCGCTGGGTGGTAAGGCACAGTTCGGTGGGCAGCGCTTCGGTGAGATGGAAGTGTGGGCGCTGGAGGCCTACGGTGCGGCATACGCACTGCAGGAACTCCTGACCATCAAGTCCGACGACATCCTCGGTCGCGTCAAGGTGTATGAGGCGATCGTCAAGGGAGAGAACATCCAGGAGCCGGGCATCCCCGAGTCCTTCAAGGTTCTGATCAAGGAAATGCAGTCCCTCTGCTTGAACGTCGAGGTGCTGTCCGCTGACGGCCAGGCTGTCAGCCTCAAGGACACGGATGACGAAGTCTTCCGCGCCGCTGAGGAACTGGGCATCAACATTTCCACCCGGTTCGAGAACTCGTCCATCGACGAGATCTAGACCCAGGCCCCTGCGCACATTAACTGCGCGTTTTCCACGTTCTGTCTCAAGGAGAAAAATTGCTCGACGTAACTACGTTCGATGAGATTCGTATTGGCCTGGCCACCGCCGATGACATCCGTCGCTGGTCCCACGGTGAGGTCAAGAAGCCCGAAACCATCAACTACCGCACCCTGAAGCCCGAGAAGGATGGCCTGTTCGGCGAACAGATCTTCGGGCCGTCCCGCGACTGGGAATGCTCTTGTGGAAAGTACAAGCGCGTTCGCTTCAAGGGCATCGTCTGTGAGCGCTGTGGCGTAGAGGTCACCAAGTCCTCTGTCCGCCGCGAGCGCATGGGCCACATCGAGTTGGCCGCACCGGTCACGCACATCTGGTACTTCAAGGGTGTGCCGTCCCGCCTCGGTTACCTGCTCGACATGGCGCCGAAGGACCTGGAAAAGGTCATCTACTTCGCTGCCTACATGGTCATCTCGGTGGATGAGGAAGGCCGTCACGCTGACCTGCCTGGCCTCGAGAACGAGATCCGCCTGGAGATCGCCGAGCTGGAGAAGCAGCGCGACTCCCGCGTCGCCGACCGCATGCAGAAGCTCGAGACCGACCTGGCCGCCCTGGAAGAAGAGGGTGCCAAGGCCGACCAGAAGCGTCGCACCAAGGACGGCGCCGAGAAGGAGATGGGCCAGACCCGCAAGTCCTTCGACGAGCAGATCTCCCAGCTCGAGCGTGTGTGGGAAGACTTCCGCACCCTCAAGGTCGGCGACCTGAAGCCGGAAGACTCCGTCTTCCACGAGCTGCAGGACCGTTTCGGCATCTACTTCGAAGCCTTCATGGGCGCCGAGGCGATCCAGAAGCGCCTGCAGAACTTCGACCTGGCCGCTGAGAGCGAAGACCTGCACGACCAGATCGCCAACGGCAAGGGCCAGAAGAAGATCCGTGCCATCAAGCGCCTGCGCGTGGTGAACTCGTTCCTGCAGACCGGCAACTCGCCGGCCGCCATGGTTCTCGAGGTCGTTCCGGTGATCCCGCCGGAGCTTCGCCCGATGGTCCAGTTGGACGGTGGCCGTTTCGCGACCTCCGACCTCAACGACCTCTACCGTCGTGTGATCAACCGCAACAACCGCCTCCGTCGCCTGCTTGACCTCGGTGCCCCCGAGATCATCGTCAACAACGAGAAGCGGATGCTGCAGGAGGCCGTCGACGCACTGTTCGACAACGGTCGCCGTGGTCGTCCGGTCACCGGTACGGGTAACCGTGCGCTGAAGTCCCTGAGCGACATGCTCAAGGGCAAGCAGGGCCGGTTCCGCCAGAACCTGCTCGGAAAGCGCGTCGACTACTCCGGCCGCTCGGTCATCATCGTCGGTCCGCAGCTGAAGCTGCACCAGTGTGGTCTGCCCAAGCAGATGGCGCTGGAGCTGTTCAAGCCGTTCGTGATCAAGCGCCTGATCGACCTGAGCCACGCCCAGAACATCAAGAGCGCCAAGCGCATGGTCGAGCGCAGCCGTCCCCAGGTCTGGGATGTGCTGGAGGAGATCATCCGTGAGCGTCCGGTGCTGCTGAACCGCGCACCCACCCTTCACCGCCTGGGCATCCAGGCCTTCGAGCCTCAGCTCGTCGAGGGTAAGGCCATCCAGCTTCACCCGCTGGTGTGTGCCGCGTTCAACGCCGACTTCGACGGTGACCAGATGGCAGTGCACCTGCCGCTGTCCGTCGAGGCGCAGGCTGAGGCGCGCATCCTGATGCTCGCGTCGAACAACATCCTGAAGCCGTCCGACGGCCGCCCGGTCACCCTGCCAACGCAGGACATGATCATCGGCCTGCACCACCTGACCACCCTCAAGGAGGGTGTGGAAGGTGAAGGCCGTGCGTTCTCGTCGGTCGCCGAGGCGATCCTCGCGTTCGACCAGAAGTCGCTCGACCTGAACGCAAAGGTTCGCATCCGCCTGAGCGGGCTGACCTTCGCCGAGGGTGCCACCCCGGAGAACTTCGTGGAGGGTGTTCCCTACCTCCTCGAGACGACCCTGGGCCGTGCGCTGTTCAACGAGACGCTGCCAGCCGACTACCCGTACATCGAGGCGGTGGCCGACAAGGGCCAGCTCTCGGCGATCGTCAACGACCTCGCCGAGCGTTACCCCAAGGTCGAGGTCGCCGCGACGCTTGACCGCGTCAAGGATTCCGGTTTCCACTGGGCAACCCGCTCCGGTGTCACCGTTGCCCTCTCCGATGTGCTGACACCGCCTAACAAGCGCCAGATCATCGAGGGTTACGAGAAGCAGGCGTCCAAGGTTCAGTCCCAGTACGAGAAGGGCCTCACCACCGACGCCGAGCGTCGCCAGGAGCTCATCGAGATCTGGAACAAGGCAACGGCCGAAGTCGCCAAGGCGATGGAAGACAACATGCCGGAGAACAACAACATCAACCGGATGGTCACCTCTGGTGCCCGCGGTAACTGGATGCAGGTTCGCCAGATCGCCGGTATGCGTGGGCTCGTGTCTGACCCCAAGGGTGAGATCATCCCCCGACCGATCATCTCGAGCTACCGCGAAGGCCTCTCGGTTGCCGAGTACTTCATCGCAACCCACGGTGCTCGCAAGGGCCTGGCCGACACGGCGCTTCGTACGGCCGACTCCGGATACCTGACGCGTCGCCTGGTCGACGTCTCGCAGGATGTCATCATCCGCGAGGACGACTGTGGCACCTCGCGCGGTCTCGACCTCCTGGTCGCGTCCCCGGATGCCAACGGTGTGCTGATCCCGGATGCCAACGTCGAGAACTCGCTCTACGCCCGCAGCCTCGCAGAGGACGCGGTCGACTCCAAGGGCAAGGTTGTCGCGCCGGCCGGCGCCGACGTCGGTGACGTGCTCATCCAGCAGTTGATCGCTGGTGGCATCACGCACGCGAAGGT
The DNA here is from genome assembly GCF_054489245.1 of Homoserinimonas sp. A520. NCBI lineage: Bacteria > Bacillati > Actinomycetota > Actinomycetes > Micrococcales > Microbacteriaceae > Homoserinimonas > Homoserinimonas sp. A520. The sequence continues at coordinate 279,283 of NZ_JBTMWX010000001.1, read as the reverse complement.
CCGTTCGGTACTCACCTGTGAGTCCGCGGTCGGCGTGTGCGCGACCTGCTACGGCCGTTCGCTGGCCACCGGCAAGCTCGTCGACATCGGTGAGGCCGTCGGTATCATCGCGGCCCAGTCGATCGGTGAGCCGGGAACGCAGCTGACGATGCGTACCTTCCACACCGGTGGTGTGGCATCCGCCGATGACATCACCCAGGGTCTGCCGCGTGTCACCGAGCTGTTCGAGGCTCGCACCCCGAAGGGTGCGTCCCCGATCGCCGAGGCCGCCGGAAAGATCACCATCGAAGACACCGATCGCAGCCGCAAGCTGATCCTCACGCCGGACAACGGTGACGAGCCGATCGCGTATCCGGTGCTGAAGCGCGCCACCCTCCTCATCGAGGATGGCGAGCACGTCGAGCTCGGCCAGCAGCTGCACGTCGGTGCCATCGACCCGAAGGAAGTTCTTCGTGTCCGCGGTGTCCGTGCCGTGCAGCAGCACCTGGTCGAGGGTGTGCAGGGCGTCTACCGCTCGCAGGGTGTGCCGATCCACGACAAGCACATCGAGGTCATCGTTCGCCAGATGCTTCGCAAGGTCACCGTCGTCGACCACGGCGACACCGGCCTGCTGCCGGGTGAGCTGGTGGACCGCCAGCGATACAACGAACTCAACCGCGGTGCGCTGACCGAGGGTCGCAAGACCGCTTCGGCCCGCCAGGAGGTCATGGGTATCACCAAGGCGTCCCTCGCGACCGAGTCGTGGCTGTCGGCTGCGTCCTTCCAGGAGACCACCCGGGTTCTGACCCAGGCGGCCATGGAGGGCAAGTCCGACCCGCTGATGGGCCTGAAGGAGAACGTCATCATCGGAAAGCTGATCCCGGCTGGTACTGGCCTCGCCAAGTACCGCAACGTGTCGGTTGAGGCCACCGAGGAGGCGAAGGCTGAGCGCTACCCGAACCGCATCTTCACGGATGAGGGCGGATTCAGCGAGGCCGACCTGAGCTTCGTCGACTTCGACAGCTTCAGCTCGGACGACTTCCAGCCCGGCACGTATAACTAACGTTCCGCTGGTCGGGCTCGTCGAGCGTTGTACTGAGCTTGTCGAAGTGACCGCGTAAAGAAGGCCCCCGCTCCGGCGGGGGCCTTCTGCCGTTCAACCCCTTCCGTGAGAGCCCCCAGATCGGGCTTTCGGATGCTCGTAGAGCCCGATCTGGGGGATCTCACCTCCCCATTGCCCCGTGCTTGTGGAGGGATTCTGCGAGCCTCCTCGCAAGATCGGCATCATGGGGCGGTGACCCCTCGCATCCACTTGCCCCCTGAACTGAGGGGCGCACCGTTCACCGTCGCGCAGGGTGCCGCCGCCGGGCTGTCTCCCGATCGGCTCCGCGGTCGTGACCTGTACCGCCCGTTCTACGGAGTGAGATCGGCTGCGGACAGCATGACTATCCTCGACCGTTGTCGAGCGTATGAGCCGCGGATGCCGCAGCACGCATTTTTCTGCTCGGTCACTGCGGCGCTGCTCTACGGAGTGCCGTTGCCTCACCGCCTGGAGCAGTCTTCCGTGGTGCATGTCGGAGTGCCTCGAGTCAAGCATCCGCCTCGGGGTCACGGTGTGCTCGGCCATCGGCTCAGTGTGTGCAGCGACGACGTGCGCAGCTGGTGTGGGTTGAGGGTTGCTGCGCCAGAGCAGGTGTGGTGCCAACTCGGCGAGCTGCTCTTGCTTCCCGACCTGGTAGCTGCCGGTGATTTCCTCATTCGCCGTGACCTTCCGCTGACCACGCACGGCACGCTGCGCGAGGCTGTGCGCCAGTTTGCCGGTCGTCGCGGTAAACCAAAGCTCCGGGTCGCCGTTAAGTTGCTGAACGATCGCTCTGAGTCGCGCCGAGAGTCTCACCTGAGGGTGATCCTGGTGCAGGCGCGCATCCCGGGTCTCGAAGTGAACTGGCCGATCACCACCACCGGCGGTTACCACTACCGCGCCGACCTCGCTTTTCCTCAGAAGAAGATGGTCATTGAGTACCAGAGCAGATACCACGGTGACGAGGTGCAGCGCCGTAAGGACATGACCCGTCGCGCACGACTTGAGGCGGACGGCTGGTACGTCATGGAGGTTAACGCCGATGACCTGAGAGACCCTGCAGAACTGGTGCACCGCATCCGCCACGTGCTGGCAGCGCGCTGAGATCCGCCAGATAGAGCTTCCGGATGACCATTCAGCCCGTTCTGAGGGATCTCACTCAAGAAGCAGTGGACAGTGCGCGGTGTGTCGCACGCCAACGACCCCCGATACTGGGTATGGCAATGCGGGCGCAGCTAGGGTAACTTGACACTCTCAGGGAATAGTCAAGAAACCCGATGCCGCTGTTGCCTGAGGTTTACTGGGGGCTTTAATAGCAGGGGGCTGCATTGTCATCTCTAACCGAGATTCTTATCATCCGTGGCGCCATGCCGATCACCGCGATGGACAACATTGTCGACGGTTGGAAGGGGGACGAGGCGTCAGTCCGGCAGCTCGTCGAGAATGGCACGATTTCTGCCATCGACTTCGCGTCTGCGAAGGCTGCCCAGCAGGGTCTCCCATTCGTCGAGCTGACCGAATACCCGGTCGACCGTGTTGCGGTCTCCCTGGTGCCTGCGGCCATCTGCCGTCGCCATGAGGTGCTGCCGATCGCATCCATTGGCAACACGCTGACTCTTGCCGTTGTCGACCCGGGCAACGTCTTCGCCGTAGATGACGTTCGCGCTGCCGTGCGGATGCAGGTCACCATGGTTGTCGCCGAGCGCAAGGACCTGCTGGCCGCCATCGACCGCTACCACCGCGCTGACGGCGAGCTGAGCTCGCTGACTACGGCGATCGAGGAGGAGAGCACCAGCACCGGTCAGGAGGTGACGCTCGCCGAGAACGAGCCGGGCGTCGATGACGCCCCGATCGTGCGGTTCGTGAACCTGCTGATCAGCCAGGGCATTCAGGACAAGGCATCGGACATCCACATCGAGCCGGGCCAGCACGACATGGGCGTGCGCTACCGAATCGATGGCGTGCTGCACGAGATGCAGCGGGCGCCGAAGGCCATCCAGAATGGCGTGATCTCCCGCCTGAAGATCATGAGCGACATCGACATCGCCGAGCGTCGCAAGCCGCAGGACGGCCGGCTCTCGGTTAACCACGGTGGCCGCCAAATCGACCTCCGCGTCGCCACCCTCCCCACCGTGTGGGGCGAGAAGGTGGTCATGCGTATTCTCGACAACTCGAATACGACGCTGAGCCTGACCGACCTGAACATGCTCGACAACAACCTGGCGATCTACCGCAAGTCGTTCACCAAGCCGAACGGCATGATCCTGGTGACCGGGCCGACCGGTTCCGGTAAGTCGACGACCCTGTACACGACGCTGCACGCGGTGGCCAAGCCTGAGGTCAACGTCATCACCGTCGAGGACCCGGTCGAGTACCGGATGGCCGGCATCAACCAGGTGCAGGTCAACCCCAAGGCCGGGCTCACCTTCGCCAGCGCCCTCCGCTCCATCCTGCGTTCCGACCCGGATGTCGTGCTCATCGGTGAGATCCGCGACCAGGAGACGGCGCAGATCGCGATCGAGGCCTCCCTGACCGGGCACCTCGTGCTTTCCACGCTTCACACCAACAACGCGCCCGCAGCGATCACCCGTCTGATCGAGATGGACATCGAGCCGTTCCTGGTCGGTTCCGCGCTCGACGCGGTGGTCGCGCAGCGCCTGGCTCGCCGCCTCTGCGATCGCTGTAAGGAGCCGTACCAGAGCACGGTGGAGGGCCTCGCCCAGCTCGGGTTCTTCATCGACCCGACGCAGCCCGCCCCGACCCTGCATCAGCCGGTCGGCTGCAACCACTGCTCGAACACCGGATACCGCGGCCGTATCGCACTCCACGAGGTCATGGCCGTGACCGAGGACATCGAGCGCCTGGCGGTTGCACGCGCATCCAGCATCGAAATTTCGAAGGTGGCGGTCCAGCAGGGCATGGCAACGTTGCGCCAGGACGGCTGGACGAAGGCTTTGCTCGGCCATACGGCTGTCGAAGAGATCTTGAGGGTTGTGGTTTAGCAGATGAGTGAGAACGTGTTCGACCTGTCCGTCGACATCGATGCGGGTGTGAACCCGACCGAGCCGAGCTACGAGCCAACCGCCTACCTCCCGTCCAGCGTGCCGAACCAGCCGACGGTCCCGCTCGCGGAGAAGGAAGCACCACTTCCGCCGGCCCCTCCGGCTCCGCCCGCGCCTCCGCCTGCCGCCGAATTCCTCCCGACCGCTGTGCAGCCGCAGACGGTCGAGGTGCCTTCGCCGCCTCCGGTTTCGGATGCTGTCAGCCAGGCCCTATGGAACGCGCCACCCCCACAGGCGGCGCCGGAAAACGTGGCACCACAAAGCGCCACCCCTGCACCAGCGCCGGCTGTGGACGCGGCTTCGCTTCAGCAGGCACCACCGCCCGAGCCTCCAGTTGCGCAGCCGGTTGCCTCAATGGCCACCATGGCCCCGCCCACCGGGTCGCCGGTCACCTCTGGCCCGGTTGCTCGGTCGTTCGATTCCTACCAGCCGGTGGCGGATCCGGTGAACCCGCAGCCACCCGTCGCCGATGCGCCAGCCCCCGAGCACGCAACCTACAATGCCACGCCTACCCCCGAGGAAGCACCCGCGGTTTCGTACGCCGAACCTGTAGTTCAGCCGAAAACGGAGGCACCGTCTATGTCATCACCCGCAGGGCTCACTCCCGCAGAGTTTCCACCGCCGCAGCCGTCGCCTCCCAGTAACACCCCGACGCCTTTCGAGTCCCGTCGTGATGCGAACCTGAACCCGGACCCCGACCTCGATGAGGCACTGCAGAAGGTGTTGATGACGAGCGGCTCCGACCTTCACATCACTGCGGATGCCCCGCCGATGATCCGCGTGGATGGCGCCTTGAAGCCGATCGTCGGCGCCAGCATCTGGAGCGCGGAGAAGGTCACTTCAGCTCTGCTCAGCATCCTGACGCCCTCCCAGAAGGAGCGCTTCGACGAAGCACTCGAGTTCGACTTCGCCTACACGCTGTCGGCCAACGCGCGCTTCCGGGTGAACTTCTACTGGCAGCGCAACAACATGGGGGCGGCATTCCGCCTGATCCCGACCGAGATCAAGAGTCTCCGGGACCTTGGAGTTCCTGAGGTGATCGGCAACTTCGCCAAGCTCGCCCGGGGCCTCGTGTTGGTCACCGGTCCGACCGGGTCCGGCAAGTCGACCACGCTTGCCGGGCTCATCGACGTCGTCAACCGAAACCGAGCCGACCACATCATGACCGTGGAAGATCCGATCGAGTTCCTCCACAGCAACCACAAGGCGCTCGTCAACCAGCGCGAGGTCGGCCATGACACGCACAGTTTCGCTGCCGCGCTGAAGCACGTGCTGCGTCAGGACCCTGACGTGATCCTGGTGGGCGAGCTGCGCGACCTGGAAACGATTTCGGTTGCATTGACGGCTGCTGAAACCGGCCACCTGGTGTTTGCGACCCTGCACACCCAGGATGCCCCGCAGACCATCGACCGCATCATCGACGTGTACCCGCCGCACCAGCAGGGCCAGGTGCGCGCGCAACTCGCCGCCACCTTGCAGGGTGTCGTGTGTCAGACGCTGGTGAAGCGCGCGAGCGGTCAGGGCCGCGTTGTGGCCACTGAGGTGCTGGTCGGCACGCACGCCGTCGCGAACCTGATCCGCGAAGGAAAGACCTACCAGGTGCATTCAGCCATGCAGGCCGGCCGCGACCTGGGAATGCACACCATGGACCAGCACTTGGCCGACCTGGTCAACTCCGGGCAGATCACCTATGACGCTGCCGTGGAGAAGGCGCACGACCTGGAGGTGCTGAAGCGCCTGGTGACCCGCACGGACGCGCCTTCCCTCGGCGGTGCCATGTCTGACGGTGTCAACTACGGCGACCGCTACTCGGATGCGCAGTTCTGATGGCTGCCGTTAAAGAGTTCGACTACCGTGCGCGCGATGCAGCAGGCAAGGTTGTCAAGGGCCGCCTCGAGGCTGCCAGTGAGAGTGCGGTCCTGAACAAGTTGCGCACGATGGGAGTCGCCCCGATTTCAGTGGCTGAGGCGGGCACAGGCACCGGTCTTCGAAAAGAGATCTCGATACCCGGGATGCAGAAGCAGGTGTCGCTCAAGGATCTCGCGATCATGTCCCGCCAGATGGCGACGATGACCTCGTCAGGCCTGTCGCTGATTCGCACTTTGACCATCCTCGCCGATCAGACCGAGAACAAGATTCTCGGAAAGACCCTGGACACCGTGCGCTCCGAGGTCGAAGCAGGTTTGTCGCTGTCTGCGGCCATGGGCCGGCAGCAGAAGGTCTTCCCGCCGCTGATGGTGAACCTGGTCCGGGCAGGGGAGACCGGGGGTTTCCTCGAGAGCACGCTGGTCTCCATTGCTGAGAACTACGAGAACGAGGTCAAGCTGAAGGCGACGATCAAGTCCGCCTTGACCTACCCCATCGCCGTTCTGGTCATGGCTGTCGTCGCGGTGATCGGCATGCTGATCTTCATCGTGCCCATCTTCGAGAAGATGTTCGCCGACCTGGGCGGTGAGCTGCCGCTTCCCACCCAGATGCTGGTGGTCCTGTCGAAGAACATGATCTGGCTGGGCCCGTTGTTGCTGATCGGCAGCATCGCGTTCAATGTCTGGTGGCGCGCCAACAAGAACGAGGAGAAGGTGCGCAAGGTCGTCGACCCGCTGCGACTGAAGATTCCGGTGTTCGGAGCGTTGTTCACCAAGGTTGCTATCGCGCGCTTCACCCGCAACTTCGCGACCATGATGGGTGCCGGTGTGCCGATTCTGCAGTCGCTGAGCATCGTGGGTGAGACATCCGGCAACTACGTCATTGAACAGGCGCTGAAGAAGGTTGCCGACTCGGTTCGGTCCGGCAAATCGATTGCGGGTCCGCTTGCTCTCGAGCCGGTGTTCCCCTCGATGGTGACGCAGATGATCGCGGTCGGCGAAGACTCCGGTGCGCTGGAGACCATGCTGGGAAAGATTGCCGACTTCTACGACCAGGAGGTCGAGTCGACGGCAGAGCAGCTCACCGCCCTCATCGAGCCCTTGATGATCGGCTTCATCGGCCTCGTCATCGGCGGGATGATCGTCGCTCTCTATCTGCCGATCTTCACCATCTTCGAACAGGTGCAGTAGGACCGATTCTCCCGCCCCCACAACTGGGGGTGTGTTGCGCGCGGGGAACCCCCCTTGGGGGCTGCAAATGGAGCAACAGGCAAGGCATAATTGCCGCAGGGGGTCAGTTTCATTGGGGGCCACCTGTCCGAATCTCCTTTACGACAGGAAGAATAAATCATGATCACATCCATCCACGCAGCCATGGCGAAGAAGCGTGAGGACATCGAGAACGATGAACAGGGTTTCACCCTGATCGAGCTCCTCGTCGTCATCCTCATCATCGGCATCCTCGCCGCGATCGCCATTCCGGTGTTCCTCGGCCAGCAGGACCAGGCCAAGGACTCGGCAGCCAAGAGTGACGTTGCAAACGCTAAAGTCGCGCTCATCTCGTATGCAACGGACAACAACGGCAACTATGCAGGCGCCACCCCAGCCACGTTGAAGCCCTTCGGGTTTGTGACGAGCACGGCTGCACCCATTGCGATTACGCCGGCCGTGCTGGATAAGACCGGTGTCTTCTGCCTGGCATCCACCTCCGACACCGGCAAGGTCTTCGGTGTGGACAACAACACGAGCAAGGTCGAAGAAGGCACGTGCTCTGCGGCCGGCGTGTTCACGCCAAAGCCCTAGCAGACTAGGTCGTCAAGTGTGGGGCGTCGCGGCGCGGCGCCCCACATTGCTCTACTCACCCGAAGAACGACGATCTGAGAGGGGGTCTCGGTCGTATGGACAACCAGCGATTCCACACGATCAGCGATACCCCGCGCTCGGATGCCGGTTTCGGCCTGATCGAAATCATCGTCTCCATCTTCCTTCTCGGGCTGCTGTCGATCTCGGCGCTTCCGTTGCTCATTACCGCGATGAAGGCGTCCCAGGTGACCACCACTGTCACCACGGCCATCCAGCTCGTCAGCCAGGACATCGACCGGGTTCGCGCCCTGGCGCTCCCCACCTGCGCACAGGTGCAGGCACTCGGCGGAACCGGAGCAGACGTCGCCGGCCCCGCCGGTGTCACCTATCGCCCGAGCATCACCGTCGAAACCTGCCCGGCAGCCTTCCCCGGAGTGGTGCGGGTCACTGCGAAAGTGACCAACGCCGTCAGCGGCGCTGCACTCGCCTCGGCTGTCACCAACGTGATGGTGGAATCCCCGTGAAGCGCCTGCTCGACTCGAGCGACCGGGGCATGACGCTCATCGAGCTCCTCGTCTACTCGATCCTCTCTCTGCTGGTGCTCAGCATCGTCGGCGGCCTGCTGATCAGCTCGCTGAATGCGCAGGGCGTGGTGACCGACTCATCCGCCTCGACCAATGGCGGCGCGCTCGTCGCAGATTCGGTTGCCACCGGCGTGCGCAGCTCCATCGACCTGCGGGCGGTTCCCGGGGATCCCAGCATCCTCCTGGTGCACCGGCTCGACGACGCCCTCGCCACGCCACCCACCACCCACTGTGAGGCTTGGTACTTCGGCGATGGCGAGGTCAGGACCACCCGCTATGCCGCGAGCAGCGCAGTAGCTCCCGCCACCGATTCCATGGTCCCGGCGTGGATCGAAGGCAAGGCGGGTGCTTTCTCCAACTGGATTCTGCTCGGTACGGATGCCACTCTCACCGCAGACTCCAGTGGCACCCCGGTACCCGTGTTCGTGGCCACCGGAACCACGCAGGTGGAGGTGGCCCTTCAAATGTCCGTCGGTCGGGGTAGTACCGTGCTGGTGGAAACCACGGCGGTCAGCCGCCAGAAAGTCCCGACGGGAGTGACAGAGAGATGTTTCTAGACAAATTGCGGCCACGGCACCCTGGGAACGAAGACGGAAGCACTCTGATCGCTGTCATCGGGGTCATGGCTGTGCTCGCCCTCGTCGCCGTCACCGTCACTGTGAGCGCTACACAATCACTCGGGGTCTCAAGCTCCGCTCGGGCATCCGTGCAGGGCCTCGCCTCAGCAGAAGCAGGCATGGACGTGGGAACGGTCGGCCTCCGTACCCCAGGCGCCTGTGCCGCCGTTGCCGGGGTGTTCACGTCACCGGCCGGCACGACCCCTCGCTACACGGCCACGGTCGAGTACAAGACGGCTGCCGGGTGGAACGCCGGCTGTCCGACCGCCACCGCGACCCAGGTGCGGGTCACCTCCACCGGCTACGCCCAGGCGAAAGGTGCGGCAGGGGTATCGGCCGGCGATGAAGAAGTCGTGCAATCCGTGTTCGCCTATGAACCGGTTTACACCAACGTGCCGATCGTCGGATCCGCCGTCTACGCGCACACCATGACCGGCATCCTGAAGTCATTCAACCTGACCTCGGAGGACAACAGTGTCGCGACCTCGGTGACGATCAAGAACGGTGATGTCACCTGCAGCAACAACGCGGTCATCGGTGGCGACCTCATCATGGGGAACGGCAACGCGGACCTGCAGAAGTGCAAGGTCACCGGCAAGGTGCACATCAACGGCAACCTGCTGGCCGAGAACTCGAGCGACATAGCCAAGGACATCAGTGTCACCGGCAACGCAACCGTGAGGAACAGCGTGCTGGGTGGCGACATGCGCGCCGGTGGCGTCGCGACGTCCATCGGCAACACCCTGACGAAGCCCGGGGCGATCGTGCAGTCCGGGGCAACCGTGGCACCACCCCAGATTCCCGAATGGTCTGACGTCCCCAGCGCCGCAGCCCACTGGAGCGCGCAGGGCTACAACGTCGTGAACTGGACCGGCCCGTGCACCATCGACAAGACCACGACGCAGTGGACCAACCTGTCGAGCTACACCCACAACACCGTTATCAACTTCATGACCAAGTGCGCGACGTCCCCGGTCGTCACCCTCAACAACTTCGACACGATCCCGCTCAACGCTGACCTGGTTTTCCTGGGGCACGAGTTCCGTTTCGACAAGCTGGGTTTCGCATCCTCGATAGAGCGGAAGATAGCCGTGATTGTGCCCGACGATGTGGCCGACCTGGCGCCCACCTGCACGCCACCGACCGGGCTCACCGGAAATATCACGCTGACCAACGAGACCGACTTCTCACCGAAAGTTGCGGCGATGATCTACACGCCGTGCAAGGTCACCAGCGAGCGAGACGGGTTCCAGGGCCAGATGTACGGCGGAGAGGTCGAGTTCAAGCAGCAGGCGAAACTCATCTTCAAGCAGGTGGGAATCCCCGGCATCGACCTCACCGGCGGACTGACGGAGGCGGTCAAGACCGGCATGAAGCTGGGCGATCGCCTCACCTTCCGCGAGAACCCCTGATGGTCGTCGGGGTGTTTGCGGGCGCAGCCGGATGGATGGGCCTGCTCATTGGCTCGTTCCTCAACGTGGTTGTCTGGCGGTTACCGCGGGGAGAGTCGCTGAGCCGGCCACCGAGCGCCTGCCCGAAGTGCGGCCATGAGATTCGATGGCGGGACAACATTCCCGTCGTCTCCTGGCTTGTGCTGGGTGGCAAGTGCCGCGACTGCTCGCAAGCCATCTCGGCGCGGTATCCCCTGGTCGAGCTCGGCGTTGCAGGGTTCTTCGCCGCCGTCGCCTGGTGGGTGATGAGCGGGGGAGCCATCTCGGCCTCGGCGAGCGGGCTTGATGCCGCGACGATGATCACCCTGGTCGCATTCCTGTACCTGGCCGCCATCTCGGTCGCGCTGACGCTGATCGACCTCGATGTGCACAAGCTGCCCAACAAGATCGTGCTGCCTGCCTACGTGGTCGGCGCGACGCTGCTCGCCGCGGCGAGCCTGTTCGTAGCGGACTATGACAGCATGCTGCGTGCGGCAATCGGCTGCGCAGCAATGTTCCTCGCCTACCTGCTGATGGCGCTGGCCTACCCGAACGGAATGGGGTTGGGCGACGTCAAGCTCGCGGGCGTGCTCGGCCTGTTCCTCGCCTGGCTGGGCTGGGGCCCGCTGGCGGTCGGTGCGTTCGCCGCCTTCGTGCTCGGCGGCGTATTCTCGATCATCCTGCTGGTGCTTCGCCGCGCCGACCGCAAGTCCGGCATCCCGTTCGGGCCGTGGATGCTCGCCGGTGCATGGGTGGGAATTTTCTGGGGGGACATTATTTCCTCCGGATATCTGGCATTGTTTGGTCTGGGGTAATCAGCGGATGCTGACAGCACGGGGGAAGAAGGAAAAATCGTGGCCAAGGGGATAGTCGGCATCGATATCGGAAACGATTCGATTCGCGCGGTCGAGGTAATGGATGCGGCAAGCAGCCATCCGACGGTGGCGCGCTTTCATGAAGTTCCGCTCCCAGAGGGCGCAGCCCGAAGCGGCGACGTCATCGAAGTGCACACAGTGGCCGCGGCACTCAAGCGGTTGTGGCTCGATGGCGGGTTCAAGAGTAAGGATGTCGTGCTCGGCATGGGCAACCAGCGGGTGCTCGCTCGAGATCTGACCGTTCCGAAGGTTCCGATGAAGCAGTTGCGGGAATCCCTGCCGTTCCAGGTGCAGGATATGCTGCCGGTGCCTGTGGCTGAAGCGATTCTCGACTTCTACCCGATCGCCGAGGGAACCAGTGAGGGTGGCCCGGTGGTACACGGTCTGCTCGTCGCCGCCGTGAAAGAGGCAGTACTGGCGAACGTGACAGCAGCCCAGCTGGCGGGTTTGAACCCGGTCGAGGTCGACCTCATTCCGTTCGCCCTCACTCGTGCCCACATGCGAGGGCAGGCCACCGCAGGCACCGTGGCGTTGATTGATGTCGGTGCGACCACGACAAATGTCATCATTGCCACCAATGGTGTGCCCCAGTTCGTGCGCATTATTCCGGCCGGCGGTGACGAGATCACCAAGGCGCTGATGTCACGACTGGACATGACGAATGCGACTGCCGAGAAAGCCAAGCGAGTGCTCGGCATCATCACGACCGGGGTTGCGCCGGAGCATCGGCCGGCCGTCGAGGTCATCCATGAGGTCACCGGCCAGCTTCTCAACGGGCTGCGCAACACACTCAACTACTATGTCAACGCTCGCCAAGACGAGACCATCGGGCGAATCGTCCTGACCGGAGGCGGCTCGAAGCTGCCCGGATTCGAGTCTGCCCTAGGCGAACTGACCAGGGTGCCGGTCAGTTCGGATGACGCCTTTGGCGGGGTCAAGATGATGCGCTCCACAGAGAAGAACGAATCGGTCAGCCGCGGTGCGATGACCATTGCGCTCGGCCTCGCGTTGGGAAGCAAAGCATGAGCACTCGGAGCAACACCGCAGGGATCATCGTTGGCGGCGAGCCGCGAATCGACTTTCTGCCGCCAGAGATCAAGGCCGCGAAGCAGGCCCGCAAGTCACGGCGGGTGCTGCTCGCCCTCGTGGTGCTCGTCATGGTGCTCTGTGCCGGGGGATACGTCTTCGCGACCACCCTTGCCCTGCAGAGCCAGGAACGCCTCGCCGCAGAGCAGTCGAGGACCCAGGAACTGCTGCAGGAGCAGCTGAAGTATTCGGACGCACGGGCAGCAGCGAACCAGCTCGCGGTTGTCGAGGATGCACGCCTGGTTGGGTCTGCAGCCGAAGTGCTCTGGCGCGAATACCTGGCGGCCGTCCAGGGCACGGTGCCCGCCGGCGTCTCCATCACCACCTTCACCGTCGACTCAGTGTCGGCCTTCGAGGTGCCGCCAGAACTCACCGTTCCGCTGCAGACGAAACGAGTGGCCAGCCTGTCGCTCAGCGCAGCCAGCCCCGGCCTCGCCGAGATCGACCAGTGGATGGTGGCTCTTCGCGGGCTGCGCGGATATGCCGACTCCACGGTCACCTCGATCACGTTGCAGGAAGGCGTCTACATGGCCAACGTCGTGCTCAACGTCAACGCGGATGCGTTCGAGAGGCGGTTCTTCGAAGAAGTGCCGGAAGAGACCACCCCAGCAGAGGGCGAAGATGACGCTGCCCCCAGTGCTGATGGCGAACCCGCCACAGAAGAGGAGGAGTGACCATGTCAACAAGCAGATTGTGGAGCTTGGGGGCAATAGTGCTCATTGCTGCTTTGCTGGTCGGATCCTGGCTGTTCGGCATCTCGCCGAAGCTCACCGAGGCGAGCGCGGCGAACACCGACAGGGAGGCCGTCGAAGTGCAGAACGCGGTGCATGAGGCCACCCTCGTCGCGCTCGAGGAGCAGTTCGAAGACATGGACCAGCTCGAGGAGCAGTTGGCGGCACTCCAGGTGGCAGTGCCCAACGCTGCGGCGTTGCCCGACCTCATCAGCCAGCTCAACGCGAAGGCCATCGCGCACGGCGTCATCATTACCTCGATCACCGTCACCGATCCCATTGCCTATGTTCCCTCAGAGGAAGCGCCGACTGATCCGGAACTCACCGCCGCGGCGAACAGCGTCACCAGTGACAACTTTCTCGGGATCTCTGTGAACATGACGGTCACGGGCACGTATGCGCAGGCCATGAACTTCGTTGCCGATGTTCAGGCAGGTGAACGCCTATTCCTGGTCCACGACCTGAGCCTTACCGAAGGCATCATGTCCGCTGACTCGCCAGTCATTCTCAACACAACAGGTCAGGTGTTCGTCTTGCTGGAGCCCAGCCAGATTCCGGCACCGCCCGCAACCGAGACGGAAGCACCCGCAGCAGCCGGATAGCTGACGAAATGTCCCTCGTTCGAGTGGCATTGCTACAGTGGTCCCACTGCACCGATGGCCGTTTCGGCCCGTGAGGAGTTTTCTGTGAGCGACCCAACCCGACCTAGAGACAACGACGAGGTGGCAAACGGTACCGCGAGCCCCGCAGCTGAAGAAGCAACTGCCGAACGCGAGGCATCGGCATCCGGTGAAGAGGAAACCCCGGTTTTCGATAGTGTCGCCACCGAGCATCCGGAAGTTCAGGATGCCGCGCCAGACCTGGTCGAGCCTGCCCCGGCCGCCGAGCCCGCCGTTGGTGCAACGCCTGAGGTCGACGAGAAGCCGGTTCCCCTGGTCGAGCCGGCCACTCCGCAGCCGACCCCCGTTGTGCGCGAGACGGCCGCCCCCGAGCAGGAGGCGCCGCTCGAGACCACGGAGGCCGCGGGATATGACGAGCACATCGACGAGCCGCGCACTGTCGAGGCTCAGCCGGTAGTCGCGGCGTCGCGACCCCAGACGATTTACGTGGCTGCGCCGGTTGCCCCGAAGGCCAAGGGCAACCGCGGGTTCGGTCTGCTCTTCGCATTCCTGGGGACATTAGTGTTCGCGGTCCTGTTGGCGGCGGTGATCGCGCTGATCATGCTGCTCGTCCGGCCGCAGAACGCCTTCGGAGGGTCCATTCTCGGGTTTATCAGCAGCAGTGCCTTCTGGGTTCCGGTCGCGGTGTTCTTCGTGATGTTCGTGATGTTCGCGCTAGTGGTGAATCGCGGCAGCTGGGTGGCCTGGGTACTCTCGAGCTTCCTTCTCGCTGTGGCCGTCTACTTCCTATCGATCGGGATTATTCTCCTGCTCGAAGGACTCTTCGGCATGACGCCCACAGAAGCCAACCAGGCCTTCAGCCAGCTGGCCCTGAGCGCGCCCCTCATCGTCGCCGCCATCCTGGCCCGTGAAGTCACCATCTGGTTTGGTGCCCCCATCGCCTCCCGCGGCCGCAAGGTCAAGGAGCGCAACCTCGAAGCCCGTGCCGCATACGAGCGTGAACTCGACAACCAGCCCCTCGGTTTCTCCTAGCCTCCAGGCTGGTCGAGCCCTTAAGCGGGGTCGAGCTTGCCGAGACGCCATTTGACCGCCGCCACCCCAGCGGATAGTATTTTCCGGTGTGCGCTTTGTTGTGCGATCACGCCGTGCCCAAAACACGGAGGATCGCCTGTAATCGGCACCAACCGGAATTGGGTCTGAACTCCTGGCCGAAGGGCTGAGTATTCGAACTGCGATATCTGACGATTCGCGGGGGCCCCCACGGCATACCCACCTCACCAAAATCAGAGTCCTTCTGTGCTGTTGGTGGGTCCACAGGCACTCGGTCCGGACATCCGGATCGAGAGTCAAATGCAGCAGTAACTGTCACCGTGCAGTCAATTCAAGGAGTTACAAGTAGTGCCAACTATTCAGCAGTTGGTCCGCAAGGGTCGCACTCCCAAGGTGGTCAACACCAAGGCGCCAGCCCTTAAGGCCAACCCCCAGCAGCGCGGTGTTTGCACCCGCGTCTACACGACCACCCCGAAGAAGCCGAACTCGGCTCTCCGCAAGGTCGCCCGTGTCAAGCTCTCCAACGGCACCGAGGTCACCGCCTACATCCCCGGTGAAGGCCACAACCTGCAGGAGCACTCGATGGTGCTGGTTCGCGGCGGTCGTGTGAAAGACCTCCCCGGTGTCCGCTACAAGATCGTCCGCGGCGCTCTCGACACCCAGGCTGTCAAGAACCGCAAGCAGGCTCGCAGCCGTTACGGCGCGAAGATGGAGAAGAAGTAATGCCTCGCAAGGGACCAGCACCCAAGCGCCCCGTGGTCAGCGACCCTGTATACGGCGCCCCCATCGTCAGCCAGCTCGTCAACAAGATCCTGCTCGACGGCAAGAAGGCGCTCGCTGAGCGCATCGTCTACGACGCACTCGAGGCCGTTGCGGCCAAGAATGGTCAGGATGCCGTCGTCACCTTGAAGAAGGCACTCGACAACGTCCGCCCCACCCTCGAGGTCCGCTCCCGCCGTGTCGGTGGATCGACCTACCAGGTGCCGGTCGAGGTCAAGCCGCACCGCGCGAACACCCTCGCGCTGCGCTGGCTCACCACCTACGCCAAGGGTCGCCGCGAGAAGACGATGACCGAGCGTCTCACCAACGAGATCCTCGACGCGTCTAACGGCCTGGGCGCCGCAGTCAAGCGCCGCGAAGACACCCACAAGATGGCTGACGCCAACAAGGCCTTCGCGCACTACCGCTGGTAACCCGTTCTAGCTGGTCGAGCTTGTCGAGACCGTCCTACGCAGGCACGCTCCCCGAGCATCCGCTTGTCGCAGGGCCGGATCTCGACAAGCTCGATCAGCGGGGTTCACAATCATTCACTCACCAAAAACTTCGGAGGAACCACGTGGCACAGGAAGTGCTCACCGACCTGAACAAGGTCCGCAACATCGGCATCATGGCTCACATCGATGCCGGCAAGACGACGACCACTGAGCGCATCCTGTTCTACACGGGCGTCAACCACAAGATCGGTGAGACCCACGACGGCGCCTCGACGACGGACTGGATGGAGCAGGAGCAGGAGCGTGGCATCACCATCACGTCCGCTGCCGTGACCTGTTTCTGGAACAAGAACCAGATCAACATCATCGACACCCCGGGCCACGTCGACTTCACCGTCGAGGTGGAGCGTTCGCTCCGCGTGCTCGACGGTGCGGTTGCCGTGTTCGACGGCAAGGAGGGCGTTGAGCCCCAGTCCGAGACCGTCTGGCGCCAGGCCGACAAGTACAACGTGCCCCGCATCTGTTTCGTCAACAAGATGGACAAGATGGGTGCCGACTTCTACTTCACCGTCGACACCATCATCAAGCGCCTCGGTGCGAAGCCGCTGGTTCTTCAGCTGCCCATCGGCGAGGAGTCCGGCTTCGAGGGTGTCGTCGACCTGGTCGAGATGCGTGCACTCACCTGGCGCGGTGACTCCAAGGGTGACGTCGAGATGGGCGCCAAGTACGCCATCGAGGAGATCCCGGAAGACCTCAAGGAGAAGGCTGCGGAGTACCGCACCGCCCTGCTCGAGGTTGTCGCCGAAACCGATGACGCCCTGATGGAGCGCTACTTCGGTGGCGAAGAGCTCACCGTGGCCGAGATCAAGGCAGCCATCCGCAAGCTCACCGTCAACAGCGAGATCTACCCGGTGCTGTGCGGTTCGGCGTTCAAGAACCGCGGCGTCCAGCCGATGCTGGATGCTGTCATCGACTACCTGCCGAACCCGCTCGACGTCGGTGCCATCGACGCCCGCGACCCGCGCGACGAAGACAAGGTCATCGAGCGCCACCCCGACGCCAAGGAGCCGTTCGCGGCTCTCGCGTTCAAGGTTGCCGTCCACCCGTTCTTCGGCCGGCTCACCTACATCCGCGTCTACTCCGGACACCTTGACAGTGGTGGCCAGGTCGTGAACTCGACCAAGGGGAAGAAGGAGCGCATCGGCAAGATCTTCCAGATGTACGCCAACAAGGAGAACCCTGTTGACAGCGTCACCGCTGGGCACATCTACGCCGTCATCGGGCTCAAGGACACCACGACCGGCGACACCCTGTGCGACCCCAACAGCCAGGTCGTCCTCGAGTCGATGACCTTCCCCGAGCCGGTCATCGAGGTGGCCATCGAGCCGAAGACCAAGGCCGACCAGGAAAAGCTGGGAACAGCCATCCAGAAGCTGGCCGAGGAAGACCCGACGTTCCGCACCGAGCAGAACCAGGACACCGGCCAGACGGTTATCAAGGGAATGGGTGAGCTTCACCTCGACATCCTGGTCGACCGGATGAAGCGCGAGTTCAACGTCGAAGCCAACGTGGGCAAGCCCCAGGTGGCCTACCGCGAGACGATTCGCCGCATCGTGGACAAGCACGACTACACCCACAAGAAGCAGACCGGTGGATCCGGCCAGTTCGCCAAGGTGCAGATCTCGCTCGAGCCGCTGGATGTTGAAGGCGACAAGATCTACGAGTTCGAGAACAAGGTCACCGGTGGCCGCGTTCCGCGCGAGTACATCGGTTCTGTCGACCAGGGGTTCCAGTCCGCCATGGCAGTCGGCGTCCTTGCCGGCTACCCCCTGGTCGGCGTCAAGGGAATCCTTCTCGATGGTGCAGCCCACGACGTCGACTCCTCGGAGATGGCGTTCAAGCTGGCCGGTTCGATGGCGTTCAAGGAAGCGGCCCGCAAGGCCAACCCCGTGCTGCTCGAGCCGCTCATGGCCGTCGAGGTCCGCACCCCTGAGGAATACATGGGTGACGTCATCGGTGACCTGAACTCCCGTCGTGGTCAGATCCAGTCCATGGAAGACGCGACCGGCGTGAAGGTCATCCGGGCCAACGTTCCGCTGTCCGAGATGTTCGGCTACGTGGGCGACCTGAGGTCGAAGACCTCCGGCCGTGCCGTGTACTCGATGTCGTTCGACAGCTACTCCGAAGTCCCGAAGGCTGTCGCCGACGAGATCATCCAGAAGAACAAGGGCGAATAGTACCGGGGTAATCCCCATGTACTAGCGTCCCCGCTGTATCCCGTAACATAAATACACACTCCAACCCAAGGGCATCCGGTTACCATCGGATGCACTAAACGATCGTCCTGAGGAGGACCACTGTGGCTAAGGCCAAGTTCGAGCGGTCGAAGCCGCACGTAAACATCGGAACCATCGGTCACGTCGACCACGGAAAGACCACGCTGACGGCCGCCATCTCGAAGGTGCTTGCAGACAAGTACCCCTCGGCGACCAACGTCAAGCGCGACTTCGCCACGATCGACTCCGCACCGGAAGAGCGCCAGCGCGGCATCACGATCAACATCTCGCACGTCGAGTACGAGACCCCGAAGCGTCACTACGCTCACGTCGACGCCCCTGGTCACGCCGACTACATCAAGAACATGATCACCGGTGCTGCTCAGATGGATGGCGCAATCCTCGTGGTTGCCGCTACCGACGGCCCGATGGCGCAGACCCGCGAGCACGTTCTGCTGGCCCGCCAGGTTGGTGTTCCGTACCTGCTGGTGGCGCTGAACAAGTCCGACATGGTTGAGGACGAAGAGATCCTGGAGCTCGTCGAGCTCGAGGTTCGCGAACTGCTCTCCAGCCAGGAGTTCGACGGCGACAACGCCCCCGTTGTTCGCGTGTCAGGCCTTAAGGCACTTGAAGGCGAAGAGAAGTGGGTCAACTCGGTTCTGGAGCTCATGGAAGCCGTTGACAACAACGTTCCTGACCCGATTCGCGACAAGGACAAGCCGTTCCTGATGCCGATCGAGGACGTCTTCACGATCACCGGTCGTGGAACAGTCGTCACCGGCCGCGCCGAGCGTGGAACCCTCCCGATCAACTCCGAGGTCGAGATCGTCGGCATCCGCCCGACGCAGAAGACCATCGTCACGGGTATTGAGATGTTCCACAAGCAGCTCGACGAGGCGTGGGCCGGCGAGAACTGTGGTCTGCTCCTTCGTGGCACCAAGCGCGAAGACGTCGAGCGCGGCCAGGTTGTCGTCAAGCCGGGTTCGGTTACCCCTCACACCAACTTTGAGGGCACCGCCTACATCCTGTCCAAGGATGAGGGTGGGCGCCACAACCCGTTCTACGCGAACTACCGCCCGCAGTTCTACTTCCGCACCACGGACGTCACCGGCGTCATCACGTTGCCTGAGGGCACCGAGATGGTCATGCCCGGCGACACCACCGAAATGACCGTTGAGCTGATCCAGCCCATCGCCATGGAAGAAGGCCTCGGCTTCGCAATCCGTGAAGGTGGCCGCACCGTCGGCGCCGGCAAGGTAGTCAAGGTTCTCAAGTAACAACTTCTGCACGAAGGGGTCGGGCCGAAAGGCTCGGCCCCTTCGTCGTTAAGGCGTCACTCAGAGCGCCCCGCCGACTATCCTGTGCAGCAGAACAACAAAGGAGCAAGATGACCGGTCGAGCCATCGCCGAAACCGTTGTGGCGCTCCTTGTCGCCCTGGTGCTCACCATCGTCGGAATCGCCCTCCTCGACCTCGTCGACGGTGCGGATGCCACGACCGCCTTCTTCGATACGTCTCCCCGTCTCGTGTTCGGCGTGCTCTGGCCGGTGCTGGCGCTCTGGACCCTGCTGGTACTGATCGGCAATCTGCGCAACCGGCTCCGAGCATCCGGAATAAAGTTCCTGACCGGCGTTGTGAGCACCATCGTCGCCTGCGTTCTCACTGCGGTGGGCTGGCTGGTGTTCTCACTGGTCGGGGGCGGCTGGGGGTTGTTCCTGTTCGCCATCACCCTGGTGCCGACGGTGTTCTTCTTCGTTGCCGCCGTCATCTCGCTGCTGGTCACCCACCTGGGCTTCTTCCGCTCCAGTCCCACGCGAGCCTGAACGCGCCGATGCCGAGGCTCCGCCGAACCGACCTCTCCACTGCTGGAGTGCGCCGGGTCAGGTCCGGGCGGGGCTTCAGCTATCGCGACCAGAACGGGAACACGGTGACGGATGAGGCGCTGCGCGAGCGGATCGCGCACCTGGCGATCCCCCCGGCCTGGACGGATGTCTGGATCTGCCCGTACCCGAACGGCCACATCCAGGCCACCGGTGTGGACGCGGCTGGGCGTCGTCAGTACCTCTATCACCCGACTTGGCGGGAGCAGAAGGACCGGCTGAAGTTCGACCGCTCCCTGTCGCTTGCCGAGTCCCTGCCGGTCGCGCGGAGGCAGGTGACGATGGACCTGCGGGGCCCGGAACCGACGAAGACCCGCGCGCTGGCTGCGGCATTCCGGATGCTCGACACCGCCAACCTGCGGGTCGGTTCCGAGCAATACGCCGAGGCCAACGGCAGCTTCGGGCTGTGCACGCTCCGAGGCTCACACGCGACAGTCTCCGGCGATGACGTGGTGCTCGAGTTCCCATCGAAGAGCGGGCAGGAGTGGTCGTCCGTCGTCAGCGACCCGGACCTGGCGTCAGTGGTTCGGGGGCTCAAGCGTCGGGGCGGGCGTGCCCGCCTGCTGGCGTTCCGCGACGACGGTGGCAACTGGCATCCGCTGACCCCCGCCGACATCAACGACTACGTGCGGGAGCGCACCGGCGGTGACTTCACGTCGAAGGACTTCCGCACGCTCGCGGGCACAGCGGCGGCCGCTGTGAGTCTGGCCAGGCACGACCCGGAGCGCACCAAGACCGGGCGAACGCGCGCTGTCGCCGAGGCGATGCGGGATGCGGCAGAGGTACTCGGCAACACCCCGGCGATCGCCCGCAAGAGCTACGTCGATCCGCGCATCGTCGACCTCTACAACGCGGGTACCACGATCGACCCGGCCCGCACGGCTTCCGTCGAGTCGGAGTTGCGCAACCTGTTATTCACCTGAACATCTGCAGTGGGCGACCGGTAGGCGACGTATCGTGATCGGCAACGCAGTTCGCGAGCAAAGGAGTTCACCATGGCCGGATTCGACGACGTGACCAAGAAGGCGCAGGAGTTCCTGGCTGACGACCGGGTGAAGGATGCGCTGAACAGCGAGCAGGCTGAAGACGTGAGCGACAAGCTACTCGACGGCGCCAAGGATGCGGTCAACAAGGTCACCGGCGACAAGTTCGAGCAGCAGGTGGATGACGCCCGGGACAACGCCGACAAGCGCGTAGGCAACAACTAGCCCGCCCCACCGCCCTCCGCCGACGGCGCGCCCGCCCCGCCGTCCCGTCCCGCCGTCCCGTCCCGCCGCCGCATCCCGTCCCGCCCCCTCGCGCGCACGCCGCCCGGGCCACCGCCGACGATTGTGCCCGTTCCGGAGAGATGCACCCGTTCCGCCGGGCACTTCTCTCCGGAACGGGCACATTCGGGAAGTCGCTTTCCTCCCTCACAGGTGCGTCCCGCCCGGAAAAGTCCGCCGAAACGGCAACCGATGAACCGGCGGAATGGATGCTTGGCACATTCGTGTCATGAACAATGCCTTTCAGAAGCCCAATGGACTCATCCTCGTAGGCGATCTCGCTCGCGCAGGGGAGGACGATCGACCGCTCCGCGTGGCGTATCGGCATAAGGAGCTGTCGAGGATCCGCAGGGGCGCGTATGTACCCACAGACCTCACAGGCGACGCGACTCGTGACGAGCGGTACAGCCTGAGAATCGCTGCGGTGGTCGGCACACGGCGCAGCCCGGTTGTGGTCTCGCACTATTCAGCTGCCCGGCTCTGGCAGCTGCCGATCGTGAACAGGTGGCCCCACGAAGTTCATGTCACAGTCGAGCCCCAATCGGGTCGGCGATCCAAGAACGGTGTCATTGTGCACCGCGGCGGACTCAGTTCGGGTGAGATTGTCATCGGCGATGCTGCACTGACGACCAGCTTGGTCCGCACTCTGACGGATTTGGCCAGGGTGGCCCGATTTCGCGATGCGGTGGCTGCGATTGATCACGCTCTCCACAAGGGATTGGTCACGAAGGATGATCTGTTGTCAGCGATGGCACATCAAGATCTGGTCTCGGGGCAGCGTCGTGCCTTTCGCGCCATCGAGTTCGCGTCTCCGTTGGCGAAGCTTCCAGGGGAGTCTTTCAGCCGGGTACTGATTCACGAACTCGGTTTTCCTGCACCCGAACTCCAGCATGAGTTTCCCCGCAGTATTGGCGGTCGGCATTTCGCAGATTTCTGGTGGGAAGGCATCCGTCTCCTCGGCGAGTTCGATGGCAAAGACAAGTATCTGAAGCCCGAGTACACGCAGGGTCGAACAGCAACGGAAGTTTTCTGGGCGGAGAAACAGCGTGAAAATGAACTCGGCGAGCACGACGTGCAACTCCGGCGATGGGTGTGGCGTGATCTCGAGCTCGTTCAACCGTTCATCGACCGACTGGAGTCTGCAGGATTGCGTCGCGTCAGCATCCGTTCGCAGCATTAGTGTCCGTTCCGGAGAGATGTGCCCGGCGGAACGGGTGCATCTCTCCGGAACGGGCACTTTCAGGGGGATCCGCTCGTTGAGAGGCCCGACGGCGGGCGAGATGTGTGTGCGCTGGGCGCGACACGCCGAAGCGCGACACGCCCGGGTTGCAGCACGTCAAACTCTGTGACAGACTCTTCTAGTTCAACATTTCCACCGGGTGAAAATTCTCCCGGCCGGGATCACTGCCAGGCAGTGCATAGGTTCGATGCTCACAAGCATTGCCTAGGCCGCGGGTAGCAGAACAAAGCTTAACCAACCACCTCAGATTCACGCGGTTACGCGTGCGTCCAGCGAGGGCTCCGGCTCCCGCGCGGTGGCGGGTACGGCGTCGGATGAACATCCGGCGATTGACATCAAAACAGTGGTGCGACAGCAGAAGTGTTTCGCAGCGTGCATTCCAACGGATGCATTCGGTACTAAAGAGAGAGAGTCAGACATGGCGGGACAAAAGATCCGCATCCGACTTAAGTCGTATGACCACGAGGTCATCGACAGCTCGGCGCGCAAGATCGTAGACACGGTCACCCGTGCGGGCGCGACCGTGGTTGGTCCGGTGCCCCTTCCGACTGAGAAGAACGTGATCGTCGTGATCCGCTCTCCTCACAAGTACAAGGACAGCCGCGAGCACTTCGAGAAGCGCACCCATAAGCGTCTGATCGACATCATCGACCCGACGCCGAAGGCTGTCGACTCGCTGATGCGTCTCGACCTGCCGGCAGACGTCAACATCGAGATCAAGCTGTAAGGAATCCCATGTCTACAACTACGACCAGTAAAGGTCTGCTGGGCACCAAGCTCGGCATGACCCAGGTCTGGGATGCAAACAACAAGCTCATCCCGGTTACCGTCATCCAGATCACCCCGAACGTTGTCACCCAGGTGCGCACGCCCGAGGTTGACGGCTACAGCGCGATCCAGATCGCCTACGGCCAGATCGACCCGCGCAAGGCGAACAAGCCGGCTACTGGACACTTCGACAAGGCCGGCGTCACGCCGCGCCGCCACCTCACCGAGGTTCGCACCACGGATGCCGGCGAGTACACGCTCGGCCAGGAGCTCGCCGTCGACGTGTTCGAGGCAGGCAAGAAGGTCGACGTCGTCGGCACCAGCAAGGGCAAGGGCTTCGCCGGCGTCATGAAGCGCCACAACTTCCACGGAGTCGGCGCATCCCACGGTGCCCACCGCAACCACCGCAAGCCGGGTTCCATCGGCGCATCCTCGACCCCCAGCCGCGTCTTCAGGGGTATGAAGATGGCCGGCCGTATGGGTGGCGACCGTGTCACCGTGCAGGGCCTCCAGGTTCACTCGGTCGACCTGGAGAAGGGCCTGCTGCTCGTCAAGGGCGCAGTTCCCGGAGCTCGCGGCCGCATCGTTTTCGTTCGCAACGCAGTGAAGGGGGCCTAGTTCCATGGCTACCGCAATTGACGTCATCGACGCGAAGGGCAAGAAGGTCGGCTCGGTCGACCTTCCCGCAGAGACCTTCGACGTGCAGACCAACGTCCCACTCATTCACCAGGTCGTCGTCGCGCAGCGCGCGGCGGCTCGCCAGGGCACGCACAGCACCAAGGGCCGGGGCGAAGTCTCCGGTGCTGGTCGCAAGCCGTTCAAGCAGAAGGGGACCGGTCGCGCTCGTCAGGGTTCGATCCGCGCTCCCCAGATGACCGGTGGTGGCATCGTCCACGGGCCGACGCCGCGTGACTACGCGCAGCGCACCCCCAAGAAGATGATCGCCGCAGCACTTCGCGGTGCACTCTCCGACCGCGCACGCGGCGGACGCATCCACGTCGTCGACTCGCTCTCCGTTGGAGACGTTCCCTCGACCAAGGCCATCGTGTCGCTGCTCGAGGGCATCGCCACGAGCAAGCACGTACTGATCGTCCTGGAGCGCAGCGACGAACTCAGCTACAAGAGCGTCCGGAACATCCCGACCGTTCACGTGCTTCCCTACGACCAGCTCAACGCCTACGACGTGCTCGTGAGCGATGACATCGTCTTCACCAAGGGTGCTTTCGACGCGTTTGTCGCGCGCAAGGCCGACAAGAAGGAAGAGGTCAGCGCATGACCGCCGCCACCAGCTACAAGGACCCGCGCGACGTCATCCTGTCGCCGGTCGTCTCTGAGAAGAGCTACGGGTTGATCGACCAGGGCAAGTACACCTTCGAGGTGGACCCCCGCGCGAACAAGACCGAGATCAAGCTCGCCATCGAGAAGATCTTCAACGTCAAGGTCGCGTCCATCAACACGTTGAACAAGGTCGGCAAGACCCGCCGCACCAAGTTCGGCATCGGCCGCCGCAAAGACACCAAGCGTGCGATCGTCACGCTCAAGTCCGGTTCCATCGACATCTTCACGGCTGTCGGCTAGGGAGCAGAGGAAACTAATGGCTATTCGTAAGTACAAGCCCACGACTCCAGGTCGTCGCGGTTCTTCGGTTGCAGACTTTGCCGAGATCACGCGTTCGACCCCGGAGAAGTCGCTGTTGCGCCCGCTGCCGAAAACCGGTGGCCGCAACAACGCCGGCCGCATCACCACCCGTCACATCGGTGGTGGGCACAAGCGCCAGTACCGCGTCATCGACTTCCGTCGCAACGACAAGGACGGCGTCAACGCCAAGGTTGCTCACATCGAGTACGACCCGAACCGCACGGCTCGGATCGCACTGCTCCACTATGTCGACGGCACCAAGCGGTACATCATCGCGCCGGAGAAGCTGAAGCAGGGCGACGTCGTCGAGTCGGGCGCATCGGCCGACATCAAGCCGGGCAACAACCTTCCGCTGAAGAACATCCCGGTCGGTACCGTCATCCACGCGATCGAGCTGAAGCCGGGCGGGGGCGCGAAGATTGCGCGCTCTGCCGGGTCATCCGTTCGCCTGGTCGCCAAGGAGGGCGTCTACGCGCAGCTGCGCATGCCGTCCGGCGAGATCCGCAACGTGGATGCTCGTTGCCGCGCGACGATCGGCGAGGTCGGCAATGCCGAGCAGTCGAACATCAACTGGGGCAAGGCCGGCCGCATGCGCTGGAAGGGCGTCCGCCCGACAGTGCGTGGTGTCGTCATGAACCCGGTCGACCACCCGCACGGTGGTGGTGAGGGCAAGACCTCCGGTGGACGTCACCCGGTCACCCCCTGGGGCAAAAAAGAAGGCCGCACCCGTCACCAGAACAAAGAGAGCGACCAGCTCATCGTTCGCCGCCGCAACGCCGGCAAGAAGCGCTAGTAGGAGAGTCAGAAGATGCCACGCAGTCTTAAGAAGGGCCCCTTCGTTGATGACCACCTGTTTCGCAAGGTGGCCAAGGCGAACGAAGCCAACAACAAAAACGTGATCAAGACCTGGTCGCGCCGCTCGATGATCGTCCCGGCATTCCTGGGCCACACCATCGCGGTGCACGACGGTCGCAAGCACATCCCGGTGTTCATCACCGAAACCATGGTTG
Organism: Homoserinimonas sp. A520; assembly: GCF_054489245.1. Taxonomy (NCBI): domain Bacteria; kingdom Bacillati; phylum Actinomycetota; class Actinomycetes; order Micrococcales; family Microbacteriaceae; genus Homoserinimonas; species Homoserinimonas sp. A520. The sequence continues at coordinate 253,210 of NZ_JBTMWX010000001.1, read as the reverse complement.
GGCACAAGCTCGGAGAGTTTGCTCCCACCCGCACCTTCCGTGGACACGTGAAGGACGACAAGAAGGGTCGCCGCCGCTAACCGCGGTGGCGCAAGGAGGTAGAGAAATGGTGGAGTCGATCGCACGCGTGCGACACATCCGCGTGACCCCCATGAAGGCTCGTCGCGTTGTCAACATGATCCGCGGCAAGCAGGCTCAGGAGGCCCTGGCCATCCTGAAGTTCGCCCCGCAGGGTGCGAGCGAGCCGGTGTACAAGCTGGTCGCATCAGCCATCGCCAATGCGCGAGTCAAGGCGGATGCCGCTAACACCTTCCTGGATGAGCAGGACCTGTTCGTCTCATCCGCATACGTCGACGAGGGTACGACCCTGAAGCGGTTCCAGCCGCGTGCTCAGGGCCGTGCGTTCCAGATCCTCAAGCGCACCAGCCACATCACCGTGGTCCTGGCCACGCCTGATGAGACCGACGCCCCCCAGAAGACGACTGCGAAGGCAGGAAAGAAGTAATGGGCCAGAAAGTAAATCCCTACGGTTTCCGTCTGGGAATCACCACCGACCACGCGTCGCGCTGGTTCTCCGACAGCACCAAGGTCGGTCAGCGTTACAGCGACTACGTGGCAGAGGATGTCCGTATCCGCGAGATGCTGAAGACATCCCTTGACCGCGCCGGCGTGGCGCGTATCGAGATCGAGCGCACCCGCGACCGCGTCCGTGTCGACATTCACACCGCCCGTCCGGGCATCGTGATCGGTCGTCGTGGAGCCGAGGCTGAGCGCATCCGCACCGACCTGGAGAAGCTGACCTCCAAGCAGATCCAGCTGAACATCCTCGAGGTGAAGAACCCCGAGGCTGAGGCTCAGCTGGTCGCGCAGGGGATCGCCGAGCAGCTTTCCGCTCGTGTGGCGTTCCGCCGCGCAATGCGCAAGGGTCTGCAGGGCGCCCAGCGTGCCGGCGCCAAGGGCGTTCGCATCCAGGTCTCCGGTCGCCTCGGCGGCGCGGAGATGAGCCGTTCCGAGTTCTACCGTGAGGGTCGGGTTCCGCTGCACACGCTGCGCGCCAACATCGACTACGGCTTCTACGAGGCCCGCACGACGTTCGGACGCATCGGTGTCAAGGTCTGGATCTACAAGGGCGACATCACCAACAAGGAACTTGCTCGCGAGCAGGCAAACGCCAAGTCTTCGCGCCCTGAGCGTCGCGGTGGCGACGACCGTCCCCGCCGGGGTGCCGGTGCAGGTGCCGCGCCGAAGGCCGAAGCCGCTCCAGTAGCAGCAGTAGGAGCAGAGGGCTAGTCATGTTGATTCCACGTAAGGTCAAGCACCGCAAGCAGCACCACCCGAGCCGTACCGGTCACGCGACCGGTGGCACGAAGGTGTCGTTCGGTGAGTATGGCATCCAGGCCATCACCCCCGCCTATGTGACGAACCGGCAGATCGAGGCAGCTCGTATCGCCATGACCCGTCACATCAAGCGTGGTGGAAAGGTGTGGATCAACATCTACCCGGACCGCCCGCTGACCAAGAAGCCTGCCGAAACCCGCATGGGTTCCGGTAAGGGTTCGCCCGAGTGGTGGATCGCCAACGTCAAGCCGGGTCGCGTGCTCTTCGAGCTCGCCGGCGTTGACGAGACGGTCGCCCGCGAGGCACTCACCCGTGCCATCCACAAGCTTCCATTGAAGGCGCGCATCATCAAGCGCGAGGAGGGCGACGCATAATGGCGATCGGATCCAAGGAGCTCGCACCAGACGAACTCGACACTTTTGAAGACGATCGACTCGTCGACGAACTGAAGAAGGCCAAAGAGGAACTCTTCAACCTGCGCTTCCAGTCGGCCACCGGCCAGCTGGAGAGCCACGGACGCCTGCGCGCTGTCAAGCGCGACATCGCCCGCATCTACACGGTCATCCGTGAGCGCGAGCTGGGCATCCGGGCGACGCCCGCGCCGATTGAAGCCACTCCGAAGGCCACCAAGAAGACCAAGGCCAAGGCGTCCGACGCTCCAGCGTCGGAGGTCGAGCCTGCCGAGACCGCGGCGAGCAACGATTCCGCGACAAAGACCGAGGAGGCCAAGTAATGGCTAAGACCGATACTGCGAAGACCGCAGCACCAGTCGCCGACGAAGCCAAGCTCGTCCGCGGCTACCGCAAGACCGAGCGTGGTTACGTCGTCAGCGACAAGATGGACAAGACTATCGTCGTCGAGGTCGAGGACCGCGTGAAGCACCCGCTGTACGGCAAGGTCATCCGCCGCACCGAGAAGCGCAAGGTGCACGACGAGACCAACTCGGCCGGCATCGGCGACCTGGTTGTCATCAGTGAGACCCGCCCGCTGAGTGCATCAAAGCGTTGGCGCCTCGTCGAAATTCTCGAGAAGGCCAAGTAAGCCCCCGGGCTTGCTCTGAAAGGTAGAAGAGATGCTTCAGCAGGAATCCAGAGTCAAGGTCGCCGACAACACCGGCGCCAAGACGCTGCTCACGATTCGCGTTCTCGGCGGCTCCGGCCGTCGCTATGCCGGTTTGGGTGACGTCATCGTCGCCACGGTGAAGGACGCCATCCCGGGCGGCAACGTGAAGAAGGGTGACATCGTCAAGGCTGTCATCGTTCGGACCAAGAAAGAGACCCGTCGTCCCGACGGCTCATACATCAAGTTTGACGAGAATGCAGCGGTCATCCTGAAGGGCGACGGTGACCCCCGTGGCACCCGCATCTTCGGGCCGGTCGGTCGTGAACTCCGTGACAAGAAGTTCATGAAGATCATCTCGCTGGCACCGGAGGTTATTTAGTCATGGCGAACATCAAGAAGGGCGACGTCGTCCAGCTGATCAGCGGCCGCAGCCAGGCTCGCGGTGGCGACCGAGGCAAGCAGGGCCGTGTGCTCGAGGTGTTTGTTGACAAGAACAAGGTCATCGTCGAGGGCATCAACTACGTCACCAAGCACAGCCGTGTCGGCCAGTCGCAGCGGGGCACGAAGACCGGTGGCATCGAGACGTTCGAGGCTCCCGTTCACATCTCCAATGTCGCCCTGGTTGACCCAGAGACCAAGAAGCCGACCCGCGTCGGCTTCCGCAACGAGGTAGTGGAGAAGGACGGCGTTTCCAAGACCGTCCGCGTCCGCTACGCCAAGAAGTCAGGTAAGGACCTGTAATGACTGACACAGCAACTGTGACGACTGGCAAAATCCAGCCGCGCCTCAAGCTGAAGTACCGCAACGAGATTGCGGCACAACTGAAGAAGGACTTCGAGTTCACCAACGTGCACCAGGTGCCCGGCATCGTCAAGGTTGTCGTGAACACCGGTGTCGGTGAGGCTGCCCGCGACGGCAAGATCATCGATGGCGCCGTCAAGGACCTCACCGCGATCACCGGCCAGAAGCCGCAGGTCACTGCTGCTCGCAAGTCGATCGCCCAGTTCAAGCTGCGTGAGGGCCAGCCGATCGGCGCACACGTCACGCTTCGCGGCGACCGCGCCTGGGAGTTCCTCGACCGCCTGATCACGCTCGCGCTTCCGCGTATCCGTGACTTCCGGGGCTTGAGCGACAAGCAGTTCGACGGCCACGGCAACTACACCTTCGGCCTCAACGAGCAGTCGATGTTCCACGAGATCGACCAGGACAAGATCGACCGCGTGCGCGGCTTCGACATCACCATCGTGACCACCGCGAAGAACGACGCGGAAGGACGCGCGCTGCTCAAGGCGCTCGGCTTCCCGTTCCGCAACGCAGAGAACACTCCCTAGCATTACCAACGCTCCACCGATCGACCAGGTCGGCATTCGTGCACCGGATGTCGAAACCAATCGAGATTAGGAAACAAACCACATGACAATGACAGATCCGGTCGCAGACTTGCTGACCAGACTGCGCAACGCGAATTCGGCGTACCACGAGACCGTGTCGATGCCGAACAGCAAGCTCAAGTCCCACATCGCCCAGATCCTCAAGTCTGAGGGTTACATCGGCGACTGGAAGGTTGAGGATGCCCGCGTTGGCACCACGCTCACCATCGACCTGAAGTACGGCCCGAACCGCGAGCGCTCCATTGCGGGCATCAAGCGCGTTTCGAAGCCCGGCCTTCGCGTCTACGCAAAGTCGACGGAGATCCCCCGCGTTCTCGGTGGACTCGGCGTCGCTATCCTCTCGACCTCGTCTGGCCTCCTCACGGACCGCCAGGCCTCTAAGAAGGGCGTGGGTGGGGAAGTCCTCGCCTACGTGTGGTAATCCGTCATGTCACGTATTGGAAGACTTCCGATCGACATCCCGGCTGGTGTCGACATCAAGGTTGACGGTTCAGCCGTCACCGTCAAGGGCCCGAAGGGTGAGCTGTCGCTCACCGTCGCAAGCCCCATCGAGGTGAAGGTCGAGGACAGCCAGGTTCTGGTCACCCGCCCGGACGATGAGCGCGAATCGCGTTCGCTGCACGGTCTGACCCGCACCCTGATCCACAACCAGATCATCGGTGTCACCGAGGGCTATTCCAAGGGCCTCGAGATCGTCGGAACCGGTTATCGCGTGGCGGCGAAGGGCAACTCGCTCGAGTTCGCCCTCGGCTTCTCCCACTCGATCACGGTCGATCCCCCCGCAGGCATCTCCTTTGCCGTTGAAGGCAACACCAAGCTGACGGTGCACGGCATCGACAAGCAGGCTGTCGGAGAGGCCGCCGCAAACATTCGCAAGCTGCGCAAGCCAGAGCCCTACAAGGGCAAGGGCGTTCGCTATGCAGGCGAGGTAGTCCGCCGCAAGGCCGGAAAGAGTGGTAAATAATCATGGCTCTCGGAACTAGAGGTAAGAGCAAGTCTGCTGCCAAGGCTCGCAGGCACGCACGCCTTCGCAAGAAGGTTGTCGGCACCGAGGCGCGTCCGCGCCTGGTCGTCACCCGCTCGGCTCGTCACGTCTTCGTGCAGGTCGTCGATGACAGCAAGGGACACACCCTCGCGTCGGCGTCGACCATGGAGACCGACCTGCGCGGACTCGACGGCGACAAGACCGCAAAGGCACGCAAGGTGGGCGAGCTCGTCGCCGAGCGCGCCAAGGCCGCCGGCGTAGCCGACGTCGTATTTGACCGTGGTGGTAGCCGTTACGCAGGACGCGTTGCGGCGATCGCCGAGGGAGCTCGAGAGGGTGGATTGAACCTGTGAGCGACGAAACAACTAACAAGGAGAAGGCTGTGGCTGAAGTTGCTGAAGTCGTAGCGCCGGTGGAAACCGCCGCAGCGACCGAGCCCGCCAAGAACGAGCCTCGTGAGGCCCGTCGTGGTGGACGCGAGCGCAACCCGAACCAGCAGCGTGGGAGCCGCGACTCTGACAAGAGCCAGTTCCTCGAACGCGTTGTGACCATCAACCGCGTCTCCAAGGTCGTGAAGGGTGGTCGTCGCTTCAGCTTCACCGCCCTCGTGGTCGTCGGTGACGGTAACGGCATGGTCGGCGTTGGCTACGGCAAGGCACGTGAAGTGCCTACCGCGATCTCGAAGGGCGTCGAAGAGGCGAAGAAGAACTTCTTCCGCGTTCCCCGCGTCGGCAAGTCCATCCCGCACCCGGTGCAGGGTGAGGCCGCTGCAGGCGTCGTCCTCCTTCGCCCGGCTGCTGCCGGTACCGGTGTTATCGCCGGTGGTCCGGTTCGCGCCGTACTCGAGTGCGCCGGAATCCACGACGTGCTGAGCAAGTCGCTTGGTTCTTCCAACACGATCAACATCGTTCACGCCACGGTCACCGCATTGAAGGCGCTCGAAGAGCCGTCCGCAGTTGCTGCCCGCCGTGGTCTTCCGATCGAGGATGTCGTTCCGGAGCAGATCCTGCGCATCCAGGCCGCGACGGCCAAGGCCGACGCCACAGCGAAGGCAGGTATCTGATGGCTCGCCTGAAGGTAACCCAGATCAAGTCCAAAATCAGTGAAAAGCAAAACCAGCGCGACACCCTGCGCAGCTTGGGACTCAAGCGCATCGGCGATTCCGTCGTCAGGGAAGACAACTCGCAGAACCGCGGGTACGTCAACACGGTCGCTCACCTGGTGAAGGTCGAGGAGATTGACTAATGGCTGACGAAAAGAAGCCAACGAAGGCGACCGCCGAGAAGGCGGATGCCCCGAAGAAGGCTCCAGCGAAGGCTGCTGCCGCCAAGGCAGAGTCCAAGGCTCCGGCCAAGGCTGCCGCTGACAAGGCCCCGGCCAAGGCCGCTGCCGCTAAGGCTCCGGCCAAGGCCGCTGCCGCTAAGGCTCCGGCCAAGACCGAGACCAAGGCTCCCGCAGCCAAGGCTCCGGCGAAGGCTGCTGCCGCGAAGACCGAGACGAAGGCGCCAGCGAAGGCTGCTGCTGCCAAGTCTGAGACCAAGGCTGCTGCAGCCAAGGCGGATGACTCGGCTGCGGCCCCCAAGAAGACTGCAGCCAAGGCTCCGGCCAAGAAGGCCCCCAAGGCCGAGGTCGAAGCTCGCCCGCAGGTGCTGAAGATGCACCACCTGCGTCCGGCGCCTGGCGCCAAGACCGCCAAGACCCGCGTCGGTCGTGGTGAAGCGTCCAAGGGCAAGACTGCCGGCCGTGGAACCAAGGGAACCAAGGCCCGCTACCAGGTGCGTATCGGGTTCGAGGGTGGCCAGATGCCGCTGCACATGCGTACCCCGAAGCTGCGCGGGTTCAAGAACCCGTTCCGCGTCGAGTACCAGGTTGTCAACCTCGAGAAGCTCGGCGAGCTCTACCCCTCCGGTGGCGACGTCACCGTCAGCGACCTGGTCGCCAAGGGTGCGGTTCGCAAGAACGAAAAGGTCAAGGTTCTTGGCTCAGGTGAGATTGCGGTTAAGCTGAACGTTGCAGTAGACAAGGTCTCCGGCTCAGCTGAGTCGAAGATCGTCGCAGCGGGCGGCTCCGTCAAGTAGTCGTTCGGGTGGCCCTGCAGAGGGCCACCCGGTTGGCTCACCCGAAATACACCAGGAGGCCTCGTGTTCAGAGCAATCGCGCGTATTTTTCGCACGCCCGATCTTCGCCGCAAAATCGGCTTCACGATCGGCATCATCGCGTTGTTCCGGCTGGGGTCCTTCATCCCCACGCCGTTCATCGACTACGGCAACGTGCAGTCGTGCCTCGCTGGCGGACAGGGCGCATCCGGCCTCTATGAGCTGGTAAACCTCTTCAGCGGCGGCGCGCTCCTGCAGCTCTCCGTCTTCGCGCTGGGCATCATGCCCTACATCACCGCGTCGATCATCGTGCAACTGCTGCGCGTGGTCATCCCACACTTCGACGCCCTGTACAAGGAAGGTCAGGCCGGCCAGTCCACCCTGACCCAGTACACGCGCTACCTGACCATCGCACTCGCGGTGCTCCAGTCGACCACCCTGGTCACCGTCGCCCGCAGCGGAACGCTGTTCGGGGCATCCGGTGCAGCCGAGTGTTCCGCACTCATCACCAACGAGGCCTGGTACGCCATCCTGCTCATGGTCATCACCATGACCGCGGGAACCGGCCTCATCATGTGGATGGGCGAGCTCATCACCGAGCGCGGCATCGGCAACGGCATGTCGCTGCTGATCTTCATCTCGATCGCCGCAACCTTCCCGACCGCCCTCTGGGGAATCGCGGAGTCGCGCAACTTCGAGACCTTCCTCATGGTGCTCGCCGTGGGAATCGGGATCATGTTCGCCGTCGTCTTCGTCGAGCAGTCGCAGCGCCGCATTCCGGTGCAATACGCGAAGCGGATGGTCGGCCGACGTACCTACGGTGGCAACAACACCTACATCCCGATCAAGGTCAACATGGCCGGCGTCATCCCGGTCATCTTCGCCTCGTCGCTGCTCTACCTGCCCGCACTGGTTGCCCAGTTCAACCAGCCGGCAACCGGTGAGCTTCCGGCGCCGTGGGTCACCTGGGTCACCGAGAACCTGACCTCGGGCGACAGCGCGCTGTATATGCTCGTCTACTTCCTGCTCAACGTCGGCTTCACCTACTTCTACGTCGCCATCACCTTCAACCCGGAGGAAGTGGCAGACAACATGAAGAAGTACGGCGGATTCATTCCGGGCATCCGTGCGGGTCGTCCGACCGCCGAGTACCTCGACTATGTGCTGACCCGCATCACCCTTCCAGGCTCGCTGTACCTCGGTATCGTCGCCCTGATCCCACTGTTCGCACTTGCGATGGTCGGCGCCAACATGAACTTCCCGTTCGGTGGAGCCAGCATCCTGATCATCGTCGGTGTCGGACTTGAGACGGTGAAACAGATCGACTCCCAGCTCCAGCAACGCCACTACGAGGGACTCCTTCGTTGAGCCGGCTGTTGATTGTCGGGCCACCCGGCGCAGGTAAGGGAACCCAGGCGGCACGGCTCACGGAGAACTACGGCATTCCGGCCATCGCCACCGGTGACATCTTCCGCTACAACATCAAGAACGAGACGCCGCTCGGTGTCGAGGTCAAAGCCATCGTCGACGCCGGCGACTACGTCCCAGACAGCCTGACCAACGCCCTGGTCAGCAGCCGCCTGGACGAGGAGGATGCCCGTGACGGGTTCCTGCTCGACGGCTACCCGCGCACCCTCGATCAGGTGGGGTTCCTCGACAGGCTGCTGGCCGCCAAGGGACAAAGCCTCGATGCGGTGATCCAGTTGGTTGCAGACACGGATGCCGTGGTCGCCCGACTGCGTCGCCGCGCGATCGAACAGGGCCGGGTCGACGACTCGGAAGAGGCGATCCGCCACCGCCAGGATGTCTACGCCCGCGAGACCATGCCGCTGATCGCCGTCTATCGCGACCGCGACCTGCTCATCGAGGTCGACGGCCTGGGGGAGATCGACGACGTGAGCCAGCGCATCGCCGTCGCCCTCGCCGCTCGTGGAGTTCACCCGGTCGCCCGGGAAGCCCAGTAGGCCGAGCTATCCCTGTGAGCCTGCGCAAGAGCATTTACAAGTCACCGGCCCAGCTTCGGCTGATGGTCGCCCCCGGCCTGCTCACCGCTCAGGCGCTGGACGCGGTTCGTGCAGCAATCCGTCCCGGTGTCACCACGGGTGAACTGGATGCCATTGCCGAGAAGGTCATTCGTGATGGCGGGGGAGAGCCGAACTTCGCGCTGGTGCCCGGTTACCGGCACACGGTCTGTGCATCCGTCAATGAGGACGTGGTGCACGGTATTCCCGGCGACCGCGTTCTCCAGTCCGGCGACATCGTGTCCATCGACTGCGGAGCCCAGGTGGACGGCTGGAACGGAGACGCCGCATTCACCGTGGTTCTTCCCGATGCCGACCGCCCCGAACTGGTCGCGCAACGGGAGCTTCTGTCCGAAGTGACCGAGGGTTCACTGTGGCGGGGGATCGCCGCCCTGGCACAGGCGCGTCACCTGAACGAAGTCGGGGAGGCGATCGAGGAGTACATCGAGTCGCACCCGTCCCGTGCAGACGGAACGGTCTTCGGCATCCTGGAGGACTACGTCGGCCACGGCATCGGCCGGTCGATGCACGAAGCACCGCCGGTGTTCAACTATCGCGTGCGCGAGCGGGGTCCGGCAGTGAAGCCCGGACTGGCCGTCGCGATCGAGCCGATGGTCACCCTGGGTGGCATCGACACGTTCACCCGGGAAGACGACTGGACGGTGGCGACCAGCGACGGAACATCCGCCTCCCACTGGGAGCACTCGGTTGCGGTGCACGCCGACGGCATCTGGGTGCTGACCTCACACGACGGTGGCGCGTCCGAGCTCGCGCCCCTCGGCGTGATCCCGGTTCCCATTCCCTAGGCAGGTTTCGATACGGCCGCGGGCGGCCTACTCAACCCACAGGGGTGCGGATCGAATTCGCGAAACGCCGCAGAATAGCCTAGGATTGTCCCTTGGTGTCTTATGGCCGTTTCTGCGAGCCACTTCCCGGGTGACCGGGCTCGACACCACAATCCAACGCACGACCAGCAAACAATACATTTAGCGATGAAAAGGTTATGGCCAAAAAAGACGGTGTCATCGAGATCGAGGGCGCAGTAGTTGAAGCTCTGCCCAACGCGATGTTTCGCGTTGAGTTGACGAACGGCCATAAAGTTCTTGCTCACATTTCGGGGAAGATGCGGCAGCACTACATCCGCATCCTGCCCGAAGACCGTGTGATCGTGGAACTGAGCCCATACGACCTGACCAGGGGTCGGATCGTCTACCGCTACAAGTAGTGCCGTAACAAGCGCCTGCTGGAAAGTAACGGCCCGCAGCACACTGCGGGTACGAAGACAGCGAAAATCAAGGAAACACAATGAAGGTCAACCCCAGCGTCAAGCCGATCTGCGAGCACTGCAAGGTGATTCGTCGCAACGGCGTCGTCATGGTCATCTGCAAGTCCAACGCCCGCCACAAGCAGCGTCAGGGTTAATCCGCTCGCTGAGCGGACACAACTGAACACAGAAAATACAGAAAGCAACACCAGAACCGCGCGAGCGGGGACACCATCGGTTGGAGGCCGGTGTAGCGGTGTTGTGACAGACCTCCACTCATCATTTTGAGGAGAAGCCATCATGGCTCGTCTAGCAGGAGTAGACATCCCGCGCGATAAGCGCGTCGAAGTCGCACTTACCTACATCTACGGTGTTGGCCGCACGAAGTCGCTCAAAGCGCTTGCGGACACCGGAATCAGCGGCGAGATCCGCGTCAAGGATCTCACCGACGAACAGCTGATTGCCCTTCGCGATTACATCGAGGGCAACTACAAGGTTGAGGGTGACCTTCGCCGTGAGGTCGCTGCCGACATCCGCCGCAAGGTCGAGATCGGAAGCTACCAGGGCATCCGTCACCGTCGCGGCCTGCCCGTGCACGGACAGCGCACCAAGACCAACGCTCGCACCCGCAAGGGCCCGAAGCGCACCGTCGCCGGCAAGAAGAAGGCCCGATAGCAGCCATTCGGCTCGCATCGCCAAACACAGTCTTAGGAGAGAACATTGGCAGCACCAAAATCGGCCGCTCGCAAGCCGCGTCGCAAGGAAAAGAAGAACGTCGCCGTGGGCCAGGCCCACATCAAGTCGACCTTCAACAACACGATCGTCACCATCACCGACCCGACTGGTGCGGTCCTGAGCTGGTCGTCATCCGGCGTCGTCGGCTTCAAGGGCTCGCGCAAGTCCACCCCGTACGCCGCGCAGATGTCGGCTGAGTCCGCTGCACGTCAGGCGCAGGAGCACGGCGTCAAGAAGGTCGATGTCTTCGTCAAGGGACCGGGTTCAGGTCGCGAGACGGCGATCCGTTCACTTCAGGCAGCAGGCCTCGAGGTCGGCTCGATCAACGACGTCACCCCGCAGGCGCACAACGGTTGCCGCCCGCCGAAGCGCAGAAGGGTCTAAGGCGCCGTCAGGCGCAGACCCCTCTGCGGGTCGAGTAGCGAGCGCCAGCGAGCGTATCGAGACACCGGGTTCGAGCAAGTCGTACCGAGGTTTCGATACGGGCCTGGCGGCCCTACTCAATCCACAGATTTCGACCACAACTCAACATGAATACCAGCGGGCCAGCCACCCGTTGAAACGCCTAAGTGTCAAATAGCGGACACTTTGCCGAAAGGAATACACGTGCTCATTGCACAGCGTCCCACCCTGACCGAAGAGAACATCTCCGAGTTCCGTTCACGGTTCATCATCGAACCGCTGGAACCCGGATTCGGTTACACCCTCGGAAACTCCCTCCGTCGCACCCTCCTGTCGTCGATCCCCGGAGCCGCTGTCACCAGCATCCGCATCGACGGCGTGCTCCACGAGTTCAGCACCATCGCCGGCGTGAAAGAGGACGTCACCGAGATCATCCTGAACATCAAGGGCCTGGTCGTCTCAAGCGAGCACGACGAGCCGATCACCGCCTACCTGCGCAAGCAGGGTGCAGGGCAGGTCACCGCAGCCGACATCTCGGCTCCGGCGGGTGTTGAGATCCACAACCCGGAACTGCTCATCGCCACCCTGAACGACAAGGCGAAGTTCGAGCTCGAGCTGACCATCGAGCGTGGCCGCGGCTACGTGTCGGCGACGCAGAACCGCAACGAGTACAGCGAGGCCGGCCAGGTTCCGATCGACTCGATCTACTCGCCCGTGCTGAAGGTGACCTACCGCGTCGAGGCGACTCGTGCCGGTGAGCGCACCGACTTCGACCGCCTGGTGGTGGATGTCGAGACCAAGTCGGCGATCACCCCTCGCGACGCGATCGCATCCGCCGGCAAGACCCTGGTCGAGCTGTTCGGCCTGGCGCGCGAGCTCAACTCGGCAGCTGAAGGTATCGAGATCGGCCCGGCTCCGGTCGATGCTGTTCTCTCCACCGAGCTCAGCATGCCGATCGAAGACCTCGACCTCTCTGTGCGCAGCTACAACTGCCTCAAGCGCGAGGGCATCAACAACGTCAGTGAACTGGTCGCCCTCTCGGAGACGCAGCTCATGAACATCCGCAACTTCGGTCAGAAGTCGGTGGATGAGGTGAAGGACAAGCTGGTGGAGATGGGCCTGTCGCTGAAGGACACCGTTCCCGGGTTCGATGGCGCGCACTTCTACAGCTACGACGACGCCGACGAGAGCAACTAGGTCCGTCGCTCGCGACTGGCTGAGACCACTTTGATTCTGGAGATTTAGAAAATGCCAAAGCCCACAAAGGGTGCCCGCCTCGGAGGAGGCCCGGCCCACGAACGCCTGATGCTGCGCAACCTCGCCGCATCGCTGTTCACCCACAAGTCGATCAAGACCACCGAGATGCGTGCCAAGCGCCTGCGCCCGGTCGCCGAGCGAATGATCACCTTCGCCAAGCGCGGAGACCTGCACTCTCGCCGCCGCGTACTCGGCATGATCAGCGACAAGACTGTCGTGCACGAACTCTTCACCGAGATCGCGCCGCTGGTCGCTGACCGCCAGGGCGGCTACACCCGCATCACGAAGCTCGGCTTCCGCAAGGGCGACAACGCGTCGATGGTGCAGATGGAGCTCGTTCTCGAGCCGGTCAACGCCAAGCCGAAGGCGAAGGCGACCACCAAGGCGGAGAAGCCGGCGAAGGCCGCTCCTGTCGAGGAGACTGTTGCCGAGGTCGCGGATGACGTGACCACGGAGCCGGAGGCCACCGAGGTTCCCGTCGAGAACACGGCTGAGCCGGTTGACGAGGCTTCGGTCGAGGCTGCGGATGCTGCTGCACAGGAAGCGCAGGGCGCGAACCCTCCCGTCCAGGGGCAGGGCAAGAAGTAGTCCACTAAGACTCTGGTTCGGGCTCCGCTGAGAAGCGGGGCCCGAACTGCGTTAACGCAGGCGCTAGCGGCGAGCGAGTGCGGCGAGGCGGGGAAGCTGTTCGGGGTCGCCGAGCGCTGAGCCGACAGCCACGACGTGCGCGCCGCCGGCGAGGAAATCCTCGGCGTTGGACGCATCCATCCCTCCGGTGGCCACGAACTTCGCACCCGGGAACGGCCCGGCCATCATGCCGAACCATCGGGGGCCGAGTAGCGCTGCCGGAAACGCCTTCAGCCAGGTGAGCCCGTCTTTCATGGCCGCCTGCACTTCCGAGGCCGTCGCGACGCCAGGCAGTGGCGGCATGCCGGCTTCGAACGACGCATGGGAGACCGTCAGGTCGTAGCCGGGGCTCACCGTGAAGGCGGCGCCTGCCATCCGTGCCTGCCTCACGTGGTCGAGGCTGACGACGGTTCCGGCGCCGACCGGCTTGCCGATCGCCTCCCCGGCTTCGACGACCGCGCGTAGCGCATCGACGTCTTCGTGGGACTGGATCGGTACTTCGACGCAATCGATTCCTAATTCCCAAGCCTGTTGCGCCAGGGCAACACTCTTCTCGGCGCCGAAGCCGCGCAGGATCGCCATCAGTCGCTGGCCCTCGAATAGTTCCGCCAGTTGTGCGTTGGAGATCGTGGTCATCAGTTTTCCCTCTCGTCCAGGTGGTTGTCGGCGACGTAGTCACTCAGCGACCTCAGCACCAATGCGGCCCGCTGGTGGCCGGCGGTCAGGCGGTCGAACGCTTCCCGTCCGTCGAGGTCGGCGGCCAGGTACCCGGCGGCGAAGGCATCACCGGCGCCGACGGCTTCGATGACGTCGACTTTCAGCGCGGGCACGAAGAGTTCGCCGGTGGGGGAGTACTCGGTCGCGCCGACATCCGAATCCTTGATCACCAGCCGGCTGGGCGCGTGAAGAATGGAGCGGACCTCGTCCGGGGTGCGCGTTCCCCACAGGGTTTCCGCCTCGTCGAGGCCGACGAAGACCACGTCCGCGCGCTGGGCCAGCCGATGCAGTCGCGGCGCAGCTTCGGCCACGCTCCACAGCGCCGGCCGGTAATTGACGTCGAAGCTCACCAGTGTGCTGGTCTCCTCGAGACGATCGAGCACGGAGTCGATGAGCGCGCTGCAGCTCGCGGACAGGGCCGGTGTGATGCCCGAAACGTGCACGAGTTTCGCCTCCAGCAGTGGAACCTGGTCCAGGATGCCGGGGTCGAGTGTCGATGCGGCCGAACCTCGGCGGTAGTACAGCACGCCATCGCCCGGGTTCTTGAAATACACGCCGGTGGGGGCGTCGCCGCTGACCTCCACCATGCTGGTGTCCACTCCGCGCGCCCGAATCATCGCGACGAGCCGGCGCCCGAGGGCGTCATCACCGACGCGACTCACCCAGGAGGCTTCGTGGCCGAGTGCGGCCAGGTGCGTGGCGACATTGGACTCTGCGCCCCCGATGTCGAGCCGGAACGCATCCGCTGCCTCCAACGACTCGTTGGTCGCCGGCGTCACCAACACCATGGTCTCGCCGATGGTGATGACGCGGTGCTTGGCGTGGGACGGCATCCATCAACTATCTCACTTGCTCACGTGGGCAGCGGTGCCAGCCCATAGTCGCGGGGGCCGAGCAGCGGGGGAAGCTCAGAGAGGCGTTGAAGGGCATCGCGTACCGCACCCACGTAGACCCGTCCTCCCGCATCCCCCGGGTGGATCTGGTCGCGCGCGAGCAGTTGAAGCTGGCCGGAGATGGAGTCGCGCCAATTCGCCAACTCGACCGCCCGGTACTGTTGCGCGAAGTCGGAGAGGTTCGCGTTGACCCCTTCGGTCCACCACCGTGGCGCGAAGACGTTCACGAGCACCAGTTGGTGATCGGTGCCGGCCAACTCCCGAAGACGCGCGAGTGCGGCCACGTCGATCGGGCCGTTGGTGCCCAGCCCGATGACGACGGTTGGACGAAGGGTGCCAGCGGCGAGCATCGATTCAACGATTTGCGGTGCCTGGGACAGTTGCCGGGACACCGTAGCGTCGATCTGGATGCCCGGGAACGCGTTCTGCAGTTCGGTTGCCGACGCGAGCATCACGGAGTCGCCGATCGCGGTGATCTGGTCTCCGCCGGGGAGGCCGGCGGGCGCGCTCTCCTCCGGAGCCTCGGCCGCGGCATCCGTTGGCGGCGTCTGCCGCTCGACCGCCTGCTGCCCGGCCTCGATCTGGGTCTGGGCCGCCCCCTTGCCCGGATCGGCCACGATGCCGGCCACGGTGGTCGCGCTGCCGGCGAGAACCAGCATGCCGACTATCGCCACCCCGACGGCGCGCATGCCCGACCGGTTCCATTGCGAGGCGAAGCCGGCGAACGATGCCCGGAAGCCGTTCCGCCGGATCGGCTGCTCCACGAACCGGTACGAGATGGCCGCAGCCACCACGGTGATGACGGCGGCGATGCCTCCGAGCATCCAGCCGCCACCGCCCACTCTGGGCATCGTCGGCAGCACGCCGACGACGAGGACGAACACCGGCCAATGCCACAGGTACAGGCCGTAGGAGCGCTCGCCGATCCAGCGAAGCGGCTGGATGTCGAGGGCACGCCCGAGATACGAGCCGGGGACGATGGAACCCAGGATGGCCAGCGCGCTGAGGAGTGCGACGACCGCCAGGCCGCCCTGATAGGCGAGTGCGCCATCCGCTGCCAACAGGAAGGAGGCGACGATGAGTGCCGCGACCGCAGCCAGGCCGACCAGCGGGAGCACGACCTTCGGCGCACGACGCCACTCGGATGACTGCCGCGACCAGCCGGCTCCCAGGAGCGCGAGCACCGCGCCAAGGGTGAGGCCGAAGCTGTGGGTGTCGGTGCCGTAGTAGACGCGCGTCGCATCCGCCCCCGGCGCGAAGAGGATGGTCATGCCCACAGCGGATGCCACGGCCGCCACGGCCACGATCGTCACCCGGACCCAGCGGCGCCGGGTGAGCAGCAGGAGCAGCACGGCCAGGGGCCAGAGCAGGTAGAACTGCTCCTCGACGGCGAGCGACCAGAGGTTGCGAAGGAGCTCCGGGGTCGTCTCGTCGAAGTAGCTGCGGTCTGCAGCGATGGCGAGCCAGTTGCCGCTGAACGTTGCCGCTCCCAGCACTTGTTGCCCGAGCCCGACCAGCAGGTCGGAGCCGATCATCCACGCTGCGGTACAGCAGGTCAGCAGCAGGACGCCGAGAGCGGGAAGCAGCCGCCGCGCACGGCGGCGCCAGAAGTTGCCGAGAGCGATCCGGCCGTTCTTCGCGTGCTCGCTGAGCAGCAGGCTGGTGATCAGGAACCCGCTGATCACGAAGAAGATGTCGACGCCGAGGAACCCGCCGGGCAACGCGCCCGGCGTCAGGTGGAACAGGATGACGGTGATGACGGCGATCGCCCGCAGGCCGTCGAGCCCGGCGTACCGCGGCGTGGACGTGGGCGTGTGTGGGGTCTGCGAAATCGTCGCGGGCGTCGCGACGCGTTCAGGGGCAGAGGTCGTTGCAGCCATAGGAGTGTCTATCGATCGTCCTCTGAAGGATGCCGGTGGGTCAAACCCGACAACTGCTCGCTCATGAAAGTGCCCGTTCCGGAGGGAAGTGCCCCGCGGAACGGGCACTTTCCTCCGGAACGGGCACTATGGCGCGAATAGACTCGGGGCGTGCACGACGACGCGACCACCCGCATCCGCCTGGATGTGGCCTACGACGGCACCGACTTCTACGGCTGGACCAGGCAGCCCGGCATGCGGACCGTCCAGGGCGAGATCGAGGCGGCGTTCGGCGTGATCTTCAGGCGCCACCCGCCGATCCCCACGATGGTCGTTGCCGGGCGAACGGATGCCGGTGTGCACGCGACCGGGCAGGTCGCCCACGTAGACCTCACCCCCGACCAGCTGGAAAGCCTAGCCCGTCCCCGGCGCGGCAAGCTGGCCGGGCGGGTGTTCGACGGTCCGGCTTCGCTGGGGCGCCGGGTCAACGGCATCGCCGGGCTGAACAGCGACGTCCATGTGTCCCGCTCGGTTCTCGCACCCGACGGCTTCGATGCTCGTTTCTCCGCGGTGTGGCGCCGCTACCAGTACCGCATCGCCGACAACCTGGCGCCCCGGAACCCGATCGAACGCCGTCACACGGTCTGGTACCCGGCCGTGCTCGACGTCGACCTGATGAACCAGGCCGCCGCATCCCTCCTCGGACTGCACGATTGGGCAGCCTTCTGCAAACCGCGCGAGGGCGCCACCACCATCCGAACCCTGCAGCAGTTCAGCTGGTCGCGGCAGCCGGACGGGGTGCTGGTCGCCGAGGTGAAGGCTGACGCGTTCTGCCACAGCATGGTGCGCTCGCTGGTCGGTGCCTGTGTCGCCGTCGGCCAGGGCAACGTTCCTGCCGAACGCCTGGTCGGCATCCGCGACGAACAGCTCCGCGGAAGCGAGTTCAAGGTGATGCCGGCGAAGGGCCTCACCATGGTCGAAGTCGGGTATCCAGCGGATGATGGACTCGCCGCCCGCGCCGACCAGACCAGGGCGAGAAGGCAGGCTGACGAGGCGCCACCGATGCTGATTCCCAGGGCGGCAACCAGTTTGACCGACTGAGCACGCGTGAGCTACAGTTGATCCTTGGTGTCAGCGTCTCCGTGCGCGGCATCCGATCATGAGCCCTCCACCGGCACCGTTCCCCCAACACTCTGTTGCGGAACGACCATCGGAGCGGGATTCACGAACATCTCATTTCGATCAGAAAGCAGCTTTACTGTGACGCGCACCTTTTCCCCCAAGCCCGAGGATGTCCAGCGCGACTGGGTCATCATCGACGCAACCGACGTAGTGCTCGGTCGTCTGGCCAGCCACGCGGCGACCTTGCTTCGCGGCAAGCACAAGCCGACCTTCGCCCCCCACATGGACATGGGCGACTTCGTCATCATCATCAACGCCGAGAAGGTTGCCCTCACCGGCTCCAAGCTCGCGCAGAAGAAGGCCTACCGCCACTCCGGTTACCCGGGCGGGCTCACGGCCACCACCTACTCCGAGATGCTCGAGAAGCACCCGACGCGTGCCGTCGAGAAGGCCATCCGTGGCATGCTTCCGAAGAACTCCATTGGTCGGGCGCAGCTCACCAAGCTCAAGGTCTACGCAGGCGCCGAGCACCCCCACGCTGCCCAGCAGCCCAAGACCTACACCCTCGGCCAGGTCGCGCAGTAGCGCGCGCCAGTACAAGCAAGGATTCCCACAACATGGCGAAGATTTCAGACTCCATCGACACCACCGCGCTGGCCCCGGAAAGCTATTCGACCGAGACGCCGGCATCGGAGGCCCCCGCGGCACCGCGTGCAGTGCTCAACGTCCCCGGCGCCGCAGTCGGCCGCCGCAAGCAGGCCATCGCCCGCGTGCGTATCAAGCCGGGCACCGGCACCTTCACCGTCAACGGTCGTGAGTTCGTGGAGTACTTCCCGAACAAGCTGCACCAGCAGCTGATCAACGACCCGTTCAAGGTTCTCGACCTCCTGGGAAGCTACGACGTGATCGCGAAGATCACCGGTGGCGGCCCCTCCGGCCAGGCCGGCGCACTGCGCCTCGCGATCGCCCGTTCGCTGAACGAGATCGACCGCGAGAACAACCGTCCCGCCCTCAAGAAGGCCGGCTTCCTGACTCGTGACGCCCGCGTCATCGAGCGCAAGAAGGCTGGTCTCAAGAAGGCCCGCAAGGCGTCGCAGTTCTCGAAGCGCTAAGCAACGCGCGGTAGCGGGCTGCTGCTGTAATGGGGCGTTTGTTCGGAACCGACGGGGTCCGCGGTCTCGCAAATCGAGACGTCACCGTTGAGCTTGCCCTCGGGCTTGCCCAGGCGGCTGCAGTTGTGCTCGGAAAAGGGCGATTCGCGGACGGCCGCCGGGCATCCGGTCGCCGGCCCATCGCGGTGGTCGCTCGCGACCCCCGGATCTCGGGCGAGTTCATCTCGGCGGCGGTTGCTGCCGGGCTGTCGAGTTCCGGTGTTGATGTGCTCGACGCCGGTGTCATCCCGACGCCGGCCGCCGCGTTCCTGATCGGCGACATCGGTGCCGATTTCGGTGTCATGATCTCGGCATCGCACAACCCGGCACCCGACAACGGCATCAAGTTCTTCGCGGTCGGTGGAACGAAACTGCCCGACATCGTCGAGGATCGCATCGAGGCGGCGCTCAGCAACGGAAAGCTGGCTCCGACCGGTGTCGAGGTCGGGCGCATCACCCGCTTCGCCGACGCCGAAGACCGCTACGTCCTCCACCTGCTGGCGACGCTTCCGCATCGGCTGGACGGCATCCACGTCGTGCTCGACTGCGCCAACGGTGCCGCCGCGGGTGTCTCGCCCCAGGTGTTCACGGATGCGGGTGCTCGCGTCACCGTGATCGGTGCCGACCCGGACGGCCTCAACATCAACGACGGGGTTGGGTCGACGCACCTGGACAACCTGGCGAAGGCCGTGCTGGAGCACGGAGCGGATGTCGGCATCGCCCACGACGGTGACGCCGACCGCTGCCTCGCTGTCGACCACCGCGGCAACCACGTGGACGGCGACCAGATCATGGCGATCCTCGCGGTCTCCATGAAAGAGCGCGGCATCCTCGCGAAGAACACACTGGTCACCACCGTGATGAGCAACCTCGGGCTGCGCCTGGCGATGGCCGAGCACGGCATCGAGATGCTTACCACCGCTGTCGGCGACCGTTACGTGCTTGAAGCGCTGGGTGAGCACGGCCTGAACCTGGGCGGCGAGCAGTCGGGCCACGTCATCATGAGCAACCACGCCACCACCGGTGACGGCATCCTCACCGGGTTGCACGTTCTCTCCGAGATGGCGCGAACCGGCAAGAGCCTCGCCGAACTGTGCGACATCATGACGGTGTATCCACAGGTCATGGTGAACGTCCGTGACGTCGACCACCACCGCATCCGCGAAGACGAGGTCATCGCCGCCGAAGTGGCCGCATGGGAGGAGAAGCTCGGCGACAGCGGGCGCATCCTGTTGCGGCCCTCCGGCACCGAGCCGATGGTCAGGGTCATGGTGGAGGCGGCTGAACTGGCGACCGCTGAGAGGGTGTCGGCCGAACTGGCCGAGCTGGTGCGCTCCCGCCTCGCGCTGTAACTGCTGTCAGATCTTGCGCAGCAGGATGCTGTGCACCGCATGCTGTGAGTTCTTGCGCAGCACGGCAGTGGCGCGCGACCGCGTGGGGCGGATGTTCTGGGTCAGGTTGGGCTCGTTGATGCGGCCCCAGATGTCCCGGGCGGTGCGCCGGGCATCCGCTTCACTGAGCGAGGCGTACCGGTGGAAGTACGATTCCGGGTTGGTGAACGCGCCGCGCTGGAGCTTCAGGAACCGCTCCTCGTACCAGGTGGCGATGTCTGAGGTGCGGGCGTCGACGTAGACGCTGAAGTCGAACAGGTCGCTGACCGCGAGACGGTGTTGCGTGGTGGGCGGCTGCAGCACGTTCAGGCCCTCCATGATGAGAATGTCGGGCTTGTGCACCACGACCTGGGCATCCGGGACGATGTCGTAGCTGAGGTGCGAGTAGAGCGGCGCGCGCACCTCTTCCACCCCGCTCTTCACGTTGCTGACGAACCGCAGGAGTGACCGCCGGTCGTAGGACTCGGGGAAGCCCTTCCGCTCCATCAGGCCGCGGCGCTCGAGTTCGGCGTTCGGGTACAGGAAACCGTCGGTGGTGACCAGTTCCACTCGGGGGGTGTGCTCCCAGCGGCCGAGGAGCTCGCGCAGCAGCCTGGCGATGGTCGACTTGCCCACGGCGACGGATCCGGCCACGCCGATCACGAAGGGCGTGCTGGGCGCCCGCTGGCCCAGGAACTCGCTGGTCGACTGGTGCAGCCGCTTCGCGCCAACGGCGTAAAGGTTGATGAGCCTGCTCAGCGGCAGGTAGACATCCGCCACCTCGTCGAGGTTGAGCACGTCGCCGAGGCCGCGGAGCCCGAGCACTTCGGCCGGGGTGAGCGGGGATTTCGTCGAGCCGGCGAGGGCAGCCCAATCGGCGCGCTCGATCTCGACGAACGGGGTTCCCGTTCCGTTGGCGGAGGTGGCTTCGGACACCCGAGAAAGCCTAGTCTGATGCCGGCTGGCGGGTGGCTCAGCCGGCGTACCGTAAAATCAGGCGCATGTGTGGAATTGTGGGTTATGTAGGCAACGCCAAGAGCATCGAAGTCCTCATGGGCGGCCTTCGACGCCTCGAGTATCGCGGGTACGACTCTGCCGGCGTCGCCGTCCTGGACGAGGATGGCAGCCTCGGCGTGCGCAAGCGCGCCGGGAAACTGCAGATGCTCACCGATGAGCTGGAGTCGAATCCGGTGCCCAACGGGTCGACCGGTATCGGCCACACGCGTTGGGCGACCCACGGCGGCCCCAACGACGAGAACGCCCACCCGCACCTCGGCGACAACGGCAGGCTCGCCCTCATTCACAACGGCATCATCGAGAACTTCGCCGAGCTCAAGCAGGAACTGCTGGCCGAGCACCCGGACACCGTCTTCAACAGCGAAACCGACTCTGAGGTCGCCGCCATCCTGGTCGGACTGGCCTATCAGGAGCATGGAGACCTGGCCACTGCGCTACGCACCGTGGTGTCGCGCCTGCACGGGGCGTTCACCCTGCTCGTCATGCACTGCGACCAGCCGGGTGTCGTTGTCGGCGCCCGCCGCAACTCCCCCCTGGTCATCGGGCTGGGTGACGGCGAGAACTTCCTGGGGTCGGATGTCGCCGCTTTCGTCGAGCACACACGGCGCGCCATGGAGATCGGTCAGGACCAGCTGGTCACCATCACGCCGGACTCCGTTGTTGTCACCGACTTCGACGGCAACACCGTCGAGGCGACAGAGTTCGAGGTCTCCTGGGACGCGTCAGCTGCGGAGAAGGGCGGCTGGTCCAGCTTCATGGCGAAGGAGATCAGCGAGGAACCGGAGGCGGTGGCCAAGACGCTGCTGGGTCGTTCCGTCGACGGGGTTGTGCACCTGAGCGAACTGGATGCGCTGGGCGAGGATGTGCTGAAGGGCGTCACCCGCATCGTCATCGTCGGCGCCGGTACCGCCAACTATTCCGGAATGCTGGCCAAGTACGCGATCGAGAAGTGGACTCGGATCCCGGTGGACGTCGAGCTCTCCCACGAGTTCCGCTACCGCGACCCGGTGCTGACGCCGACCACCCTGGTGGTCTCGATCAGCCAGTCCGGCGAAACCATGGACACCCTCATGGCGGTCAAGTACGCGGCGGCCAACGGCGCACGCACGATCTCGGTCTGCAACACCCAGGGCGCGACGATTCCGCGCGAATCGGACGCCGTCATTTACACCCATGCCGGCCCTGAGGTGGCCGTCGCCTCGACGAAGGCCTTTGTGGCGCAGGTTGTTGCGCTCTACCTGCTCGGCCTGCACCTTGCCGCCGTGCGCGGCACGCTGTCCGATGCGGAGGTTGCATCGATGCTGGTCGAGTTGCAGAACGTGCCTGCGCAGATGGACACCGTTCTCGAGCAGCGCGACTCGATCAAGCAGCTGGCCGGCTGGATGGCGGACACCCGTTCGGTGCTGTTCCTGGGTCGCAACGTCGGCTTCCCGGTGGCACTGGAGGGCGCCCTCAAGCTCAAGGAGATCGCCTACATCCACGCGGAGGGCTTTGCCGCCGGCGAGTTGAAGCACGGTCCGATCGCGCTCATCGAACCCGGTATTCCGGTGTTCGTCGTCGTGCCCAGCCCGCGGGATCCTGACTCGCTGCACAAGAAGGTCGTCTCGAACATCCAGGAGATCCGCGCTCGCGGCGCCAGGGTGCTGGTCATTGCCGAGCAGGGTGACGCATCCGTTCTTCCTTACGCGGATGTCGTGATCCCGCTTCCGCTGGCCGGCCCGCTGATCGAGCCGCTGCTCGCTGTCATTCCCCTGCAGATCTTTGCGCTGGAGCTTGCCGCGGCGAAGGGGCTCGACGTCGACCAGCCGAGGAACCTCGCCAAGTCAGTCACGGTCGAGTAGCGGTGGAGCTATGAAGATTGCGAAGCAATCTCGCGACCCCAGCTCCGGCGGAGCCTGCGACGCCGGTTTGTCAGCACAGTGCTCGAAGGAGCTCCGTTAAATGATCGTCGGCATCGGCGTCGACCTGGTGGATGTCCCGCGGTTCGAGCGGGCCGCGAGCCGGACGCCGCGGTTGCTCGACCGGCTGTTCGCCGAGAGCGAACAGCGCCCGGACGGTCGGACGCTCCCGGTGCGTTCTCTCGCCGCGCGCTTCGCGGCGAAGGAGGCACTCATCAAGGCGATCGGGGATTCGGATGGGGTGCGCTGGCATGACATCCGGATTATCTCGAACGACCTTCGCAACCCGTCGTTCGAGTTGGCCAATCGCGTGGCAGAGGTCGCGGATGAGCGCGGCATCGCCACTTTTCACCTGTCGATGAGCCACGATGCCGACCTCGCCATCGCGTACGTGATCGCTGAAGGAGCGGCATGAGCAGGCCACTGCGTGAGGCGCGCATCGATCTCGGGGCCATCTCGGCGAACGTCGAGACGCTCCGGAGAATCGCTGGAACCCCGTTCGCCATGGCCGTGGTCAAGGCCGACGGCTATGGGCACGGCGCCCTGCAATCGGCACGAGCCGCCCTGGAGGGCGGGGCGGACTGCATCGGGGTCGCTGACGCCTCCGAAGCGTTCGCCCTGCGCGCCGCGGGCCTGACCGCGCCGCTGCTGGCCTGGATCCACAGCCCGGAGAGCACCTTCGATGCCGAGTTGGCGGCAGGCATCCAATTGGGCGTCAGCTATGCCGAACAGCTGGAGCAGGTCGCGGCAGCCGGCGGTCGGGCATCCGCCCCCGCGCGCGTGCACCTGAAAGTCGACACCGGACTCGGCCGCAACGGCATGGTAGCCACCGAGTGGGAGCGGGTCTTCGAGGCGGCGGCCGAGCACGAGCGGCAGGGACGCATCCGCGTCGTCGGCCTGTTCAGCCACCTCTCCGGGACCAGTCGGGCGGATGACCTGGCTCAGGTCGCGACCTTCGAACGGGCCGCTGCAATGGCGAGGGAGGCCGGTCTCGCGGTGGACCGACTGCACCTCGCCGCGACAGCGGCCACCATCCGGGTGCCGGAGGCGCGATTCGACATGGTGCGGCTTGGCGTCGGCATCTACGGGCTCTCCCCGTTCGAAGACACCACGGCGACCGAGCTGGGGCTGCGACCGGCGATGGAGTTGAGCGCGTCGATCATCTCGGTGAAGCGGGTTCCCTCGGGCAGCCCGGTGTCGTACAACTACACCTATCGCACGACGCAGGAAAGCACCCTCGCCCTCGTGCCGCTCGGGTACGGCGACGGCATTTCGCGGCACGCCTCAGGCAAGGGGCCGGTAATGATCGGGGGCAAAGTGTACCCGGTCGCCGGACGCGTCGCCATGGACCAGCTGGTGGTCGACGTCGGCGACGATCCGGTGAAGGTCGGCGACCGCGCTGTGCTGTTCGGCGACCCCGCGACCGGTGCGCCGACGGCGGCCGACTGGGCGGTTGCCGCCGGGACGATCAACTACGAGATCGTCACGCGCATCGGCGGACGGGTGGAGCGGACCTGGCAGTGACCAGCATCACCATCGCAACCCCGGAGGAGATGGCGGAGCTCGGTGCCACCATCGCCACCGAATTGCGTGCCGGTGACGTGGTCGCCCTGAACGGTGAACTGGGCGCGGGCAAGACAACGCTCACGCGCGGGCTCGGTGAGGCGCTCGGCATCCGCGGCACAGTCACCAGTCCGACGTTCGTGCTGGCGCGCACCCATCCGCGGCTGTCCGGGGGAGCACCCCTGGTGCACGTCGATGCCTATCGGCTGGGTGATGCGGCCGAGCTTGACGACCTCGATATCGACTTCGACGCGTCAATCGTGGTGGTGGAGTGGGCGGCCGGCATGCTGGATGCGATCGCGGATGCGTGGCTGCAGGTGGACATCCGCCGCCCCATTGGCGGGCAGGAGACCGAAGACGGAGTCGAGCCGCGGGAGGTTCGGTTGACCGGTCACGGCGAACGTTGGAGCGCTGTCGGCTGGGCCGGCATCAATTGGGGCGGGAATAGGCTGGCCTGATGCTCCTCGCCATTGACACGTCAGCGGGCACCAGCGTTGCGGTCGTCGACCGCGACCGCGGGGTCATCGCCGAGTTGAGCGAGCCGGACACGCGCCGTCACGCCGAGGTCATCGGTGAGCTGATCAACGGATGCCTTCGCGATTCCGGGGTGACTGTGCCCGAGCTGTCCGGCATCGCCATCGGCATGGGCCCCGGCCCGTTTACCGGGCTCCGGGTCGGCATCGCGGCAGGCAACGCGTTCGCCCTCGGGGCAGGGAAGCCGCCAGTGCGCGTGGTGAGCCACGATGCCATCGCATTCGAGAGCTACCGTGCCGGGGCATCCGGGCCGTTGCTGGTGGTGACGGATGCCCGGCGCCGAGAGGTGTACTGGTCGGCGTACGACGGTGTCGACGACGCCGGAATACCGGTGCGGGTCGGGGAACCGGGCCTCGCGCGCCCCGACGATCTCACGGAGGCGGTACCCCGGTTCGGCAGCTTCGCCCGGCTGGATGCACAGGTCGTCTCCGCGGGTGCCCTCGGCATTCTGGCGGAGACCATGTTCTCCGCCGGCCGGCCATTCGCCGGCTCAGAGCCGCTCTACCTCCGGTCGCCGGACGTGACGGTGTCCAGCGGTCCGAAGAGGGTGAGCTGATGGCCTGGATGCTGCGCCGCGCAGGCGAGGACGACCTGAACGCGATCATGGCCATTGAGACGGCAACCTTCGAGGCGGATGCCTGGTCCACCGAATCGATGCGTGCCGAGTTGCGGAGCCCGCACACCTATTACCTCGTCGCCGTGAGGGTCGACGAGCCGGACGAGGTCGACGGCTATGCCGGGCTTCTCGCCCCGGTCGGCGCCGGGGATGCCGACATCCAGACCATCGCCGTCGCGGCATCGGCCAGGCGTCAGGGTCTTGGCCGTACCCTTATGCGGCAATTGATGACCGAAGCGCACCAGCGGGGTGCGGCTCGGCTCTTCCTCGACGTGCGGGCAGACAACCCCGGCGCCCAGAAGCTTTACAAGGCGCTCGGGTTCGAACCGATCGCCGTTCGTGCCGGCTACTACCAACCGGACAACGTGGATGCCGTGGTGATGCGGCACACGCTCCTGCCGCCGGCGCCACGATTGGCAGGTGGGTCGTCATGAGCGCGCTCGTCCTCGGCATCGAGACCAGCTGCGACGAGACCGGTGTCGGCATCGTTCGCGGCACGCAGCTGCTTGCCAACGTCATCGCGTCCTCCATGGACGAGCACGCGCGGTACGGCGGCGTCGTGCCCGAGATCGCGGCGCGAGCACACCTCGAAGCCCTCACGCCAACGCTGGGCGCCGCCCTCGCTGAGGCAGGAGTCACGCTGGAGGACCTCGACGCGATCGCCGTCACCAGCGGCCCAGGCCTGTCGGGCGCCCTCATGGTGGGGATCGGCGCGGCCAAGGCGCTGGCGGTGGCCCTCGACAAGCCCCTGTACGCCGTCAACCACCTGGTCGGCCACGTCGGCGCCGATGTGCTCCAAACGGATGTGACTGCTCGCCCGCTGGAATACCCCACCATCGCGCTGCTCGTCTCCGGCGGGCACACCTCCCTCCTGCACGTGCGCGACCTGATCGCCGACGTCGAATTGCTCGGCGAGACCATCGACGATGCGGCGGGCGAAGCGTTCGACAAGGTCGCCCGGCTGCTCGGGCTCCCGTACCCTGGCGGGCCGCAGATCGACCGCCTGGCCGCGACCGGCGACCCCACGGCCATCCGCTTTCCCCGCGGTCTGAGCAGACCTAAAGACCTCGAGAAGCATCGCTACGACTTCTCGTTCTCCGGGCTGAAGACCGCGGTGGCGCGCTGGGTGGAGCAGCACCAGGACGCCGGTGATGACATTCCATTGGCGGATGTCGCGGCCAGTTTTCGGGAGGCGGTCGTCGATGTGCTGCTCACCAAGGCGATCGCCGCCTGCCTCGACCGGGGCGTTCCGCGGTTGCTGCTCGGTGGTGGTGTGGTCGCGAACGCCCGCGTACGTGAGCTTGCCGAACAACGGTGCAGGGAGCACGGCATCGAGTTGCGGATCCCTCCGCTCTCGCTCTGCACAGACAACGGTGCCATGATCGCGGCGCTCGGTGCCCAGCTGATCGAGGCCGGGCATCCGCCGTCGTCCCTCGGGTTCGGTGCCGACTCGACTTTGCCGGTCACCACAGTGCAGGCTTGAACGCGGTGCAGGCGTGAACACGGTGCAGGCGTAACAGTCCGTCTCACGTTGACACTCCAATAGGGGTAGTGCCACGATTGGCAGCGCTGAATCGTTTTCACCAACCAAAGGAGCCAGCACCATGTCCGACACCACGCCTCCCGCACAGCCGGAGCCGACCCCGCCGAACAGTGGCTACACGGCCGGGCCCGCTGGCACCCCTTACACCAGTGGGGCGGCACCGGCAAAGGCACCTGTGCTGAGCATCATTTCCCTGATCGCCGGAATCGTCGCCTTCCTCGGCGCCTGGATCGTCGTCATCCCGATTGTCGGATCGATCCTGGGCCTGTTCATTCCGGCGGCCGCCATCATCCTCGGTGTGCTCGGCAAGAAGAAGGAGCCGCAAGCATCCAAGGGCCTGTGGTTGACCGGCATCATCCTCGGAATCGTGAGCCTCGCCATCGCCGTCATCGGCCTGATCTTCTGGATCGTGGCGCTCGCGGGCGCCGGCGCGTCGGGGGCGTTCAACTACTAGAACCGGACTCTGGTTCTGCAGGGGTGCGCTGTCAGCAGCGTGCCCCTGCTGCAGTTAAGTGAGGGTGGCTTCGCTTCGATAACATGTGCACATGACAACAGAAGACCCGAGCACGCCGGCCCCATCCGCGCAGCCGACCCAGGCTCCAGTCGCCCCGGAAGCGCAACAGCCCTATGGGCAACCTGCCTACGGCCAGCCGGGCCAATCCCCGTACTACGCCCCCGCCGGTTATGGCCAGCCGGCGCCCCCTCGCGGGCTGAGCATCGCCTCGATGGTGTGCGGCATCGTAGGACTGGTGCTGTCGTTCTTCCTCATGGGTTTCCTTCCGGCGCTCGCCGGGGTCATCCTCGGGCACATCGGAATGAAGAGGGAACCGACTGCCAAGGGCTTCTCCCTGACCGGGATCATCACCGGGTATGCCGGACTTGCGCTGGCGTTGATCGTTCTCCTCTTCACGCTGGCTCTCGTGTTCATCCCGCTCTGGTTCGTCGGCACGGCGGCGAGTACCGGGGCCCTCTACTCCTGAACTACACCGCGCGCGGGTCAACCCTTCACGCGCCGGTCAAGTTTCGCCCGCCGTCGAAGGATTGACCCGCGCTCGGCGGCGCTCGCTCAGTCGTTCAGTCGCTCAGGCGCGCTGTGCGAGCAGGGCGACCCGCTTGCCGCCGGCCCTGGTGAGGATGAGCGTCGCCGAGTCCGCGCCCTTCAGCGACAGCTTCTTGCGGAACTCCGCCGGGTCGATGTCCACCCCCCGCTTCTTGATCTCGAGGGTGCCGATCGAGCGTGCTGCCAGCTCCTTCCGGATCGACTTCACATCGAGCGGCAGCTTCGCGAGCACCCGGAACCGTGCGGCGAACGGCGTGTCGATGGCCGTGTCGGCGGTCAGGTACGCGATGTCGTGGCTGAGCATCCGCCCACCCAGCGATCGGGCGAGATCACCGATCAGGCGGGCGCGGATGACGGCGCCGTCCGGCTCGTAGACGAACTCGCCGAGGGTGCCGACTTCGGCGTCCTCGCTGTCGCCTGACCCGGTCAGTTCGGCACGGCCATGGTCGCCGATCACCAGGGCGGCGCGGCGGATGCCCGGGCGGGCGACGGCGCCGAACCACACTCCCAACTCGACGACTTCGTGACCCACCGACACCCACTGCGCCTCGGCTTCTGCGGGAATCAAATCTCGGTCGATGCCGGGTCCCAGCTTGATGCCGGTGGGCATCCGCTCGCCCAGGCCGAAGGCGAAGTCCAGCGACGGCGACCAGTCGGCCGGGTCGGCCAGCCGCTTCTTCTCGTTGCGGCGGGCCGGGTCGAGGTAGACGCCATCGACATCGTCCAGGGCGACGGTGGTCGCGTCGGCGTGCACCACGGTGACCTTCGGCCAGGGTGCCAGATTGTAGGCGGCAATGGCCGCGGTCGCCTCGTCGGCCTCAACAGCGGTGACCTCGAGGTCGAGGGCGGCGAGAGCCAGGGCATCCGCGCCGATTCCGCAGCCGAGATCGGCGACACGCGTCACGCCGGCCGCCTGGAACCGGCCTGCATGGAGCGCGGCAACGCTCAGCCGGGTGGCCTGCTCGAGGCCGTTCTCGGTGAACAGCATCCGGGCGGCGAACGGCCCGAACTTGGCCGGCGCTTTCGCCCGCAGCCTCGACTGGGTGAGAACGGCCGCGACCATGGCTGGGGAGTGTCCGGCGTCGCGGAGCGCTGAGACGGTGCGCACGATATCCGCTTTCGAATCGAAAGCGGGCAGCGAGTCCAGAAGCCGAAGCCCGTCGGCGGACAGCAACTCGAGCAACTCCGACTTCTGCATCCCCCCATTGTTCCCGTTCCGGTCGGATGTGCCCCGCGCAACAGGCGCAATCCTCCGCAACGGGCACTTCCGGGTGGTGGTTGTTGGCACTCACGTTGCACGAGTGCTAGTCGGGCAGTACAGTTGTTCTGGCACTCTCATAGGGAGTGTGCTAACCGAAGTTTTCGAAGTAATGAGAAAGAGGTCAACCGTGTCGGTGTCCATCAAGCCGCTCGAAGATCGCATTGTCATCAAGCAGGTCGAGGCAGAGCAGACCACTGCTTCCGGCCTCGTCATCCCTGACACCGCGAAGGAAAAGCCCCAGGAGGGCGAAGTTATCGCTGTCGGCCCCGGCCGCATCGATGACAACGGCAACCGCGTTCCCCTCGACATCGCCGTTGGCGACAAGGTCATCTACTCCAAGTACGGCGGAACCGAGGTGAAGTACGGCGGGGAAGACCTGCTCGTGCTCTCGGCTCGCGACGTGCTTGCAGTGGTCGTTCGCTAGTTCCGCGCTCCACGCGCACAACAGGGGGCCCTCCGGTGAAAGCCGGTGGGCCCCCTGTCATTCAGTGACTCAGTGTCGTTCAGAGACTCTCTGTCGTTCCATGACTTCCTGCCATTCACCGGCTCGTGACAGACACCGGATGAGCACCGGTGGCGGCGGGCGACGGATGTGATTTCCCGGCCGGTAGGATTCAGCGAGTGGCCAGCCCTGTAACCCCCGCTCGCAGCGACGCCGAATCGCGTCAGCGGTCCGG
Organism: Homoserinimonas sp. A520; assembly: GCF_054489245.1. Taxonomy (NCBI): domain Bacteria; kingdom Bacillati; phylum Actinomycetota; class Actinomycetes; order Micrococcales; family Microbacteriaceae; genus Homoserinimonas; species Homoserinimonas sp. A520. The sequence continues at coordinate 222,751 of NZ_JBTMWX010000001.1, read as the reverse complement.
CGTCTTCTTCGCCGTGGGAGCCTACGGGTTGTGGGGCGTGATCCCCGGGTACTTCCTGCTTCTCGCCCCAGCTGGCGGCGTCGAGATCGTTGCCTGGCGCATCCTGTTCTCCCTGGTCTTCTGTGCGATCCTCCTCACGGTGACCCGCAAGTGGCCGGCCTTCATAGCTGTTCTTCGCAGGCCTCGCCTGGTTTTCGCCACAGCCCTGGCCGGTGCTCTCATCTACGCGAATTGGCAGATCTTCGTGCTGGCCGTACTCGACGGGAAGATCGTCGAGACCGCGCTCGGCTACTTCATCAACCCCATTGTCACCGTGCTGCTCGGCGTCTTCCTGCTGCGTGAAAGGCTTCGGCCGCTGCAGTGGCTCGCGGTCGGGGTCAGCGCGATCGCCATCGTCGTGCTCGCTGTCGGATACGGTTCCATTCCATGGGTCGCCCTCGCTCTCGCGCTGTCCTTCGGCCTGTACGGACTTCTCAAGAAGAAGGCCGGAGTGTCCGTCGACGCCATCACCGGACTGACGCTGGAGACACTCTGGCTGTTGCCCGTCGCATCCGTGATCCTGGTCATTGTGGGCGCAACCAGCGGGATCGTGTTCGGAACGGTGAGCGCAGGGCACACGGCGCTGTTGCTCTCCGCCGGCGTGGTCACCGCGGTTCCCCTGCTGCTGTTCGCTGCAGCGGCCAGGCGTATTACCTTGGTGGCGCTCGGCCTCTTCCAGTACCTGGCGCCCGTGCTCCAGTTCCTTTTCGCCGTCCTGATCATGCACGAAGAGATGCCGATCGAACGCCTGATCGGGTTCGGCCTGGTCTGGGTCGCGCTTGCGATCCTCACCTGGGACCTCGTTGCCCACGGTCGGGCGGCCCGTCGCACCCTCCCGCTCCCCGCATAGACGGTAGTGTTCTGCTGTTCCCGGCGAATGCCGGGTGACGAGAGGACTCCTGGCGTGTCGCGCACCCGACGCTTTCAAGCCGGTCTGGCAATAGTGGCTGCGGCCTGCCTGCTGAGCGGATGCTCGGCGGCCCCTGCCCCCACAATGAGCCCCACCCCCACAGCCACGCCGCTGCCGGCCGGCGACGGCATCCTGACGATCGGAACGCTGTTCCCGGTGACCGGGCCACAGGCGTTCATCGCGCCGGCGCAGGTCGCCGGCGTCGACCTCGCCGTGAAGGAGATCAACGAGACCGGCGGAGTGCTCGGCAAGTCGATCGTCGTCGTGCACGCCGACTCGGGCGAAGCGAAAGAGAAGAAGCTCGAAGCATCCTTCGATGCGCTCGTCGAGAAGCAGGTCGACGTCATCATCGGCCCGTCTTCATCGGTTCTGGCGGAGCGCATCCTGCCTCAGGCGGTCACCGCGGGGATCCCCCTCATCTCGCCGGCGGCCACAGCCCCGCGGCTGAGCGCCCTGGACGAAGACGGCATGCTGTTCCGCACGATCTCCTCTGCAGCCATGCAGGGCACGGTTCTCGCCGAACTCGCCAGCGCTGGTGGAGAGGCACGCCTCGCCGTCATCTATTTCGACGACGACACTGGCCGGGCCACGGCTGCCACTGTCACGGCTGCGGTGTCCGAACTCGGCGGTCGACTGGTCGCCTCCGAGAAGTTCACGTCTCAGGTCAGGGATTTCGCCCCCATCCTGGCCACCGTGACGGCGTCCCAGCCGGACGCCGTGATCCTGGCCAGCCCGTTCGGGGCGATGGAGCAGAACAAGGCACTCATCACTGCGCTCACCGCGGCGAGCCTGGGCAAGGAGCGACTGTGGCTGATCGGCGGGAACCTCGCCGACTACTCGCAAGCGCTGCCGGCCGGGACCCTCATCGGCGCGCGCGGTGTTATCGAAGGTGCCGAACCGGACAAGGCGTTCCAGGAGAGAGTGAAGTCCGTCGGCGCACAAGTCACCGACTTCCGTTATGCGGCCGAAGCCTACGACGCCGTGATGCTGGCGGCGCTGGCCGCGGTCGTCGCCGGAAACGACAGCGGACTCGCGGTGGCCAGGAGCCTGGTCGACGCCTCGGCCGGCGGAATCAAGTGCCTCAGCTACGGCGAGTGCCGGACCGTTCTGAAGACCCGGGATGACATCGATTACGACGGTATTTCCGGGCCGGTCAACCTGACCAGGGACGGCGACCCGGACCGTGCCCACTTCGGGGTGTACCAGTACAACGCCGAGAACAAGTTCACCCGGGTAGACGGGGTTGTCGCGGGTTAGCGCCATTTGACGGGCGTTACAGGGCTGTAATGCGAATCACTTGTATCTGGCGCCATTCCCCAATAGCTTGGCATCAACGGCAGTGCCCTGCCGTGTCTCACATTCTGAACGCAAGGAGCAACATGAGCGTATTCGCGAAGGCCACGGCCTCCCGCTCACGGACGCGCAAGACAGTCATCGCTGGCATCGCCGCCATCGGTGCAGCAGCACTCGTGCTGACTGGCTGCGCCCCAACCGAACCCGACGCAGCGCCCGGTGGGGAAGATCGGGATCTCACCCTGAAGATCGGCACCCTGCTGCCACAGACCGGTGGACTGGCGTTCCTCGGCCCGCCAGAAGAAGCTGGCGTTGCACTCGCAGTCAAGGAGATCAACGAAGCAGGGCTCGGCATCACAGTCGAGGTTGAGTACGGCGACTCGGGTGACCCCGACAACAAGGCGTACGCAACCACCGTCCCGAACCTGCTCGGCCAGGACGTCACGGCGATCATCGGTGCCGCGGCATCCGGTGTCTCCAAGCTTGTGATCGACCAGATCACCGGTGCGGGCGTTCTGCAGATCTCCCCGGCAAACACCTCGCCGGACTTCACCACCTGGGATGACGACAATCTGTACTGGCGTACAGCACCGTCCGACCTCCTGCAGGGCGAAGTCCTCGGAAACCAGATCGCAACCGACGGCGCAAGCACGCTCGGCATGATCGTTCTGAACGATGCCTACGGCACCGGACTCCAGAAGGTCACGCAGGAGACGTTCGAAGCTGCCGGCGGCGAAGTTGTTGCTGCCCCGATGTTCAACACCGGTGACACCAACTTCTCGGCGCAGATCTCCGAAGTCATGGCTCAGAACCCTGACGCACTCGCCCTGATCACCTTCGACGAGGTCTACACCATCGCCCCTGCACTCAAGGACGCTGGCTTCGACATGTCCAAGGTGTACCTGGTCGACGGTAACCTCAAGCAGTTCGGTGCTGACCTTCCCCCGGGAACCCTGGTCGGACCTGACGGCGAAGGTGCCAAGGGAACCACACCTGGCCCGGTTCTGGAAGACGACTTCCAGGAGCGCCTGAGCGCCGCATGGATGGAAGAACTCGGTGGCTCTGAGCCGCTGAGCGACTTCAGCTACGCAGCCGAGTCGTACGACGCTGTCATCCTCCTCGCGCTGGCTGCACTCGCTGCCAACTCGGTGGATGGTGCGGACATCGCCAGCAAGATGCAGGAAGTCTCCGGCGGATCCGGCGACGGTGAGAAGGCAACCGACTTCGCGTCGGCCGCCCAGATCATCCTCGACGGTGACGTTGCCGACTACGACGGTTACTCCGGCCCGATCACGTTCGACGAGAACGGCGACCCGACCGAAGCCACCATCGGCATCTTCCAGTACGGCGAAGACAACATGCACACCCGCGTCAACTAAGTTCGCCTAGCTGACACAGGAGGGCCCCGGCTGATGCCGGGGCCCTTTGTTGTGCGCCGGCGTACTTCTCCCTGGTGACGTCTGGGTCTTGGTTGCGTCTGGGAATGGATCGCTTGCTCCTCAGCTCAGACATTGAGCCGGTGGGACGGACGAAAAGCGTGTCCATCCCACCGGCTCAAAACTCGGCACCCCGCAACCCATCCACACCCAGCCGCCTGCTCAGGCAGATCGGTCAGCGCAGCGACGTGGCCGGCCGGGGGAGTGCACGACCGGCACGACCGCTACGGGGATGTAACAGCCTGCGGAGGGCGGGGTGCGGCCTCGAGGTCGCACGGCACACGAAAAGGGCCCCAGCACGCGGCTGAGGCCCTCCTCGTGGATGGTGTGGTTACGCGGCGTCTTCCTCGCCGAGGGTGCCCAGGTAGAGGCTGATCACCTTCGGGTCGTTCAGCAGCTCGCGGCCGGTGCCGGTGTAGGCATCCTTGCCCTGGTCGAGCACGTAGCCGCGGTCGCAGATCTGCAGGCAGCGGCGTGCGTTCTGCTCGACCATGATGGTCGTCACGCCGGCCTTGTTGATCTCAGACACCCGGATGAACGCTTCATCCTGGCGAACCGGGGACAGGCCAGCGGACGGCTCATCGAGCAGCAGCACGTGCGGGTCCATCATCAGTGCACGGGACATGGCAACCATCTGGCGCTCACCGCCGGAGAGCGAACCAGCCCGCTGCTTCAGGCGCGAACTGAGCTCCCCGAAGATGGACGTCACGAACTCGAGACGCTCGTTGTAGATCTTCGGGTTCTGGAACAACCCCATCTGCAGGTTCTCCTCGATCGTGAGCGAGGGGAACACGTTCTCGTTCTGCGGGACGAAGCCGACCCCGCGCGCCACCAGCTTGTTGGCCGGCAGGTACGTGATGTCCTCGCCGTACAACGTGATCTCGCCGGCGCGAACCTGCACCAGGCCGAAAATGGCCTTCAGCAGGGTCGACTTGCCGGCGCCGTTCGGGCCGATGATGCCGATCAGTTCACCCTTGCGCGCCGTCAGCGAACACTGGTTCAAGATGTTCACGCCGGGCAGGTAGCCGGCGTCCAGGTTGGTCACCTGGACGACGACATCGTCGTTCATGCTGTCGCTCATAGCTTGTTTCCGTTCTCGTCGACGCGTCCGGTGACGACGCCGAGGTCGGTGTCCATGTGGCTGCCCAGGTAGGCGTCGATGACGGCCGGGTTGGTCATGACCACGTCGGGCGGACCCTCCGCGACGACCTTGCCCTCAGCCATCACGACCACCCAGTCGGCGATGTGACGAACCATCTGCATGTCGTGCTCGACGAACAGCACCGTCATGCCCGAATGCTTGAGGCCCAGGATGTGGTCGAGCAGTGACTGCGTCAACGCCGGGTTCACCCCGGCCATCGGCTCATCGAGCATCACCAGGTTCGGCTCGCTCATGAGGGCACGGGCCATCTCGAGCAACTTGCGCTGGCCACCGGAGAGGCTGGCCGCGAAGTCGTCCTTCTTGGTGTCGAGCTTGAACCGCGTGAGCAGCTCAATTGCGCGTTCCTCGATGTCGTTGTCCTGCGCGCGCCAGATGCCCGGAACCAGGGCAGTCCAGAAGTTCTCCCCACGCTGCCCCTTCGCCCCGAGCTTCATGTTCTCGAGCACGGTGAGCATCGCCAGTGACTTCGTCAACTGGAAGGTGCGCACCTGCCCCATCTGCGAGACCTTGAACGCCGGGATGCCTGAGAGGGCCTTCCCGTCGAACGACCAGGTCCCGGTGTCCGGCTTGTCGAACCCGGTGAGCAGGTTGAACAGTGTGGTCTTACCCGCACCGTTCGGCCCGATCAGCGCGGTGATGGCGTGGCGCGGAATCTCGAGGTGGTCGACATCCACCGCCTTCAGACCACCGAAGGAACGGGTGACGTGGTCGGCGATGATGATCGGGTCGACCTTGGCGACCCCAGGAGCGATCTCGCCGACGTGGAGTCCGGTCGTTTTTACTGTTGCCGTGTTAGCGGGCATTGAAGGTCAGCTCCTTCTTGTTACCGAGGATGCCTTGCGGCCGGTAGATGACGATGAGCATCAACGCGACACCAACCAGGATGAACCGCAGCACACCTGCCTGGATGCCGGTGATGCCGAAGAGGAAGCCCTGCTCCGCCATGCCGGGCAGGAACACGGACAGGAACGCCATGATCAGCCAGAACAACACAGAACCGAGCACTGGTCCGAAGATAGTGGCGGCGCCACCAAGCAACAGGATGGTCCAGAGGAAGAAGGTGAGCGACGGCAGGTAGACGGCCGGGACCACCGCGGAGGGGAGCGAGAGCACCACACCGCCGAGGGTTCCGAGAACGCCACCCAGCACCAGCACCTGCATCTTGTAGGCGAAGACGTTCTTGCCGAGGGCGCGCACGGCGTCCTCATCTTCGCGGATGCCCTTCACCACGCGGCCCCACGGGCTGCGCATGAGCAGCCAGACGAGCAGCAGGCAGACGGCGAGCAAGGCGATGCCGAACACGCGGATCCAGAGCCCGTCCTCGTTGTAGACCCACGGGCCGAAACCGTACGTGCCCTCAGGGAACGGGTTGGCGTCACGGAAGCTCGCGTGGTACCCGCCCAGGCCATCAGCCGAGTTGGTGTACTCGTCGAAGATGACCGACTGGAACAGCAGCCGCAGGACCTCGGCAGCCGCGATGGTCGCGATTGCCAGGTAGTCGGCGCGGAGCCGCAGCGTCGGAAGACCCAAGAGGAGGGCGAAAATCACGGATGCGCCGATGCCCACCAGGACTCCGCCCCACCAGGGGAAGCCGAAGCTGAGAATCGAGATGGCGTAGCCGTACGCACCCAGGGCCATGAAGCCGGCCTGCCCGAAGTTGAGCAGACCGCCGTAGCCGAAGTGAACGGCAAGGCCGACAGTCGCGATCGCATAGGCGATCGTCTCCGGAGCCAGCAGCCAGGATGCTGTGTTTGAGAGAAGAAAACCCCAGTCCATGGCGGTACCTACCCAATTCTTTCTTTACGACCGAGCAGACCCTGCGGCTTGAACAGCAGGACGACGATCAGGATGGAGAGGGCACCCACGTACTTGATGTCCGAGGGAACCCACAGGGTGGAGATCTCGACCAGGATGCCAACAATGATTGAACCGACGAGGGCGCCGAATGCGGTACCCAGACCGCCGAGCACGACCGCCGCGAAGACGAGCAGCAGGATCTGCCAGCCCATGTCCCACTTGATGCCGGGCCGGAAGTAGGCCCACAGGACACCGGAGAGTCCGGCCAGGACGGAACCGAAGATCCAGATCAGCCTGACAACTCGGTCGACGTCGATACCGGAGGCCTTCGCCAGTGACGGGTTGTCGGAGATCGCGCGCGTCGCCTTGCCGGTCTTCGTCTTCAGCAGCCAGTAGGCGACGCCCACCAGCACCACGGCCGAGATGGCCATGCTCACCATGTCGGTGATGGAGAGGGCGATCGGCCCCAGCAGCTGCACCTTGGTCGAGCCAGGGTTCGGCAACTGGTACGTGCCTCCGCCGTAGAAGAACTGGAAGATGTAGCGCATCGCCAGCGACAGGCCGATGCTGACGATCATGAGCTGCACAATGCTCAGGCCCTTTTTGCGCAGCGGTTTCCACAGAACAAGGTCCTGGGCCCAGCCGACGACTCCAGTGAGGACCAACGCTATGGGGATGGCGATCCAGATCGGCCAGGCCAGGAACACACCGAACGTCAGGGTTATCACCGCCCCGAACGTCACCATCTCAGCGTGGGCGAAGTTGGCGATGCCGGTTGTGCCGAAGATCAGCGAGAGGCCGATCGATCCGAGCGCGAGCATCAGGCCGAAGTTCAAGCCGTTGATGAGCCGCTCCACCAGCTGGTCGAAGAAGCTCGTCACCTCCCGGATACCTTCGCCGAGGAAGAAGTTGACCGCCTTGTTCTTGGTCAAGCCGAACTCGGCCTCGATGGTCGCACCCTCATTGGTGATGGTGACCCGCTCGTTGCCTTCCTCACTGACGATGACACCCTCGGGAAGGGTGGACTCGATCAGGGTGATGTCGTAGGCCTCCTTTTCAGGAACGCCCACCTTCCACTGCCCGTTGGCATCCGTCTCAACGTCCTCGTCGTAGCCTCCGCCGGAGACATTGATGGTGACGCCCTCAAGAGGCTCGCCGTTGTATTTGACGTTGCCACTGAAGATGTAGTCGTACTTGTCGACATTCACTTCATCCGCTGCTGCCGGGATTGCCGACAGAGTCATGGCCGCGACCAAGGAGGCAAAGATGACGACCAGCCATCTTGTCCTGTGCTTGTGCGCGAACGCCTTGCTAGTGATTCCCACGAAACCTCCAAGACGGGGCCAGTCGAGAAGGGTAATCTCGCGGGGCTGGCCGACCGTCGTCGTTGACGATACAGAGCCGATTATGTCCCATGTGGGGTTGCACACGAAACACAAGCGGTGTGGCAATTATGGCGGGGGAATACGCGTGAGCGCGAACCGGTTAAGATGGGATACCGGTAACCGAAGGCGTTTGGCCGGCACTCTTGCCACAGTTTCGCGATTAAGGGATTCCATGGACCAGCCCAATCCATTCGGCCTTATCGGCCTCACCTACGACGATGTCATGCTGCTGCCGGGACACACTGATGTCATCCCCAGCGAGGCGCAGACCTCCTCGCGCCTGACCAAGAGAATCAGGGTGAACACGCCCCTGATCTCCGCCGCGATGGACACGGTCACCGAAGGCAGGATGGCCATAGCCATGGCCCGAAACGGGGGCCTTGGTGTGCTCCATCGCAACCTCTCGATCGCCGACCAGGCGGCCTATGTCGACAAGGTTAAACGATCAGAATCCGGCATGATTACCAATCCGGTAACAACTACGCCGGACGCCACCGTCGCCGAGGTGGACGCCGTCTGCGGGCAGTTCCGGGTGTCCGGTCTGCCCGTCGTCGAGGGTGACGGCAAGCTCGTCGGAATCATCACCAACCGAGACATGCGGTTCGTCTCAGAGTTCGAGAAAGCGACGACGCTGGTCCGCGACGTCATGACCCGGATGCCGCTGATCACCGCCCCGACAGGAATCGACCCGGATGCTGCGGTCGCCATCTTCGCCGAGCACAAGATCGAGAAGCTGCCGCTGGTCGACGCCGAAGGCCGTCTGACCGGCCTCATCACGGTGAAGGACTTCGAGAAGACCGAGCAGTACCCGAACGCCACCAAGGACGAGGAAGGCCGCCTGCGCGTCGGTGCAGCCATGGGCTTCTTCGGCGATGCCTGGGAGCGCGCCGGCGTACTGCTGGATGCCGGTGTCGACGTGCTCGTCGTCGACACGGCCAACGGTGACAGCGCAGGGGTGCTCGAGATCATCCGCAGGCTGAAGTCCGACCCCGCGTTCGCCGGTGTCGACGTGATCGGCGGCAACGTCGCCACCCGCTCCGGTGCCCAGGCGCTCATCGAGGCCGGGGCGGACGCCATCAAGGTCGGCGTCGGTCCAGGCTCCATCTGCACCACCCGCGTCGTCGCCGGAGTGGGTGTGCCCCAGGTCACCGCGGTCTACGAAGCCTCCCTCGCCGCACGCGAAGCCAACGTGCCGGTCATCGCCGACGGTGGACTGCAGTACTCGGGAGACATCGCCAAAGCGCTCGTCGCCGGAGCGGAAACCGTCATGCTCGGCTCACTCCTCGCCGGAACGGACGAAAGCCCCGGCGACCTGGTCTTCGTGAACGGCAAGCAGTTCAAGAACTACCGCGGCATGGGGTCGCTCGGCGCCCTGCAGACCCGCGGCAAGAAGACCTCATACTCGCGCGACCGCTACTTCCAGGCGGACGTGCCCAGCGACGAACAACTCATTGCCGAAGGAATCGAGGGCCAGGTTCCGTATCGGGGCCCCGTCTCATCCGTCACCTACCAACTCATCGGCGGCCTGCGGCAGTCCATGTTCTACGTGGGAGCCCGCACCATCGAAGAGCTGCGGCACAAGGGCAAGTTCGTGCAGATCACGGCGGCCGGGCTCAAAGAGTCGCACCCGCACGATATTCAAATGGTGGTAGAGGCGCCCAACTACCGTCGGTGACTCGCTGGTTACAATCGGCAGCTGGGCTTGGTGAGGTAAAGCGGGTCGAGCCTGTCGAGACGCCTCAGGCTGCGCGGTCTTTTCGGTGTGGCGCTGCCGCATCTGCAAGCGCGCCGCACCGAAAGGACCGCGCGGCGGTTTAGGAGTTGCGGCGGGTGAGTGCGGCGATCAGGCCGCCCACCACCAGGACCGCACCCAGGGCAAGGATGCCCCAGGCGAAGATCACCCAGCCGCTCACTTCATCGAGGTCGACCTGGGCCGTGGCGAAGTACATCGCCGCGATCGCCACCATGATGACGCCCCAGATGACGGTGCCAGGGCGCACCGGCCGGGCATCCGCCATCTTGGTCTCGGACGATGTCGAGGCAACGGAATCGTGGATGGGCGTGGTTGGTTCACTGTTGTCAGTCATCGTGTTCTCCTCTTATCGGGTTGCCTGGGTGATGGTCACGTCGCCGCTGGCCACCCAGAGACCGACGTACACGTCTCGGTGGCGCTCCCCGCCACTACGCGGGACGGCCTCGTCGTGACCGTTGGCGAAGCTGAATTGCGAAGGGCGTTGGCTGTCGGTGAAATCGATCGAACCGTCGTATACCTGTGCTTCGACCGCCGAGTACTCTTCGGCTGGAAGGATCACGGTCACGTCACCGCGTCCGACGTAGAGCCGCACCGCACCGTTCTGGTATCGGCCTGCGTCAACCGGATCAGTGAAGTAGTCGGTGAGGTCGAGCGTGACGTCGCCAGTGATGATGGTGCGACGATTCTCCTGCTCGCTCGGCGAGTAGTTCGGCGCCCAGGTGATGTCCTTGCCGACCACGGGCCCGTTGACCCAGCTGAAGAAGCTGGTCAGGCTGAGCGCGATGACCAACAGGAAGGCAACACCGCTCGAGCCGCCGCTGCGCTTGCCGCGGAACCCGTTGACGATGATCGCGAGCCCGAGCACGCCCAGGCTGACCGCCATGCCGGTGATGGCTGCGGTCGCATCGCCGGTCTCGCCGACAGCGAGTGCGGTCGCTGCTCCCGCGATGATGGCGAGCCCGATCGCGACCAGCGAGTAGACCGGGTTGGAGCGGGTGCGGCGTTGCTCCTCGATCGCGGCACGGTGCCGCTCAGCACTCTGCTCCTGGCGCTGACGACGCTGCTCCGCGGCGCGCTGCTGCGCCAATTCGCGCTCGCCGGCGGCCTGCTGCTGCTTCCACCCGTCGTACTCGCGTTTCCACGCGGCCTGCTGTTCCTTCCAGGCCGCCAGGTCGGCGTCGGTCGCACCGGAATCGGGGTGAGGGGGCGCCTCGGGCGCGGGGGGCAAGGCGACGCTACTGACCGTCGTGGCCGTGGCATCCGCCCGGCTGGTGGTGCTCGCGGCATCGGAGGCGCTGGCAGCGGATGCCGCCGCGCCCGCCGTCGTGCTCGAAGCGCCCTGGGGCGTTGACCTCGAGCGGGTGACCAGCCAGATGATGAGCCAGACGATGGAGCCGATGATGGCGAGCGTCCAGAACAGGCCCCACAGGGATGGCCAGGCAACCCAAGCCTGGTTGTTGGCAGACAGCTGCCACCACGAGAATCCCTGCGCGAGCGGCAGGAACGACAGCAGGAACATCGCACCGATGCCGGCGTGCGCCTTGTCGAAGTTTCCGCGGATCGCCTCCTGCAGGTGGATGCGGTCGTACTGATCCGGAAGCAGCAGCCAGGCCGCCGCGTACAGCAGCAGGGCGGGGCCGCCGAGCACGGCGATGACGACGACGATGCCGCGGACGATGATCGGGTCGATGCCGAGTCTCGCCGCGATGCCGGCGCTGACGCCGCCGATCCAGCCGGGCTGGCGGGGGATGCGCAGTCCGCGCATCCAGTCGAAGAAGGTGTTGTCGCTGGCCGGCGGGGTCGGCTCGGGCGACGGTGAAGGTGACGGTGCAGGTTGATCTGTGGACATGCATCCATCGTGGCCGTCGCTGAGTCCGCCTCGCTATGAGGGACTACCCTGACCGGACCCTGAATTCGCGTTCGTGGTGGGTGAGGCGGGGCATCCGTCTGGTTGGATTCAAGGGTGAGCACCACCGCAATTCGCCCCCCGCTGACCCGGCCAAGCCGGTCGGTGCTGGGTGGCGTGTGCGCCGGCCTGGCCAGGCACCTGCACTGGCCGGTCGCCCGGGTTCGGTTCATCATCGTGGTCGCCTCCTTCGTGATGGGTGCCGGTGTGCTGCTGTACGCGTGGCTGTGGGCGTTGACGCCGCGGGATGAAACGGATGAACGTCAGGGGGTGCGCCGCGAGATTCCCACCAGTGCGCTGCTGCTCGGTGCCGGCGCGATAGCGGCGATCGTCGCGGTCGCCGTGGCCAACTCCGAGGGCAACGGGTTCATCGCCACCATGCTGGCCATCACGTTCACCGGTTCGGCGGTGGCGTGGAGCCTCACCCTCGACCGTGACGATGCCGCCCGCACCCCGCGCTACCTGTTCGTCGTGCGAACGCTGAGCGTGATCGTGCTGCTCGGTGCAGGCATCCTGCTCCTCTTCTCCGGCGGTGGCCGACCGAGTGCCGTCACGGCGGTGCTGGCGATCGGGATGCTCGTGCTCGGCCTGGGCGTCATTGTCGCGCCGTTCGTGGTCAGGCTCTGGCGCGACCTGATGGCCGAGCGCGCCGGCCGGGTTCGCGAGGAGCAGCGTGCCGAGATCGCCGCCCACCTGCACGACTCGGTGTTGCAGACGCTCGCCCTCATCCAGAACCGGGCGGGGGCGTCGAGCGAGGTGGCCAGGCTCGCCCGTGCACAGGAGCGGGAGCTTCGCGACTGGCTGTTCGCCGGGACCACCCCCTCCGGCACGGACCTGGTCGCGGAGCTGCGCGACATCGCGGCGGCCATCGAACTCGAGCACCCGGCCAGGCTCGATGTGGTGACAGTCGGCGAACCGGGGGTCAGCAACCCGTCGTTGATCGCCGCAGCTCGCGAGGCCATGCTCAACGCCGCCCGCCACGCCGGCGGCGACGTGTCTGTGTACATCGAAAGCTCGCCATCCACTATCGACGTGTTCGTGCGCGACCGGGGTCCAGGCGTCGACCTCGACTCCCTGCCGACCGATCGGCTCGGGGTGCGAGAATCGATCATCGGGCGGATGCTGCGGGCAGGCGGCACCGCGACGGTCAAGCCCGGCGTCGGCGGCGTTGGCACCGAGGTGCACCTGCACCTGGAGGTACCGAGTGAATAGGAATCCAGTTGAACAGGAACCCAACTCAGGAGCACCGTTGACCAGCGTGCTCATCGTCGACGACCACTCGATCTTCCGCTCCGGCCTGAGGGCGTCGCTCGACGACACGATCGAGGTCCTGGGCGAGGCAGCGGATGTCGATTCCGCCGTCGACCAGGTCGGCTCGCTGCACCCCGACGTCGTGTTGCTCGATGTGCACCTGCCCGGCGGCGCCGGTGGCGGGGGAGCCGAGGTGATCAGGCGCAGTAGTGCGCACCTGGACACCACGCGGTTCCTCGCGTTGAGCGTGTCCGACTCGGCAGAAGACGTGGTCGGCGTGATTCGTGCCGGCGCTCGCGGGTACATCACGAAGGGTTCGTCCGGCGACGAGGTCAGCCGAGCCGTGGCATCCGTCGCCGGGGGTGACGCCGTGTTCTCGCCCAGGCTGGCCGGATTCGTGCTCGACGCCTTCGGCGCGGTCACCGGCGAGCAGGCGGTGGCCGATGACGAGCTGGACCGCCTGTCGGCCAGGGAGCGCGAGGTGATGCGCCTGATCGCACGAGGGTTCTCCTATAAGGAGGTCGCGGCCGAACTGTTCATCTCGATCAAGACCGTCGAAACGCACGTCTCTGCGGTGCTGCGCAAATTGCAGCTCTCGTCGCGCCACGAGCTCACCGCCTGGGCTCTCGAGCGAAAACTGCTCTGATGTCCCGGCCGAGGTGCGAGTTCTCGCCCCACGCAGCGCGCTGATGGGGCGACAAGTCGCAACTCGCCGCTAGGAGCTGAGGGCCAGCGAGGCGGCCAGGGTCAGCATGATGGCGGCGATCACGCCGTCGAGGATGCGCCAGGCGAGCGGCGACGACAGCCAGCGCGACAGCAGGCGTGAGCCGTAGCCGAGCGCGGCGAACCAGGCGATGCTGCCGAGGCACGCACCCACCGCGAAGGCCCACCGGCCGTCGGCGCCGTGCGTGTTCGCCACCGAACCGAGAAGGATGACGGTGTCGAGGTAGACGTGCGGGTTCAACCAGGTCAGGGCGAGAGTCGTGAGTACGACCGGCAGGAGTCGGTGGGTGCTGGCCTTCGTGAGGGTTACGGTTACGGTCCTGGCAGTGCTTTCCACGACGGTGCCTGCGATGGCAGTGCCTTCCACGGCAGAGCCTGCGGCGACTGTGGCCCCCGACCGCTCTGGGACCGCTTCGTCGCCATCCGCATCATCGACCTTCAAGCCTCCCCTGGTCGGGTTCCAGGCCCTCCTGGCCGCCAGCAGGCCATAGCCGACGAGGAAGGCAACGCCGAGCCAGCGCATCACCGAGACGACCCACGGCGCGTGCTCGATCACGGTTCCGAGGCCCACAACCCCGGCGAGGATCAGGGTCACGTCGGACAGGATGCACACCAGCAGCACTGCCAGCAGGTGCTCGCGCCTCGCCCCCTGCCGCAGCACGTAGGCGTTCTGGGCACCGATCGCGACGATGAGGGAGAGCCCGAGACCGAACCCGGAGAGGACGAGCGCCGGGTGGCTGGCGAGCAGGCTCAGGATGTTCATCCCACTACCGTAGGTCTGCCAGCGTCCTCAGACCAGCTCAATATTCTTAGGAAGCGTTAGCATCGCTAATCATGGATATTCCGCTGGATCTCGCCAAGACCATCGCCATCACCGTCGATGAGGGCACCCTCGAGGCCGCGGCGCGCGCGTTGCACGTCACGCCATCAGCGGTCAGCCAGCGCATCAAGTCGCTGGAGGAGCGGCTCGGGCGCGTGCTACTGGTGCGCTCCAAACCGGTGCGCCCGACCGAGTCCGGAGCGGCCGTGGTGCGTCTCGCTCGGCAGATGATGCTGCTCGAGCATGACGCGCTGGCCGCGGTCGGCGCGGGTGAGGGGGCGGAGAGGCCTACAACCATCGGCATCGCGGTCAACGCCGACTCCCTGGCCACCTGGTTCCTGCCGGCGCTCGCGGAAGTCGCGCGAGAGCATCCGGTCACCTTCGACCTGCATCGGGAGGACGAGGAATACACCACAACCCTGCTCGAGTCCGGTCAGGTGATGGGTGCGGTCACGTCAAGAGCCACTGCGGTGTCCGGATGCCTGGTGCGCCCGCTGCGCACCACGCGCTATCGGGCGGTGGCGGATGCCGGCTACGTGACGCGATGGTTCCCGGATGGCGTCACCGCCGCGGCGCTCGGGCTGGCGCCCCTCGTCAACTTCGACCGTCGCGATGAGATGCAGTCCGCGTTCCTGCGAACGCAGCGGGTGACGGTGGCGCCGCCTGCCCACTTCGTTCCGGCCTCCAGCGAGTTCTCCGCCGCAGTTCGGCTGGGGCTCGGCTGGGGGATGCTGCCGGACTTCCAGGTCGGCGACGCCCTGGACACCGGTGAGCTGGTCGAGCTGGTGCCAGGCTCGGCGACACAGGTTCCGCTCTACTGGCAGCAGTGGAACCTGAGGTCGGAACTGCTCGACGTGGTGGCAGACGCGGTCGCCGCGGCTGCGAGCAACCCCTAGCCGAACAGCTTCTGCAGGCGGCGCACACCCTCGAGCAGCGCGTCATCGCCGAGGGCATACGACATGCGGATGTACCCGCTCGGCCCGAACGCTTCGCCCGGCACCACCGCCACCTCAGCCTGATCCAGGATGAGGTCGGCCAGTTCCAGCGAGGTGGTCGGCGTGACGCCGCCCCACTCACGACCGAGCAGGCCGGAAACATCCGCGTACACGTAGAAGGCGCCCTCCGGGGTCGGCGTGACCATGCCCTCGATCTTGTTCAACTCGGCCACGATCAGCTTGCGCCTGCGGTCGAAGGCGTCACGCATCGCGACCACTTCGTCCTGGGGGCCGGTGAGTGCCGCAATGGCCGCCCGCTGGGAGATGTTGGACACGTTCGACGAGAGGTGCGATTGCAGGTTGCCCGCGGCCTTGATGGCATCCGCGGGGCCGACCATCCAGCCCAGCCGCCATCCGGTCATGGCGTAGCTCTTGGCAACACCGTTCACCAGGATGGTCTGCTCGGCGAGTTCCGGCACCGCCTCGACGATGGAGGTCGCGTGGGCCGAGCCGTCGTAAACCAGGTTCTGGTAGATCTCATCGCTGATCACCCAGATGCCGTGCTCGAGCGCCCACTGACCGATGGCGCGGGTCTGCTCTGCGGTGTAGACCGCACCGGTCGGGTTGGACGGCGACACGAACAGCAGCACCTTGGTGCGCTCGGTGCGCGCAGCCTCGAGCTGCTCGACGGTGACCAGGTAACCCTGGTCCGCACCGGCGAACACCTCGACCGGAACACCGCCGGCCAGCTTGATGACCTCCGGGTAGGTGGTCCAGTACGGCGTCGGGATGATGACCTCATCGCCCGCTCCGACCAGCGTGGCGAACGACTGGTAGACGGCCTGTTTGCCGCCGTTGGTGACGATGACCTGGGAAGGTGACACGGCCCATCCGCTGTCCCGAGCGGTTTTCGCGGCCACCGCTTCGCGCAGTTCCGGGAGGCCGGCGGCCTGGGTGTAGCGATAGTTCCTGGGGTCCAGAACCGCAGCGGATGCCGCTTCGACGATGAAGGACGGCGTCACGAAGTCCGGCTCACCGGCTGCGTAGCTGATGATGGGGCGCCCCTCGGCCTGGAGCGCCTTCGCCTTGGAGTCGACTTTGAGGGTCGCCGATTCGGCGATAGCTGCAATGCGGGGGGAGATTCGAGTTTTTTCGGTCACCCCCTTAGCGTAATAGCTGGGACCTTGCCCCGACTGGCTCAGCTTTACAGCCTGTGGCGAGTAACCTAGACTGGTGCGCGGTAGTTGAAATCTGCCATGCTTTTCTATGCCCTTTTTTGGCAGCAAACCAAATCATCCTGCAGGGAAAGCGTGCGCGGTTTTGCACCGAAGGGCGGTGGCTCAATTGGTAGAGCAGCGGTCTCCAAAACCGCAGGTTGCAGGTTCGAGTCCTGTCCGCCCTGCAGCTTGGTTCACGCATCTGTGAATCAGCAATCGGTCGAGTGGTCAATCAGATCGCAAGACCAGTGTCCGGAAGGTAAGTAAAACTGTGGCGAGAAACAGCATCGACGAACCCAGCGAGGATGTCGTCGCCAGCGCCAAAACGGAGAGAGCGAGCCGTCGTGGTCCGTTCGCCGGCATTGCGCTGTTCCTCCGTCAGGTCATGGTCGAACTCAAGAAGGTCGTCACCCCGACCCGCAAGGAACTGCTCAGCTATACCGCGGTCGTGCTGGTGTTCGTCGTCATCATGATGGCGCTGACCAGTGGTTTCGACGTGCTGTTCGGTTGGCTGGTCGCCAACGTCTTCGGTGACGGCGCCTAACAGCCGTCAGCGGTCGGCCACGCGGTCGACGATCCTGCCGGGACCACCCGGAACAAAGACTTCAAGAAATGGAATGGAATTCAGTGTCTGACACCGAACGCGAAGAAAGCACCTCGGCCGCCGAGCAGATCGACTTGTCGACTGCGGCAGAGCAGTCCTCCGAGGAGGACGAGCAGCTGGGTGGACCGGTGCTCGCCGAGGCGATCGCCGACGTCGTCCCCAACGAGGAGCAGGCGATCCACGTAGTTGATGAGGACAGCATCGAGGAGAACAGCGCTGAGGAGAACCTCGCAGAGGCGCTGGATGCCGCAACGGTGGCAGCAGACCCTGCAGCGGATGCCGTCGCCGACGAGGCGCTCGCCGAGGTAGACGAAGCTGAGGCCGAAGAGGCCGGGGTCGAAGAAGCTGAGGTCGACCCTTACGAGGAGTTCCGCGCCGAACTCAAGTCACTGCCGGGCAAGTGGTACGTCATCCACTCCTACTCCGGCTTCGAGAAGCGCGTGAAGCAGAACATCGAGAACCGCCGCGTCAGCATGACCATGGAGGACTACGTCTTCCAAGTCGAGGTTCCGATGGAAGACGTCGTCGAGATCAAGAACGGCCAGCGCAAGCTGGTCACCCGTGTGCGCATCCCCGGCTACGTCCTGGTTCGCATGGAACTCAACGAAGACAGCTGGTCCGTCGTGCGCCACACCCCGGGCGTCACCGGCTTCGTCGGCAACGCCCACAACCCGACTCCGTTGCGCTTCGAAGAGGCGTTCTCGATGCTGAAGAGCCTCGCCCAGATCGTCGAAGCTCCTGCGAAGGCCGGCGCCAAGGGCGGCAAGGCCGTCAGCCGCTCGATCCCGCAGGAAGTGGACTTCGAGGTCGGAGAGACCATCACGATCAAGGAGGGCTCGTTCGCGGGTCTTCCCGGTTCGATCAGCGAGATCAAGCCGGAAAGCGGCAAGCTCACCGTGCTTGTCTCCCTGTTCGAGCGTGAGACCCCGGTTGAGCTCTCGTTCGACCAGGTCACGAAACTGTAAAATCACCGCGCCCCGGAAATGCCGGGAAGGCGGAAGAGCATCCGGAACTCGGGTGCTCGAAACTGAAAGAAGGAAACAATGGCACCGAAGAAGAAGGTTACTGGTCTGATCAAGCTTCAGATCCAGGCCGGCGCCGCCAACCCCGCACCGCCCATCGGGCCGGCGCTGGGTCAGCACGGCGTGAACATCATGGAGTTCTGCAAGGCGTACAACGCCGCGACGGAGTCGCAGCGCGGCAACGTCATCCCGGTCGAGATCACCGTTTACGAGGACCGCTCGTTCACGTTCATCCTGAAGACCCCGCCCGCCGCTGAGCTCATCAAGAAGGCTGCCGGAGTCTCGAAGGGTTCGGGCACGCCGCACACCGTCAAGGTTGCCAAGCTGTCCCAGGACCAGGTGCGCGCCATCGCAGAGCAGAAGATGGCCGACCTCAACGCGAACGACGTGGACGCGGCTATGAAGATCGTCGCCGGCACCGCCCGCAGCATGGGCATCACGGTCGACGCGTAGTCGTCCCCGACTTGTATGACGCGCATAGGCGCGTCACCAGTGGAAGAGCCCGCCTGGCTCGCTACCCACGAACTCAGATTTAGGAGAACCAACATGGCACAGAAGTCAAAGGCCTACCGCGCCGCGGCCGAGAAGATCGAAGACGGCAAGTTCTACACCCCGGCCGAGGCTGTGGGCATCGCCCGCGAGACCGGCTCGAAGAAGTTCGACTCGACTATCGAGGTCGCGCTCAAGCTGAACGTCGACCCGCGCAAGGCGGACCAGATGGTGCGCGGCACCGTCATCCTCCCGCACGGCACGGGCAAGACCGCCCGTGTCATCGTCTTCGCGACCGGGCCTGCTGCCGAGGCTGCTATCGCGGCCGGCGCGGACGAGGTCGGCGGCGACGAGCTCATCGAGCGTGTGGCCGGCGGCTGGACCGATTTCGACTCCGCTGTCTCCACCCCGGAGCTCATGGGCAAGGTCGGCCGTCTCGGTAAGGTTCTTGGTCCGCGTGGCCTCATGCCGAACCCGAAGACCGGCACCGTAACGCCGGACACCGCGAAGGCCGTGTCTGACATCAAGGGTGGAAAGATCGAGTTCCGCGTCGACAAGCACGCCAACGTGCACTTCATCGTTGGCAAGGCGTCGTTCGACCAGGAGAAGCTGTCCGAGAACATCGCAGCAGCCCTCGACGAGATCGTGCGCCTGAAGCCGGCTTCGTCGAAGGGTCGCTACGTCACCAAGGCGACGGTCACCACGACCTTCGGCCCCGGCATCCCGGTGGACGTCAACGCCATCTAGTCACATTCATGGAGGGGGCCCGCTTCGGCGGGCCTTCTCTGTTCTATAAGGAGAATGCAGCGGATGAGCGTAGTGGTGCGAATTGCCGGGCCGGCGGATGCTGCGGCCCTTCACGAGGTGGCGGCAGTCACCTTCGGGCTGGCCTGCCCTCCCGGCACCGAGCAGCACCAGATCGACGCCTTCATCGGCGAGCACCTGTCCGAGGCCAGGTTCGCCGACTACCTGGCTGATGACTCTCGTCAGCTCCTCCTCGCCGAAGAAGCCGGCCGGCCGGTCGGCTACACCATGCTGGTGTTCGGTGAGCCGGCGGACCCGGGTGTTGCAGCATCCGTCTCCGCCCGTCCGACGGTCGAACTGAGCAAGGTCTACGTGTTGCCTGGACTGCACGGGTCTGGCACATCGGCGCAGCTCATGGCGAACACCATGGAGGCGGCTCGCTCCCGCGGCGTTGCCAGCGTCTGGCTCGGCGTCAACCAGCGGAACACGCGTGCCAACCGCTTCTACGAGAAGAGCGGATTCGCCCAGGTCGGCGTGAAGAAGTTCCTCGTGGGCGACGAGGTGCACGACGATTTCGTACGGGAGTACGTCTTCTAGCGTTCTGCGCTGACCTCGAGCACGATCTTGCCTCGGGTGTGGCCCTTCTCCAGTTCCCTGTGCGCTGCAGCCGCCTCGCCCAGCGGGTAGACCCTGTCGATGTTCACGGTGACCTTGCCCGCCTCGATCAGGTCGGTGATCTGCTGCAGCACCCGGGCATCCGGGCTGACCTTGTAGTTGGTGGCGTACATCCCCGCAGCATCCGCCTCATCCTGGAAGGTCGGCCAGCTTCCGGTCGGTACGTTGACGATGATGCCGCCGGGGTGCATCGCCTTCAGCGACCGGGTTCCGGTGTCGTCGTGCACGTTGCCGATCAGGTCGATGACGGCATCCAGCTCGCTGAGGTGGTCTTCGAAGCGGGAGGTCTTGTAATCGATGACTTCGGATGCGCCGAGCGAGCGGAGCCAGGCGACGTTGTCGCCTGAGGCGGTCGTCACCACTTCAGCGCCGCGGTAGACGGCGAATTGAACGGCGAAATGGCCGACACCCCCGGCGCCGGCGTGAATGAGCACTCGTGTGCCTTCGCGCACCTCGGCCACGTCGAGTGCACCCCAGGCCGTCAAGGCCGCCAGGGGAACGCCGGCGGCTTCCGTCGCGGGCAGGTTCCGCGGTCGGCGGGCGACGCTGAGAGCGCCGACCGGCACGTACTCCGCATAGCTGCCCTGGGTGCGCGGCACCGACATCATGCCGTAGACGGCGTCCCCCGGTTGGAGCGGATGCGCGGTGTACGACGTCTCGATCACCACACCGCTGAAGTCGCCGCCGAGAATGGCGGGGTATTGGCCGATCGCGTATGACACCCCTTTGCCGGAGCGGGTCTTCGCGTCGATGGGGTTGATTCCGGCGGCCGACACTTTGACGAGGAGCTCACCGGAGACGATTCGCGGCGTGACAACCTCGGCCAGGCGGAGCACTTCGGGGCCGCCGGTCTGGTCGAGGACAACAGCCTGCATGGTGTCGGGGACATTGCTCTGCATGGTCTTCGCTCCTGTGTGGTTGTCCCGATTCTATTCGCGCAGTGGAACCCCTCGACGGAAGCATGTTCTCCCCACTACGATTCCGCTGTGAATCCCTTCCACCGCCGCGACCCGTCAGTTGCTGTGGCGCGGCGCCTGGACTCCGTCGCGGCCGCCGTGGGTTGCGCCCTGGTGCTGACCGCACTGTCCATCATCTGGGCAGCCAGGCTGAGCATCGGGCGGGATGTCTATGTGAGCGTGATGGGTGCGACCGGCATGCCGACGGCCGGCTGGTTCCAGTTCGCTTTGGTGCTGGTCGCCCTCGGGGGCGGGCTGATCGCGTTCGCGGCCCGGGACATCCGCGTCTCCCCGCCGGTTCTACGCTGGTGGCCCCCCGCTGTTTCGCTCGGTCTCGCCAGTTTCTTCTTCTTTCTCGCGTCCCAGGTGACCTGTACTCCCGGATGCCCGCTGCCGTACGGCCCGGAGTTCACCTGGCCGGATTTCACCCACACCACGTCGGCCATTCTCGCCTTCGCGCTCGCCTGCTGGGCGATGTTGCAGCTGACGCGGGTATCCGGCCGGAGGATGATGGCCGCGCTTTCCCTCTGCTGCGGCGTTGCGGTTGCCTTGATCGCCGGAGCCGGGGGACTCATGTCGCTGGCGAATTGGGAGGTGGGCCTCGGGAGCCGGTTCGAGTTCGCGGCAGCGACGATCGCCATCCTCTGGCTGGTCAGCCTGGGGGTGGTGATCGCAAGGCCGAACTCACCGCTGCCCGCGCCCGGGCCAGGTATAGTGCCATTCCGTCGTCGCGTGCCGGTATCTCCGTCAGCGTCGAGCCGACCAGATGCCGGTGCCACTGTGTCGCCACCGTGAGCGGATGCACGGGGTCTCTCGGCGCAGCAATGATCGTCGTGGGAACGGCCGGCGGTGGCTCGCCGGGCTCGAAGGCGCGGTTTCGCGGAAGCTCCATCAGGCGGATCGCGCGCGTTGTGGCATCCGGTCTGCGGAATTGTTCGATCACTCCGGCGGCGCCGAGGCGGGACGCGGTGCGGAGGCCCCGATAGAGCCCGGTTCGGCGAAACACGGCCTCGGCGCGGTCGGGCGGATGCCGGTGGAGGAGTTCGGCAATCACCGGGAACACCGCGAGGTTCGCAGGCAGCGGATGGTCGGTGAACGCCGGCCGCAGCAACACCAACCGCTCAATCGGCAGCGCGCCGGTCTGGGCCAGGCGCAGCGACAGCGCTGCCCCGAGGGAGATGCCGATGAGTGTGAGCGGCTCGTCGTCGAAGCCGCTCTCCTGCACGGCGTGCAGCAGTTCCCGGGTGATGGCGGCGAACGAGAAGTCGGCCGGTCCGCCGATCAGCGGCGAGTCCCCGTGAGCTCGGATGTTCGGCGCCAGAATCCGCGCATCCGCCGGGAGAACCGGCCCAACCAGGTCGAGCGGCTGGCTGCTATCGCCGCCGAGGCCGTGAAGCAGCAGGAAGGCCATCAGCCGGGAATGCCGTGCCGGAGGGTGTCGAGAACGCGATTGGCGAGGCCGACCAGAATGTGGATCTCGTTGTCGTCGCGGTCCACCCACCGGCATTGTGGTTCGGCGGCAACCGGCACGAAGTTGTCGTGCTGCTCCCAGACCACGAGGGTGCGCTCCGCTCCCAGCACGTACTGCTGCCAGAACACCTGGCGGAGGTAGGAGCGGGGGATCGACTTCCATGCGGAGCTGGTGGTCTTGATCTCAGCGAGCACGACGGCGCCCGCGATCAGCCCAACGCCATCCGGGGTGGCCAGGTGAGCGGTTTCGCCGTGTGCGTGGTACAGCGCGGCGCTCGGGGCGATTCCGTGGTTGGCCCTGACCCAGCGGGCGATCTGGGGTTCGCGCTCCCGACCGTGGTCGGTGAACGCGTTACCGCTGAACCGGCTGCCGTAGTACTTGTCGCGGGCGACGGCGAGCACCGACCGCTCACTCGAGAGCTTGGCGACATCCGTGGCGGTGATGCCCCGGCTGCGCGCACGGAGCCAGGCGACGCGGTCCGTCGATTGCGCAAGCACCCGCTGGCGGTGGTCTGGTGCCGGCTCGTCCCAGAGGTCCAGGGTCGGCTGCACGATAGTCACTCGACCATTGTCTCCGACCGTCCGTCATTCAGCGGCACATAATCGAGCTCCTGGAAATCTGCTACTTCTTTTTCCCACCGGTTCGAGACGAACGACCGGTGCAGCGGATGCGCGTTGTACGCCTCGTACGCCGCCGCATCCGCGAATTGCATCGAGAACGAGAATTGGAAGTCGCTTTTCGGGCTGACCTGCCGCAACTGTTCGAACCGGTCTACACCCGGTATGGACGCCAGGACGAGCGCCGAATCGAGGAAGTCCGATTCGGCGGCGGAGCCGTTCTCGTGGTGCAACGAGAACGCGACGGTGTGGCGGATCATGCTTCCTCTTTCGCAGGTGACGCGTCAGCCGGCCATCGCGTCGATGTTCTCCGGCGAGAGCGCGTGGTGGATGGCGAGCATGCTGGCCCCGATGACGGCGGCGTTCGAGCCGGCGCTGGACTGCACGATGGAAAGGTGTTCGGTGGCCAGCGGCATCGATCGCGTGTAGACGACTTCTCGAACGCCGGCGATCAGGTGCTCGCCCGCCTGCGCCATCGAGCCTCCGATGGCGATGACGGATGGGTTGACCAGGCTCACACAGGCGGTGAGGACTTCCCCGATGTCCCGCCCGGCCTGCCTGATCGCCTGGATCGCCTCGATGTTGCCTCGCTTGACCAGCGCAACGACCTGCTGGCCGTTCTCGACGTCCAGCCCGGCCTGGCGCAACGCACCAGCGATGGCTGGTCCGGATGCCATGGCCTCCAGGCATCCGCGGTTGCCGCAGTGGCACGGAACCCCGGCACCGCGCGCGATCTGCACGTGCCCGATATCGCCGGCGATGCCCTGGGCTCCGCGCTGCAGGAGCCCGCCGGAGATCACCCCGGATCCGATGCCGGTCGCCACCTTGACGAAGATCAGGTGCTCGGTCTGCGGCCAGGCGAATGCGCGTTCGCCGAGGGCCATGATGTTCACATCGTTGTCCACCAGTACCGGAACCTCCAGGTGCTGCTGCACCCAGCCCGGGACGTCGAAGCGGTCCCAGCCCGGCATGATCGGCGGGTTGATCGGCCGCCCGCTGGCGTGGTGCACCGGCCCGGGCAACCCGATGCCGATCGCGATGAGGTCACGCTGGTCGCGGTCGATGCTGGCCAGGAGCTCGCGCCCGGAGGCGACCATCCAGCCGAGCACCCGTTCCGGCCCGTCGGCGATGTCGATCGGGTCGTTGACCTCGCCGAGGCGTGTTCCGGCCAGGTCGGTGACGGCGAGCGTTGCGTGGGATGCGCCGAGGTCCGCGGCGAAAACGAGGCGGGCGGTCGGGTTCAGCGCGAATTGCGATGACGGGCGACCTCCGGTGGAGAGAGCGTCATCCACCGGGCTGATCAGGCCGAGTTCCATCAGCGAATCGACGCGGGACGCGATGGTTGAGCGGGCGAGCCCGGTGAGGGTGGACAGGGCCGCGCGGGTGCGCGGCTTGCCGTCGCGCAGCAGTTGGAACAGCTCACTGGCCCCGGAACTTCCCAGGGCTGAGCCCCGACTTATGTCGACCATGCGCTCAGTAAACCACACCGACAAACCCCGGCCAACGCGCGACTATTGGTTTGTCGACAAATCACTTTTGTACGTCGGGTGGTAAAAGGTGCGCATTCTGTGTCAGAATGCTCGGCATGACAACGGATGTCACTCGCTCCCTGCCAACCCCGGTGGTCGGCTTCATCGGCGGCGGCTTCATGGGCGACGTGCACAGCCGAGCATCCCGTTCAGCCCGTGCCTCCCTGCGCGGCGTGACCTCTTCCTCGCCTTCCAGCTCCGAGCGTGCCGCCGAACGTCTTGGGCTTCCGCTGTCGTATCCCAGCAGCGAGGACCTCCTCGCGGACGACACGATCGAGGTCGTCCACGTGTGCACCCCCAACGCGACTCACTTCGAGTTCGCGCTCGCCGCGCTTGACGCGGGAAAGCACGTGGTGTGCGAGAAGCCGCTGGCGACCTCCAGCGCGGAAGCCGAAAAGCTCGCCTCCCGTGCGCGGGCGGCCGGGGTGACCGCAACCGTGCCATTCGTGTACCGCTACCACCCGATGGTTCGCGAAGCGCGGGCGCGAGTCGCCCAGGGCGAACTCGGCACCCTGCTGACCATCCAGGGCGGCTACCTCCAGGACTGGCTGCTGTCCAAGGCCGACGATGACTGGAGAGTGGACGCGTCGTTGGGTGGGCCGTCCCGAGCGTTCGCTGACATCGGCTCCCACCTCTCCGACTTGATCGAGTTCGTCACCGGGGACCGCATCGTGCGGTTGGCCGCGACGATGCGCACCGTGTTCAACGAGCGCGCGACGAACCGCGACATCGCAACGGAAGACGCGGTCGCGCTGGTGGTGGAGACGGCATCCGGAGCCATCGGTACTCTGCTGGTGTCGCAGGTGGCGCCTGGGCGCAAGAACTCGCTGACCTTCGAGCTCAGCGGAAGTTCGGAGAGCATCCGTTTCGACCAGGAGAACCCCGAGACGCTCTGGCTCGGCCGGCGAAGCGGAACGCAGCTCCTCTCCCGCGAACCAGGGCAGCTCAGCGCCGATGCGGCCAGGCTCTCGCTGGTGCCCGCCGGGCATCCGCTCGGCTATCAGGACGCCTTCAACGCCTTTGTCGCAGACACCTATGCGGCCATCGCCGGCGGCACCCCAGAGGGCCTTCCGACCTTCGATGACGGTCTTCGTGCCGTGCAGGTGACCGAGGCGGTGCTGGAATCCGCCGCGACCGGAACCTGGGCTGAGCTTCGCAAGCCCCAGTATGCGACGGCCGGAGGAGCAGCATGACGGCCCCCATTCTGAGCGCCCGCGACATCAGCAAGTCGTTCTTCGGCGTCGAGGTACTGCACGGAGTCTCGATCGAGCTTCGGGCCGGCGAGGTGCACGGCCTCGTCGGCGAGAACGGGGCAGGCAAGTCGACCCTGATGAAGATCATCGCGGGCGTGTACCAGCGCGACGGTGGCCAGCTCGAGTATCTCGGGCAGGCGGTCGACTACACGCACCCGATCCAGGCGATGCATGCCGGAGTGGCCACCGTGTACCAGGAATTCAACCTGCTGCCGGAGCGCAGCGTCGCCGAGAACGTGTTCCTGGGCCGGGAGCCGCGCAAGGGCGGATTCGTCGACAACCGCGGGATGGCGGCGGCAACCGGAAAGCTGCTCGCCGAACTCGGCATCACGTTCATCGACCCGAACTCGGCGGTGCGCACCCTGACCGTCGCCGAGCAGCAGATCGTCGAGATCACCAAGGCGCTCTCATTCGACGCCAAGGTCATCTCCATGGACGAACCGACGGCAGCCCTCGCCGATAACGAGGTCGAACTGCTCTACGGCATCATCGAGCGGTTGAAAGCGCGCGGCGTCGCCATCCTCTATGTCTCGCATCGGTTGAAGGAGATCTTCGACCTCTGCGACACCATCACGGTGCTGAAGGACGGCGCCCTGGTCTCAAGCGGGCCGGCCGGCGAGCTCACCACCGACGAATTGGTGCGACGGATGGTCGGACGATCGATCTCCGCATACTTTCCAGGCCGGCTCGAGGGAACGGAACGCGGGGAGACCCGTCTTTCCGTGCGGTCAGGTGGCAATGCCTACATCTCAGACGTCGACCTCGACCTGCACGCCGGCGAGATCGTCGGCGTCGCGGGGCTCCAGGGCAGCGGTCGCA
This sequence comes from Homoserinimonas sp. A520, assembly GCF_054489245.1. Classification (NCBI taxonomy): domain Bacteria; kingdom Bacillati; phylum Actinomycetota; class Actinomycetes; order Micrococcales; family Microbacteriaceae; genus Homoserinimonas; species Homoserinimonas sp. A520. The sequence continues at coordinate 195,945 of NZ_JBTMWX010000001.1, read as the reverse complement.
CCGAACTGGCTGAAGCCGTCTTCGGTGCAGGCCCGTTCACCAGGGGAACCGTCACCCTGGACGGCAACACTGTCGCCATCACCAGCCCGCGACGCGCGGTGAAGGCCGGCATCGCCCTGGTGACGGAAGACCGCAAAGCGCAGGGCCTCGCACTCAGCCAATCCGTCATCGACAACGCGCTGCTGGTGATCCGGAGCGTGTTCGCCTCACGCACCCGTGCCGCGCGCCAGCGCGTCCCCGGCATTCTCTCCTCCCTCGAAATCAGCTCGCGCGGACTCGACCAGGAGGTGCAGTACCTCTCCGGTGGCAATCAGCAGAAGGTGGTGCTCGCCAAGTGGCTCGCCACCGATCCCCGTGTGGTCGTCTTCGATGAGCCGACCCGCGGTATCGATGTCGGCGCCAAGATCGCGGTCTACGACCTCATGCGCGCGCTGGCGAAGAACGGAGTCGCGATCCTGATGATCTCATCCGAGCTCCCCGAAGTCATCGGCATGTCCGACCGCATCCTGGTGATGCACGACGGACGCATCGCAGCCGAACTCGACCCGGGATCCGCGGAGGAGACCGTGCTGGCCGCAGCAACCGGCACCTTGGCAACCGCCGGCGGGGAGGTCACGCTATGAGCACCACGGTGGCGCCCAGGCGGCGGGTGCGTCTCGACACCACCGCGATCGTCTACATCGCCCTCGTCGGAGTCATCGCTCTCGGGGCAGTGCTGGTCTCCACGGTTGGACGGAACTTCTTCAGCGCCGGCAACATCCGCGACATCCTCACCGGGATGAGTGTGCTGGGGTTCGTCGCGGTCGGTCAGACGCTCGTCATCCTGATCGGCTCGCTCGACCTCTCGGTGCCGTACGTGATCAGCCTCTCCAGCCTGCTCGCGGCCGAGACGATGCGCGGGAACCCCGGAAATATTCTGTCTGCGGTGGTGCTGGCGCTCGGGGTGTCCGCGTTGATCGGGCTGGTGAATGGGCTCATCGTCACCGGGTTGAAGGTGCACGGCTTCATCGCAACGCTCGGCGTCGGGTTGATCGTGAAGGGCTACCTCGACACCTTCTACAAGGGCAGCAGCGGCAGCGTGCCACCGGAATTCCAGTACATCGGGGCTACCGGCCTCGGCCCGGTCCCGATCTCGACCATCATCATGCTGGCGCTCGCCGTTGTGGTGTTCCTGTTCCTCAAGAAGACTCGCACCGGACACCAGATCTACGCGGTGGGCGGAAACCTTGCGGTCTCCCGGCTCTCCGGCATCCGCACCTGGCACCCCATTGTGACGGCCCACGTCATCTGCTCGGTCACCGCCGGAATGGCCGGTCTGCTGCTCGCGTCGAGGCTCGGCGTCGGAAGCCCGACAGTGGGGAGCCAGGGCGGATACGACCTGCTCTCGATCGCTGCGGTCGTGCTCGGCGGCACCCTGCTCGCCGGCGGCCGAGGCTCAATCTGGGGCACCATCGGCGGCGTCGCGATCTTCGCGGTGCTGGACAACGTGATGAGCGTCATGCAGGTCAACCCCTTCCTGAAGGACGTAGTCCGCGGAGTCGTCATCGTCGCAGCCGTAGCCATCTACACCGGCCGTGCAGTGGAGAAGCGTCGAGCGCGGTTCGCGGCGAAGGAGGTGGCGAAGTGACGTCGCAATCGACGACCTTCGGGTCGCGCGCCGCACGCGCCGCGATCACACTGGTGAGCCCACGTGGTGCGGTGTTCCTGTTGCTTGCCATCCTGCTGATCGGGATCACCGTGCTGAACCCGAACTTCGCAGAGCCCAGCCAATTCATCCGCTTCATCCAACGCGTCGCACCGATCGCAATCGTCGCGATCGGACAGTACTTCGTCATCGTCTCCGGCGAATTCGACCTCTCGATGGGCTCGTTGATCACCGCCCAGGTGGTCATCGCCGGAAACCTCATCGGACAGGACGCCAGCCAGAGCATCCCGGTGCTGATCTTCATGATCGTCTTCGGTGCCCTGATCGGGCTGGTCAACGGCCTGGTGACGACGCTGCTGAAGGTTCCATCGTTCATCGTGACGCTCGGCATGATGCTGGCGTTGCTCGGCGGCGTGCTGTTCTGGACCGGCGGTGCTGCCACCGGCAACCCGGCCGACGAGTTCCGCCAGATCGGCCGTGGCGGCATCCGCGATGTGCCGATCGTCGACGTGATTCCGTGGTCGGTGATCATCCTGGCCGCTGTGCTGGCCGTCGCCATCTGGATCTCGAAGCGGCCATACGGGCGCACGCTGATCGCTGTCGGCGACAACGTCACGACCGCCCACTATGCCGGGGTTCGGGTGTGGTGGGTCAAGACCAGTGCGTTCATCATTTCCAGCCTGACCGCCACCATTGCCGGTGTCCTGCTGGTCGGCTACGCCGGCGTGCACCCATCGGTCGGCCGCGGCTACGAGTTCATCGCCATCACCGCGGTGGTGCTCGGCGGCGTGGTGCTCGGCGGTGGACGCGGATGGGTCGTCGCGGCGATGGCCGGCGCATTCGCCCTCGAGGCGCTGTTCACCCTGCTGAACTTCACCGGTATCCCGTCGACCCTGCGTGACGCCATCCAGGGCGTGCTGATCATCCTGGCCGTCGCCTACTCGGCCACCACTTTCCGAGCTCGCCGCAAGGAGCGCTCGGTCCTAGCTTCTCCCGCAATGGGGAAGGAGCCGGAACTCGCCCCCGAGCCGGCTCGTCCTGCACCACAACCAACCCCTGAAGGGGACTAGCTAGACATAACAAGGAGGTTAAGTGATGCGACGCCCAACACAGATGGCAATTGCCATTGTCGGAGCAGCAGCACTGTTCGCCCTGGCCGGCTGTACCACCGACCCATCAGTCACAGCGCCCACCGAAGGCGAAGAGACCGAGACGGTTGAGTGGTTCGACCAGGCACTGTTCGACAAGCAGCTTGAAGAGATCGGCACCACTCCGGAAGGTCCGGCAGACCAGCCGTACCTGCAGTACATCAACGCGGAGATGATCGATACATCCCAATACGCGAGCGAAGGCGCGAAGAAGGCCTGCTTCGCGAACGCCTCCATCTCCAACCCCTGGCGCCAGACCGGCTGGATCACCATGAACGAACAGCTCAAGGTGCTCCAGGAGCAAGGCGTCATCTCCGAGATGGAGACCCGCGACGCGCAGGACGACGACAACACGCAGATCGCCGACATCGACTACTTCATCGAAGAAGGCAACTGCGACGCGTTCATCATCTCGCCGAACAGCACGGCGGCGATGACGCCGGCGGTCGAGCGTGCCTGCGAAACCGGCAAGCCGGTCGTCGTCTTCGACCGAGGAGTTCAGACCGAATGCCAGACCACGTTCATCCACCCGATCGGTGGATTCGCCTGGGGCATCGAGTCGGCGAACTTCCTCATCGACAACCTGGAGCCCGGAAGCAAGGTAGTCGCCCTGCGCATCCTGCCAGGCGTTGACGTTCTGGAACAGCGCTGGGCCGCGGCCGAGAAGCTGTTCGGTGAGAACGACATCGAAGCCGTCGACTACTTCACCGGTGCCGACCCGGCCGAGATCAAGAAGATCATCTCGGACGAGCTCGCCAAGGGTGACGTTCACGGCGTGTGGATGGATGCCGGTGACGGCGCCGTCGCAGCAATCGAGGCGTTCGAGGATGCTGGAGTCGACTACCCGGTGATGACCGGTGAAGACGAGTTGAGCTTCCTGCGCAAGTGGGAGGAGACCGGGCTGACCGGCCTCGGCACTGTGTACTCCAACTTCCAGTGGCGCACGCCGCTGCTCGCCCTGCAGAAGATCTTCGCCGGTGAGGAGATCCCCAAGGAGTGGGTGCTCCCGCAGGAGCCGATCACCGAGGAGGAGCTTGCTGCCGCCCTGGAGAACAATGAAGGAATGCCCGATGGCCACTACGCCCGCTTCGGCGGCGAAGACCTCCCCGGCTACCCGACGGTCTGGCAGGAGCGGATCATTCCGTAACCCGTAGCACCCTGGGGGTTGGGTGGCATCGGCTGAGTCGGTGCCACCCAACCCGCATGCTCGTACCAATGGAGGAACGTTGCGCAGAACCTTGGGAGTGAACACCTGGGTGTGGGTCTCCCCGCTCACCGACGACTCGCTCGACCAGCTGGCCCGCAAGGCGGCCACCATGGGCTTCGAGGCGATCGAATTGCCGGTGGAGTCGCCGGGTGACTGGGATCCGGCGCGGGCCGCCGACCTGCTGGCCGAGCTCTCGCTGGCCCCGTACGTCGTCGGCGCGATGGGAGCCGGTCGTGACCTGGTGGAGGCAATGGATGATGCAGTCGCTGCGACGCAGCGTTACCTCATTCACTGCATCGACGTCGCACAGGCGCTCGGCGCATCCGTCGTCGCCGGCCCCTTCTATGCCCGAACCGGCCGGACCTGGCGGATGTCGCCAGAGACGCGGTCGGCCACGGTCGCCGAACTCCGCCGCAACCTGGCGCCTGTGGTTGATGCGGCGATCGACGCGGGTGTGACGCTCGCGATCGAACCGCTGAACCGCTACGAAACCAGCCTCATCAACACGGTCGAGCAGGCACTGGATGCGCTGGAGCCGCTCCTTGGCCCGGGTCTGGGCCTCGCCCTGGACAGCTACCACCTGAACATCGAGGAGAAGAGCCCGACTGCCGCCATACGGCTGGCGGGCGAACACCTCGCCCACGTGCAGGTCTGCGGTAACGACCGCGGGGCGGTGGGCGATGACCACACCGACTGGTCGGCGTTCCTGGACGCCCTGGACGATGCGGGGTACTCCGGACCCCTGAACCTGGAGAGTTTCACCGCGGAGAACGAGACGATCGCGACAGCGGCGTCGATCTGGAGGCCGCTGGCGGCCAGCCAGGACGCCCTGGCCGAGCGCACGCTCGCATACTTGACTGAACTGCAGGATTCGAGGGAGCAACAATGACGCAGGACACCGCACGGCCCGACGCGCAGGAGAGTTCGCACCCGGTGACCTTGTTCACCGGGCAGTGGGCCGACCTGACACTGGAAGAGGTGGCGAAGTACGCCAGCGAGTGGGGTTACGACGGCCTGGAGATCGCATGCTCAGGCGAGCACCTCGACGTCTGGCGCGCGGCGGAGGACGAGGACTACCTGCAGGGCAGGCTCGACATCCTGAAGAGGTACGACCTCGGCGTCTACGCGATCTCCAACCACCTCAAGGGCCAGGCCGTCTGCGACGACCCGATCGACTTCCGGCACCAGGCGATCGTCGGCTCGAAGGTCTGGGGCGACGGGGAGGCCGAAGGCGTGCGGCAGCGCGCGGCGGAAGAGCTGAAGCTCACAGCGAAGGTCGCCCGCAAGCTCGGCATCGACACCGTCGTCGGTTTCACCGGGTCGAGCATCTGGCAGTACGTCGCCATGTTCCCTCCGGTGGGAGCGGATGTCATCGAGGCCGGCTTCCAGGACTTCGCCAATCGATGGAACCCGATCCTCGACGTCTTCGACGGTGAGGGCGTGCGGTTCGCCCACGAGGTTCACCCCAGCGAGATCGCCTACGACTACTGGAGCTCGGTGCGCGCGCTCGAGGCGATCGACCACCGTGAGGCATTCGGCTTCAACTGGGACCCGAGCCACTTGATGTGGCAGAACATCGACACCGTGGCGTTCATCGTCGAGTTCGCCGACCGCATCTACCACGTCGACTGCAAGGACACGCGGATGCGCCCGGCCAACGGCCGCGCCGGCGTGCTGGGGTCGCACCTGCCGTGGGGTGACCCGCGTCGTGGATGGGACTTCGTCTCGACCGGCCACGGTGACGTTCCGTGGGAGGACGCCTTCCGGGCGCTCCGCTCGATCGGCTACACCGGTCCCATCTCGGTGGAGTGGGAGGACGCCGGCATGGATCGCCTGCACGGTGCGAAGGAGGCGGTCGGCTTCATCCGCTCCCTGCTCTGGAAGCTGCCCGAGCAGTCATTCGACGCCGCGTTCAGCAACCAGGACTAGTGCAGCTCCTTCACCATCTCGAGCTCCCGCTGCTCAGGGTTCAGCACGTAGGCTTCCGACTTTCCGGTCAGCCGATACCCGCTGCGCTCGTAGAACGCAAGCGCGCGCGGGTTGTCCTCGTGCACGTGCAGGTGGATCTTCCGGTCGACTGTTGCCGCCCATTCCTCGACAGAGCTCAGCAGGGCGGATGCCACGCCGTGTGCCCGCCCGCGGAAGTCGGGAGAGACGTACACCCCGACCAGCAGCGGCCCAACCACGTCGGGCCCGGACGCCACGAACCCGCCCATGCTGCCGACCCATCGCCCGGTCGCCTTGTCGATGGCGACCACCAGGATCTGGTCGGGTGCCTCGCCGCGGGCCGAGCGCATCCGCCACTCCGCTTCGCCCCAGCGCCCGGCATTGGCCAGGGTCTCCCCGAAGGCCGATGGGGTGTCGGCCAGCATCTCCAGGCGCAGCGCGCGGTACTCTTCCCAGTCGATCTCGCGGGTGCGGCGAACGGTCACGTCAGCGGATGTCATCCGTCCATTCAATCGTGAACGCGCGGCCTTTTCCGCGGGACGCGCGCGAAATTCCGGCCGCGCACCACCGCGTCGCCGGGTGAGGGGTACACCCAGCGGGAGTACGGCCGCTTCATAGGGTTCTCATAGCTTCGCCAACAGAATGTATTCATGACCTCCGACCGCGTTGAAGCAGTCCCACGGCTGACCCGGCCTGACGGCTCGCCGGTGCGCGCCGTCGTCGTCGACGACGAGTCGACCCTGGCCGAACTGCTCACCATGGCGTTGCGCTACGAAGGGTGGGAGCCTCGCTCGGCGGGAACCGGCCAGCAGGCGGTGAAAGTCATCCGCGAGTTCAACCCGGACGTCGTCGTGCTCGACGTCATGCTTCCCGACATCGACGGGCTCGAGGTACTGAAGCGGATTCGAGCAAGCGGGCACACCATGCCGGTGCTCTTCCTGACCGCGAAGGACGCCCTGGACGACCGGATCGCCGGCCTCACCGCCGGCGGCGACGACTATGTCACCAAGCCGTTCAGCCTGGAGGAGGTCATTGCCCGCCTGCGCGGGCTCATGCGCCGCTCCACGCTGGTGGTCGCCGAGAAGCCGGACCCCGTGCTGCGGATCGGAGATCTGGTACTCGACGAGGACAGTCACGAGGTGCACCGCGGCGATCGTTCGATCGAGTTGACCGCGAAGGAGTTCGAGCTCCTGCGGTTCCTGATGCGCAACCCGCGCAGGGTGGTGAGCAAGCTGCAGATCCTGGACCGCGTCTGGAGCTACGACTTCGGCGGCAAGTCGAGCATCGTCGAGCTCTACATTTCCTACCTGCGCAAGAAGGTGGATGCGGGGGAGAAGCCGATGATCCACACGGTTCGCGGCGTCGGTTACCTGATCAAGGCGCCGAAGTGACCGACCACGCGTCGCAGCATCCTGGTCGATGGTCGCTGCGGGCTCGCCTGCTGTTGAGCGTGGTTGCCCTGTTCGCTGCTGCCAGCCTCGTGGTGGGAGTGCTGAGCGTCGTCGCCCTGAGGGGCTTCCTCATGGACCGGTTGGACGAGCAACTGTCTTCGGCCACCGGTCGCTCGCAGGATGCCGTGGGCGGCGACCCGGGGAACGCCCCGGCGCCGCCGACCCCGGATGAGCTCTCCGAGTTCCGGGCAGGAGTGCAGGGCCCGTTCACCGTGACCGCGGTCGTCACCAGCGACAGCGTCCTGGCGGTGGTTGTCACAGCGGATGGCAACCTGCGGCAGCTCTCCGACCAGCAGAGCCGGATGCTCGCCGAGGTCGACGACGACGGCACCCCGGTCACCACCAACCTGGGCGGAGGGCTGGGCAACTACCGCGTCTCGGCCGTTCCAGTGACGCTCAACGGTCGCGACACGGTGGCCCGTGTGGTGACCGGCCTGCCGCTCGGGGAGGTTGAGGGGACCCTCGTGCAGCTCAGCGTCATTATCGGCGCTGTGACACTGCTCGCGGTTGGCGCTGCGACCGGCGTCGGTGCGCTCATCATCCGTCGGGCGCTCCAGCCGCTGGAGCAGGTGGCTGCAGTCGCCTCGCGCGTGACCGAACTCCCGCTCGACCGGGGCGAGGTGGCGTTGTCGGCCCGGGTTGCCGACGCTGACGCCGACCCGAGCACAGAGGTCGGCCAGGTGGGGGCGGCCATCAACCGGATGCTCGGCCACGTGGCATCCGCCCTCAGCGTCCGGCAGGAGAGCGAGAACAAGGTTCGGCAGTTCGTGGCGGATGCCAGCCATGAGTTGCGAACGCCCCTCGCCTCCATCCGCGGTTACGCCGAGCTGACCAGGCTCGGCAATCACAAGCTGCCCGACGATGTCGTGCACGCGATCGGACGGGTGGAGTCCGAGGCGAAGCGCATGACCTCACTCGTCGAGGAGTTGCTGCTGCTCGCGCGCCTGGACGAGGGGCGCGACCTTCAGCGACAGCCGTTCGACCTGACGCAGCTGATGGTCGACGTGGTGAGCGACGCCCACGCGGCAGCACCGGAGCATGAGTGGTCGCTCGACCAGCCGGAGGAGCCGGTCGTGATCGTGGGGGACGCGCCGCGGATTCACCAGGCGTTAGCCAACCTGCTGATGAACGCGAAGACGCACACGCCGGAGGGAACGCGGGTCGAGGTGGCGCTGGCCGCCCAGGACGAGCACGTCGTCATCACCGTGACGGATGATGGTCCCGGCATCCCGGCGGAACTGAAGTCCCAGCTGTTCGAGCGGTTTGCACGGGGTGACGTCTCCCGGTCGAGGGCGGCCGGCGGCACCGGCCTCGGCCTGGCGATCGTGCGGGCGGTGGTGACCGGCCACGGCGGGACTATTGGGGTGAGCAGTCATCCCGGCCACACCCGGTTCAGCATCCAGCTCCCCCGTTAACGGGGGCAGAACGGGTCGAATTCCGCGCATCCGTGTCACACTATTCCGTACCCCGCGCTATTCGAAGGACCCGAATTGAGAATCGCGTTTACCCTAGGGGCTGCCACAAAAGTCAGCCTTGCCATGCTCGTGAGCATTGGCGCGCTCGCTGCCGGCACTTCCGCCGCCGCAGACGAGCCATCACGAGTGCCTGAAGAGGTGGCTGAATACTTCTCGTCGCACCTGATTCCTCGCCTCGGCGACCTCTATGGGCCGGGCGTTGGGGGAGAGCCCGGTATCGCCTTCGACGAGTCCACCACGACGGTCGGACCGATCACCCGGGTCATGGTGTGGACCGAGGACTTCCGCGCCGGGGTCGATACCGACCTCGCGGTCGAGCTCAGCAACTCCTGGGTTGCTCCGATCACCAGCACCGAAGCGACGGCCGAGGCGGCAACGGATGCTGCTGTGCCTTCCGAACCCCCGGCCGAGGTTCTGCAGCTGGGCCTTGCCACCGTGTGGATCAGCCCCTATTCGAACCTGCCGGAGCTGGCGAACTTCGTTCCAGGCGCCGGGCTCGGCCCGGCCATTGCGGCGGCCCCCGAGGGTTCAATGCTGGTGCATGACGAGGAGCAGGATGCCTGGTACGCGCTCTCTGGCGACCAGCTCACCCCCTTGGCGCAGGGTGGCGAAGCCGTCTCCGGCGCGGCGATCGACCTCGACAACGCACAACAGACGCTCTGGCAGGAACTGGAGACGCTGCCGACGCCGCGCGCGAACAACGGGTTCGTGATTGCCGGGCTGACCCTCGCATTCGTCGTCGTGCTGCTGGCTATTTTCGTGCTGGTCCCGGATCGCCGGCATACCGCGCTCGACCCGGAGGTCGCCCTGGGCTTCGGGCCGTCCGACGGCAGCAGGAACTGATCTGGGCCGATTTGCGGCACATTGCGCCAACCCGTAGTCTTGACGGAGCCAAAGACCGCTGGTTGTTGGTGTGCCGAGCTGCAAGGCCCAGGCACATCGATCGAAGGTTGCTCGTGAGAGCGACGCCCGCGCAGGTGTGTGAAGTTCAGATTCCCTGCCAGTGCAATGCCATTGCCAGGATTTCCAGCTCCGTGCGCTTGCGCCGGAGCTTTTTTAGTTTCTCCGGCGGATGACGGCTGAAGCACCACAGCACTGCGCAAACTGCAGTGCACAACGATTATTGAGGAGCCACATGGCGAACAAGGAAGCTTCGGTTGCCGAGCTTGCGGATCTTTTCCGCAACTCGACCGCTGTTCTGCTGACCGAGTACCGCGGCCTCTCTGTTGCCCAGCTCAAGGAGCTGCGTACGGGCATCAAGGAGAACGCAAGCTACGCCGTGGTGAAGAACACGCTGACCAAGATTGCGGCAAACCAGGCAGGCATTTCGTCGTTCGACGATGAGCTTGTCGGGCCATCCGCTATCGCTTTCGTGCACGGTGACCCTGTCGCCGTCGCAAAGGGTCTTCGCGACTTCGCCAAGGCAAACCCTCTGCTGGTCATCAAGGGCGGTTACTTCGACGGTAACGCCCTGACCGCCGCAGAGGTCAACAAGCTCGCTGAGCTCGAATCCCGTGAAGTTCTGCTCGGCAAGCTTGCCGGCGCCTTCAAGGCTTCGCTCTTCGGCGCCGCTTATCTGTTCAACGCACCGCTGTCGAAGACGGTTCGCACCGTCGAGGCGCTGCGTGAGAAGCAGGAGTCCGCGTCCTAATTCGGGACTCGACGAAGCAGAAACCGCTCTGAAGGTAACGGCCCAGCCGGCATCCGACAGAGCACAAAGAACTAACAAGGAGAAAATCATGGCAAAGCTGTCAAGCGACCAGCTCATCGAAGCATTCAAGGAGCTCACGCTCATTGAGCTCAGCGAGTTCGTCAAGAAGTTTGAAGAAGTATTCGAGGTCACCGCTGCTGCTCCGGTCGCCGCTGCTGCCGCTGGTGGCGGCGCTGCTGCTGCAGTCGAAGAGGTCGAGGAGAAGGATTCCTTCGACGTCGTCCTCGAGGCCGCTGGTGAGAAGAAGATCCAGGTCATCAAGGAGGTTCGCGCCCTGACCAGCCTGGGCCTCGGCGAGGCGAAGGCTGTCGTTGATGGCGCTCCGGGCAACGTGCTCGAGGGTGTCAACAAGGAGACCGCCGAGAAGGCGAAGGCTCAGCTCGAAGAAGCTGGCGCCACCGTCACCCTCAAGTAGTCACTTCCGTACCGCGTTCACCGCAGTACAGCCAAGGCGCCGCTCCTCCGGGAGCGGCGCCTTTGTGCGTTGGGCGGCGGATGATCGGCGCACGTCCGCGCAGGATAGCCAGAGCACTCAGGCCCGCCGACGCAGACAAACGCGGAGCATGTTTGACCACGAACATGCTCCGCGTTGCCGCCGCCTTCGCCGGGGTGCCTGGGATCAGGTTCGGGCACCCCAGCGTGTTACTACAGGGCCATCCGACGGCGGAGGCGACCCATGACTACAGCACCTCCCAGGGTGAGGAGCAGCGCCGCTACGCCGCCCAATGGAACCAGCACGCCAGGGCCGGTCATCGCCAGCGTCGGCAGGCACACATTGAGCACGACCGATGCCGGACTGGTGGCGGCCAGCTGTTTGCCCGGGTTGATCAGCAGTTGGGCCGTGTAGGTTCCCGCCGCGGTGACGGCCGGGAACGTCACCGTCGCTGTGGTCGAGCCGGTGACGGACTTGTCTTCACCGCCGGGTACCGTTGCGCCTGATCCGTCAACGATCCGCACGAAGTACGTCTTGGTCGCATCGAGGTCGATCATGCTGGCCGATAGGACAGCGATTCCCGTACCCGAGGCGTCACACTGATCGGAGATCAACTCGATCGACGGTGGCGCCAGGGTGTCGAGGTCACAGTCGGCTGCCGTGACCGTATTCGATACCAGCGGGCTGCTTCCCAGCACCTCAACCTTGTAGTCGCCCGGGCTCGGCACTCCGCCGAACGTGTGCGTGAATGTGCCGGCGGTGCCGCTCGGGACTGTCATCGAATCGATCTCGACCGCAGGCGTTGCTGTGGTCACGAGGCGAACCGTGTACGCGGTCGTCGCCGTCAGCCCGTTCACGGTCATGTTGATTTCACGGTCCGTTGCCATCTGGAGCGTTGCACACGGCTCGAGCTCCACCGTCACCGTGAATTCGTCGGTGCACGCCAGGATGGTGGCGTTGGCCGATTGGGTGAGCAGCCCGCCGTCTGTGTCATAGACCGCGACGGAGTCCGAGGAAGCTGTCACGGTGTAGGTGCCGGGGCTGACCCCGGCGAAGCTTCCCGTTCCGCCAGAGCTCTGTGCAGTCGCCTTCACCGTCGAGCCGGCGAGCAGCGAGACCGTGTAGCTCTTCGACACTCCGCTGAGGCTGAAGGTGACGGTGCCACTCGGTGAGCTCGCGGTGGAGCAGGTCGACGCGGTGATGCTGATGGCTGGCTTGTCATCCGGGCAACCCTTCACAGTCTGGCTTTTATCGATGCTCCAGCCCTTGGTGTTGTAGGGGTCGTCCGGAGACTTGACGACGACCCGGTAGGTGTTGTCGACGTTCTTGTCCCAGGTGTAGGACTCGCTCCAATCGCCGCCGAATGAGATGTCGGTGACGGTGGTTCCGTTGATGACAACGGTGACCTCGGTGTTGCTCGGATATGACGTCAAAGTCACGCTGAGCCCATTGGTGCAATCAGCGTTGACAGAGGGGACGTGCGCGGATGCGCTGAGGGCCGGCGACAGCACGACGAGGCCTGCCGCGAGAAGAAGCGCGGCGACGGTGCCGGCAAGGGCGCGCCGAAGTCGCATGAATTCGGGTTTCATGTTCATTCCTGTTCCTGCAACCCAACGGAGTACGGCTGGGGTGTGCCGGTGGTCATCCCGGGCTGCACCCCTCACACTGGCACTCGTTCGGGGGGTCGCACAGGGTGAGAGGGGGTTAGAAGGGGGTGATCTTCACGTCGAGGCCGAGCTCGTGCACTCGCCTGATCGCCTCTTTCCGGTTGGTGGCGGACAGTTTCCGATAGATGCTGCGAACGTGCGTCTTCACCGTGTTCGCCGAAATGTACAGTTCCGCAGCGATCTGGCCGACCGTCTTGTCCTGGAACAGGTGGTGTGCGATATCCAGTTCCCGATCGCTGAGCGGCTCGACCAGCTCTCCGGAGGTCGAACTGCCAACGCGCAATTCCTCGAGCAGGCGGTGCACGCAATCGGGTTGGTAGCGGTCGGCAGCCCGGTTCAGCATCCGGAGCATCACAATCCGGGGAACCGTGAGGAACGGTACGCGGATGCCGGTCTGGCTTCCGAGGTACAACGCCCGGTCGAAGGCGACGTCGGCGACGACCAGGTGACCCAGCTCGTAGTTCGCGGCAGCCGTCAGCAGGAGCACATCAGGAAGCACTCGATGGGAGTGGGAGTCGCCAAGCGCGGCGCAGTCGACCAGCGACCGGAGGCATCCGTCGAAGTCGCCGGCGGCAAACTTGATTCCAGCCAGCAGGCTGGACGGGCAGCTCACATGGTCGAGCAGGGGCGCCAGCTCGTCGAGTAGTTCCACGGCATGCTCGACCTCGCCCAGGTGCAGGTGGAGCCCGGCACGAAGGAGTTCGGCAAGCGACCGGATGGCGGGCGCGCCGTCCCAGCTGCGCACAGCGGCAACGCAGCGACGCTGGAGGTCCAGCGCTTCAATCAACTGGCCGTTGATCGCTGCTGTAGCAGCGCGAGCGTAGAAGGCCAGCGGCTCCCAATCGCTGAACTGCGCCGAAGCGGCTAGAGCAGCAGACCGGGATCGGGCGGTCGCCGCATCATTGCGATCGACGGCGATCAGCTGCTCAGCGACCAGGGCGGGTGCCCCGAATGGGCTGTACAGCATCCGTGTTTCGCCGGTCACCGCTTTGACTTCGCGGATGAAGTGCTCGGCCTGTTCGAAGTCGCCCAGGTAATAGGAAGCCAGCGCCAGCCCGCCGACGCACTCCGCGACATCCGCTGTCGCCAGGCCGTTGTCACTCAGCCCGGAGGCGAGACGAAGCTGTTCCATGGCGTCGCCGACGTTGCCCTGATGCAGGTTGACCAGCCCGAGCTGCAGCGACACCTCGGCCTGCAGGGCGAGTCGCAGCGGCAATGTCAGCTCGAGATCGTCCTGGAGGAGGGCCCAGGCGGACTCCGCCTTGACCTTCGACGCGTCGAGGTGCCCGAGCACGCGGAGTGCGGCCGCATGGTGAAGCTGGATGGCCGGAAGGTCGGACGACCTGGCGACGCCGGATGCGATCAGCCTCTCGGCCACCTCGAAGTGGGGGAGGGCCGCCGCCTGGCCAAGCGAGTCGACCGAGCGGTAGCTGGCACCGAGGGCGGCGATGATCCAGGCATCCTCGTTCCACAGGTGCTCCGGAACCCGCCGGATCATGGCGCGCAACTGCGGGCCCCGGTCGCTGGAAAGGAGGGGCCAGGCCGCCGAGATCAATTCGAGCGCGCGGGTGAAATCGCCAGTGGTCAGAGTGGCTTCCACTGTCTCGTCGAACGACAGGTCGGGTCGGGTAAGCGGGTACACGGTGGGGCCTTCACGTCGCAAGGGGTAAGCGACCGCCGGCCGGGGGAGCACGACGGAAGCATGCGGCTATGAAAGTGAGGATAGCTGTATATCGGTTGCGCTGTCTACCCCGGATGGGGGGCAAAATCGCCGTAAGCGCTTGCAGTACCCAGCGCTATTGCGTAGCTTGATGCATGGAGCCACTCCCGCGATTTTCACGGCGTAGGAGCGGTTCCACACACACAGCAGCGCCCCGTATCGCGTCAGCCGTGCGGGACCTCATAGAGGAGGATTACATGCGTTCCACCTTGCATCGCAAAGCAACCGTCCCCATCGCATTTCTCGCAGCAGCAGGCCTTGTCCTGACCGGATGCTCCGCCGACGGCGGAGGAGACGGCGCCAGCGGACCAGGCGATTACGGCGACGCCGACGGCGTCGTTACGCTCTACGGCACCATCGCCGACACCGAGGCCGACCTTCTCAACGAGTCCTGGGCGGACTGGGAAGAGGAGAACGGGATTGACATCCAATACGAGTCGAGCAAGGAGTTCGAGGCCCAGATCGGCATTCGGGCCCAGGGCGGTAACGCCCCGGACCTGGCCATCTTCCCGCAGCCCGGGCTCCTCGCGGACCTCGCGAGCCGCGACTTCATCCAGCCCGCGCCGGAAGGCGTTGCGGCCAACGTCGAAGAGTTCTGGTCAGAAGACTGGGCCGGTTACGGAACGGTCGAAGACACCCTGTATGGCGCACCGTTGATGGCCAGCATCAAGGGTTTCATCTGGTACTCGCCGAGCCAGTTCACCGAAATGGGTTGGGAAGTGCCAACCACCTGGGACGAACTGATGACGTTGACGGAGACGGCAGCGGCAGACCTGGGCGGACCGCCATGGTGCGTCGGCTTCGGATCTGACGCGGCAACTGGCTGGCCCGGAACCGACTGGGTGGAAGACCTCGTCCTCCGCCAGTCCGGCCCTGAGGTTTACGACCAGTGGGTCAGCCACGAGGTGCCGTTCACCGATCCCGCCATCAAGAGCGCGTTCGACGCAGTGGGCGACATCATCCTGAACCCGGAGTACGTCAACGCCGGCCTGGGTGACGTCAAGTCCATCAACTCGACGCCGTTCGGTGACGCCGCCCGCGTGCTGGGCACCGGAGAATGCGCACTGCACCACCAGGCATCCTTCTATGACGGGTTCATCCAGGACCCGGCCAACGGGAACGCCACAGTGGGGCCGGATGCTGACATCTGGGCCTTCATCACCCCGTCCATCGAGGGCGGCGGAAACGCGGTCACCGGTGGTGGCGAGATCATCGGCGCCTTCGCAAACGATGCAGACACCATCAAGGTGCAGGAGTACCTCTCCAGCCCGGAGTGGGCGAACAGCCGGGTCTCCCTCGGCGGCGTGATCAGTGCCAACAAGGGTCTCGACCCGGAGAGCGCGTCCAGCCCGATCCTGCAGCAGGCAATCCAGATTCTGCAGGACCCCGAGACCACGTTCCGCTTCGACGCATCCGACCTCATGCCGGGTGCGGTCGGATCGGCGGCGTTCTTCGAAGGCATGCGCAACTGGGTGAACGGCGCATCAACGGATGAAGTGCTCGCCTTCATCGACGGTGCGTGGCCGTCCGAATAGTGCGGGTTGAATAAGGAACGCTGAGACGCCAGAGTTGACTCAGCGTTGATCGGGGTCGGATGGCACCAACCGCCATCCGACCCCGTCCTTCACTACCCAGCAGAGTCCATCGTCGCACTCGCCGGAAAGGGCGCGCATGTCTGATTTCCTGAACTGGATCGCCACACTCAACCCGATCGCGCAAATTCCCCTGGTTGTGCTGGCGTTCCTCATCGTCATGGCTCTCGTGCTCTTCTTCGTCGAGATCGCGCCCCGACCGGGCAGACGGTACACCGGCATCCGCCTGGCCGTCTGCATCATCACCCCGCTCCTGGTGATGCTGGTGCTGGGCTCGGTGCTCTGGGCCGCCGCCGTGGCCGCCGTGCTCGGCGGGGTATTCTTCATCCTGGACTACCGCGCCAAGTCGGGGTCCGGGTACCTGTTTCAGCTGTTCGGATTCCTCGGTCCGGCGATACTCCTGCTTGCCATCGGATTGATCTACCCGTCGATCAAGACGATCTTCGACTCCTTCTACTCGGGACGGGGCAACTTCATCGGCCTGGAGAACTACGTCTGGATCTTCACCAGGCCTGCCGCCCTCCGCACGGTGCTGAACACTGTCGTGTGGGTGCTGTTCGTGCCGACGGTGTCCACCATCGTCGGCCTCGCCTACGCGGTGTTCATCGACAAGTCCCGGGGGGAGCGGGTGTTCAAGGCCCTCGTCTTCATGCCGATGGCCATCTCCTTCGTCGGGGCGAGCATCATCTGGCGATTCGTCTACACCGCGCGCCCGGCCGGCCAGGAGCAGATCGGCCTGCTCAACCAGCTCGTCGTCTGGTTCGGCGGCGAGCCGGTGCAGTTCCTGCAGAACTCCCCACTGAACACCTTCTTCCTGATCGTCGTGATGATCTGGATCCAGACCGGATTCGCGATGGTGGTGCTGTCCGCCGCTATCAAAGGCGTGCCGGCCGACCAGATGGAGGCGGCAGAACTCGACGGAACCAACGCCTGGCAGCGCTTTATCAACGTCACCGTTCCCGGCATCCGGAACGCTTTGATCGTCGTGCTGACGACCATCTCCATCGTGTCGCTGAAAGTGTTCGACATCGTGCGCACCATGACGGCCGGCGCCAACGAGACCAGCGTCATCGCCAACGAGATGTACACCCAGTTCAAGACCTTCGAACTGGGCCGTTCGGCCGCTTTCGCCGTCGTGCTATTCCTGATGGTCATGCCGATCGTGATCTACAACGCGAGACAACTCAAGAAGCAGAAGGAGATCCGATGAGCTCCGTTGCGCCGATCAAGCTTCCGATTGACGGAGCCACCGAGGACCAACTCGAACGCGGCGAACAGTCGATGGCCAGAAGGACCAAGCGTCGACTGACCAACAGGTGGGCAACGCTCGCAGCGCTTCTTATTGCCGTGCTGTGGACCATCCCGACCTTCGGCCTGTTCGTCTCGTCGATACGCCCGGCGGCGCTCGTCAACACCAGCGGTTGGTGGACCATCTTCGAGAACTGGGGCTTCACGCTGGACAACTATGTCCAGGTGCTGCAGTCGGGGAACGGCACGCTCGACCTGGCCGGCTCCTTCGTGAACTCGCTGGCCATCACCATCCCGGCCACGGTGTTCCCGCTGGTGATCGCCAGCCTCGCGGCCTACGCCTTCGCCTGGATCGACTTCAAGGGCCGCGACTGGCTGTTCATCGGGGTCTTCGCCCTGCAGATCGTGCCCATCCAGATGGCGTTGGTGCCGCTGCTCAGCCTGTTCTCGCGGGGAGTGCGGGTCGGAGGAGAGCAGCTGTTCACCGGCCTCAACGCAAGCGGGTCGTACGGTCAGATCTGGATCGCGCACACCATCTTCGCCCTTCCGCTGGCCATCTTCCTGCTGCACAATTTCGTCTCCGAAATACCGCGCGAGCTGGTGGAGGCGGCAAGAGTCGACGGGGCCGGGCACGGCCAGATCTTCTTCCGCATCGTGCTGCCCCTCACCATGCCGGCCATCGCGGCGTTCGCCATCTTCCAGTTCCTCTGGGTGTGGAACGATCTGCTGGTGGCCCTCGTCTTCGCGGACGGCGCCGTGGCGCCGGTCACCAAGCTGCTGGCCGAGATCACCGGAAGTCGTGGCCAGGACTGGCATCTGCTCACCGCCGGCGCCTTCATCGCCATCCTGGTGCCGCTGATCGTGTTCTTCGCGTTGCAGCGGTACTTCGTGCGCGGGCTGCTCGCGGGATCCACCAAGGGCTAGCCCGTGCCTCAACCGGCTTTAGGCTGAAGGCATGAGCGGTGGGGGCGGACAGGTCGGGCGATACGGCAAGGCTCGAACCCGCATCAGCGGTCAGGACCGGGAAGCCCAGAAGCGGGAGAACGCTGAGGCGCCCAAAATCCCGCACCTGCTGCGGCGCATCCGCCACCTTTTCGAACCGCACAAACGCGCCATCATCGTCACCATCAGCCTGGTGCTCATCGGCGCGGCCATCAGCGTGCTGCCGCCGCTGCTGACCAAAGAGGCCTTCGACCGGGGACTCTTCCCGCCCGAGGGAACCCCGAACATGCCGGTGCTGATCCAGCTGGTGAGCATCATGGTGGTGCTGTGGATCGCATCCGCCGCCCTCGGTGTGTGGCAGACCTGGCTGACAGCGACCGTCGGCAACAAGGTGATGGGGCAGTTGAGGGTGCGGATGTTCGCCCACCTGCAGCGGATGGAACTCGCGTTCTTCACGCGGACCAAGACCGGCGTGATCCAGTCCCGGCTGCAGAATGACGTCGGAGGGGTCGCCGGCGTGCTCAGCAACACGGTGGCCAGCGTGATCGGGAACACGGTGACCGTCATTGCCGCGTTCGTCTCCATGCTGGTGCTGAGCTGGCAGCTCACGGTGGTCGCGGTCATCCTGCTCCCGCTCATCGTGGTCGCGCAACGGCGCATCGGGCAGGTGCGGGCCAGGATCGCAGCCAAGACGCAGGAGTCGCTCAGCAACCTGAGCGCCATCACCCAGGAGTCGTTGAGCGTCAGCGGCATCCTGCTGGCCAAGAGTTTCACCCAGCAGGGCGCCGAGGTCGACCGCTACCGCGACGAGAACCGGACCCAGGTGTTGCTTCAGGTGAAACAGACCATGAGCGGCCAGTGGTTCTTCGCCACGGTGCAGGTTTTCCTCTCCATCATCCCGGCGATCATCTACCTGGCCGCGGCGTGGCTGATCCTCGGGGAGGTGCCCGTCACGGCCGGCACGATTGTCGCCTTCACGACGGTGCAGGCACGTCTCACCTGGCCGCTGATGGGGTTGATGCGGGTTGCGCTCGACCTGCAGACATCATCCGCCCTCTTCGCGCGGATCTTCGAGTACCTCGACCTGGAGCCGGCGATCTCGGACAAGCCGGGCGCAAAGAAGATCGAGAGCCTTCAGGGACCGATTTCCTCGATCGGGCGCATTGAGTTCGACAACGTCGTGTTCCGCTATCCGGATGCGCCGTCAGACTCGCCGGCGACCCTCAAGGGGGTCTCATTCACGATCGAACCGGGCCAGTTCGCGGCGTTCGTCGGACCGTCCGGCGCAGGCAAGACGACAGTGTCGTACCTTATCCCCAGGCTTCACGACGCGTCGTCGGGTGCCGTGCGCTTCGCCGGCGTCGACGTTCGGGACCTGCAGCACGAAGACCTGATGCGCCACATCGGCATTGTCAGCCAGGAGACCTACCTCTTCCACGCGACCATCGCCGAGAACCTGCGCTACGCGAAACCGGATGCCACGCAGGCCGAGCTGGAGGCCGCGGCCACGGCTGCGAACATCCACGAGACCATCGTGTCGTTCCCGGATGCCTACGACACGGTGGTCGGGGAGCGCGGCTACCGGCTGAGTGGCGGCGAGAAGCAGCGGGTGGCGATTGCCCGGGTGCTGCTGAAGGATCCACCGGTGCTCATCCTCGATGAGGCGACCAGTGCACTCGACTCGGTGTCGGAGCGCGTGGTGCAGGATGCCCTGGACACCGCATCACACGGCCGCACCACCATCGCGATCGCGCACCGGCTGTCGACCGTGGTCGACGCGGACGTCATCTTCGTGGTCGACGGCGGAGTCATTGCAGAGCAGGGGTCGCACGACGAACTGCTGGCCGCCGGCGGCGTCTACGCCTCGTTGTACCGGCGCCAGGACGCACCACTTTGAGGGGGGTGTCGCCTCTTATGCAATTGCCGCTCAGCCGCTATGGTTGGCACTACCCGCATTACCCATAACCCGATCAACTGTCTGCGCCGCTGACACACCCGCCAGCGAGTCTGCTTGACGCGTAGAAGTAACATCGCGCTTACCCGAAAGAGCCACATCGATGTCAACAGCCATCATGCCCTCGCGCGTGGTCACCACATCCGACCGCACCGTCACCCTGGAGTGCGAAACCTGCACTTCGACGGCAATGACCGTCTCACCGAACCCGTACTTCGGTACCGGGCTCGCCGTGCATCGCCACATCGCCGTGTGCGACAGCTGCGGCGCCGTCGCCTTCGTGCCGGAGCCTGGGCCCGTTCCCAGCATGGTCGAGCGGCTCGTCGCCTACGTACGCAGCTTCTTCACCGGTACCGCTGCCGCGTAGCTTCCCCTTTACCGGCGAGCGTCGAGCAGCTCGTTCATGTAGTCGATCTCGCTCTGCTGCACCGCGACCATGCCCTTGGCCAGGTCGGTGACCGCCCGGTTCGTTGAGCGGTCGAGGATCGCCTGCGCCATGTCCACCCCGCCGACGTGGTGCGCGATCATCAACTCGAGATAGAGAATCTCGGCCGGCACCCCGTCGAGCGACTTCAGCTCTCGCATCTGCTCGGGGGTGGCCAGCCCGGGCATCGGCTCGCCCGGCACATGGGCGACCTCGCCGTTCTCGCCGCTGTGGTCGTGGCCCGCGCCCTCGAGCGTCGGTCGGGTCATCCAGGTCATCGATGGCTCAGGGGCCGCTTGCGGAACGCCCCAGATGCTCAGCCAGGCATACATCTGACCGGCCTGGTGTTGCTGGGCGGTCGCGATGTCTTCTGCGAGCATCCGCAGTTCCGGGCTTTCGGTGCTGTCGAGCAGGATCATCGACATCTCGACCGCCTGGAGGTGGTGGTGCTGCATGTCCCGTGAGAAGCCGGCCTCAGCGCTGGTGGAGTCGGGGACCGGTGTCACCGGCGCCGCCATGAACCCGACCGCAAAACCGGTCGCGGCGACAACCGTGGCGCCGAGGATCATCCCGACGATCAGGCGAGTGCTGAGTGGGCGCTTAGGCGACTTTTCCGGGTCCATCGATTCCTCTGGTGCACAGGGCGCCCGGCTCCGGAACGGTCGGTGACTGCCAGTACTTCTCGACGAAGTCGCCGAGGCGCTCATCATCGACACCGTTGAGCTTCACCTGTGCACCCCAGGCAGATGCGACCACTGGCGTGGCCAGGTCGGGATACGGGGACAGGATGATGTAGCTGTCCGGAAGCTGGGACCGCAGCTCCTCGACATCCGCTTCGTCCAACTCGTCGGCGTCGTAGGTCACCCACACCGCGCCATGCTCAAGCGCGTGCACGGCGTTCTCGTTCTGCTGGGGCTCGGTGTAGACGCCGCAGTTCAGCCAGGCCGGGTTATGCACGCCGCCGGCTGGTGGATTCGTGCCGTACTGTTCCTCGTAGTCGACGCGGGTCTCCACGTGGCCGAACTCGATGTCGGGCCAGGTGTCGATGCCGGCGATCTCGATCGAGGCGGGGTCGCGC
The DNA here is from genome assembly GCF_054489245.1 of Homoserinimonas sp. A520. Taxonomy (NCBI): domain Bacteria; kingdom Bacillati; phylum Actinomycetota; class Actinomycetes; order Micrococcales; family Microbacteriaceae; genus Homoserinimonas; species Homoserinimonas sp. A520. The sequence continues at coordinate 174,303 of NZ_JBTMWX010000001.1, read as the reverse complement.
TTCGGGGTGGCGTTGGAGATGACGACGGTCACGATCAGCGCCACGACCGCCAGCGCGGCGACGGAGCTGAGGGTGATGGCGACGATGCGGTTGCGCTTGGCGCGTGCCTGCTGCTTCTTGAACTGCTCCACCTTCGCCTGCCGGCGGGCTTCGCGCTCCTGCTTGACGGTCAGCTTCTTCGCCGACGGGGGGAGCACTGGTTCTGGGGTGTCGCTGGGGGCCACGTGGAGGGTCCTGTCGTATCGGGGGCAGGGGTCAAGAGACAAATCTACCGAGTGTCACTGGGAACCAAGTACAGGGAGGCCCGAAGTATTCCCCCAGAGCCCCAAGTAACGCTGCAGACGCCGCTGGTAGATTGGCCGAACCATGAAGTTTGCAAACACCATCCTCGACCTGGTCGGCAACACCCCTCTCGTCAAATTGAACAGCGTGACCGATGGCATTGCCGCGACCGTGCTGGTCAAGGTCGAGTACCTGAACCCCGGCGGCTCGTCGAAAGACCGCATCGCCACGCGCATCATCGACGCTGCCGAAGCATCCGGCGAGCTGAAGCCCGGCGGCACCATCGTGGAGCCGACCTCCGGCAACACCGGCATCGGGCTCGCCCTGGTGGCCCAGCAGCGCGGCTACCGCTGCGTCTTCGTGCTGCCGGACAAGGTCGGCGAGGAGAAGCGCAACACCCTCACCGCGTACGGGGCCGAGATCGTCGTCACGCCGACGGCCGTCGCTCCGGAGAGCCCGGAGTCGTACTACAGCGTCTCCGACCGGCTGGCCCGCGAGATTCCAGGAGCCTTCAAGCCGAACCAGTACGCCAACCAGAACGGGCCGCTCAGCCACTACGAGACCACCGGGCCGGAGATCTGGCGAGACACCGACGGGAAGATCACCCACTTCGTGGCGGGCGTCGGAACCGGCGGCACCATCAGCGGAACCGGCCGCTACCTGAAAGAGGTGTCGGATGGCGCGGTGCAGGTCATCGGCGCAGACCCCGAAGGCTCCGTCTACTCCGGCGGCTCCGGGCGGCCATACCTCGTCGAAGGTGTGGGCGAAGACTTCTGGCCGACCGCCTACGACCCCTCGGTGGTCGACCAGATCGTCGCAGCATCCGATGCAGAATCGTTCGACCTCACCCTGCGGCTGGCCAGGGAGGAGGGACTGCTGGTGGGCGGATCCAGTGGGATGGCCGTCGCATCCGCCCTCAAGGTCGCCCGCGACCTTCCGGCCGACGCCGTCATGGTCATCCTGCTTCCGGACGGCGGACGCGGCTACCTGAACAAGGTCTTCAGCGACAAGTGGATGGCTTCGCACGGCTTCTCGAACACGGCGACCGGCACCAGCGTCGCCGAGGTTGTCACCGCAACGGCTCGGGACTTCGTGCACGTTCGCCCGGAGACGACGGTGCGCGATGCCGGGAAGCTGATGGCGGCATCCGGCCTGGCGCGGGTGCCGGTGACCTCGGCCGAGCCCCCCGTCGTCATGGGAGAGGTGCTGGGATCGGTGAGCGAGGAGTCGCTGAGCAACGCGATTGCCTCCGGACGAGTGCGACCCGGCGACCCGGTCGCACCCGTCATGGACGACGCCATTCGCCTGGTCGGAACCGGCCAGTCAGTCGATGACCTGCGCGACGCCTTCTCCGAGGTCGACACCGTCATGGTGGCCCGCGACGGCAAGCCGCTCGGCATCCTCACCCATCGCGACCTGCTCGCGTTCCTCTCCCGCTGACCGCGGAGCCTCCCAGAAACGGACGAACCATGAACCAGAACCTCGACTTCAGCACGCGCGCCATCACCGCCGGGCTGACACCGGATGCGTCGACCGGCGCAGTCATCCAGCCGATCTACCAGACGTCCACCTTCGTGCAGGACGGGGTCGGCAAGCTGCGGAACGGCAACGAGTACTCCCGCGGCACCAACCCGACCCGCAGCTCGCTGGAGACCCAGCTCGCGTCGCTCGAGGGCGGCAAGCACGGCTACAGCTTCTCTTCGGGGCTCGCCGGTGAAGACATCCTGCTACGTGCTTCGCTTGCGCCAGGCGACCACGTCGTCATGGGCAACGACGTCTACGGAGGCACCCACCGGCTGGTCAACAAAGTGTTCGTGCCGTGGGGGATCGGGCTCGACACCGTCGACATGACCGACCTGGATGCCGTGCGCGCCGCCATCACTCCGGCGACGAAAGTGCTCTGGGTCGAGACGCCGAGCAATCCGATGATGAAGATCAGCGACATCGCTGCACTCGCCGAGATCGGGCACGCAGCCGGCGTGCTGGTCGTCGTCGACAACACCTTCGCCTCTCCGTACCTGCAGAACCCGCTCGCGCTCGGCGCCGACGTGGTCACCCACTCGACCACCAAGTACCTGGGCGGGCACTCCGACGTGCTCGGCGGTGCGGTCATCCTCAACGACGACGAGCTGGCCGAGAAGGTCGGCTTCCTGCAGTTCGCCGTGGGGCCGGTGTCAGGTCCGATGGATGCCTGGCTCACCACCCGCGGGATCAAGACTCTCGCAGTGCGCGTCGAACGCCACAGCGCCAACGCCCAGAAGATCGCCGAAGCCCTGGTCGGGCATCCGGCAGTCGAGCGCGTCTACTACCCCGGCTTGCCCGAACATCCGGGCCACGAACTCGCCGCTCGCCAGATGCGCGGATTCGGCGGCATGATCTCCGTCGGGCTGAAGGGCGGGGCGGATGCTGCGCGCACCTTCACGGAATCCACTGAGCTCTTCCACCTGGCTGAGTCGCTGGGCGGGGTGGAGTCGCTGATCAGCTATCCGTACGAGATGACCCACGCGTCGGTGCGCGGGACGGCGCTCGAGGTGCCGGACAACCTGGTGCGCTTGTCGGTCGGCATCGAGGGCGTCGACGACCTGCTGGGCGACCTGCTCGCGGCGCTCCCGCGCGCGTAACCCACTATCCGACCGGGTGGGTAGTTGGGAGGGGCGACGCGCTCAGGTGATGGTGTGCGCGGATGCTTCCAGCTCGCTGGTTGGCCGGTCCCGTTGGGTGGCGATGGCGACTCCGGCTGCAGCGCACACCGCGACGATGCCGAGGACCTGCAGCAGGCCAAGCGATTCGCGCAGGATGAGCACTCCGAAGAGAGCCGCGATCGCCGGGCTGCAACTGGTGATGATCGCATAGAGGCGGGGCGTGATGCGGCGCAGGATGAAGGTGTCGAGGCTGTAGGGGAGCGCAGACGAGAGGATGCCGCCCGCCAGCAGCAGGCCGATCGCGAACCAGCTGAACGTCGACCAATCGACGACGAACAGTGCGATCGGCAGCAGGATCGCCAACGCAACAACGGTGGCGATGGAGAGCCCTTCCAGCCCGGGGAGCTGCATGGCGACGCGACGGGTGAGCAGGATGTAGGCGGCCCAGGATGCCGCGGCAATAAGCGCGAAGACCACGCCCAGCAGGTCGAGTTCGCCTTCCATGCCGGTCAGGAGCACCACCCCGGCGCCCGCCGCGATAGCGCAGGCGATGTCGAGCAGCCGGCGGGACGCTGCCAGCGCGAGGGTGAGTGGGCCCAGGAACTCGATGGTGGCCGCGATGCCAAGTCCGAGACGCCCGACCGATTCGTAGAAGGTGAAGTTCATGATGGCCAGCACGACGCCGAGGGCGATGGCCGGCCACAGCACCTTCAGCGACAGTTTGCGCAGATTCGGCCGGTAGAACGGCAGCACGAAGAGGGCTGTCATGAGCTGCCGTGCTGTGACGATGGCGACGACCCCGACCAGGGGGATGAGCACGCCGGCCAGGGCCGAACCGAAGTTGATGCTGACCTCCGTGAAGACTTGGGTACCTGCTCCGGCAGCACGGTCTCGCTTGGTGGTCACCAGATGACTCTAAGGGTGTGAGGATGTCAGTGGTCACCATCACCATGGCAGTGGGTGATTGGCGCATTGTCACGGTCGTTTGACCGTTTTTCGATTGACGCCGAATTCCTGCCATTGAGACCATGGAGCCATGTTGCAAGCCCTCACCACCGATACCGCGGTCGAAGTCCCTGCGCACGATGCGGGAACCGTCGGCCTGCTGCAGGGTTCTGCCCTGTACATCGCGTCGGTGCTGGGAACGGGCATCCTGGTGTTGCCGGCACTCGCGGTCACCGCGGCCGGTCCGGCATCCATTCTCGCCGTCGCCGCCGTGCTGCTGCTCTCGATCCCGCTCGCCGGCACATTCGCGGCACTGGCAGCGCGGTATCCGGATGCCGGGGGCGTTGCCACGTTCGTTCGCCTGGCCCTCGGTAAGACGGCAGCACGGATGGCCGGGTACTGGTTCTTCTTCGGCGTCGCGGTCGGCGCGCCGGTGGTCGCCGTGCTGGGCGCGTCCTACATCGTGGATGTCTTCGGCGGGCCGCTCTGGGTCGTCGTACTGGTGGCGGCGCTGATCTTCGTCCCGCCGTTCGTCTCCAACTTCTATGGCCTCAGGATGGCCGGCTGGGTGCAGTTGGCGCTCACCGGCGCTCTCGTCGTCATCGTCGTCGGTGTCGTGTTGGTTGCCGCCCCTGAGTCACGGGCAGAGAACTTCGAGCCATTCCTGCCGCACGGCTTCGCGGGCGTCGGCGCCGCGATCAGCCTCTTCGTCTGGGCGTTCGCCGGCTGGGAGGCGGTCACCCACATCGCCGGAGAGTTCAAGAACCCGCGCCGCACCATCCCGCTGGCGACAGCGATCGCGATCGCCGCGGTCGGCGTGGCCTACCTCGCCCTGCAAGTGGTCACCGTTGGCGTGCTCGGTGATGCGGCCGGCGACAGCGCCGTCCCGCTGCTCGACCTCGTGGCATCCGCAGCCCCCGGGGTCGGACCCGTCGCCGTGGCCGTGATCGCCGCCGTGGTCGCCCTCGGCGTGCTGAACCTCTACCTCGGTGCCTTCGCGAAGCTCGGTGCGTCGCTCGGGCGCGACGGGGACCTGCCCCACTGGATGGCGGCCGGCGCAGAATCGGGGGGCATCCCGAGGCGCAGCCTGGCCGTGGTGGCGGGCGTGGTGGCGATCTACCTTGGTGCGCTGGTCGCGTTCGGGCTGAATCTGACGCCGTTCATCCTCGTGCACACCAGCTGCATGATCGCGATCTACGTGCTCGGGATGATCGCCGCTGTGCGGCTGCTCGAACGCTGGACGGTCGGCTGGTGGCTGGCGGTGATCTCCGTCGTGCTGGTTGCCGGGCTGGTCGTGCTCGCCGGGGCGAATCTGCTGGTCCCGGTGGCTCTTGGTGCCGCGGCGACCGTGGTCACTCTTGCGAGAGCGTGGCGCCGGCGCACGGCGCTGAGCCGAGCGGCCTAACTCTTCACCGACCCGCTCATCAGCCCGCCGATGAAGTACTTGCCGAGCACGATGTAGACCACCAGAGTCGGCAGCGAGGCCAGCAGCGCGCCGGCCATTGCCGCACCGTAGTTGGCGAGCTGCGCACCCTGGGCCAGGTTGTTCAGGGCGAGTGACACCGGGCCCTCGCGCTGGTTCGAGAGGAACAGCGCGAACAGGAAGTCGTTCCAGGCTGAGGTGAACTGCCAGATGATGGTCACCACGAAACCGGGCAGCGACAGTGGCAGCACGACGCTGCGGAAAGTACGGAGCATGCCTGCACCATCCACGCGGGAGGCCTCCATCAGCTCGATCGGGATACCGACGTAGTAGTTGCGGAAGATCAGCGTGCAGATAGGCAGGCCGTAGATGATGTGCACCAGCAGAAGGGTGCTGATGCCGCTCGGAAGGCCGAGCGAGGTCTTCATCTGCACGAGCGGCGTCATGATCGCCTGGTAGGGGATGAACATCCCGAACAGGATGAAGGTGAAGACCCAGTCCGCACGCGGGAACCGCCAGCGTGACAGCACGAACCCGTTCATGGCGCCGAGGAACGATGAGATCAGCGCGGCGGGGATCGCCAGCGCGAATGTTCGGCCGATGGCCGGCCCCAGGGCGTCCCAGGCGATGGTCCAGTTGTCGAAGCCGGTCGGCCCGCCCTCGGCGACGGATTCCCACGGCCAGCGAACCGGCAGGCCCCAGGAGGTGGCCGGGTTGACATCCTGTGGCGGCTTCAGGCTGGTCACGACCAGCACGTAGACCGGCATCAGCACCACCACGAGGAACAGCACCAGCAGCACGTACTTGCCGGTGCGACCCAGCCGGAACCGCGCCCGGGTGCCGGCGGGCGGCGCGGCGACCGTCGGCTTCTTCTCGATTCCCGTCGTGATCGTCATCGGTTCGCCTTCTCCGCGCGCGCGGTGTAGATCAGGTACGGCACGATGAGCACCGCGACGAGCAGCAGCAGGATGGTGGCGATCGTCGCCGACTTCGCGTAGTCGTTGGCGGTCAGCGCGATCCACAGGTAGGTGGCCGGAACCTCGGTCTGGTAGATGGCCTTGGTGATCGCCATGATCAGGTCGAAGACCTTGAGCGACATGTGGCCGACGATGATGAGGGCCGACAGTGCCACCGGGCTCAGCTGCGGGAAGATCACGTGCCGGTACAGCTTCCACTCTGAGGCGCCGTCCATGCGCGCGGCCTCGCGCAACTCTTCCGGAATCCCGCGGAAGCCGGAGAGGAAGAGGGCCATGACGTAGCCGGAGAGCTGCCAGATCGCCGGAAGGGCGATCGCAGCCATGCCCCAGGTCGGGTCGCTCCACCAGGGGTTCTGCAGGAACCCGAGCCCCAGGCTTTCGAAGATGCGGTTGAGGCCGGATGCCCGGTCGCCCTCTGCGCTGTTCAGCAGCCAGCGCCAGACGACACCGGATGCGACGAAGGAGATCGCCATCGGGAACAGGTAGACGGAGCGGAACACGCCCTCCGCGCTCACCCCCTTGTCGAGCATCCAGGCCCAGAGGAAGCCGAAGACCATGGTGCCGGCGATGAAGAAGACGGTGAAGATGCCCAGGTTGTACAGGGAGTGGAGGAAGCGGTCCTCGGTCAACAGCCGGATGTAGTTCTCGATGCCGACGAAGTTCTCGGCCGGCTGCAGGCTGTGGCGGTCGCTCATCGACACCGAGATGTTGGCGCCGATCAGACCGTAGACGAACACGCCGAGAATGATGATCGTCGGCGAGACGAGGAGGAGCGGCGGCCCCCAGTTGCGGATTCCCTTACGCACGCTTACTCACTTCCTCGTGTCTGGCTGACGGTGCTCGCCCGCGTAATGATGGGTGGGAGCAACCGGCACTCCCACCCACCATTGTCTACCTTCGGTACTGCTTAGCCGAGGGCCTTTTCTGCCGCTGCGACCAGCGCGCTGACCAGTGAATTCGCATCCTTGTCGGTGGCGAACTTGCCCACCGCGGACGAGATATCACCAGACCAGGAGATGCTGGCGGCCGCTCCGTGGGCGAGCGAGCTCACCACGGTGTCCTCAGCGAACGACTGGATCGCGGTCTGCTGGTACGCCGGGTAATCGCCGGCGTCAGCATCGGTGCGAGCCGGGATGGAACCCTTGGCCAAGTTGAACGCCTTCTGCCCGTCAGCCGAGCTGATGGTGGTCAGCCAGGCCTTGGTGGCCTCCTCGTGCGGTGCGCCCACTGTCAGCGTGAACGAGTCCGCCAGGAAGTCGAAGACGCCATCCGTGCCGGGTGTCGGCCAGGTCGTGTACTCCTGGTCGTAGGTCATTCCGGCCTGGGCGAACGCGGCCTCAGCCCAGTCGCCCATCAGGTTGTAACCGGCGTTCCCGTCGATCAGGATTTGCGTCGCCGCATCCCACTCGAGCCCGGCATAGTCGCTGTTCACGAAGTTCAGCAGCTCCCCGTAGTGCTCGACAGCCGTCTTGACGCCGTCACTGTCCCAGGCGGTGTCGCCGGTCCAGAGGCCGGAGTAACCTTCGGCGCCGAGGTCGGCGAGCAGGACGTTTTCGAGCAGCTGCATCTGGGTCCACTCGGTTCCGAGCGAGAGCGGCGACTCCACGCCGGCGTCCTTGAGGGTCTGCAGGTCATCGATCCAGGCATCCATGTCGGCTGGTGCCTCACTCGGATCGAGTCCGGCCTCCTCAAGCACCGCAGTGTTCACCCAGACCACGTTGGCGCGGTGGATATTGCTGGGCACAGAGTAGATCGCACCGTCGACCGTCAAGCGCTCGATGAGGCTCTCCGGGAAGACGTCGGTCAGTCCCTGCTCGTCGTAGAACGAGCTGAGGTCCTGCAGCTGGCCGGCATTGATGTAGTCGGTGAGTTCGGCTCCGGCGTGCGCCTGGAACGTGTCCGGCGGGTCGTTAGCCTCGAGGCGTGATGCGAGTGCTGCCTTGGCATTCGAGCCGGCACCACCGGCGACGGATGCGTTGATGAACTCCACGTCCGAGTTTTGCTCCCCGAAGACTTCGACCAGGGCGTCGAGACCGACCTTCTCAGAACCGGAGGCCCACCAGGTGAAGACCTCGACCTGGTCGGCATTCTCGGGATCCGGCGAGCCGCTATCGCCCGCGCATCCGGCCAGAGCGAGGCCGAGTGCGGCAGCTCCAGCGATTATTGACAATGACTTTCGCATGGGCAATTCCTCCGTTGGATTGCTGTGTGCCGGGTCCACGAACGAACCAGGTTCTGCCATTCAACAATGGAAACGTTCCCATAACAAGTTTGTCACTCGGATGGGGGCCAAAAAGATGCGGGACTGTGACTTCGTCAGGGATGCGTCTCGCCGGACCCGCGCGGGATCAGCGTGGTGCCGAGGCTGATTGTCTGCGTCGGCCCGGTGGCGCCATCGAGCCGAGCGAAGAGAAGTTCGGCCGCCGTGCGGCCCATGGCCAATGCGTCCTGGGCGACAACCGTGATGCCCGGTGTCATGGCATCCGCCAATTCGAAGTCGTCGAAGCCCACCAGGGCGGGCCGCTGCGGCAGCTTGGCCAGCTCGCGGAGGATCCCCACGGTCGACCGGTTGTTGCTGCAGAACAAGGCGGTCGGCGGATTAGGCAGGGCGAGCATTGTGGCGAGGGGCGCGGTGAAGTCGTAGAGGCCGTCCTCGCTCGAGTGCACCAGGGACGGGTCGAGCGGGATGCCGGCGTGCTCGAGCGCCTGGGCGTAGCCTCCCCGCCGATGGACGGTCGTGTACAGGCTCGCCCGGTCGCTGAAGAAACCGATCCGCCGGTGGCCGTGCGCGATGAGGTGCTCGACCCCGGTGCGAGCACCGCCAACGTTGTCGGTGAGCACGGTGTCCGCGTCGATGCCGGGCACCGGGCGGTCGACGAACACCATCTGAACGCCGGCGGCCAGTTCCGTGCGCAGGTAGCTGACATCCTGCGAGTCGGACGGTGTGATGATCAGGCCGTCCACCCGCCGTGAACTGAATGCGAGGACCAGTTTCTTCGCCCGCTCGGCGTCCTGGTGCGACGACGCGGACAGCAGCAGGGAGTCGCGCCCGAGAACCACCTCCTCCACCGCCTGGGTGAGCAGGGAGAAGAACGGGTCGGCGACGCTCTCGATGAGGAGGCCGATGCTGGCTGCGGCGCCCATTCGAAGGTGCCGGGCGAAGTCGTTGCGACGGAAGCCGAGCTCGATGATGGCGGCTTCGACCGCCTGCGTGCGTTTCGGGCTCACGCTGCCGTCGCCGTTGACGACACGCGAGACCGTGGAGAGGCCGACTCCGGCCCGCCGGGCGACATCGCGCATGGTCGCTCGCTGGCCACCGCGAACGCCGCCGGGAGACGAGGTGATGCTGTCCTTCGTCATGTCACCTTTTTCGCGAGTTGCCGTGATTTCTTGGAAACGTTACCAAATGAATCCGTTCCAGCCGGAAACCGGCGACTAACGTGGAGCGGATGAACCTGCGCGACTCCCGGAAAGTGTCCCGCCGCTGGCCGCTGGTGAGCGGAATTGTGGCCGTCGTTCTTGCCGCAGCGCTCGGCGTGCTGATCGCGCAGCGCGCCGGCAACCTGCCATTCGAATTCGACACCGGCTGGATGGAAGAGGTGCTCGACGAGCGCTCTATCTGGCTTGACGTACCGGCCCGCGTGATGGACTGGCTGGGTGGCGGCCCGGTCGGCATTCTCGTGGTGCCGCTCGGCATCGTGGTGGTGCTGTGCCTGGCTCGCCGGTTCTGGGGGGCGGCGTACTACGCGATCGCGGCCGTGCTCAGTGTTGGACTGGTTCAGTTGCTGAAGGCGGTGCTCGACCGGCCGCGCCCTGAAGAGCTTCTGGTGGCGACGGATGCCGGTTCGTTCCCGTCCGGGCACGTCGCCAACGCGGCGACCCTGGCGGTCGTGGTCGCGATCATCGTGAACCGCTGGTGGGTCTGGTTCGTCGGCATCGGGTACGTCGTGCTGATGGCGCTCAGTCGCACCTACCTCGGGGCCCATTGGGTTAGCGACACCGCTGCCGGTGCGCTGATCGGCGCCGGGATCGCCGTGATCGTGTGGGCACCGTTCGCCTATCGCCTGGATCGGGAGCGACCCAGGCGGCGGTAGCAGCAGGCCTCGACCAGTCCGACCGGAGCCGATAGCGTGGCCGACATGAGAATCCTCCTGGTCGGTGCCGGCGGCGTCGGCAACGCGATCGCCAAGATTGCCGCACGACGAGACTTCTTCGATCTCATGGTGGTAAGCGACTACGACCTGGCTCGGGCGGAGGCCACGATCGCCTGGATCGAGCAGAAGCATCCCGACCGGGGCGAGCGTTTCATCGCCGCCCGCCTGGACGCATCCGACCCCGACAATGTGGCGGCGCTGGTCAGGGACCACGGCGTCACGCACGTCATGAACGCGGTCGAGCCGAAATTCGTGCCGACCATCTTCGCCGGCGCCCTCGCCGCAGGCGCGGACTACCTCGACATGGCAATGAGCCTGTCTGAGCCGCACCCGACCAACCCCCACGAGGAGACCGGCATCAAGCTCGGCGACGACCAGTTCGCCCAGGCCCCGGACTGGGAGAAGGCCGGTCGCCTGGCCCTGGTCGGGATGGGGGTCGAGCCCGGCCTGAGTGACGTCTTCGCCCGCTACGCCGCCGACCACCTGTTCAGCGATATCGATGAGCTCGGCACCCGCGACGGGGCGAACCTGGTCGTTCGCGATGAGGCGGGCAATGAGATCTTCGCGCCATCCTTCAGCATCTGGACCACCATCGAGGAGTGCCTCAACCCTCCGGTGGTGTGGGAGAAGCACCGCGGCTGGTACACGACTCCGCCGTTCAGCGAGCCGGAGATCTTCGAGTTCCCGGAGGGGATCGGCCCGGTCGAGTGCGTCAACGTCGAGCACGAAGAGGTGCTCTTGATGCCGCGGTGGCTGGACGCGAAACGGGTCACCTTCAAGTACGGACTCGGGGACCACTTCATCGGGATACTGAAGACCCTGAACCAGCTGGGGCTCGACAAGACCGAGCCGGTGCAGGTGCGCTCGGCCGATGGTCCCGTCATGGTTTCACCGCGTGACGTCGTCGCGGCCGGTTTGCCCGACCCGGCCACGATCGGGCCACGGATGACCGGCAGGACCTGTGCCGGAGTGTGGGTCACCGGGACTGGAGTCGACGGGCATCCGCGGGAGGTATACCTGTACCACGTGAGCGACAACGAGTGGACGATGGCGGAGTACGAGTCGCAGTGCGTCGTCTGGCAGACGGCGCTGAACCCGGTCATCGCGCTCGAGCTGCTCTCCTCCGGGGCCTGGACCGGGCACGGCGTACTCGGCCCGGAGGCGTTCGACGCCACCGCATTCCTCGAGCTCATGGCCAGACCGGAGTCGCAGGGCGGTTACGGCCAGCAGTGGGGCATGGAAGATCGCCTGGCAGCCGATCGCTAGCGACGGGTCGTATGGCCGCGAGCCGTTCTCGGCACGGCGAGTCCGCCGCTGTGCAGGCACCTGACCGAAAACGCCTCGCGCGCGGTAACGGGCTGGACATAGGCTTTCGCTATGACGGATGCAGCGGCACAGGTTGAGGCAGCGAAGAAGGCTCTGGCGGACGCGGAGGCGGCGTTAGTGAAAGCCCAGGCGCAGGCCGAACAGGCCGCAGCCGAGCCCGGGAAGGAAGAACCGGCGGAAGCCGACTCCGGCCCGCTCGATGCGACAGCAGTGAACGCCATCCGGGCCGGCTACGCCATCGAGGGCCACGCCATCGAAGTGGGGGCACTGGTCAATGGTGAGGCGCTCGCCGACGTGCCGGTGCGCATCCCGATCGCCATGCTCAACCGCCACGGCCTGGTGGCCGGTGCGACCGGCACCGGCAAGACCCGTACCCTGCAGGTGATGCTGGAGCAACTGTCGACGCAGGGTGTGCCGGTGTTCGCCGCCGATATCAAGGGAGACCTGACCGGGGTCGCCACACCCGGTCCGTCGAGCGAGAAGCTGCTGAGGCGAACGGAGGGCATCGGACAGGACTGGGTGCCGGCATCCTTCCCCACCGAGTATTTCAGCCTGGGTGGTCTCGGCCACGGGGTGCCGATCCGGGCGACCATTTCCGGCTTCGGTCCCCTGCTGCTCTCCAAAGTGCTCGGCCTGAACGCCACGCAGGAGTCCTCGCTCGGGCTGGTCTTCCATTACGCCACGAACGCCGGCTATCCATTGGTCGATCTGGCCGACCTGCGCTCGGTGCTGCAGTACCTGACAACGGATGATGGCAAGGTCGAGTTGAAGAACCTGGGCGGCCTGTCGTCGGCGACGGTCGGGGTGATCCTGCGGGAGCTGATCACCTTCGGCGATCAGGGGGCGGATGTCTTCTTCGGCGAGCCGGAGATCGACACGGCCGACTTCATCCGCTCCACCGTGGACGGCAAGGGCGTGATCAGCCTGCTCGAGGTGCCGAGCGTGCAGGACAAGCCTGCGTTATTCTCCACCTTCCTGATGTGGCTGCTCGCCGACCTGTTCAATGACCTGCCAGAGGTGGGCGACCTCGACAAGCCCAAGCTGGTGTTCTTCTTCGATGAGGCACACTTGCTGTTCAACGGTGCCTCGAAGGAGTTCGTCGACTCGATCACCCAGACGGTGCGGCTCATCCGTTCCAAGGGTGTCGGCATCGTCTTCGTCACGCAGACGCCGAAGGATGTGCCGGGGGAGGTGCTCGAACAGCTGGGCTCACGCATCCAGCACCAGCTTCGTGCGCACACTCCGGATGCCGCGAAGGCATTGCGGGCGACGGTGTCGACCTATCCGCACTCCGGCTACGACCTGGAGGAAGTGCTCACCCAGCTCGGAACCGGCGAGGCGATCGTCACGGTCATGAACGAGAAGGGCGCGCCGACCCCGGTTGCCTGGACGCGCCTGCGAGCGCCACAGGGCTCTATGTCGCCGAGTGAGGACGCCGTGGTCGATGCGACGGTGAAGGCGTCCCCGTTGCTGCCGAAGTACGGTACGGTCGTCGACCGCGAGTCCGCCCACGAGATGTTGGCGGCGAAGATGAACGCTGCGGCCGCCCGCGCCCAAGCGGAGTCACAGGCTAAGGATGCGGCCAGGGCGCAGGCGGAGTATGACCGCATGCAGCGGGAATTCGAGAAGCAGCAGCGGGCGAACCGACCGCAACCGGCGCCGAATCGCCGCACGTCCACTCGGGCGCCGGACAACCCGTTGACCGACTTTCTCGGATCGCGCGAGGGTAGGTCGATCGTTGGCGCTGTGGTCAGAGGGATCTTCGGCACCTTGAAGCGTCGCTGAACTTCCGTGAGCATGATCCGCAGCTATCGCCCGACCGACCGGACGGATGTCTACGAGGTGTGCCGAAGGACGGCGGATGCCGGGAACGACGCCACCGGCAACTACACGGACGACGACCTCATGCCGGATATCTTCGCCGGGCCGTACCTGGAGTTCGAGCCGGAGCTGGCGTTAGTCGTCGACACCGGCCAGCGGGTGTCCGGGTACGTGCTCGCCACTTCGGATACCAGGGCGTTCGTCGAGTGGTACCGCCTTCAGTGGCTGCCGCGGCTGTCCCGATTCGAGCACGTCAGCCCGCCGCTGACGCCGGAGGACGCCATCGTCGACCTGGGCTACCGCCCCGAGCGGATGCTCATCCCTGAGGTCGACGACTTTCCGGCCCACCTGCACATCGACCTGCTGCCTGAGTTGCAGGGGCAGGGGTTGGGGCGTGAGTTGTTGCGCACCCTGCTTTCCGCACTGCGCGAGCGCGGCATCCGCGGTCTTCACCTGGGCATGGACCCGGCCAACCGGTCGGCGCGTGCATTCTACGACCGGCTCGGCTTCCGGGAGTTGCCGTCGAGCACGCCAACGGAACTGGTGCTCGGCATCGCAATCTGAGCGCCCAGCCGACGGCGCCTCGGTTTGTTGACCGCGAGGGGAACAAGGCGCCGCGCGGATGACAAACAGGCTCGCAGATAGCGGAGAAGATAGCGGAGTGGGGATATGAACTCGGGCTGTGGGCGCTGTGCTTGCACCCAACACGCTGGTTCTTGGCGGAGAATGGGGGATTCGAACCCCCGAGGGCTTGCACCCAACACGCTTTCCAAGCGTGCGCCATAGGCCACTAGGCGAATTCTCCTGGCAGTCGTGCGCTCGCGCGCTTTTCGACCTCCCACAGCATACGGGATAACCGCGAGAGCAGTTTCAGCTGCGGCTAGCATGGGACCGTGAGTTCGGTTCTGCGACCGACCGGTCGCCCTGGCAGTACACGTGCGCCCGAACGGACTCTTGTCGCCCGTCGGCTTCTTTTCCTGATCCCGGGCGGGGTCGCCCTCATCGGCGGGCTGGATGCCGCGCTGCTGCTTCTCGGCCTGCCGGCCCCCTTCACCACCGAGCGTCTTCCGCTGATCCATGCACCGCTGATGGTGTTCGCCTTCATCGGAACCCTGGTGGTGCTCGAACGGGCTGTCGCCGCCCGCCGCTGGTGGGGCTTCTTCGCACCGGCAGCGCTCGGCTTCGGCGGTCTCACGCTGCTCTCGCCACTGCCGCTGGCCGTCGGGCAGGCCGGTTTCGTGGTCGGGTTCGTTGCGCTGCTTGCCGTCTACCGGGTGGTCTGGGCGCGCCAGCCGAGCATGGCCATCGCCATCCAGTCGCTCGGCGCAGTGGCCGGATTGGCATCCGCCATTTTGTGGCTTTCCGGCGTCGTCATCCCACTGCTCACACCGTCGATGACCGCGTTCCTGGTTCTCACCATCGTCGGTGAACGCCTCGAACTGGCTCGCGTCTCGCCGACCGTGAACGCGCAGGTGGAGCGTTCCGCGTTCGCCTGCGGCATCGCCATGGCGGTGACAGCGCTCGCCGCGCCGCTCTGGCCCTCGGTCGGTTACCCGTTGTTCGGTGTCGCCATGTTGGCCCTGGTCGTCTGGTTGTTCCGTCACGACGTCGCAACGCGGCTGGTGCGCTCCACCGGGCTTGCCCGCTACATGGCGGTGTGCCTGCTCCTCGGTTACGCCTGGCTGCTGGTAGCGGGAGGCATCTGGCTGGTCGGGGGGCCGGTGACCTCCGGCGCCGCCTACGATGCCGTGCTGCACTCGGTCTTCCTCGGCTTCGTGATGTCGATGATCATGGCGCACGCCCCGGTGATCCTGCCCGCGGTCATCCGCCGCCCGCTGCCGTACCGGTGGTTCCTCTACCTGCCGGTCGGGCTGCTGCACGTGTCGCTTGCCATTCGCGTGCTCGTCGGGGACGGTCGCGGTATTGCCGAAGTGGTGCAGTGGGGCGGGGCGCTGAACGTCGTAGCCGTGCTGCTCTTCGTGGTGCTCGCGGTAGCATCCGCAATCGCCGGAGCGCCCAAGGCAGCGCCCAGGGCCGAACGCGAGGGTGCACCGTGAACCGTCGCACCTGGTACCTGGCGATGAACTCGCTGATCGCGCTGTGGCTGGTTGCCGCCGCGGTGGTCGTGATCGTCCACCGGTTCGTTCCGGCAGGCGGCTGGCTGATGCTGCACCTGCTGCTGCTCGGCGCCGTCAGCACGGCCATCCTGGTCTGGAGCCAGCATTTCGCCGACACCCTGCTGAGGCGCACCGCCTGGGGCGGCCGCGCCTTCCACGGCGTGCGGCTGGCCGCCCACACGGTCGGTGCGGCTGCCGTGGTCGCGGGAATCGTGGCGGATGCCTGGCCTGTGGTTCTCGCCGGCGGCATCCTGATCGGCCTGAACGCCCTGGTGCATGCCGGAAGCCTTCTCGTGCAGGGGCGCGGTGGGCTGCCTGCCCGCTTCGCCCCGCTGGTTCGCTACTACGTGTTCGCCAGCCTCAGCCTGGCCGCCGGGGTGACGCTCGGTGTCATCCTGGCTCGCGCGTCGCTCCCGCCCGAACTCCATGAGCGTTTCGTGGTCGCCCACCTGGGCGCCAACCTCCTCGGCTGGGTCGGGTTGACTGTCATCGGCACGGTCATCCTGTTATGGCCGACCGTGCTGCACACCCGGGTGAGCGAGACGACGGATGCTTCGGCGAGGCGCGCCCTGCCGCTTCTCCTTGTCGGGGTGGTGGTCTTCATCGCCGGCAGCCTGATGGGCGTACCGCTGGTGGTCGCCGCCGCGGTGCTCAGCTACCTGGCCGGCTTCGGACTGGTGGTTGCCGAGGGCATCCGCTCCTGGCGTGCTGCGCCGGCAACCACCTACGCCGGTTGGAGCATCGCGGCGGCGGCCGGCTGGTTGCTGGTGTGCACGATGGCCCTCGGCGTGATCGTGCTGTTCGCGGACGGCTGGGAGGCAGCGGTCGACGGCCTCGACTGGCTGGTGGCGCCGTTCGCCGTCGGATTCGCCGCCCAGATCGTGTTGGGAGCGCTCAGCTACCTGCTGCCGGTCGTTCTCGGTGGTGGGCCGTTCGCGGCCAGGGCGTCGGCGGCCGAACTCGACCGCGGTGCGCTCTTCCGGGTGCTCGTCATCAATGCCGGTATCGCCGTCTACCTGCTGCCGGTGCCGAGCCTGGTCAAGGTTGTCATCTCGTTCGTCGTGTACACCGTGCTGCTGTCGTTCCTGGTGTTCGCGGTGCGCTCGGTGCTGGCGGGCAGGAAGTCGAGGGGCGGTCCGACCATTCCAGCGGATGCCGCCGCTCGCAAGAACGCGGCCGGAACGAAGGCGGCACCGAAGCGGCACAGCGGGGCCGTGCTGATGACGGTGAGCACCCTCATCCTGGCGACAACGGTGGGCGTGGCACTGGACCCGGCGTCCGCGGGTCTGTCGACGGCGGTAAGTTCAGCCGTCGTGGAACCGACCGGTGACACCACCACCGTCGAAGTGTCCATGAAGGACATGCGCTTCACACCGGATGTCATCGAAGTGCCGGCCGGCGACCGCCTGGTGATCGAGCTGGCGAACGTCGACGACCAGGTGCACGACCTCGTGCTTCAGAACGGTACGACCTCGGGTCGTGTACCGGCCGGAGAGGCGGTCACTGTGGATGCTGGCGTGATCGCCGGCAACCTGGACGGCTGGTGCTCGATCGCCGGCCACCGCCTGATGGGCATGGTGCTGACCGTCATCGTGACCGGCAGCACCGCGGGCGATGATGTGCCTCCGTCTGCACACGACCACGGTGACTCGGATGAGCCCTCAGCCGCTGAAGACCTCGACTTGATGGCAGAACCCGAGCCAGGGTTCAAAGCGCGGGATGCCGTTCTGCCGCCGGCGGCATCCGCCACCGTCCATGACGTGACACTCTCGGCTGAGGACGTCGACGTGGAGGTGTCGCCCGGCGTCACGCAGACGCTGTGGACTTTCAACGGCACAGCCCCGGGGCCGACCCTGCGCGGCAAGGTCGGCGACCGGTTCAACGTGACCCTGGTGAACGATGGCGGGATCGGCCACTCGATCGACTTCCACGCCGGGTCGCTGGCCCCCGACCAGCCGATGCGAACCATCGATCCTGGCGAGAGCCTCAGCTTCAGTTTCACCGCGAACCGGTCCGGCATCTGGCTCTACCACTGCTCGACAATGCCCATGTCGGTGCACGTCGCCAACGGGATGTTCGGCGCCGTGATCATCGACCCACCGGGGTTGGATAACGTCGACCGCGAATACCTGGTGGTGCAGTCCGAGTACTACCTGGGCCCGCAGGGAGAGCCGGCGGATGCCGCCAAAGTGATGGCGAAAACGCCTGACCTGGTCGTCTTCAACGGGTACGCGAACCAGTACCAGCACGACCCGCTGGTGGCGAAGGTCGGCGAGCGGGTGCGGCTGTGGGTGCTGGATGCCGGGCCCAACCTGGCGAGCTCATTCCACGTCATCGGCGGGCAGTTCGACACCGTCTACAGCGAGGGCGACTACCGGCTGAGGAACGGCGGCAGCACCGGAACCGGCGGGTCGCAGACGCTCGGGCTGCACCCGGCGCGGGGCGGGTTCGTCGAGCTGGTCTTCCCGGAGGCAGGTCACTACCCCTTCGTCACGCACGCGATGGCGGACGCCGAGCGCGGGGCATCCGGAATCGTCCGCGTCACCGACTAGCCCGCATTGATAGTGCCCGTTCCGGAGGATAGTGCCTGTTTCGCGGGGCACATCTCTCCGGAACGGGCACTACGGCGGCAGGTTATTCCGGTCGGCGCCAGTCGCCTGACCGGCCGCCGGATTTGGCGACGATTTTCACGCTGCTGATCTCCACCGTGCGGTCGATGCCCTTGACCATGTCGACGATGGCGAGGGCGGCGACCGAGACCGCGGTCATCGCCTCCATCTCCACGCCGGTGCGATCGGCGGTGCGCACGGTAGCCTCGACCCGCACCCCGTCATCCTGTACGGCAAGGTCGACCACCGCGCCGTGCACGCCGATCACGTGGGCGAGCGGAAGGAGTTCGGCCGTGCGTTTGGCGCCCTGGATGCCCGCGATCCTGGCGACGGCCAGAACGTCGCCCTTGGGGGCGGTCCCCGACCGCAAGGTGGCGACGACCTGCTCGCTGCACCGCACGAAGCCGACGGCGGTCGCCTCGCGAACGGTTGGCGTCTTGGCGGTCACGTCGACCATGCGCGCTTCGCCGGCCGAGTTCAGGTGCGTGAATGGCTGGTCAGTCATGATTCTCCCCACGGTGCGGATGCTGGTGGCGCCTCGAATGGAATCTCGCCGAAAAGCAGAACGTCGACGGTTTCGCCTTCGACCACCTCGGCCTGGTCCTCGGCGATGACCGCCAGGGCGTTGGCGTGCGCCAGGCTCGTGACCAGGTAGGAGCCGGAGCCCCCGCTGCTCGCCGGTCGCACCTGCAGCCCGTCGGCGGACCTGCTCGCCACCGCCGGCATGTACTGGGCGCGACCCTGCGGGCTCTTCCAGCCGCTGCTCACGACCGCCATGGTGAGCGGGCGGTGAACGTCAATGCGACCCTGGAGGGCGAGCAGCGCGGGCCGGATGAACGCCTCGAACGAGACGAAGACGCTCACCGGGTTGCCCGGCAGCGTGAAGATCGGGGTGCCATCCAGCCAGGTGCCAACGCCCTGGGGCTTGCCCGGCTGCATCCGCACCGGTCCGAACCAGACGCCGAGCGGGGCGAGTACCGCCTTGACCACGTCGTAGGCGCCGACGCTCACCCCGCCGGAGGTGACGAACGCGTCAACCTCCGACGCGTGGCGTGCGAAGGTCTGGTGCAGCAGCTCGTTGTCGTCGGAGACCGCACCGAGCTGCACCGGGATACCGCCGGCCTCGATGACTGCTGCCGCGAGCAGCAGCGAGTTGGAGTCGTGGATCTCGCCCCTGGCCAGGGCCGCCCCTGGCGCTTTCAGCTCGTCTCCGGTCGAGAGCACCCCGACGCGAGGCGCCGGGTGCACGACCAGTTCGGCGACGCCGGCTGCGGCCGCCGCGGCAAGGTCGGTGGCGCGGAGCACTCGCCCGGCCGGCAGCACCAGCTCCCCACGGCGGATGTCGGTGCCGGCCCGGCGAATGTGGGCTGCCGGTTCCGGGGTGTGCGAGATCAGTACGGTGTTGGTGCCTGCATCGGTGTGCTCCACCGGGACGACGGCGTCGGCGTCGGCGGGGAGGGGTGCGCCGGTCATGATCCTCACGGCCTCGCCCGGCAGCAGCCGGGGGTTGGAGCCGGACCCGGCCGGAACATCGCCGACCACCCGCAGCTGGAGGGCAGCCCCTTCGCGGATCTCGAGAACGTCGGAGCGCCGGACGGCGTACCCGTCCATCGCGGAGTTG
Organism: Homoserinimonas sp. A520; assembly: GCF_054489245.1. Lineage (NCBI taxonomy): Bacteria > Bacillati > Actinomycetota > Actinomycetes > Micrococcales > Microbacteriaceae > Homoserinimonas > Homoserinimonas sp. A520. Next base: position 154,386 of record NZ_JBTMWX010000001.1, on the reverse strand, counting down.
TCGAACCCCGGCACGTCAACGTGGGCAACGACATTGGCAGCCAGGGTGCGCCCGAGGGCCGAGGCGAGCGGCGTCGCCACGGGGGAGAGCGGTTTCACGAAACCGAGGATGCGGTTCAGGTGTTCCTCAACGCTGCTGCTCTGAGGACTCTCCGACGCCTGGGCCATGACCCAACTCTAGCGACGGACGCTCCACCGAGGACTCGTCCCCGGTGGAGCACATAGGCTGGCAGTATGACCACGACGGCGGGTGCACCGCTCACCGACACCAGGGGCCGCCCGCTCCATGACCTGCGGATCTCGGTGACCGACCGCTGCAATTTCCGGTGCGTCTACTGCATGCCCAAAGAGGTGTTCGGCCGCGACTACGCCTTCATGCCCCGCGAGGAACTGCTCAGCTTCGAAGAGATCACGCGGATCGCGACAATCGCCGCAGCCCACGGGGTGGAGAAGGTCCGGCTCACCGGTGGCGAGCCGCTGCTGCGCCGGGAACTGCCCAAGCTGATCGAAATGCTCGGCACAGTGCGGACTCTCGCCGGGCATCCGCTCGATATTGCCCTGACCACGAACGGTTCTGCGCTCGCCCTCCTTGCCCCGGCACTGAAGGACGCCGGGTTGAACCGCGTGACCGTCTCGCTCGACTCGCTGGACGAGGCGACGTTCCAGGCGATGAACGACATCCGCTTCCCGGTCGCCAAAGTGCTCGCCGGGATCGAGGCGGCGCACCAGTCGGGGCTCGGGCCGGTCAAGATCAACATGGTCGTCAAGAAGGGCCAGAACGACCAGGACATTGTCGCCATGGCCAGGCATTTCAAGGGGACCCCGTTCGTGCTGCGGTTCATCGAGTTCATGGACGTCGGAACCACCAACGGCTGGAAGCTGGACGAAGTGGTGCCATCCAGCGAGGTGATCCAGAGGATCGATGCGGTGTTCCCGCTCGTGCCCGTAGCCCCCACCTACCCGGGCGACACGTCGAAGCGCTGGCGTTACGCCGACGGCAGCGGCGAGGTCGGCGTGATCTCCAGCGTCACCGAATCCTTCTGCCACTCCTGCTCCCGAGCGCGGATCTCGGTCGACGGCAAGCTGTACACCTGCTTATTCGCCAGCGAAGGCCATGACCTGAGGGCGTTGATGCGCGAAGGCGGCTCCGACGAACAACTGTCGGCGACGATGGCGTCGATCTGGCGCACCCGCACCGATCGCTACTCAGAGCTGCGCAGCGCCAGCACGGGAGGGTTGCGGGCCGCCGGTAAGCGGATCGAGATGTCCTACATCGGCGGCTGACCGGCACGCTCGCCGCACAGGCGCCGCGCGACCTCGCTCGCCGCCTGGACCGCGGCTTCCGGGGCCGTGCCACCCGCTGCCGCCAGGCCGGCCGCGTACCCGACGACGAATGTCGTCAACGGTGCCGCCGGGCGGACGACGGAATGCGCCGCATCCGCCGCCAACGACAGCACGCCGGATACATCGACGGTGAGGCCCTGAACATCGAGTGCGGCGGTGAGCGTATCCGCCCAGCTCGCCAGGAGGGTTTCTCTGTCGGCCTGCTCGCTCATGGTTCCTCCATTGTTTCCGGTCGGGTGATGCCGAAGCGGGCGGCGTCGTCCCAGGTATCCACATCATCCGTCGATCCGGGCGGAACCGCGATGTCGGTGAGCTCCAGTCCGGCGATCAACCGGAACATAGACAACCCCTCCAGGTGCCGACCGTGTGCCGTGATGGCCGAGGCGAGGCTGGCGGTGCGGTACACGGCGGCGAGGGGCTGCGGATGCTCGTCGGCATCGATCGCGATGAGGCCGTCCGAAGTAACGCCGCTGCCCAGTGCTTCGCGGATGGCGGCAGTGGCGGTGGAGATGCCAGGCATGTCGCAGGCCAGCACGAAGGTGAACTCGCTGGGTGCCGCCTGGTCCTGCGCGAGCCGGTTTATGCCGGCGGCGACGGCGGCAGCAGGGCCACCGAAAGCAGGTTCTTCCCGCGCAATGAGAACACCGGGAATGCGGATTCCTGCGGGGTCGCCGACGATCACCGTGGTGCGGGCGAATCGCGTTGCGCCGACCGTGTGCTCCAGGAGGGTCTGCTGCCGATAGGCCAGCCCAGCCTTCGGCACTTCTCCGAGGCGGCTGGAGCGACCCCCGGCCAGCACGATCGCGTCGATGAACACGGTCCCACCCTAGCCAGCGCGCGCTCCCGGGAGGCGCGTCGATAGTCCGGCTCGCTGTTTCACGGCAAGATGGGACCATGAAGCGTGCAGCGCCCGTCAACGACATCAATGAAGATGACCTGAAGGTCAAGCCTCCCAAGACCACGGCGGCCGGAGTCGAGGCCGTCATGGTCGCGCTGGATCGTGGGGTGGCCCAGGCCGGTGTGACCCGCACCGCCCGCTCGTTGTTGCGGCTCAATCAGCGAGGTGGAACCGATTGCCCCGGATGTGCCTGGCCCGAGTCGATCACCGGCCGCCGCAAGCCGGCCGAGTTCTGCGAGAACGGCGCGAAGGCGGTCGCCGAGGAGAGCACCACTCGCACGGTGACGCCTCAGTTCTGGGCCGAGCATTCCATCGCCGACCTGGCCGGGAAGACCGAGTATTGGCTGGGCAACCAGGGGAGAATCACCGAACCGGTCGTCATCCGGCCGGGCGACACCCACTACTCTCCGATCAGCTGGACGGATGCCTTCTCCCTGATCGGTGAACGGATTCGCCAGACCACCTCCGACCGCTGCGTCTTCTACACGTCCGGCCGCACTGCCAATGAGACCGCGTTCATGTACCAGTTGTTCGCCAGGTCATTGGGGACCAACAACCTCCCCGACTGCTCGAACATGTGCCACGAATCGTCCGGAACAGCGTTGAATCCCACCATCGGGATCGGCAAGGGCACCGTCTCCCTCGAAGACATCCACGCCGCGGAGCTGATCTTCGTGGTGGGGCAGAACCCCGGGACGAATCACCCACGGATGCTTTCAGCCCTCGCGGAGTGCAAGGCCGGCGGCGGTCGGATCGTCGCCGTCAACCCGCTGCCGGAAGCCGGCCTTCTCGGGTTCAAGGATCCGCAGACCGTGTCGGGCGTGCTCCGTAACGGCACCGCCATCGCCGACGAGTTCCTGCAGATCAAGGTCGGAGGCGACCTCGCCCTGTTCCAGGCGCTCGGACACCTGCTGCTCGAGGCGGAAGCAGCAGCACCGGGAAGCGTGCTCGACCACGACTTCATCGAGTCCCAGACCGATGGCATCGCGGCCTATCGTGCGGCCCGAGCAGAGTTGGACTGGGCCGAAGTCGAAACAGCGACCGGCCTCGCGAGGGACGAGATCACGAAGGTCGCTGGGATGCTGATCGAGTCGAAGGCGACGATCATCTGCTGGGCGCTCGGCCTCACCCAGCAACCGCACTCGGTCAACACCCTGAAAGAGATCATCAACATCCTGCTGCTTCAGGGCAACTTCGGGAAGCCTGGTGCCGGCGCCTGCCCGGTGCGCGGGCACTCGAACGTGCAGGGTGACCGCACCATGGGTGTGTGGGAGAAGCCACAGGAGTCGATGCTGAACGCCCTGGATGCCGAGTTCGGCATCCGCTCACCGCGCGAACAGGGCTACGACTCGGTGGAGGCGGTCGAAGCGTTCGAGAACGACCAGGTCGATGTCTTCGTCTCGATGGGCGGCAACTTCGCCCTCGCCTGCCCGGACACGGATGCGATCGAGGCCGCCATGCAGCGCGCCGGCCTGACGGTACACGTGTCGACCAAGCCGAACCGTTCCCACGTCGTGCACGGCCGCACCTCCCTGATCCTTCCGACGCTCGGTCGCACCGACACCGACGACAAGCATCCTGGTGGGCGCCAGATTCTCTCGGTCGAGGACTCGATGTCTGTCGTCCGGTCGACCCAGGGCCGACTGGCGCCGGTGTCCGAACACCTGCTGGCCGAACCCGTCATCATCGCGCGGATGGCGGTCGCCACCCTCGGCGAGGATCACCCCGTCGACTGGCGTGCGATGGCCGAGGACTACGACGTGGTCCGGGACCACATCTCGCGCGTCATCCCGGGCTTCCATGACTTCAACCGCCGCCTGCGCGGACGGGACGGATTCGTGTTGCCGAACCCGCCGCGCGACACCCGCTCGTTCGCCACCGACATCGGCAGGGGCCGCTTCACGGTGAGCCCGCTCGAGTACCTGACACCGCCGCCCGGGCATCTCATCCTGCAGACCATGCGGAGCCACGACCAGTACAACACCACCTTCTACGGCCAGGATGACCGGTACCGCGGCATCTCCAACGGCAGGCGGGTCATCCTCGTCCACCGCGACGACCTGGCCGAGCTGGGCTTAAAGGACCGCGACCTGGTCGACGTCATCAGCACCTTCCAGGGGGCGGAGCGTCGGGCGGACAGCTTCCGGCTCGTGGAGTATCCGACGGCTCGCGGATGCGCGGCGGCCTATTTCCCCGAGGCCAATGCACTCGTCCACCGTGAGCTGATCGCACGCGAGTCGAACACGCCCGGTTATAAGGCGATGGCGGTGCGGTTCGTCCCGCGGGCGGAAGAGCCGGTGGCCTCAGAGTGAGGATCACCGCCAGGCGCAAGGTCACTCGCATCACCGTCGGTTCTGCGCCGGTCGTGCTGGAGGACGTGCTGACCGTCGAGGAACCGCTGGAGATCCGCGTCGGCGGCCGTCCGCTCGCAGTCACCATGCGCACCCCCGGTCACGACTTCGACCTGGCCGCAGGCTTCCTGGTCTCCGAGGGCGTCATCTCCAGTTCCGACCACTTCAGTGCCGCCCGGTATTGTGCCGGTGCGACGGAGGAGGGGCTGAACACCTACAACGTGCTCGATGTGTCGCTCGCACCGGGCGTCGCTCCACCCGACCCCAGCCTGGAGCGGTCGTTCTACACCACGAGCTCCTGCGGCTTGTGCGGCAAGGCGAGCATCGACGCGGTGAAAACACAGTCGGCGTTCCAGGTGCGCGACGATGACGTGACCATCGATGCATCCGCCCTCACCGGGTTTCCGGACGTGCTCCGCGCTGAGCAGGCGGTGTTCGAGAAGACCGGCGGATTGCACGCCGCAGCATTGTTCGACGCGGCGAGCGGGCGGATGCTCGTGCTGCGCGAAGACGTCGGGCGGCACAACGCCGTCGACAAAGTCGTCGGCTGGGCTTTGAAGGATGGCCGATTGCCGCTGGCCGGCACCGTGCTCATGGTCTCCGGCCGGGCCAGCTTCGAGCTGACCCAGAAGGCGCTGATGGCGGGAATCCCGATTCTCGCCGCCGTCTCGGCGCCATCATCGCTGGCCGCCGAGCTCGCGACCGAATCCGGGATGACCCTGGTCGGGTTCCTGCGCGGAACGTCGATGGTCGCCTATGCCGGGGCCGAGCGCATCGTCGGCTTGCCGGTGCGTGCCTGAGACAGGTCGAAGGACCCTCGGGAATATGGTGGAGGAGCCGGCGGTCGTCGCCGAGCGCTAACGCCCAAGGAGTGTCTTCGTGTCTGAATCCGTCTATCCCGCCCGTTCGCCGCAGCTCGTTGCTCGCCGCAAGGAGCTTGCACCCGAAACGCATGAAGCATTCGAGGCGTTCAGTCGACAGGTTTTTTCCGAGGGCGCGCTCGATGAGAAGACGAAGCAACTGATCGCGGTTGCGGTGGCGCACGTAACCCAATGCCCGTATTGCATCGACGGCCACACGAAGCTGGCTAAGCGCAAGGGGGCGACCAGTGAAGAGGTCATGGAGTCCATCTGGGTGGCCGCAGAAATGCGAGCGGGCGGCGCCTACGCACACTCGATCCTCGCGCTGCACGCTCTCGGTGAGGATCAGCCCGCCACGCATCAGCCGGGCGCTCATGGGACTGGCGCCCATCAGGCCGCCGCGCACTAGCTACGTCGCGGAATTCGGCGGGTCAGGAGCGGGTGAAGCGGAGCTTCCACTCATCCGGGCCATCGCTGAGGTAGGTCACGGTGAAGTCGCCCGGCTGTTTCGCCTCGAGCTGTGCGATCAGGGGGAGCGGATTGTGGTTCGCCACCAGGTCGAGGCTGAAACCCGGTGCGATGGCACCGAGTGCCCCGAAAATCGTGGCGTGACGGATGGCGTGCGGGATCGTGCGGGTGTCCAGCACGATCTCGGATTCATCCTCGTGACCGCAGGCGCAACTGCTGCCTGTCGGTGACGGATGCTGGGCAGCCTGAGCGGAGGTGTGCAATTCGATCGGTTCAACAGCCATGACTTCACCATAGACCTGTCGTAGCGTTGCATTCATGGACGACCACGAGCACGGGCACCACGCGCACACCTCGACTCGCATGACGGCTCGGGTCATCACGGTCTCCGATCGAAGCGCCCGCGGGGAACGCGCCGATCGCTCCGGTCCCCGCGCTGTCGAACTTCTCAGCGCAGCAGGGTTCGACGTCGACTCCGCATTGGTACCGGACGGCGTGGAGAGTGTGCAGCAGGCGCTGGCTGACGGCATCCGCTCCGGGGCGAGGCTCGTGATCACCACCGGCGGAACCGGGCTCGGCCCGCGAGACCTGACTCCTGAGGGAACCCGTCCCGTGATCGCCCAGGAGCTTCCCGGGATCGCCGAGTTGCTGCGGCGCGAAGGTGCACTCCACAATCCGATGGCCGTGATCAGCAGGGGCGTCGCCGGCGTCACCGGCGGGAGCACTCGTGCGCTCATCGTGAATCTGCCTGGCTCGGTCGCCGCGGTTGAGGAGGGGCTCGCCGTCCTGCTGCCCGTCACCGGGCACATCCTGGATCAGCTGCGCGGCGGAGACCACTAACCGCAGACGGCTCAGGCCCACGATTTCAGTGAGATGAACGCTTGCGGCTGGGCGCTCGCCGCCCTGCCTTTTGCGTTCATGGCCCCTTGATCGGTCTTCTCAACGGGCGGGTCATGCGGAGGTTGTGGCGATTGCTGCGGAACGCAGTCATGTTGTCCGTCGGGCGGGCACTCCGGAAAGCCGCCCAGTATGAGTTCGACGTGTTCAGGAACAGCGCCGGCCCGCCCGCTGATCGTCCCTCTAGCGACACTCCTTTCAGGCAAGAGCACAACGAAGTTAGCATTGCGCTCTCCGAGTGGCCGTCTGCGTCGACTGACGTGTGCGGGATGGCGTAGGCACAGTTTGAAGCAGATGCGTGCGCGATAGTCGTGCGCTACGAGAGCCACTCAGTCGAGACCCAGGGCGTCCAGCAGTGCGATCAGGTTTGCGACCAAGGCGTCGACGTCGTAGCCCTTTTGCACCCGCAGGGAATCGGCAGGTGTCGTACTTTTCTGGGCTGGTTACAGGTGGCGTATGTCTGGAAGGATTGTGAATGCGCTCTTGTAGATGAAGCCAGAGCCTATCGATACCCGCGATGGTTTTGAGAGGCGGTCGGTGGGCGGTGTCAGTCGCCCGGCTGAAGGGTCGACTGGTTCGCCGGTTGAGCGAGCTGCTCGAGCAGTTCGGCTGCTCGAGCAGCTCCGCCGAGCGACCGCAGTTGTGCGCCGACGCGGGATGCGGCATCCCGGTATGACGTGTCTGTCGCGACTCTGTCGAGTCCGGCTGCGACCTGAGCCGCCGTTGGCGTGCCCGTCTTGAGATTGACGGCCCCTCCGGTCCATGCGACGCGGGAGGCGATCTCCGGCTTGTCGAGGTCCCCTCCAGCGATCACGAGGGGGATGTCGTGGGCGAGCATGGCGAGCGTCCCGCCCCATCCTCCGTTCGTCACGGCGACATCCACCCGCGGAAGGAGCTCGGCGTAAGGCAGAAATCCTGCGACCCGCGTGTTTGAGGGGACGGGGAAGGGCAGCTCATCGTCTCCGGTGACGCCCGTCGCCACGACCACGAGCAGGTCGGCGCGGTCGGCCAGGGCCTCGAGCGTGGGCACGATAAGGTCGGCGGGATCGATGTTCTGGGTCCCCTGCGTGACATGTATGACTCGTCGGCCTTCGAGTTCGCTCCACCACGCCGGCAGCGTATGCGACGCCTGCGGAGGCATCCGGAGCTCGCCGACGAAGTGCAGGAAGTCGGGCCGGTCGGTGCGCTTAAAGTCCAGCAACGAGGATCCGCTCGCAACGATGAGCTGTCGTGAGAAGGTGACCTCCTCCATGGTCAACCCTCGTGGGCGGAGTCCGATCGTTTCCTCAGATCTCGCGATGGCCTTCACGAGCGATCGGGCGATGAGCGGCGTCGCCCCGCGAAGGGCGGCATCCCGCGCCTTGGTGAACGCGTTCGTACCGGGCCACAGACCCAGTCCGGCAGGAGGGCCCTGCGTTCCGGCGAGATTGAGCGGGGTGATCGAGATCGTCGCCCATGGGCCGCCGTTCTGCTCGGCGTACAGCGCCGCGCCGATCGAGACGTCGTCGCCGGCGATCGCATCCCACGGTTCCCTGACCCACTCGTCCCGCAGATCCTGCACCTGCGCGGCAGAGGTGTTGATGAAGACATCTTCGACGTTGATGAGGAGCTGCCTCAGGCCCTTCCTGCCGCGGAGCCGCGGGAACGTCGTGGCGAGGTCACTCTCATCGAAGTCAGGAGCGTGATGCCAGGGCACGAGCCGGGCGCCCGTCGACTCGACGGCCGTGCGGAACGCCTCGCCCGAGTAGACGCGCACGTCGTGCCCGCGAGCGACGAGCGCACTCGCCAGGGCGCGAATGGGGTTGATGTGCCCCGTGAAGGGCATTGCCGAGAGCAGAAAGCGGGCCATGGAACCCATGATGCCGTGCGGAACCAGACCCCCGCGACCGGGAGGTCGACGCAGCGCCGGCGTTCACTCCGGAGACGTCAAACCCTATGGAGTCCGAGGAATCAGTCGAACCCGCACCCGCACCCGAACTTGAACAGCCCGTTATCCCAGAATCGGCCTGGGCACCGCGGCCGCGGAGAAAGGGTTCCGGGTCCGCTACACGCTCGCGACGCGGCTCGTGAACGAACTCGTCGAAGCCGCCGACGAGAAGACCCTCGCTCGCACCATCGCCCGCTACGGCCGCGTCGATCTGCTCATGATCGACGAGCTCGGCTACATGGAACTTGACCGCCGCGGCGCCGAGCTTCTTTTCCAAGTCCTCACCGAACGCGAGGAGAAGAACTCCGTCGCCATCGCCTCGAACGAATCCTTCTCCGGCTGGACCCACACCTTCACCGACCCCAGGCTCTGCGCCGCGATCGTCGACCGGCTCACCTTCAACGGCACCATCATCGAAACCGGCACCGACTCCTGCCGCCTCGCGCACACCAAGCAGCAGCACGCCGCCAGCACCCTTTGATCCTCCTTTGAGGAACGCGCAACAGTTGCAACCGCCCCAAAGGATCGCCCTCGAGCCCGCCAGGTGGTCCCGGAACAAGCCGTCACGGTGGTCCTAGATCAAGTTGACACTCTCAACTATAGGAAGAGCAAACACGACTTAGGTATCCTCCGATTCGACGGAGGGGCTGTTGGTCCCGCTGAGGGTCCGGCTTCAGGGCTTATGCCCGTTGGACTATGAGCCACCTACATCGGCGTTCGCTTTCGGCGCTGGCGCGGCCACGGATTCATCTCACTGGAATCGTGGGGCCGAGACGTCTTCGAACCGCTGGTGTTGCCTTATTTGCGGTGATAACCTGCCAAACATGGCGCATTATCGGATCAGCGAGGCGGCTGAGCTCCTCGGCGTGAGCGACGACACGGTGCGGCGATGGGTCGCGGCCGGCGCCCTGAACGTGACGCAGGATGCCGCCGGCCGTCAGGTCGTCGACGGAGCCGAGCTCGCTGCGGAGGCCGCGCGGATCGCGACACCGCCCGACGATCCCACCGGGATCGGTAGCAGCGCGCGGAACCGGTTCACGGGCCTGGTCACGAAAGTCACCAGCGACACCGTGATGTCGCAGGTCGAGCTTCAATGCGGCCGGAATCGGGTGGTCTCCCTCATGTCGACGGAGGCGGTGCGTGACCTGGGGCTGGAAGTGGGCTCACTCGCAGTCGCCGTGATGAAGGCGACGACGGTCATCGTCGAGGTCCCCGCGGACCGGCGATGAGGCTGCGCTGGGGAGCCGTCGCCCTGGTTGGGGCAGCACTGGTGAGCGGATGCGGTGTGCAGCAGGCGGCCCGCCCCCCGTTGACGATCTACGCCGCAGCATCCCTCACCGCATCATTCACCGAGCTGGCCGGTGCTTTCGCGGAGGCGAACCCGCAGGTCGAGGTGCTCCCAATCGTGTCCGACGGATCATCCACCCTCGCCACCCAGGTGATCGAGGGCGCACCGGCGGACGTGTTCGCCTCCGCCGATCAGGAGACGATGGCGAAGGTCCAGCATGCCGGGCTCATCCACGGTCAACCGCAGGTGTTCGCCACCAACATCCTGCAGATCGCGGTCGCACCGGGCAATCCGCTCGGCATCGATTCGCTGGCCGACCTGGCCGACCCGCAGATCGCTGTTGTCCTCTGCGCGCCGGAAGTCCCCTGCGGTGTTGCCGCGGGCGAGCTCCTGTCCGGCGTCGATGGCCACGTGGTGCCGGTCAGCGAGGAGCAGAACGTCACCGCAGTCGTCACCAAGGTGCGGCTGGGTGAAGCCGACGCCGGCCTGGTCTACGCCACGGACATCCGCGGCGCCGACGGCGAACTGGATGGCATAGCCATTCCGGGTGCCGAGTCGGCAGTCAACCGGTACACGATCGGCGTCATCGAATCCGGGCACACGGACGCGGCAGGGCTGTTCGTCGACTGGGTCCAGTCGAGTGAAGGGCAGTCGATCCTCGCCAGGTACGGGTTCGGACAGCCATGACGCGCTCGGTCCCCGGCACTGTGCCGCGGATGCTCTACCTGCCGGCCGTGGTCGGACTCGCCTTGCTCACCCTGCCGATCGTCGGACTCGTTGCCCGGGTCGACTGGGAAACGGTCCCCGCCGCACTGACCTCGCCGGAAGCCATGGACGCCCTGTGGCTCTCCCTGCGCACCGGGTTCGCGGCCACCGCGCTCTGCCTGGTGCTGGGGGTCCCGCTGGCCGTGGTCATGGCGCGATCCGGGCCGCGCATCGCAGGCCTCCTGCGGGCGCTGACAACGTTGCCGCTGGTACTGCCGCCCATGGTCGGAGGCATCGCGCTGCTCTCCCTGCTGGGCAGGAACGGCCTGGCCGGCCAGTACCTGGCCGCCTGGGGGGTGAGCATCCCGTTCACCACGCTGGCTGTGGTCATCGCGCAATCGTTCGTCGCGCTGCCGTTCCTGGTGATCTCGCTGGAGGGGTCGCTGCGCACCGCGGGTACCCGGTTCGAGACTGTCGCAGCGACGCTGGGAGCGGGGCGCTGGACGGTGTTCCACCGCATTACCCTGCCGCTGGTCTGGCCGGGCCTCCTCGCCGGAACAGTGCTCTGCTTCGCTCGGGCGCTGGGCGAGTTCGGGGCAACGGCCCTCTTCGCCGGAAACGCGCAGGGCGCGACCAGGACCATGCCGCTCGCGATCTACACCGCGTTCAACGGCGCCGGCGTGACGCAGGACTCGGCTATCGCGCTCTCCCTGCTGCTGGTCCTTGTCGCCATCGTCATCCTGCTGCTCATGCGCAGCTGGCGGACGGAGTTGCCGCGATGAACGGCGAACTGTCGGCCAGGGTGATCGCGCGCAGGGGCACTTTTCTGCTGGACGCTTCCATCAATGTCGCCCCGGGCGAGGTACTGGCCCTGTTGGGGCCCAACGGAGCAGGCAAGTCAACCTTGCTGCAGGTCGTCGCCGGGCTGCTGATCCCCGAACGCGGTGAAGTCGCCGTCGCCGGACGAACCCTCACCAGGCGGGGCTCCTCCACACCGGTGTTCGTGCCACCCCGGCACCGCGGAGTGGGGCTCCTCGGGCAGGACCCGTTACTCTTTCCGCACCTCAGCGCCGCCCAGAATGTCGCCTTCAGTGTGCGAGCGCAGGGCATCCGCCCCGCCCAAGCGCTGGCAGCGGCCGAGCAGTGGCTGGCCGCAGTCGGACTCGAAGGTCTCGAGAATCGCAAGCCGGATGCGCTGTCCGGAGGGCAGCAGCAGCGAGTGGCGATCGCCCGCGTGCTGGCCGCTCGCCCCGCGGTGCTGTTGCTGGATGAGCCGATGGCCGCCCTTGACATCCAGACCGCCGCCTCGATCCGGTCCCTGCTGAAGGAGCGGCTGGCCGATACCGGAATACCAGCCGTTCTGGTCTCCCACAACGTGCTCGACGCGATCGTGCTGGCCGACCGGGTCGCCATCCTCGATGACGGGCGAATCGTGGAGGAAGGCGACACCGGCCGGCTGGTCGATGCGCCGGTGACTCAGTTCGCGCGCGATCTCGTCGGTACCGGCCCAGTCTCCGCCATCGCCGGCGCGGACGGTTCCGTGCGCCTGGAGCTCGGGGCCGAACCGGGTGAACGCGTCTGGATCGACATCCTGTCGCGATAGCGAACCAGTCGCAAGCGTTCAGGATGACCCCCAGCACGCTCGACTTCGTTGACAGTTTGCGAGGGCGCGGCAACGATGGGGTAATAGCGCATCTTCGCTAACAAGCCCGGCGAAAGCCGGTGGAGGCCTGTCATGACGGATTCTTTCGGCGCCCGTGCAACGCTCGCAGTCGATGGCACCGGCTACGAGATCTACCGGCTCGACGCGGTGGACGGTTCGACGCGATTGCCATACAGCCTCAAGGTGCTATTGGAGAACCTGTTGCGCAACGAGGACGGCCAGCTGGTCACCTCCGACCAGATACGCGCTGTCGCCGACTGGGATCCCGCAGCCGAGCACGGCGCAGAGATCCAGTACACGCCAGCCCGGGTGCTGCTTCAGGATTTCACCGGTGTCCCCTGCGTTGTCGACCTGGTCGCGATGCGCGACGCCATGCTGTCGTTCGGCGGTGATCCGCAGAAAATCAATCCGCTCATCCCCTCAGAACTGGTGATCGACCATTCGGTCATCGCCGACGCGTTCGGCACCCAGAGCGCGTTCCGGATCAATGCCGACCTGGAGTTCCAACGCAATCAGGAGCGCTATCAACTCTTGCGCTGGGCGCAACAAGCGTTCGACGATTTCCTCGTTGTTCCGCCGGACACGGGCATCTGCCACCAGGTCAACCTGGAGTATCTGTCCCGTGTCGTCTTTACAAGAGAGCGCGAGGGGGTCACCCAGGCTTATCCCGACACGCTGGTCGGCACCGACTCGCACACGCCGATGGTCAACGGACTGGGAGTCCTTGGCTGGGGGGTAGGCGGCATCGAAGCCGAGGCGGCCATGCTGGGCCAGCCAATGAGCATGCTCGTTCCACCAGTGGTCGGTTTCAAGCTCAGCGGCGAGCTGCGAGAGGGCGTGACTGCGACCGACATGGTGCTCACTGTTGCCCAGATGCTCCGGCAAACCGGCGTCGTGGGCAAATTCGTCGAGTTCTACGGTCCGGGCGTTGCCAACGTCCCGCTGGCCAACCGCGCGACGCTGGGCAACATGAGCCCGGAATACGGGTCGACCTGCGCCATCTTCCCGATCGATGACGTGACGTTGGATTATCTCCGATTGACTGCCCGGCCCGAGAAGCAGGTGCAGCTTGTCGAAGCGTATGCCAAGGCGCAGGGGCTCTGGCACGATCCGGAGCATGAAGCTGAATACTCGTTGACGGTTGAACTCGACCTGGCCGATGTCGAACCATCGATTGCCGGGCCGAAGCGTCCGCAAGACCGCGTCCCACTGGTCAACGCCCGGAGCGTGGTCAGCGAAATCCTGGCCGACGGCTCGCGTGCGCCGGAAGAACTCAGCGGTCTCGATCAGGCCTCAGCCGATTCCTTCCCGGCCAGCGATCCCATTGAATTCGACAAACTCGGCCAGGGGCAGAAGCCGGTGGATCGGTCCAGGCCGGGGCTGGAGCGCGAGTGGCGGTCGAATCCTGCGAGCGTCGAGCTTCCGGATGGTCGGGATACCAGCGTGGACAACGGTCATGTCGTCATCGCCGCGATCACCTCGTGCACCAACACCTCCAACCCGTCTGTGATGATCGGAGCCGGGCTGATGGCGAAGAAAGCGGTAGAACGCGGACTGACTTCCCAGCCGTGGGTCAAGACCACACTGGCTCCGGGTTCGCGCGTCGTCACCGACTACTACGACCGAGCCGGGCTCACCCCTTACCTCAACCAGCTCGGCTTCGATCTGGTCGGTTACGGCTGCACGACCTGCATTGGAAACTCGGGCCCGCTCATCCCCGCAGTGAGCAAAGCCGTCGCCGACAACGACCTCACCGTGGCATCCGTGCTCAGCGGCAATCGCAACTTCGAGGGTCGCATCCATGCTGAAACCGAGATGAACTTTCTTGCCTCCCCGCCCCTGGTCATCGCCTATGCCCTGGCCGGAACAATGAATATCGACCTGCTCAGTGACCCGCTCGGGCACGATGGGGCGGGCGAACCGGTGTACCTTCGCGATATTTGGCCCAGCACCCAAGAGGTCGACAAGATCATCGGTGAGGTGCTCGAGGCGGAGATGTTCGCCGACGGATACGCGAATGTTTTCGACGGCGATGATAATTGGCGCGGCCTCGACATTCCAGCCGGCGACATTTTCGGCTGGGACGAGACATCCACTTATGTGCGCCGGGCGCCCTATTTTGAGGGAATGCCGCGCGATCCCCAGCCACTGCGCGATATTTCTGGCGCGCGAGTGCTCGCTCTACTCGGGGACTCGGTGACGACCGACCACATTTCACCGGCCGGAGCCATCAAACGCGATTCGCCGGCGGGCCGGTACCTGACAGACCACGGCGTCGCGTTCGGGGACTTCAACTCCTACGGGTCGAGACGCGGCAACCATGAGGTGATGATCCGTGGCACGTTCGCCAACATCCGCCTCCGCAATCAACTCGTCCCGGGTGTCGAGGGAGGCTTCACCCGGCATCTCCCCGGTGACGAGCAGATGAGCATCTTTGACGCTTCGACGGCTTATGCAGAGGACGGCGTGCCCCTGATCGTCATCGCCGGGTCGGAGTACGGCTCCGGTTCTTCACGGGACTGGGCGGCCAAAGGCACTCTTCTGCTGGGTGTTAAGGCCGTACTCGCCACGTCGTTTGAACGGATTCACCGCTCGAACCTGATCGGTATGGGCGTCCTTCCGCTGCAGTTTCTGCCCGAAGAATCAGCCGCCTCGCTCGGACTGACCGGCGAAGAGGTCTACTCGATCGTTGGTCTTGAAGGAGTGGAAGAGATTCCGAAGCGTGTCATGGTGAACGTGGAGCACCAAGGTGAGGCTCGGCAATTCGAGGCGATCGTGCGAATCGATACCCCAGCCGAGGCTGCATACTTCCAGCACGGCGGCATCCTGCAGTATGTGCTGCGGCAACTGCTTGCGAGCTGACGGTCGTCAGATGTGGCCCACGGGCTCCGGTAGGAATTGGCCAGGTGGATAGGGGCGCTTGGCTACGCTCATGAGCACAGCGGAGTCTTCGAGCGCTTCGAAACTATGACGGGCGTGGGGCACGATGAGGAGGCTGCCGGCGCGGGCCTTCCACGAATCCTCGCCCACTCGTAGCCGAACTCGACCCTGGAGCACATAGACGGTGGCGTCGTCCTGATTGTCGTGTTCACCCAGAGTGGTGCCTTTCACCATCGCGATAACGGTTTGGCGCAGCGACTTCTCGTGGCCGCCAAAAACAGTGTCTGCAGCACGCCCGCCGTCCGCATCAGACGCAGCCTGGAGTTGTTGGAGTGCGAGCGCCTTGATCGAGATCTTCGTCATGCGGACAGTGTACGGGCGACGATGACCTTGCCGGTGGCGTGCCGCTGTCGACGGCGGCGATGGCTCCTCCTGCGCGTTTGAGCGGGAACCGCGCGGCTGAGCTCCAAGCCAAGGGAGCCAGGGAACTGGCCGGTATGCCAGTGGTGTCCTGCCGGCTGCGGCGCAACAGGCGCATGGCGTTAGCGATGACGATCAGGACTGACGCTTCGTGCACGAGCATGCCAACCGACATTGTCACTCCGCCGAGGAGTACGCCGAGCAGAAGCACGGAGACGGTGACCACGGCGATTGTGATGTTCTGACGCATATTGTTCACCGTGCGCCGGGCGAGGGAGATCGCTTCGGGGAGCTTGAGAAGGTTGTCTCCCATGAGGGCGATGTCAGCCGTCTCCACCGCCACGGCAGAGCCGGCCGCACCCATCGCGACCCCGATATCCGCCGTAGCCAGGGCGGGAGCGTCGTTGACGCCGTCTCCCACCATTGCCACGACGTGGCCGTCAGCCTGAAGTGCGCTGACAATGTCGAGCTTGTCTTCGGGCAGCAGTGAGGCCCGGATCTCGTCGACTCTGGTGATCGACCCGATGGCGCTGGCCACCAGTGGTGAATCGCCGGTGAGCATGATGACTTTGTGGACGCCGGCGGCGTGCAGGTTCGTCACCATCTGGGCGGCATCAGGCCGAACTTCGTCAGCGACGCCGACCACGCCGGCGACGGCGTCATCGACTGCGACGATCATCGGCGTGCGGCCTGCCTGGGCCAGCTCGTCCGCAGCGCGAGAGGCGGCAACGGTGTCGGCCATCTGGTACTGCTCAAGCAGGGCCAGGTTGCCGATCAGAATTCGGTGGCCTGCGGTGGTGACCGCGATGCCCTTCCCCGGGACAGGTTCGGTCGACTCTGGCAGACCGGTGACGCTGAGGCCTTCGCTTACTGCGGCATCCAGAATTGCGCGGGCCAGCGGATGCTCGGAGCCGACTTCGGCGCGTCCCGCCCAGGTCAATACCTGCTCGCGGGTCATGTCCTGATCCAGGACGATCACGTCGGTCACGCGGGGGCGGCCCATGGTCAGCGTGCCCGTCTTGTCCACCGCAACGACTGTGATTTTCGAGGAGGTCTCCAGGAACTCCCCACCCTTGATCAGGATGCCGTCTTTCGCGGCACGGCCGATGCCGGCGACGATCGAGACGGGGATGGAGATGACGAGCGCTCCCGGGCAGCCGATGACCAGCAGTGTCAGCGCCAGGACAACGTCATTGGCCAGAACACCGACGACGAGCGCCAGGATCATGATCGCGGGTGTGTACCAGGCCGAGAAGCGGTCCATGAACACTTGTGTTTTGGCCTTGGCGTCTTGTGCGTCCTCGACGCGGTGGATGATCCTGGCCAGGGTGGTGTCTGCGCCAACACCGGTGGCACTCACCTGCAGGAAGCCACTCCGCGAGATGGTGCCGGCGAAAACCCGGTCACCGATCACCTTCTCTACCGGCATGGATTCACCGGTAATGGATGCTTCATCGACGGCACCGGTGCCGCCGGAGACTTCGCCATCGACCGGTACCTTGGCACCGTTCTTGACGAGGACGGTCTCGCCCATGATCACGGCGCCGGCAGAAACCTCCACCTGCTCGCCGTCCCGCAGAACGACGGCGACGTCGGGTGCAACCGCGACCAGCGCGGCCAGAGCGGATCGAGTCTTGTTCAGTGTTGCTGCCTCGAGAGCGTGACCGATCGCGAAGAGGAAAGTCACCGCGGCGGCTTCCCAATATTCGCCGATGATCACTGCACCGATGGCCGCAACGGAGACCAGCAGGTCGATACCGACGATCTTCGCGCCGAGCGCGCGTACAGCACTTATCACGATGCGGGTGCCGGCCACGATTGCGGCGGCCACCATGACGAGGTTGCCGACAGTATCAATACGAGATACCTGAAGGACCACCAGCGCGGCAATGATCAGGAACCCGGAACTGACCGGGATTGCCCACGGGTTATTCATCCAGCTGCGTAGCGGGCTCACGGTACTTGCCTCTCTGGTAACGCCGGGTGTAGACCGTCAGAAGGTGGCCGGGCGTGACGTGTAGCCGGCCTTCGCGACAGCTGCAATCAGATCATCGACGCTCACGACCGTCGGGTCGTGGTCGACCTCGACGCGGGCGGACGCGAAGTGGACCTTGACGGCGGAGACGCCTTCCACGCGCCCGACCTGCTTCTCGATCTTCGACACGCAGGAGGGGCAGGAAAAGCCTTCGGCACGCAGGGTGGTGTGGATGAGCGGTTCGGTGTTGAATGTGGTGGTTTGCATGTGAACTACCTCCTGTGATTGAACTGATACCCCAATTACAGGCGAGCAGGCGAAACAGTTCCTTGACCCAGGTCAAGCGGGAGGAATCACGCTTTCGCGAGTGCCTGCTCGTTCAGGAGGTCGATGCGCCGGTTGCCCACCAGGCGCAGCCATCCCGCTTCTTCGAAGGCGGCCAGCCGTCGGCTCAACGTCTCCGGCGTCATGCCGAGGTAGGAGGCGACATCCTTCTTCGAGATCGGCAGCGTCACCCTCCTGGTGCCCGACTCCTCGGCAAGCCGCACCAGGTAGGCGGCGACGCGGTGCCCGGCCTCCTCGCCGGTGACAGAACTCAGCTGGCTCTCGGTGCTCTCCAGTCGGGCGCTGAGGGTTTCAAGCATCTTGACGGCTACACCAGGGGAGCGCAGCAGGTAGTCACGCATGTCGTCGCGATGCAGCGAACAGATCTCGGAATCCTGCAGCGTCACCGCGAAGTTGTCCGCGGTGCGGTCGCTCATGAACGTCGCCTCACCGAGGAAGTCTCCGACACCGAGCACCCGCACCACCTGCTCATGTCCGGACTCGGCGAGCCGGTACACCTTCACCCAGCCGCTGTGGATGATCATCAGGTTCGGGTTGTCGTCGCCGGCACCGAAGAGTTGCGTGCCGCTCGGTTGCTGTCGCGGACGCACCCGTGTCGCGACCTCGTGCAGTTCCTCCGCGTTCAGCTGGCTGAAGATCGGAACCTGAGAGACGAGGTGCTCGAGGGTGTGCTGGTGCATGCCACCATTGAATCAGGGGACCATCTAAGCTGCTGTCGATGGACACTGTATTGACTGAGCTGCGTGTCACCGTGCGCTACTTCGCCGCTGCGGCGGAAGCGGCCGGGCGCCAGGAGGAATATCTCGGGTTCGCCCCCGGGTCGACGCTGGGCGACCTCAAGCACACGCTCGAGGAGCGCTACGGGGAACCGATGGCCCGGGTGCTCCGCTCTGGCTCATTCCTGGTCGACAAGGTCGTGCGCCGGGACGCCGGTCATCCGCTGTCCGAACGCGTGGACGTCCTGCCGCCGTTCGCCGGGGGCTAGCCCTACAACCCGACCCATTCGGTCGCGCCGTCGGCCAGGAACTGCCGCTTCCAGATCGGCACGGTCGCCTTGATCCGTTCGACCAGGAGCTCGCAGGCGGCGAACGCCTCCTTGCGGTGGGCGGCGGATGCGGCGGCGTAGAGGGCGACGTCACCGATCGTCAGGTGGCCAACACGGTGAGCAGCTGCCACCATCAGGCCGGTCTCCTCCGCCACGGAGCGGCAACACTCGGCGAGCATGTTCTCGGCCTCCGGGTGGGCCTCGTATTCGAGGGAGTTGACACGGTGTCCCCCGTCATGGTTGCGGACAACCCCGACGAAGATGGCAACGGCACCCGACTCTGGCGCGCTGACCGCGTCCCTGACCGACGACTCGTTGATCGCTTCGGTCGTGATGGTGGCGAACGGTGTGTGCATCGGAGTCCTCAGTAGCGGGCGAGCGACGGGTCGACCTTCGTGGCGAAGGAGTCGATGCCGCCGCTCAGGTGGGTGGCTTTGGTGAATCCGCTGCGCCGGAGCAGTTCGAGTGCGCGGGCAGAGCGCGAACCGTGGTGGCAGTAGAGCACGAGAGGAGCATCTCGATCCAGGCTGTCGAACGACTGGCCCAGCATTCCGAGCGGGATCAGCTGGGCGCCCTCGATGCTGGCGATGGAGGCCTCCCAGGGCTCGCGGACATCGATCAACTGCACGCGACCGGTGCGAAGGCGCTCGGCGAGTTCGACAGGCCCGATCTCGTCTCCGATCAGCTCTTCAGCCTCGATGGCCGGGGTACCGCAGAAGGCTTCGTAGTCGATCAGGCCGGTGATCGCATCCGCATCCGGTGACGGCTGGTACTCGACCTCGCGGAACGTGCCATCCAGCGCGTCGTACACGGTTACTCGTCCGATCAGCGGACGGCCGATTCCGGTGACGAGCTTCACGGTCTCGGATCCCATGATCGCCCCGATGGCTGCGCACACACCGGGTAGCACGCCACCGTCGGCACAGTTGACGACGGAGCCGGGGTCTGGAGGCGTCGGGAACAGGTCGCGATAGGTCGGGCCGTGGTCGGCCCACGCCACGCCGACCTGCCCGGAGTACTGCAGGATGGCGCCCCACACCAGCGGCTTGCGCGCAATGGCCGCGGCGTCGTTCACCAGGTACCGCGTCGCAAAGTTGTCGCTGCCGTCGAGCACCAGGTCATAGTCGGCCAGCAGGTCGAGGATGTTCGTGGAGTCGAGCCACACCTCGTGCCGGATCACCGTCGTCTCGGGGCTGCTCGCCGCGACGGCTGCTGCCAACGACGCGGTCTTCGACTGGCCGAGGTCGCCCATACCGTGCGCGACCTGCCGGTGCAGGTTCGACAATTCGACGACATCCGTGTCGACGATGCCGATCGTCCCAACGCCGGCGGATGCGAGGTACGGCACGGTGGCGCTGCCCAGCCCGCCAGCGCCCACGACGAGCACGCGCGCGTTCGCGAGGCGCCGCTGGGCGTCTTCCCCGAAACCGGGAAGGCGCAGTTGCCTGCTGTAGCGCGCCGACTGGGCGGCGCTCAGGGGGGCGCCTGGCTCGACGAGTGGCTGTGGCACGGACATCTCCCTCTCGCGGCCGAGCCGGCCGCGGTTGTACGTATCGAATCTACCGGCTGCGTGTGTGAAGGAACCTGTCCGGTGGCCTTCCCCGTCAAGAGGCATAGTCTGGATGGAGCATCTCGTTGAAAGTGAGACTGTCATGGCGACCACAAGTCGTACCAGGAAAAAACCTGCGAGCACCGGCGGAACTGCCGAAGAACTGCGCAGCTACTACGAACGCATGTCCCTCGTGCGCGCCTTCGAACTGCGTGCCAGTGAGATGTACGCCCGTGCCAAGATCGGTGGATACTGCCACCTCAACCTCGGCGAGGAGGCCACGGTCGTCGGCCTCATGGAGGCGCTCGAAGACCGCGACTACCTCTACACGACCTACCGCGACCACGGCTATGCCATCCTGCGCGGCATGGAACCGTCAGCTGTGATGGCCGAACTGTTCGGCAAGGCGACCGGTGTGGTCGGCGGCTGGGGCGGGTCCATGCACATGTTCGATTACGAGAAGCGGATGCTCGGCGGCTATGGCATCGTCGGGGGGCAGATTCCGCCGGCAACCGGAGCGGCTCTCGCGATCAGCTACCGCAGCGAGGCCGGGCCGGAGTCGGAGGCCGTCATGTGCCTGCTCGGCGACGGCACCACCAACATCGGGGCCTTCCACGAGTCGCTCAACCTCGCCGGCATCTGGGACCTTCCCATCGTCTACGTCATCGTCAACAACCGGCTCGGCATGGGAACGACAGTGGATGCGGCATCCGCTGAACCCGATCTGTACAAGCGCGGATGCGCCTACCGCATCGAGGGCGTGCGAGTGGATGGGGACGACCCCGTCGCCGTTCGGGACGCCGCCCGCGCCGCACTCAAGACGGCCCGTGAAGAACGGAAGCCGGGGCTGCTCGAGCTGATGAGCTACCGGCTGAAGGGCCACTCGGTCGTCGACCCTTCGCGCTACCGCTCCAAGGAAGACACCGACGAGGCGAAGAGCAACGACCCGGTGCCCGCCTTCCGCGCGAAACTCATCGCCGACGGGGTGCTCACCGAAGGCGATGCGGATGCCATCGACGAGAAAGCCGACACCGTCGTCACCGAGGCGGTCGCCTTCGCCGACGAGAGCCCGGACCCGGACGTGGACGAGCTCTTCGCCGGTGTCTACGCCAGCCCGGTCGCCAACGCACCGGCATTGTTCCCCGGTCAGCCGTTGATGGTGAACTCATGAGCGAACCGAGGATCATCACCTACCGGCAGGCGCTCAATGAGACGCTGCGGGCTGAGCTGGAGCGCGACGAGAACGTCTTCCTCATCGGTGAAGAGATCGGCGTGTTCGAGGGGTCGTACAAGATCACGGCCGGCCTGCTCAAGGACTTCGGGCCGAAGCGGGTCGTCGACACCCCGATCTCGGAAGAAGGCTTCGTCGGCGCCGCCATCGGCGCCGCCATGCTGGGCCTCCGCCCGGTCGTCGAGATCATGACGCTGAACTTCAGCCTGGTCGCCATCGACCAGATCGTGAACCACGCGGCGAAGATGCACGCCATGTTCGGCCAGCAGGTGAAGGTGCCGATGGTCATCCGCTTCCCGGGTGGTGGCGGCCAGCAGCTGGCGGCCACCCACTCGCAGAACCTGGAGGTCTGGTACGCCCACATTCCCGGGCTGAAGGTGCTGGCACCGTCGACGCCGGCGGAGGCGAAGGCGATGCTCACTGCCGCCATCCGCGACGACGACCCGGTGATCTTCCTCGAGAACCTCGCCCTGTACAACCTCAAGGGCGAAGTACCGGATGGCGAGCAGGTCGCGGAGATCGGCAAGGCGGCCGTCGTCAAAGAGGGAACCGACCTGACCATCGTCAGCTACTCCCGCGGCATGGTCACAGCGCTTGAGGTGGCGGCAGAGTTCGAGGAGAAGGGCGTCTCGGTGGAGGTCGTCGACCTGCGCAGCCTGCGCCCGCTCGACCGCGAGACGATCTGCGCATCCGTTCGCAAGACCAGCCGGGCCGTCATCTTCGAGGACGACATGCTCAGCTATGGGATCGGCGCGGAAATCTCGGCGACCATCGGCGAAGGAGCATTCGACTGGCTGGATGCCCCGGTACGCCGGGTGGCGGCATCCGAAGTCCCGCTGCCCTACGCGAAGCCGCTGGAGACGGCGGCCATGCCGCACGCCGAAGACCTGTTCAGGGTCGTGCAGGAAACCCTCGACGCCACGCGGTTCACGCAGTAGCTGATTCAAGCAAAAGGAGGCGACCATGTCAGAAGTGACGATGCCCAGGCTCTCCGACACCATGGAGGAGGGTGAACTCGCGCGCTGGCTGAAGAACGTCGGCGACATGGTCGAGAAGGGCGACGTGATCGCCGAGATCGAGACCGACAAGGCGACCATGGACCTTGAGGCTTTCGAGAGCGGCGTGCTGGAGAAGCAACTGGTCGAGGAGGGCACCGTCGTGCCGATCGGCCAGGCCGTCGCCGTGATCGGAGATGGCAGCTCGAGCGGGGCTGAGCCTTCTGCCGACGAGCCCGCTGAAGCTGCCGCTGGTGAGTCCTCAAAGGACAAGGACTCCGTCGCTGCTGAAGCGGAGGGCGAGACCGAGTCGAGCGCGCGTGAAGAAGGAGACCT
Organism: Homoserinimonas sp. A520; assembly: GCF_054489245.1. Taxonomy (NCBI): domain Bacteria; kingdom Bacillati; phylum Actinomycetota; class Actinomycetes; order Micrococcales; family Microbacteriaceae; genus Homoserinimonas; species Homoserinimonas sp. A520. The sequence goes on along the minus strand of NZ_JBTMWX010000001.1, from coordinate 131,210 downwards.
CGAAGAGCCTGGGCAGCCAGCTGAAGCGGCGCAGCCGGAAGAAACAGCGGATGCCGACAAAGCGCCTTCCAGCGCCGACAAGCTGCGGATGTCGCCACTCGCCCGCAAACTCGCGCATGACAACGACATCGACCTGGGCTCCCTGAAGGGGACCGGGCCGGAAGGCCGGATCATCCGTGCCGACATCGAGGCCGCCATCCAGGCCAAGGGCGAGAAACCGTCCGCGGAGCCGGCTGCGGCAGGTGCGGCAGCCGGCCCGTCTGCGAGCGAAGAGGATGAGGTCGTCCCGCTCAACAGGATCCGCAAGGTCACCGCCAAGAGGCTCACCGAAAGCCAGGCAGTACCGCACTTCTTCCTCACCAACGTGGTCGAGGTCGATCGGCTGATCGCACTCCGGGCCGACGTCAACCAGGGACTCGCCGACCAGGGGATCAAGGTGAGCCTCAACGACTTCATCGTGAAGGCCGTCGCCATCGCGTTGCGGCTGCACCCGGAAGCCAACGCGTCCTTCAATGGCGACAGCATCATCCGTCGCGGTCAGGTCAACGTCGGGGTCGCGGTGGCCACGGATGCCGGACTCCTGGTGCCCGTCGTGAAAGGTGCCGACCGCAAGTCGCTGAGCGAGATCGGCGCGGAGATCGTCGAGCTCGCAGGCAAGGCCCGTGACGGCAAGCTGGGGCTCGACAACATGAGCGGCGGAACGTTCTCGGTCAGCAACCTGGGCATGTTCGGCATCGACGAGTTCACCGCCATGCTCAACCCACCCGAAGCGGGCATCCTCGCGATCGGAGCGGCCAGCCCGGTGCCCATGCTGCGGGACGGCGAACTGGTGGAAGTGCAGAAGATGAAGATCACCCTCACCGTCGACCACCGCGCGATGGACGGGGCGACCGGTGCGGCGTTCCTGCGCGACCTGAAGGGCATCCTGGAGCAGCCGCTGCGCATCCTGGTGTGACCGGCGCGCTGCTGGTCGAGTCGTAAGGCGGGTCGAGCGAGCGAAGCTTGTCGAAGGGTCGAGACCCGCCTGCCCAGCCTGTAAACTAGTGCACGGCTCCCCACGTGGCGCCACCCAGGCCAACTCCCCCAGGACGGAAACGTAGCAAGGGTAACCGGGCTCTGGCGGGTGCGTGGGGGGCTGCTACATTTTCCGGGCATCATGGGTGGGGTGAACTCCAGACTCGCAGACGCGGTGCGCACGCTGCCGCCCGGCTCCTTCTCGTTCGTCATGGCGACCGGGATCGTGTCCACTGCGTTCCTCGCCGTCGGGTGGGAACCGGCATCCGTCGTCCTGCTGGTGATCGCCCTGGGCGGTCTTGCCGTGCTGACCGTGGCAACCGGATGGCGGCTCGTCGCACACCGCCAGGCAATGGTCGCCGACGCCGTCGACCCGGCCAAGGCGTTCGGCTACTTCACGATCGTCGCGGGCATCAACGTGGTCGGCGTCAGGCTTTTCACCCCAGAAGCTCCGCTCGCCACGATCATCCTCGCGATCATCAGCGTGCCGTTGTGGTTGGTGCTCACCTACGGTGTGCCGGCGGCGCTGATGCTGCGCTCCAGCGAGAAGTCGGCCGCATCCGAAGTCAATGGCGGCTGGTTCCTGTGGGTTGTGGGAACGCAGTCGCTGGCCACGGCAGCCGCCGCGATCGCGCCCATCTCCGGCAACCAGGCGCTCGCCGCCATCGCCGTCGCGCTGTGGGGGATCGGCGTGATGCTCTACGTGATCCTTGCCACCCTGGTCACCCTGCGCCTGCTCACGGTGCGCAGCGACCCGCTGACCCTCGGTGCGTCGTACTGGATCTACATGGGCGCGACGGCCATCACGGTGCTGGCCGGTTCGCGCATCCTGGTGCTCTCCGATGACCTTCCGATCATGGCCGCCACCTCCGGAATCGTGTCGGGCCTGACCTTCGTGCTGTGGGCGTTCGGCGTGTGGTGGGTGCCGCTGCTGGTGATCTTCGGCGTCTGGCGGCACGCGGTTCGGCGGGTTCCGCTCCGCTACGAATCGGAACTCTGGAGCATCGTGTTCCCGCTGGGCATGTACTCGGTGGCGAGCATCCACTTCGGCGCTGAAACTGGCCTGCCACTGATTGTCACCATGGGGGAGGTCGGGGTCTGGATCGCCGGTGTCGCGTGGCTGGTGGTGGCCGCGGCCATGGTTCTCTCCCTCCGACGGGTGGTTCAGCCCCGCTAGCCGGTCGAGCTTAGGACGGTTGCCCCATGCGGCCAATCTGTGGGGCAACAGCTCTCAGGTCGACGATGGGTTAAATTACACAAGAGGTATTGCACAAGAGTCCTTGTGGAGTTATCGTTGGCGCATGGAAAGCGCCATCAACCTCACCAGCGCCAAGCAGATGCGCGCCCTGGCGCATCCATTGCGGATGCGGGTGCTCGGCGAACTGCGCATCAACGGGCCACGCACGGTTGGCGGCCTGTGCGACGTCTTCGACGAGGCGCCGGGCACGCTGAGCTACCACCTGGGCAAGCTGGCCGAATTCGGCTTCGTCGAAGAAGCTCCCGAACTGACCACCGACCGTCGCGAACGGTGGTGGCGGGCGGTCCACGAGTTCACCAACATCACGGTCGAACCGGATGCCCCGGCCGACGAACGCCTGGCCATCACTGTCGTGCTGCACCAAGTCATCGACACCTATTCGGCAACCCTTCACCGGGCCGTGGACGCCGAGGCGACCTTGCCGCCGGAATGGGCGAAGCCATCCGGCTCCTTCGATATCGCTGCATATCTCACCGCCGAGGAGTTCGCCAAGGCGAGCGACGAACTCCTGGCGGTGCTGCAGAAGTGGCACGCCCGCAGCGACCGCAACAGGGAAGGCGCCGAGGTCGTGCAGTTGATCGCCCACGCGGTGCGGATGCCATGAGTACCCCGACAACGCCCGGCGCCACGATCACACCGGTCAAGCCGCGAATTCGCCTGCTTCCGCTGGTGGCTTTGCTGTCCGCCCACGGGCTATCGCTCGCCGGCAACGCAATCACCATGGTCGTGGTGCCGCTCTACGTCCTGCACGACACCGGTTCGGTCTTCGCCACTGGCGTGGCCGGAGTGTTCGCCACCGTGCCGATGATCGTCGGGGGAGCGCTCGGCGGTGTGGTCGTCGACCGCCTCGGCTTCCGGCGTGCGGCGATCGCGGCAGACCTCGCCAGCGGGGTCACCGTTCTGGCCATCCCGGTGCTCGCCGCCACCGTCGGCCTGCCGTTCTGGGCGTTGCTGTCACTGGTCTTCCTCAGTGGGCTGCTCGACACCCCCGGCAACACGGCGAAAGCCGCACTCGTGCCCGACCTGGCCGAACTCTGCGAGGTGAAACTCACCCGCGCGACCGGTGCCGCCGGCGCCATCTCCCGCAGCGCCATGATGGTGGGCGCATCCGTCGCCGCGCTCGCCGTCGTCTGGCTGGGGCCGCTCAACGCGCTGCTGTTGGATGCCGCAACCTTCGCCATCTCCGCGGCACTCATCTGGGGCGGAGTGTCACGGGAGGTCAAGGGAACGGCGGATGAAGACCTCGCCGAATCCGCGGCGGGATTCTGGCGGGAGTTCCAGGACGGCATCCGCTATCTGGCACGCACGCCCATCATCCGCAACGTCGTGCTGATGGTGGTGATCACCAACTGTTTCGATGCGGCCGGGATCCTGGTGCTGAAGCCTGTTTACGCGAAAACGATCACGCCGGACGGAGAGATCTTCGGGATCATGCTGGCCTGCTTCGCCTTCGGGGCGCTATCCGGAGCCGGACTGTTCGGCTGGTTCGGCCACCGCCTTCCCCGCCGGGGCACCCTCGTCGTCTGCTTCGTGCTGTGCGGCCCGCCGCCATACATCGCCATGGCCCTGGACGTTCCGGTGCCGCTGCTGCTCGCCACCTTCGCCTTCTCGGGACTGCTGGCCGGCTCGATCAACCCGCTGCTCGACACGGTGCTGTTCGAGCAGCTGCCGAGGGCCATGCGGGCTCGCGTGCTCGGCGCGCTGACCACGGGGGTCACGGCCGGGATGCCGCTCGGCGCCCTGCTCGGCGGTGCTGCAGTCGAAGCGTTCTCTCTGGTGCCGGTACTCGTCTTCATCGCCATCGCCTACGGGATCGTGACGCTGGCGCCGCTGGTCGGAAAATCGTGGAAAGGCCTCGATGCGCGCCCCGCGACATAGGCTGGACAGGTGGCTCGCAACATCTACATCACCTCGATCGAGGGGCACGCGGGGAAGTCCACCGTCGCCCTGGGCATGCTCGACACCCTCAGCCACGAAACGGAGCGACTAGGCGTTTTCCGCCCGGTCGCCCGGACCAGCCACGAGCGCGACTACGTACTCGAGCTGCTGCTCGCCCACGACGGCGTCGACCTGCCGTATGAGGACTGTGTCGGGGTCGGCTATGACGAGGTTCACGATGATCCGGATGCCGCGCTCAGCCTGATCGTCGAGCGGTTCAAGGCGGTCGAGGCCCGGTGCGATGTCGTGGTGATCGTCGGATCCGACTACACGGATGTGGGCAGCCCGACCGAGCTTTCATACAACGCCCGCATCGCCGCCAACCTGGGCGCCCCGGTGCTGCTGGTGCTGGGCGGGCAGGTTGAGGCCGGCAGCCGAACAGCAGATGATCTCGCCCAGGTCTACGGTTTGGCCCGCCAGGAACTGGATGCCGCCCACGCCCACCTACTGGGGGTCATCGCCAACCGGTCGGATCCCGACAACCTCGCTGAGATCGTCGCCGACCTGGCAGCAGCGGTTGGCGAGGACGTGCCGGTCTGGGCGATCCCGGAAGACCCGTTCCTCATCGCCCCCAGCATGGGGACGCTGCTGGAGGCGGTCGATGGCGAGCTGCTGAAGGGCGACCCCGACCTCCTGCTCCGCGAAGCACTCGGCGTGGTGATGGCGGGCATGTCGATGGAGAACGTGCTCACCCGGCTGATCGAGGGGTCGGTGGTGGTCGTCGCCGGAGACCGTTCCGACGTGCTGCTCGCCATGCTGATGGCGCACTCGGCTGAGACGTTCCCGTCGCTGGCCGGCATCATCCTGAACGGCGGGTTCGACCTGCTGCCGCAGATCGAGCTGCTCATTGACGGCTTGGACTCGTCGCTCCCGATCATCCGCACCAAGCTCGGCACCTACGACACGGCCCGCATCATCACCCGTACGCGGGGCAGACTGGCGGCGGACTCGCCCCGCAAGTTCGACACCGCTCTCGCCCTGTTCGAGCAGCATGTCGACGGCGAGCTGCTGCTGGAGAGGCTCGACGTCTCCCGGTCGGACGTCGTGACCCCGCTGATGTTCGAGTACGACCTCCTCGACCGTGCGCGCAAGGATCCGCAGCACATCGTGCTGCCGGAGGGCAGGGACGATCGAATTCTCCGTGCCTCCAGCACACTGCTGCGCCGGGGTGTTGCCGAGCTGACCATCCTCGGCGAGGAAGCGGAGATCCGCGCCCGCGCGACCGAGCTCGGCCTCGACATCTCAGCTGCGCGCATCCTGAGCCCCCTCGACGAGGAGCTGCGCGACCGTTTCGCGGCCGAGTACACAAAGCTGCGGGAACACAAGGGGATGACCCATGAGGTTGCGCGCGAGACCGTCACCGACGTCTCCTACTTCGGCACCATGATGGTGCACCTGGGGCTGGCCGACGGCATGGTGTCCGGGGCGATGCACACCACGGCGCACACCATCCGGCCCGGTTTCGAGATCATCAAGACCGAGCCGGGGGTGTCGATCGTTTCCAGCGTGTTCCTCATGTGCCTGGAAGACCGCGTGCTCGTCTACGGCGACTGCGCGGTCAACCCCGACCCGAACGCGGAGCAACTGGCCGACATCGCGGTGTCGTCGGCGGCGACCGCAGCGCAATTCGACATCGAGCAGCGCATCGCGATGCTGTCGTACTCGACAGGGGCATCAGGAAGCGGCGCCGACGTCGACAAGGTGCGTCAGGCGACCGAGCTGGTGCGGTCGCGGCGGCCGGACCTCGCGGTGGACGGCCCCATCCAGTACGACGCGGCAGTGGACGCTGCGGTCGGCAAGTCGAAGCTGCCGGGCTCAGAAGTGGCCGGCCGGGCAACCGTGTTCATCTTCCCCGACCTGAACACCGGCAACAACACCTACAAGGCGGTGCAGCGCAGTGCCGGTGCTGTGGCCATCGGACCGGTGCTGCAGGGACTGCGCAAACCGATCAACGACCTCTCGCGCGGAGCCCTCGTGCAGGACATCGTCAACACGGTCGCGATCACCGCCATCCAGGCTCAGGCACTGGAGGGGACATCGTGAAAGTCTTCGTCGTCAACTCCGGCTCCTCCTCGATCAAGTACCAGCTCGTCGACCTCGACACGGGTGAGGCGACGGTCAGCGGGCTGATCGAGCGCATCGGTGAGCCGGGCGGCGAGGCATCCGACCACACCGCCGGCATGAAGCTGGTGCTCGACGACCTGGGCAGCGACCACACCTTCGCGGCGGTTGGCCACCGCGTCGTCCACGGCGGCCCGCGCTTCACCGAGGCCACGCTGATCACCGACGATGTCGAGGGTGAGATCGACGAGCTTTCCGACCTGGCGCCGCTGCACAACCCGGCGAATGTGCTCGGCATCCGTGCGGCCAGGGCGGCGCTGCCCGACCTCCCGCACGTCGCCATCTTCGACACCGCGTTCCACCAGACGCTGCCAGCGGATGCCTACACCTACGCCATCGACGCCGAGGTCGCCGAAAAGTACCAGGTGCGCCGCTACGGGTTCCACGGAACCTCGCACCAATACGTCTCAGAGCAGGCTGCTGTCTTCCTGGACCGACCGCTGGAGTCGCTGAAGACGATCGTGCTGCACCTGGGCAATGGCGCATCCGTCACCGCCGTCGATGGCGGACGCTCGGTCGACACGTCGATGGGCCTCACCCCGCTGGAGGGCCTGGTGATGGGCACGCGCTCCGGCGATATCGACCCGGGGATCATCTTCCACCTTTCCCGGGTCGCCGGAATGAGCATCGACGAGATCGACAAGTTGCTCAACCGGCGCAGCGGCCTGCTCGGCCTGACCGGAACCGGCGACATGCGCGACGTGCAGGAGGCCGCCGCCCGCGGTGACGAGGCGGCTCTTGCCGCGCTTGCGGTCTGGCGTCATCGCATCCGCCACTACATCGGTGCCTACATTGCGACGCTCGGCGGCCTCGACGCGCTGGTCTTCACCGCCGGGATCGGCGAGAACAACGCGCTGCTGCGGCGGCGCGCGCTGGCCGGGCTGGAGTTTCTCGGCATCGAAGTCGACGACGACCGCAACGAGTTGCAGTCGAAGGTGGCGCGCCTCATCTCGCCCGACGAGGCATCCGTCGCGGTGCTGGTCATCCCCACCAACGAGGAGCTGGAGATCGCCCGGCAGGCCGCCGCCTTCGCCCCAGCCTGACCCCGCTCACCGTGAAGAACGTGCTGTGGAGCAGCCGAGCGGAAGGTCAGCGGCGCCGACTATCCTGAGGGGGTGGTTACCGCCCTGTATCGCCGTTATCGGCCAGAGAACTTTTCCGAGCTGATCGGGCAGGCTCAGGTGACCGATCCGCTGATGACGGCCTTGCGCACCAACCGGGTCAACCATGCCTACCTGTTCAGCGGGCCACGCGGATGCGGCAAGACGACGTCCGCACGCATCCTCGCCCGCTGCCTCAACTGTGCGGAAGGCCCGACCGACACCCCGTGCGGTGTCTGCCCGAGTTGCGTCGAGTTGAGTCGCGACGGCGGCGGATCCCTCGACGTCGTCGAGATCGACGCGGCCAGCCACAACGGTGTCGACGACGCCCGCGACCTGCGCGAGCGCGCCGTGTTCGCGCCGGCCCGCGATCGCTACAAGATCTTCATCCTCGACGAGGCGCACATGGTGACGCCGCAGGGGTTCAACGCCCTGCTGAAGATCGTCGAAGAGCCGCCGGAGCACATCAAGTTCATCTTCGCAACGACCGAACCCGAAAAGGTGATCGGCACCATCCGGTCGCGCACGCACCACTATCCGTTCCGGCTGGTGCCGCCCGCCCAGATGCTCGAGTACGTGACCCAGCTCTCCGAGAGCGAGAAAGTCGAAGTCGAGGCCGGCGTTCTGCCGCTCGTCGTTCGTGCCGGGGGCGGCTCCGTTCGGGACACCCTCTCGCTGCTCGACCAGCTGATCGCCGGATCCGACGGCGCGAAGGTGCTGTACGAGCGTGCCGTCGCACTGCTCGGCTACACGCACGGCTCGCTGCTCGCCGAGGTCATCGACGCGATCGCCGCTCGGGATGCGGCTGCCGCCTTCTCCTCGGTCGACCGCGTCATCCAGACCGGTCAGGACCCGCGCCGTTTCGTCGAAGACCTGCTCGAGCGCCTCCGCGACCTGGTCATCGTGGCCGCATTCCCGCAAGGCGCAAGCTCGCAGGCGGCGGCTGTGCTGCGCGGCGTGCAGCAGGACGAACTCGACCAGATGGCGCAGCAGGCGGCCAGGTTCGGCTCCGCGGAGCTCAGCAGGGCAGCGGATGTCATCGGTGCGGCCCTCACGGACATGACCGGCGCGACGTCCCCCCGACTGCACCTCGAACTCATGATCGCCCGCATCCTGGTTCCGGCATCCGACGAGAGTGAGCGCGGCACCCTGGCTCGCGTGGAGCGGCTCGAACGCCGGGTCGGGGTTGAGGGTGCTGCGGCGGCTCCGGCAGTTCCCGCAGCTCCCGCAGTGAGTACACCCGCCGCTGCAATGCCAGCGGAAGCAGCGCCAACGAGACCCGCGCCTTCGAAGCCGGCGCCCGCAACCGAGGTTCCTGCGTTGAAGACGGAAGCTCCGTTGCCACCAGCGGATGCCCGTACGCCCGCCGCTGAACCAGTTCCTGCTGCCGCTGAGAAGCCGGTCCCCGTCGCAGCACCGACCCAGGCCGTTCCGGTCACGCTGCAACAGGTGAAGGATTCCTGGCCGCAGATCCTCGAGACCCTTGAGAAGTTGAAGCGCAGCGCGTGGATGGTGCTGGCCACCGCCCAGGTGCGCGACCTCCGCGACGGGAAGATCCTGGTGCTCACGCTGCCGAGCCAGCGCGATGTGGACGACCTGAAGGACCGCTCCAACCCGGGCAAGGGCACAGCCGACTTCCTCAAGAAGGCCGTTGCCGAAATTCTCGGCTTCACGCCGCTGCTCCTCGCGAGCGTCGATGCCGGAGCGACCGCACCCGCCGCCCCTGCGCAAGTGGCCACGACGCCTCAGTCGACTGCGACACCGGCGACGGATGCTGCCGGCTGGGCCACCGTCGCCATCCCCGGCTCCGAGCCGCGGGACGAGGACGCCCCGCCACCGGACGAACCGCCGGCCGAAGAGCCACCGGCAGCACGGAACAGCGCTGCGCCCGCAACAGACGCACCGGCCCAGAGCGCACCGCAGAGTTCACCGCAAGGCAGTAAGTCGAACAAGACAAGCAGCCGCCCGCCGCAGGCATCGAGCGGTGGCGGGGGATCCCGCGCACGGTACGGCGAAGCTGTCGTCCGCGAGATCCTCGGGGCGAGCTTCATCGAGGAGCAGCCGCACAGCCCTCGGGTGATTCCGGGAGCGAACTAAGCCGTGTACGAGGGAATCATCCAGGAGCTCATCGATGAGCTGGGGCGCCTGCCCGGCATCGGGCCCAAGTCGGCGCAGCGCATCGCGTTCCATATTCTTCAAACGGAATCCTTCGACGTCTCGCGGCTTGCCGCGGTACTGACCGAGGTACGCGAGAAGGTGCGTTTCTGCGAAATCTGCGGAAACGTCAGCGAACAGGACACCTGTGCCGTGTGCCGCGATCCGCGGCGCTCTCCTGCAACTATTTGTGTTGTCGAAGAGGCCAAAGACGTTGTCGCCATCGAACGCACCCGGGAGTTCCGCGGCCTGTACCACGTGCTCGGCGGCGCCATCAGCCCCATCGACGGGATCGGACCGGACGATCTGCGCATCCGCCAATTGATGCAGAGACTCGCCGATGGCACGGTGACGGAGGTCATCATCGCCACCGACCCGAACCTCGAGGGGGAGGCGACAGCCACCTACCTTTCCCGGCTGCTCATGCACCTGGAACTGCGGGTCACCCGCCTGGCGTCCGGGCTTCCGGTGGGCGGCGACCTCGAGTATGCGGATGAGGTCACCCTCGGCCGTGCCTTCGAGGGCAGGCGACTCGTTGAGGGCTGACACGTAACCAGCGCACGGCAGCCGGTAGAATCGGTTTCTCGACCGCTACCAATGACCAGCTGGCGATCGGATCACCCTTTCACTAGTGCTGGGAGTTTCGCGTGGCCCTGATCGTGCAGAAGTACGGTGGCTCATCCGTAGCGGATGCGGAGAGCATCAAGCGGGTGGCCGCGCGCATCGTGGAGACGCACCGCGCGGGCAACGAGGTCGTAGTCGTGGTCTCGGCCATGGGCGATACCACCGACGAACTGCTCGACCTGGCGCACGGTGTCACCGAAACCCCGACCGGTCGCGAGCTCGACATGCTGCTGACCGCTGGCGAACGCATTTCGATGGCGCTCCTGGCGATGGCGATCAAGCGTCTGGGCGATGAGGCCCGCTCCTACACCGGCAGCCAGGCCGGCATGATCACCGACGAAAAGCACGGCAGCGCGCGCATCGTCGAGGTGACGCCGGGACGCGTCCGCGCGGCGCTCGACCACGGAGCGGTGGCGATCGTCGCCGGCTTCCAGGGGTTCAACCGCATCACGGGCGACATCACCACGCTCGGTCGCGGCGGATCGGACACCACCGCGGTGGCGCTGGCCGCAGCGCTGGGGGCGGATGTCTGCGAGATCTACACGGATGTCGATGGCATCTACACAGCGGACCCCCGAGTCGTTCCGACGGCCCGTAAAGTCGATGTCGTCACCAGCGAAGAGATGCTGGAGTTGGCGGCAGCCGGTGCCAAGGTCCTTTATATTCGCGCAGTGGAATATGCGAGGAGGCACGGTGTCGTGCTCCACGTCCGCTCGTCGTTCAGTCATAACGAGGGAACCCTCGTCGTCAGCTCAAGGGATGGAGACCCCATGGAAGAACCGATGATCACGGGCATCGCGGCCGACCTGAGTGAAGACAAGATCACCGTCGCCGGAGTGCCGGACATTCCAGGCAAGGCGGCCCAAATCTTCACCATCGTGGCGAAGACGAATGCCAACATCGACATGATCGTGCAGAACGTGTCCAGTGCCGCCACCGGCAGGACCGACATCTCGTTCACGCTCCCGCAGTTCCAGTCGCAGGCGGCGCTCGACGCGCTGAACGGCGCCAAGGAGCAGATCGGTTTCGAGACCCTCATCCACGACGACCAGATCGGCAAGCTGGCCCTGGTGGGGGCGGGCATGCGCACCAACACCGGTGTCTCAGCGAAGCTGTTCACGGCACTGTATGAGGCGGGCATCAACATCGAGATGATCTCCACCAGCGAGATCCGCATCAGCGTTGTCATGCGGTCCGACATCATCAACGAGGCCGTGCGTATCGTCCACAAGGCGTTCGACCTGGACGCCGATATCGAGGCCGTCGTCTACGCAGGGACCGGACGATGACCCCCGGCGTGAACATCGGCGTGGTCGGCGCGACCGGTCAGGTCGGCATGGTGGTGCGCCGGCTGCTGGAGGAGCGCGACTTCCCGGTGGCAAGCATCCGCTTCTTCGCGTCTGCGCGGTCGGCCGGTTCGACGCTGCCGTGGAAGGGCGAAGAGATCGTCATCGAAGACGCCTCGACTGCCGATCCGAGTGGCCTGGACATGGCCATCTTCTCGGCTGGGGCGACGACGTCGAAGGCGCAGGCCCCGCGATTCGCCGCTGCCGGAGTCACCGTGATCGACAACTCGTCCGGCTTCCGGATGGACCCCGACGTGCCACTCGTGGTCAGCGAGGTCAACCCGCACGCCATCGATCAGGCGGTCAAGGGGATCATCGCGAACCCGAACTGCACCACCATGGCCGCCATGCCGGTGTTGAAGGCGCTCCACGCCGAGGCGGGCCTGACCCGGTTGATCGTCAGCACCTACCAGGCGGTGTCCGGCGCGGGGCTGGCAGGTGGCGAGGAACTGCTGTCGCAGACCAGGGCGGCTGTCGAGCAGGATGCCATCGGCCTGGTTCACGACGGTTCGGCCGTCACCATGCCTGCGCCCGAGAAGTTCGTCGCACCGATCGCCTTCGATGTCATTCCGCTCGCCGGGTCCATCGTCGACGACGGTATGAACGAGACCGACGAGGAGAAGAAGCTGCGCAACGAGAGCCGCAAGATCCTTGAGCTTCCGGGCCTGCTAGTGAGCGGCACCTGTGTGCGCGTTCCGGTGTTCACAGGGCACTCACTGTCGATCAACGCCGAGTTCTCGTCGCCGCTGTCTGCGGCGCGCGCGACGGAGTTGCTGGCGGATGCTCCCGGCGTCTCGCTGGCGGACGTCCCGACTCCGCTGGAGGCAGCCGGGAAGGATCCGAGCTTCGTCGGGCGCATCCGCCAGGACGAGGGTGTTCCGGATGGTCGCGGGCTGGCGCTGTTCATCAGCAACGACAACCTCCGCAAGGGCGCCGCGCTCAACGCTGTGCAGATTGCCGAGATCGTGGCGGCGCGCGTGCTCGCCGCGTAGCAGCGCTCCGAGTCAGCTTGCCCCGAACCGCCGCGCCGCCAGGTCCTGGTGGGCGAGCCGGCGCATCGCCAGGATGACCGGCTCGTAGAGGGCGGTTCCCAGCACTGAGTGCTCGACGGCATCGAGCACGCTGCTGGTCGGCACCTGGTCGATGTCGAGTTCGGCGATGCCCATGATGTGACGACCGTAGCCGAGCAGCCGCTCGTCGCTCATCGGCAGCCCGACCGATTCGGCCGCTGCCAGCGCACGCTCGAATTGGGCGACCGCCGCGTACTCCGGGTCGTACACCTGACCGAGTTTCTCCAGCGCCGCTTTCGCCCGCGGGTACTCCGCGTCCTCGTTCGCCTCGGCGTAGGGAGGCAGTGCTGCGACGGCCTTGCCGAGGGTGTCGAAGAGATGGGGTTGCGGATGCTCGATCAGGCCGATCACGATGCCGGCCTTCTGCAGGGGGAGGCCGGCGACATCCGTCAGCGCCCGGATCAGGTGGAGCCGGCGCAGGTGCTCATCGCCGTAGTCGGCTTGCGTGGCGCTGGTCGTCGCCCCGGACATCAGCAACCCCTCCCGGATGTAGTACTTGATTGTCGCGAGCGGTACGCCGGAGCGCCTCACCAGTTCTGAAATGCGCATGACACCCCTTGACACTAGATATGAAAACTATCTAATATTAGACACTATGACTATCCAACCACAGACTCTCATCACCATCGGCATCCTGCTCCTCGCCCTGGTCACGGTCGAATCGGGCGGCTACTTCCTCACCAAGGTGGTGCGCGGGCACGTTCCGACCAACGCCCTGCAGAAGAACTTCTACCGCGCCGGACACGCGCACGCGGCGGTGCTCCTCATCCTCGGCATCGTCATCCTCATGGTGATCGACCAGACAGCACTGAGCGGACTCTGGCAGTTCGCCGCCCGCAACCTCGTGCTCATCTCGGCCATCCTGATGCCGGCCGGCTTCTTCCTCTCTGTGATCGGCAAGGACCCACAGAAGCCCAACCGGCTCATCATCCTGCTCTGGCTCGGCGCGGCCACCCTGACGGTCGGGCTGCTGGCCTCGGGGCTCGGCATCCTGGTCGCGGGCATCGACGCCCTCTAGCCTCGCCTAAACTGGTGGGTGTGAGTTCATTTACCGCACCCATTGACGTCGCCCTGATCGGTGGGGGCATCATGAGTGCCACCCTGGGTGCCATCATCAAGCAGCTGCAGCCGGACTGGTCGATCCAGATCTTCGAGACGCTGTCGGATGTCGCGCTGGAGAGCTCGAACCCGTGGAACAACGCCGGCACAGGCCACTCGGCGCTCTGCGAACTGAACTATACGAAAGAGCAGCCGGACGGCACGTTCGACATCTCGAGCGCGGTCACCGTCAACGAGCAGTTCCAGGTCTCCCGCCAGTTCTGGGCGCACCTGGTGAGCGCCGGCGTCATCCCCGACCCGCAGAGTTTCATCACCCCCGTGCCGCACATGAGCTTCGTCTGGGGAGACGAGAATGTCGACTACCTGCGCCGTCGCTATGACGCGTTGAAAGATCATCCACTGTTTGCCGGCCTCGAGTTCAGCGATGACCCGAAGGTCATCCGCTCCTGGACACCGGTTCTGCTGCCGGGACGCAAGAAGGCCCAGAAGATCGCAGCCACGCGGATGACCGCAGGCACCGACATCGACTTCGGCGCCCTGACCCGTAACCTCGTCTCCTACCTGACTGACAACGGCGTGAAGCTGAAGACCGAGCACAAGGTGGTCGGCCTCGCCAGGGAGCGCTCCGGCCTGTGGCGCATCAAGGCCCGCCACACGGTTGGCCACACTCCGGCGATCTATCGCGCCCGCTTCGTCTTCGTTGGCGCCGGTGGTGGCGCGCTCAGCCTGCTGCAGAAGTCCGGCATCAAGGAGATCCGCGGCTACGCGGGTTTCCCGATCAGTGGCCAGTTCCTCCGCACTGACAACCCGGCGGTCGTTGCCAGGCACACGGCGAAGGTCTACGGCAAGGCGTCGGTGGGTGCTCCCCCCATGTCGGTGCCGCACCTCGACACGCGTGTGGTCGACGGCAAGCCGAGCCTGATGTTCGGGCCGTACGCCGGGTTCAGCACCAAGTTCCTGAAGACCGGTTCCATCCTGGACCTGCCGTTCTCCATCCGGCCGGGCAACATCGTGACGATGCTCGCAGTTGCGAAAGACAACCTCGACCTGGTCAGCTACCTGGTCGGGGAGGTGCTGGCGACCCGCAGCAAGAAGCTGGATGCCCTGAAGGCGTTCATGCCGAATGCGAACCCCGACGACTGGTACCAGATCACCGCCGGACAACGCGTGCAGGTGATGAAGAAGGATGCAGCCAAGGGTGGCGTGCTTCAGTTCGGGACCGAGGTGGTGGCATCCGCTGATGGCAGCATCGCCGGCCTTCTCGGAGCGTCCCCGGGTGCCTCGACCGCGGTGCCGATCATGCTGGCCCTGATCGAGCGGTGCTTCCCGGAGCAGATCGAATCGTGGCGTCCGAAGATCTCGAAGATGATCCCGACGTACGGCACTCGCCTGTCTGACAACCCCAAGCTCGCCGCGAAGCTCCTCTCGAGCACGGCGAAGTCTCTCGCAATCGGCTAGTAATCCACAAGGGATCCCCCGGGCGGCCGGCTTTTCGCTAGGCTCTGGTGCGACATCTCACGGCAGGACACGCCGAAAAGCTGAATCCCGCTGTTTCGGGGTACAAGATGTCGAGAACGCCCGATCAAGCTCTCGAATACCCGCGAATTCGGGGTACGTCGATGAGCGATTGTCCTGTCATACTCAATCCAGTTACCCGAGCTGGAGAGGTGGAGTACTTGTCACTCGGTCTACCCAGCCACCTGGCACGCGTCACGCTGTCGATCGCCTTCCAGAAGGCGTTCCACGCGGTCGCATTCGCCTCTTTGCTGTGCGCCGGACTGGTCGTGGTCGCCTACATGGCGGACCGGCCGGATCTGACGCTCTGGCCGGCGCTGGCTGCCGTGGTCGGCATGGCGATCGCGCTGTGGCTCAACGACCGGTTCGAGTCGGTGCTCTTCGACGTCAGCTATGTGGCGGTTGGCGCGGCCGGGATCTACTGGTACTGCATGACCTTCTATACGCAGCTGCCGGATGCCGTCGCCGCCGACACAGTGTGGCTCGCCTTGCCGAAAATCGCCCTGGTCATGGTCGCCGGCGCCGGAGTCAGCGCCTGGTCGGCGATCGCCTGGGCGGTCACCGGGTACGCCACGGCAGAAACGCTCGCCCTGGTCTCGGCCGCACAGGCCGGTGCACGCACCGGGCTGGACAGCTACACCTTCACCGCCACCGTGATCGCGCTGGTGGCGATTGTGTTGTCCGTCTTCTCCCGGTCCCGGGCCCGCAAGGCGCAGCCGTTGCTTCACCGGGCGGCCCGCGACGAACGCATTGCCGCGCTCCGGTCCGGCATGGAGTTGAAGGCGGCCGCGCTGTTGCACGACACAGTGCTCAGCCATCTGGCAGCGATCGCGAACACGCCGAAAACGGAGCTGACGCCGGAACTGGCCGAACAGATCCGCCGCGACCTGGAGGTACTCGTCGGGGAGGAGTGGCTGCGCGAGGTCGAGCAACCTGCACCAGCCGCCGCCGACTGGCGGAAGTCACCGCTGTTCCTCGCGGTCCAGGATGCGAAGCTCCAGGGTCTCGTGGTGGACGGAACCGGCGACATCGCCGCGGTGTCGCGCCTCGACCGCGCGCGCTCCAACGCGCTCGGGCTTGCCGCCAAGCAGTGCCTGGCCAACGTCATCAAGCACTCAGGAACGATGAAGGCTGAAGTCGCGGTGTACGGTTCCGACGCCGAAGTCTCGGTCATGATCGTTGATGAGGGCCGGGGTTTCGAGGTGACCGCGGTTGGGTCGGACCGGCTCGGGCTGCGGGCATCCGTTCGCCGGCGCATCGAGACCGTAGGCGGAACGGTGCAGGTGTGGTCGACGCCAGGCAACGGAACCTCCGTGCTCATCCGCGTGCCGGTCGCTGCGCCGAAGCCGGGAGCCGCCGCACCGGTCGCAGACGGCGCGGGCGATGTCGTCCCGCTCGCAGACGGCGCGGGCGATGTCGTCCCGCTCAATACGGCAGAGCCCGCCGAGGAACGCGGATGAGCACTCAGGAGCGAAGCCGGCAGCAACTCGACCCGATCGGCACTTTCGGCAATAACCTGGCGACCGCCCTGTTCACCATGAGCGCGTTCGCTATCGCCGCCACGATGGTTTCCAACGGCTTCGACCGGATAAGCACCCCGCCACTGGCGATAGTCGCCCTGCTGCTGCTCGGGGTGAGCTGCACCCACCTGGTATTCGCCTCCAACCCGATCCGTGCACCGTTCACCAGGCGAACCATGACGATCATCCTGCTCACCTGCCTCCTCGCCTGCGGGTTCGAGCTCGCGTCGGAGTGGGACGAAGCGCGCACCGTGAACGGATGGGGACCCATCGCGCTCGGGCTCCTGCTGCTTGCCATGGGACCGTATCGGCCGGCCCGGGAACTCGTGGCGGCCGGATCCATCGCTGCGACCTTCTTCGGGTTCCTGACCGTCGTGCACTCCGGCTCGTCCGATGGGCGGGCTCCGGTGCTCGCCATGGTCGCGGTGACGATCATGCCGATTCTCGCCTTCGCGTTCGCTGCGGCGGCCCATTCGAAGGCCGTCGTTGACGGGTTGGAGCGCTGGCAGCGCAAGCTGATGAGACCCGGCCGGGTCGTGTCGAGGGACGATGAGGACGGCATCGCCCGCTCGGTGCAGCAAGACCGCGTGACCATCCTGAACCGCGAGGTGCTGCCCTTCTTCCTGGAGATCATCGAGAAACCGGCGGTCTCCAATGGGGACCGCGAACGCGCCCGCGACATTGCATCCTCGATCAGGAAGGTCATGGTCGCCGAGGTCGACCGCAGCTGGCTGGAGCACGCCGTCGACCAATTGACAGCATCCGACCGGGTCGGTGGAGGGGTGAGCGCAGAACCGCTGGTGCGCGACGACGATCACGTCGCCAACCAGATGTCGTACGACCAGCGCACAGCGCTCCGCGCCTTCATCGTTGCCCTCCACGAAGGCTCTGCGCACCGGGCCGGTTTCATGAAGATCGAGCTGTTCCGGGACGGCGCGGTGTTCCGAGCGGTCATGATCGCCGAGCTGGAGATTGCCGACTACGCCATCAGATCGCGCTTCGCACCGTACTTCGCGGTACTCCGTGTGATGTTCACCGACCTGCGCCTCGAGTACCTGCACGGGGTGCTCACACTAAGCTTTTCGTATGAGCAGCGCTAACGAGAGCGACGGGACACCCGCATCGGGCGATCACGCCCTGGCCCGACGGGTCAGGCTTGCCCTGTTGGACGACCACGAAGTGCTGCTTGACAGCCTCAGCAGCTGGATCAACGCGAACGCCACCGACTTCGACCTGGTGCTCAGTGCGCACACCTGGCTCCAGCTCGTGCACAGCGACCAATTCCCGACCGACCTGGTCTTCATCGACTTCCAGTTGAAGGAGCCGGTGTCGATCGAGGCACGGGTTCGCACCTGCCGTGCGGCCGGCGCGAAGGTCATCGTGCTGACCAGCCTCGACACCCGGGAGGCGAGGGAGCGGGCACTGGATGCCGGTGCCGCCGCATTCCTGTCGAAATCGCTGCCGATGCACGAGGTCATGGATACCGCACGCAGCGTCATGGGCGTCGAGCGCAGCGGTCACCTGCAGAAGGACTGGCGACCACTTCCGGTCGGTGCGACCAACCACTCGCGCCCCAAGCTGAGCAACGGCGAGGTGGAGGCGTTCAAGCTCTATGTCTCCGGCTACAGCACCACTGAGGTGGCCAACCAGATGAACGTCCAGTATGAGACCGCGAAAACCTACCTTCGCCGCGTGCGTGAGAAGTACGCCAAGGCGAATCGACCGGCCAGCAAGAAGGCGGAACTGATCCGCCGCGCTGCCGAGGATGGATACCTGCAGTAGTGGCCAAGCTTTATTTCCGGTACGGGGCGATGAACAGCGGCAAGAGCACGGCGATGCTCCAGGCCGCGTACAACTATGAGGAGCGCGGCCAAGAGGTGCTCCTGGTCAAGCCGCAGATCGACACCAAGGGTGACAGTGACATCGTGTCGCGCCTGGGCGTGCGGCGTCCGGTCGACTTCACGGTGGCACCGGATGAAGACATTTACTTCGCGTTCGAAACGCACCGGGCGAAGGTGAAGCAGCGCACCGGCAAGGATGTCAGCTGCCTGCTGGTGGACGAGGCGCAGTTCCTGACGGAGAGCCAGGTCGATGACCTGCTGCGGATCGCCATCCAGGAGGGTGTTCCGGTGATCGCCTACGGCATCCGCACCGACTTCCAGACGGTTGCCTTCCCCGGAAGCCGACGGCTGCTCGAGGTGTCCCACTCCCTGGAAGAGCTGAAGACGATCTGCCGTTGCGGTCGTAAGGCGGTCTTCAACGCCCGCACCATTGACGGTCAGTTCGTCTTCGATGGCGACCAGGTGGCGATCGACGGTGTGCACGTGGGTTACGAATCATTGTGCGGAGCCTGCTATCTGGAGGAGAGCAACGGCGTGCTGAACAATGGTCGCCGGGCGAAAGCAGATTTCGTCTACGACTCGGCTCCCGACCCGGACTTCACCTGATGCGGGTACTCCTCACCGGTGGCGCCGGCTACATCGGCAGCCACACGGCGGTGGAGCTGGTCGCCGCCGGGCACACACCGATCATCGTCGACAACCTGGTCAACGCAAGCGAAGAGGCCGTTCGCCGAGTCCGTGAGTTGACTGGTTTCGACGTGCCGTTCCACCGGGTAGACCTCCGCGATGAGGCCGGCATTCGCTCGGTCTTCGAGACCGAGCGCCCCGAAGCCGTCATTCATTTGGCCGGGTTGAAGGCCGTCGGCGAGTCGGTCGCCAACCCGCTCGACTACTACCGCGTCAACCTGGAATCGACCCTCATGCTCGCGACAGTGATGAGGGACTACGGCGTGCGCAAGATTGTGTTCAGTTCGACCGCGACAGCGTACGGAACGAAGGTCGAACCTCCGTTCGTGGAATCAAACCCGGGCGGTCAGGACATCTCCCACCCCTACGGCAAGACCAAGTACATGATCGAACAGATCCTGCAGGACCTGTCGGTGGCAGATGACAACCTCGAGGTCAGCCTACTGCGCTACTTCAACCCCATTGGCGCCCATCCAAGCGGGCGCATCGGAGAAGACCCGGCCCAGAAGCCGAACAACCTGGCGCCGTTCATCCTCCAGGTCGCTGTCGGGCGACGGGACCGCGTGCAGGTATTCGGCAACGACTATCCAACCCCCGATGGCACAGGACTACGGGATTACATTCACGTCATGGACCTCGCCGCCGGGCATGTGGCAGCACTGGAGCACCTGTCACCCGGAGCCCACCTCTACAATCTGGGATCGGGTACCGCGACATCCGTTCTCGAACTCATCGCCGCCTACAGTCGCGCCGTCGGCCGCGAGCTCCCGTTCGAGATCGTGGATCGTCGCCCGGGCGACGATCCCGCAACCTATGCGGATGTCTCCCTCGCCAGGCGCGAACTCGGCTGGTCTGCGACCCGAACCATCGACGACGCCTGCGTCGACTCCTGGAACTGGCAATCGTCGAACCCGCACGGCTACGAAAAGCGCTGATGGGCACCCGCTTTCCGGACGCCAACTACTTCATCGCGTCGAGCCGTCTTCGCCCCGGGATGGACGGCGGCTACACCGTCTCCACGCTGCGCCGCGCGCAGCAATTCGCCGAGCACGCCGGGGTGAACCCGGTGCTGCTGACTTTCGACTTCTGGCCAGACTACGACCGGGTGGTCGAAGAGTTCACGGCCATCGGGTTGATGAGCGAAGACACCGTGGTGCGCAACCTGCTGCAGGATGCGCGCGAGATGCCGTCCTTCCTGCGTGAACGCGCGGCCACCAGCGAGATTCCAGCATCCGAAGCCGGGAATGTGGTGCTCGGCGAGCCCGAACTCGACTCGCAGGGGAGGCCCTGGCGGGTTATCGCGACGGATGCGCAAAGCGGCACCATCGTTCACACCGACTTCCTTGATGTGCGCGGTCGCATCGTGCTGCGGGTGCCCTACGTCACCGGACGCGCCGACTGGCACCAGGCCCCCATCCGCATCGTCGTCTTCGGTGAGGACGGGAACCCGGCCGGCTCCCTCGACGGTTTCGGCGAGCTGTACCGCACCTGGATGCAGCATGTGATCGACACCAGCCCGAGTGGTCGGCCATCCGTGGTGGTGTGCGAGTCGCGGCAGGTGGGGGAGTTGCTCGTCGACCTCCCGGCCGACGAACTGCGGATCGTGCACACGGTGCACAACGCGCACACCTCCGCCCCGTACCAATGGGACTCCCCGGTCGACGGCCTGTGGGCCAGCTGGTTCGACGTGATCCACCGGTTCGAGGCCGTCATCTGGCTGACCGAGACGCAGCGGCGCGCGGTCGAACGGCGTTTCGGCGCGCGAGACAACTTCTGGGTGGTGCCGCACGCCGTCGACGTCGAGGCGCGCCCGGAGGTTCAGCGCGATCCCCACCTGGCTGTGATGATCGGCCGGCTGGTGCCGCTCAAACGGCTGGATCACGCCCTCAGAGCGCTTCACACGGTGTTGCAGGCGAACCCGGACGCTCGCCTCGCCCTCTACGGCGAAGGCCCGGATGAGCCGCGGTTGCGGGCGCTCGCCGAAGAGCTGGGCATTCAGGAGTCCGTCGAATTCCGCGGGCACCAGCCGAACGCTGCCGACGCGCTGAACGAGGCCGCCGCGCTGGTCCTCACCGGAACCTACGAGGGCCAGCCGCTGGTGATCCTGGAGGCCCTGGCCCGCGGATGCCCGGTGGTGGCCTACGACGTCAACTATGGTCCGTCCGACATGCTGGTAGACGGCGAGAACGGCATCCTGGTGCCGAACGCCGACGTCGACGCGCTGGCCGGTGCCATCGGGTCCGTGCTCGGGGACCCGGAGCGGGGGGCCGCGCTGTCGGTCGGCGCACTGGCATCCGCGCCCCGACACACGCCGGAGCACTCGATGCGGCGGATGGCGGAGTTGTTCTCGGCAGTCGTGTCGCACCCGCGTCGCCGTTGAGGCCGCGTCTGGGAATGGACGGCTTGCTCCTCAGCTCAGACATTGAGCGATTGGGGCGGACGAAAAGCGTGTCCGCCCCAATCACTCAAAACTCGGCGCCCCGCAACCCATCCACACCCAGCCGCCTGCTCGCGCACACACGTCGAGTTGCTCCCAGACGAGCAACATAGACTTGTGCGGTGATACTCGAAGGTTTAATCGCTGCCCTTTCGCGCGCCCAAACGTTCGAGGATTCCCTTTCCTACTCGTCGCGTGACGCGGACTTCTCCCTGGTCGAGGGCTTGCGAGCGCCGCTCCTCGCGGGGTTGCTCGGCCGGAGGGCGAAGGCGAAGGCGCTGCTCGCGATCGTCGCGACCGGCCGCGAATCCGAGTCGCTGCGGGAAGCATTGGCGTGCGTCGCACCCACCGCCGAGGTCATCGAGTTCCCGGCCTGGGAGACCCTTCCGCACGAGCGCCTGAGCCCCAGCACCGAGACGGTCGGCAAGCGCATCGATGCGCTGCGCCGCCTGCAAGCGTGGTCGGAACGCGAAGCGGTCGAGCCGCAGCATCCGGTCATCGTCGTGGCGAGTGTGCGCGCCGCGCTGCAGCCACTGGCCGACAACCTGACTTCGCTCCAGCCGATCAGGCTGATCGCCGGCGGGCGGGGCTACAACCTGGCAGAGTTGTCCGCCCAGCTGGTCGACCTCGCCTATACGCGAGTCGACATGGTCACCCGCCGTGGCGAGTTCGCTGTGCGCGGCGGCATTCTCGACGTGTTCTCTCCGATCGCCGAGCACCCGGTGCGGGCCGACTTCTTCGGCGACGAAGTGGAGAGCATGCGGTTCTTCTCCGTCTCCGACCAGCGCAGCATCGGCGACGACCTGCCCCAGCTCGACCTGCCGGCCTGCCGCGAGATGCTGCTCAGCCCGCAGGTGCGGCAGCGTGCCCGCGAGATGCAGCACGAATTCCCGAGCCTGTCGCAGCTGCTGACCAAGATCGCGGAGGGCATCCCGGTCGACGGCATGGAGTCCCTCGCGCCTGCGCTGGTCGACCGGCTGGTTCCGATCACGCACTACCTGCCGGCGGATGCGGCCATCGCGGTCGTTGCACCTGAGCGGGTGGCGAGTCGGGCCCTCAGCCTGGTGGAGACCAACCGGGAGTTCCTCGGTGCCGCCTGGAACGCGGCGACCGCCGGCGCCGAGGCGCCGATCGACCTGGACGCCGGCGACTTCCTGTCGGTGAGCGCGCTGAAGGACGCGGCGGGAGACCGCGCCTGGTGGACCCTCAGCTCCTTCGACTCCGGTGCCGCTGACGACGACGACTACATCCGCATCGATGCGACCACCGTGCCGAGCTTCACCGGTCACGCCGACGGTGCCATCGAGCACGTCGCCCAGCGGCTGTCCGAAGGCTGGACAGTCGCCGTTACGGCGCAGGGCACCGGCCTGGTCGAGCGCGCAGCTGAGGCGTTGAGCGAACGAGGGCTGGCTGCCCGAAACGTCGAAGCGTTCCCCGCGCAGGTGGATGCCGGCGTCGCGTACCTGCTGCAGGCATCCGTTGAATCCGGCTTCGAGTCTGCCGAGCTGAAACTGGCCGTGCTCAGCGAGTCGGAGTTCTACGGACGCGCGGTCGGTCACGATGCGCGGCAGGTGAAGAAGCTGGCATCCCGCCGCCGCAACGTCGTCGACCCGCTGCAGCTGAAGGCCGGCGACTTCATCGTTCACCAGACCCACGGCATCGGAAAATTCGTGGAACTGGTGCGCCGCGAAGTGAGTTCGGGCGGGCGGAATCCGGTCAAGACCGAACGCGAATTCCTGCTGATCGAATACGCGCCGTCCAAGCGCGGCTACCCGGGTGACAAGCTGTACGTGCCCACGGACCAGCTCGACCTGATCTCGCGGTACGTGGGCGGCGAGGCGCCGGCCCTCAGCAAGATGGGCGGCAGCGACTGGGCGGCGGCGAAGGGTCGCGCCCGCAAGGCGGTGCGCGACATCGCGGTCGAACTGGTCAAGCTGTACTCGGCGCGGATGGCGAGCAAGGGCCACGCCTTCGGGCCGGACACCCCGTGGCAGCGCGAACTGGAGGAAGCCTTCCCGTTTGCCGAGACCCATGACCAGTTGACCACCATCGACGAGGTGAAGGCCGACATGGAGCGGCCGATCCCGATGGACCGGCTCATCTCGGGAGACGTCGGCTACGGCAAGACGGAGGTCGCGGTTCGCGCAGCGTTCAAGGCGATCCAGGATGGCAAGCAGGTGGTCATGCTGGTGCCGACGACACTGTTGGTGAAGCAGCACCTCGAGACCTTCTCCGAGCGGTTCGCCGGCTTCCCGGTGCACCTGCGCGGGCTCAGCCGGTTCAACACCGAGAAGGAGTCGAAGGAGGTCATCGACGGGCTGGCGGATGGCACGGTGGACGTGGTCATCGGAACCCACCGGCTGCTGTCGAAGGGCATCGTCATCAAGAACCTCGGCCTGGTGATCATCGACGAGGAGCAGCGCTTCGGTGTCGAGCACAAGGACGCCCTCAAGAAGCTGAAGACCAACGTCGACATCCTGGCGATGAGTGCCACGCCGATCCCGCGCACGCTGGAGATGGCGGTCACCGGCATCCGTGAGATGTCCACGCTGGCGACACCACCGGAGGACCGGCATCCGATCCTCACCTTCGTCGGGCCGTACAACGAGAAGCAGGTCGGTGCGGCCATCCGGCGGGAGCTGCTGCGCGAAGGGCAGGTCTTCTTCGTGCACAACCGGGTGTCGAGCATCAACCGTGTGGCCGCCCAGATCGCGGAGCTGGTTCCGGAGGCGCGCATCGCGGTGGCCCACGGAAAGCTGCCGGAGGGTGTGCTCGAGCAGGTGATGGTCGACTTCTGGGAGCGCAAATTCGATGTCCTGGTGAGCACCACCATCATCGAGACGGGGCTGGACGTCACCAACGCGAACACGCTCATCATCGACCGGGCAGACAAGTACGGGCTGTCGCAGCTGCACCAGTTGCGCGGCCGAGTCGGGCGTGGGCGCGAGCGCGCGTACGCGTACTTCCTGTACGACGGCGACAAGCCGCTCGGTGAGGTGGCGCACGACCGGCTGGCAACGATTGCCGCGAACAACGAGCTGGGCGCCGGCATGCAGGTGGCGTTGAAGGACCTGGAGATCCGCGGCGCGGGCAACCTGCTCGGCGGAGAGCAGTCCGGCCACATCGCCGGTGTCGGCTTCGACCTGTACCTGCGGATGATCGGCGAGGCGGTCAGCACGTTCCGCGGCGAGGTGGCGGAGGGGCAGACCGAGCTGCGGCTGGAGCTCCCGGTCGACGCCCGAATTCCCGAGCAGTATGTCGACAGCGAACGATTGCGCCTGGAGGCGTATCAGAAACTGTCAACGGCGTCATCGCCGGCGGCAGCCCCGGATGCCATCGACCACGTTCTCGAGGAACTCACCGACCGCTACGGCGAGCCACCGCAGCAGGTGCTCAACCTGCTGGCCGTGTCCCGCCTTCGCCTGCTCGCCCAGAAGTGCGGGCTGAGCGAAGTGATCGCAGTCGGACCGAACCTGCGCGTAGTCGGTGCCGAACTGCCAGACTCCCGACAGGTGCGGCTGAAGCGGATGTTCGCCGGAGCCCGCTACCTGGCCCAGACTCGTTCGGTGCTGGTGCCGCTTCCGTCACTGCACGGCGAGCGGCTGGAGGATTCGGCGCTGATCGCCTGGGCCGGTGAATTGCTGACCGCGATCTTCGAGCCTGCGCCGGCATCCGTCGTCGTCGCTCCCGTCGACTAACGTCGCGCTGGTGGCGATCGTTATCGCGCTGCCCGTGCTGTCGTTCGGTGTGCTCCAACGGTGACGCGGTGCACGCGGTAGACGACCACCGGAATCAGCACGAGCGAGCGCAGGTCGATGAGCGCGTGCAGCAGTACAGCGATCAGGATGCTGCCGGTCGCCAGGAAGACGGCCATCAGCAGCGTGCCGATCACCAGTGACCCGATCACGCCCCAGACGCCCTGGTAGATGTGCAGGAGCCCGAAGAGGGCGATGCTCGCGGCGACCGCAACGGCGGCGTTGCCCGTTGCGGCGAAAATGAGCACCGGGAAGGCCAGCCGGAACAGCAGCTCCTCGACCACGCCGGCATTCACCGACAGCAGGGCGCCGTAGCGCAGCTCCATCCGGTTGCGGGGCAGGAGCGCGGCGATGTCGCCGATCGCCGGCACCTCGTCGCTGTGGCGGGCCAGGTAGATGCCGACGACACTGCCGACGATGAGAGTGACCGTGAGGCCAATGGCCAGGCCGGGGATGAGCCCGCCGGTGTCGGAGACCAGGTGCCCGAACTCCACGATACTGGGCAGCGCGTAGAACTCGTCGAAGAACAGCGGGATGTGCTGCCAGACCAGCACCGTCACCACCAGCGCGCTGCCGCCGAAGACCAGGAACGACTCGAACACCCACTTGCGGTAGAGCGCCTGGCGACGCTTCGTCGTGCGGTAGCGCTTGAACCTGCCGTACTCGCGGCGGTCCTTCCGAATCGCGCGCACCATCAGCCAGGCCAGCAGCACCGCCAGCACGGCCGCGGCGATGGCGGGAGTGGCGGCGAGGCTGGGGGAGAGCACGCTCCATTCTTTCAGCCCGGGCAGGCCGGCTCCGACGCCCACCTGCGTCACATTGCCGGGTCCATGACGTTCAAGCGGCAACGTGCCGCGGTTTGCAGCCACCGAACGGATGGAATGATGGATGCCATGACTGACACTGCACACCCCAGGCTTGAGGAACTGATCGCGGTGCTGCACAAGCTGCGGGCACCCGGCGGATGCGCGTGGGACCGTGAGCAGACGCACGAATCCCTGGTTAAGTACCTGGTCGAGGAGACCTACGAGCTGATCGACGCGATCGAGAGCGGCAACCGCGACGAGATGATCGAGGAACTCGGCGACGTGCTCTACCAGGTCATCTTCCACTCCGATATTGCCGCACACACCCCGGGCGAGGACTTCACGCTTGAGGATGTCGCGGCCCACATGACGAAGAAGATGATCGGCAGGCATCCGCACGTCTTCGGCGATGAGACGGTGCAGGCCGAGATGAACATCCGGTCGGCGGATGATGTGGTCGCCGCCTGGGATGGGCTGAAGGCCTCAGAGAAGCCGGCGCGAACCAGCGTGCTCGACGGGATTCCGCAGGGCATGCCGGCGCTGGCGCTCGCCGACAAGGTGGTCGGCCGGGCCGAGAAGCTGGGCGTTCTCGACGCGGATGCCGGGGCATCCGTTCCGGTGGCGTCTGAAGACGAACTGGGCGGACTGTTGCTGGCGATCGTCGCATCCGCCCGCAGCCAGGGGCTCGATGCAGAGCGAGCGCTGCGTAGGACGCTGCGCGGGTTGCAGGACGAGATTCGTGAAGCAGAAACTGGCGACCCGTTCGACGCCGGGGTGATCGGGACGGTCGGCTGATTAAAGTGAGGTGCCCTCTCCAACCCGAATGGAGAGGGCACCCAGCCCGGGCCTCATTTTGCTGGAAATTTCACAACAAACGTCTGGCCCCGGCTCTGGCCGGCGATTTACCCGATCACCGGCCATGTTTGAATGAAAGGACGGCGACGTTCTTTCAGGGATTGTGTGCCAGTTCGACTCGGACACGTCAACGAGAGCGGTGCGGCGCGAAGCAAGAATAACATAACGACCGTTAGTGCAAACGACCGTTATGGCGCGCTCACCGGGAGTCCTGAGCATTGGGCGTATGCGACGCATCCTGCGAGAAGGTACCGTCTAGCCATGACGAATTCCACCTTCGACCAACTACTCGCGGACCAGATCGGCAATGAGTTTGAGGCATCTCAGCAGTACATCGCCATCGCCGTCTGGTACGACAACCGCGACCTGCCGCAGCTCGCCAAGCACTTCTACCAGCAGTCGCTGGAGGAGCGGAATCACGCGATGATGCTGGTTCAGTACCGCCTCGACCGCGACATGGGCATCGTCATTCCGGCGGTTCCCGCGGTGCGCAACGACTTCGCCTCGGAGCGTGAGCCGATCGCTCTCGCCCTCGAGCAGGAGAAGCGCGTCACCGCGCAGATCGAGGGCCTGTTCGCTGCGGCCCGCGCGGAGAACGACGCGTTGGGCGAGCAGTTCATGCTCTGGTTCCTGAAGGAGCAGGTCGAAGAGGTCGCCTCCATGGCGACGCTCCTCACCATCATCGAGCGCGCCGGCAACCTGTTCGACGTCGAGAACTACCTGGTGCGCGAGAACGTCGGCAACGGCGGAATGGAAGCGGATGCGCCGCAGGCTGCCGGCGGAGCAATCTAGCCCGTCCAGCATCCGCCCCAACTGGGGTCGCGGCCCAAGGCCTTTCGTGATGAAATATCACGCCCTTGGGCGAACGACTGTTATGTTGATCGCGTGACCCGAGAAGCGGATACCTTGCGCAAGCCTGCGCTGCTTGCCCAGATCCTGGACTACCTGCTGGACAAGCCGCTGGCGACGCTGTCGTTCCGCACGCTCGCCCAGGCGCTCGACGTGAGCACCTTCACGCTCGTCTACCATTTCGGGTCACGTGCCGAATTGCTGAGCGACATAGTGGCTGCAATCGCGGAGAGCGAGCAGGACATCGAGCCGGCACTTCGCGAGGACTACGGCACGGTTGACGCCTACTTCAAGAGGCTGGAGCGATCGTGGGAGTGGTCGGTGGAGCCCCGCAATCAGAAACTTCAGCGGCTGCAGTTCGAGGCCTCCATGATGGAGGTGCTGGATCCCGATCACACCTTCTCCCGAGAGTTGCATGCGGACTGGCTGGCGATCAGCACCCAAGCGCTACGCAGCCTGGGTCTGAGCGAAGCGGATGCCGAATTGGAATCGCGGCTGCTCATCGACACCGTCTTCGGCATCCAGTACGACCTGGTGGTCAACCAGGATGTGGAGCGGGCCACCGCCGCGTTCCGCCACATGATGGCTGCCGTTCGTACCAGGGTCGACGTACTGCTTGCGCAGCCGGGCTCCTCGGCCTGACCATACGTTGCGGCAGTTCGTCTTCGATGACGCCGCTTGCAACAGGCTCATCGAAGACAAGTGACGTCATCGTCGGTGCCAGGCAGGACCAGCTGGACCAGCGAACGACCGAGCTAGAAGATCTCCGCAACACAACAACGCAGCGACCCGCCGGCCACCTCGATGCCGTCCAACTCCACTGACTCGACGCGGAAGCCGGCATCCGCCAGGTCGGCGCGGTGCTGGTCGGTGAGTGCAGCATCCGCACCGGCACTCATCCAAACCACGTCAGGGCTAAGGGAGATCGAGTTCCCGACGAACGCCAGGTGCTCCTCCGGCTCCAGGATGATCGTGTGCGGCGCATACAGCGACGCAATCGCATCCACCACGGCCGGGTCGGCGAACGCGTGCGGACCGATGATCACAGCACGCCCTGCCAGCACAGTCAGCACGACGTTCGTGTGGTACTCCTCCGGAGAGAGGTCGAACATCAGCGTCGCACGCAGGCCGAGCGCCTCATGCATGAGCCGGGCACCCTCCTCGTCGCAACGCTCCGACAGACCGACGAGACCGATACCGCGCGCCCGGTCCACCACGAGAGCACCGGTGAGTTCGCACGCGTGCGGCTGAGTCGACAGGTCGACCTCCTGGTAGCCCAGCACATCGCCGAAGAAGTCACGGATGTCCGTACGATCCGCCTCGGCGCGCCGCACCGGGTGATGCATTCGACCCACGACGTAACGACCGGCCGCCGTCGCAAACACGTTGTTCGGGAACACCGCATCGGGCGTCACCGGGTCACCGGCGAAGGTGATGGTCGGGATCACCGCAGTCAGGGCACGGTGCAACTCGCGATGCTGGCGAGCCGCGCGTGCCGGGTCATAGGCATCCGCCTCGGCCATGTAGCGGTTGTCCTCGGCGGACTCATCGGTACGGACAAAACCGTCGGGGGAGACCAGGAACGCGGCGCGGGCAGTCGCCGGACCGAAGTCGGTGTCGAGTGTGCGGGCGAACTCAAGGAACGCCGCAGAATCGCGGGTAATCACACCGCTGATCATAGAGAGCCGAACGCGCGAAAAAGTGATGATCGAAGCAACAATCTTGCGTCAATCGTCCCGGCGACGACCCCCTCGGCCCGCAACCCAGCAGAACGGGTGTCAGAAGGCGCATCCGGAGTCGCGGTGGACCGGCCCGCCGCACCTGCCAGAATGGGCTCATGGCCTCCCCGGTAAACCCGCCTCGCGGCATGCGCGACTTCCTGCCAGCAGACAAAGAACGACGCGAACGGGTGCTGGGCGTCATCCGGGACGTCTACCGCGCCCACGGCTTCGACGAGATCGAGACCCCGGTCATGGAGGACTCCTCACGACTGCACGCCGGCCTTGGCGGCGACAACGAGAAACTGGCGTTCGGTGTGCTGAAGCGAGGTTTGACTCCCGAAGACCTCCATGCTGCGACGGATGCCCTGCAATTGGCCGACCTGGGGCTCCGGTTCGACCTCACCGTGCCGCTCGCCCGGTTCTACGCCACCCACCGTGCGGAGCTCCCCAGCGTGTTCCGCTCCATCCAGATCGGCTCGGTCTGGCGGGCGGAACGACCGCAGAAGGGGCGCTTCCGGCAGTTCGTGCAGTGCGACATCGACATAATCGGCGAGGCGGGACCGCTGGCGGAAGTCGAGCTGATCACGGCGACCCAGGCGGCACTGACCGCGCTTGGACTCGGCGACTGCAGCATCCGCATCAACGACCGCCGCATCCTCACCGGGCTTCTGAACCACTGGGCGGTGCCGACCGACCTGCAGGAGCGCGCGCTCATCACCATCGACAAGCTGGACAAGATCGGGGCAGGCGGGGTCGCCGCGGAACTGGCCGAGCTCGGCATCAACACCGACGGGCTCTCCGACGCGCTCGAGGTCGGTGGCTGGGACTTGTTGGAGGGCGAACTCGAGTGGCTCGACCGTGACGCCTACCGGCAATTGCTGGACCTGCGCGCAGCCGTTCCCGGCTCAACGCTAGAGTTCGACCCCACCCTGGTGCGGGGTATGGGCTACTACACCGGCACCATTTTCGAGGTCGCGCATCCGTCGCTCGGCTACTCGCTCGGTGGAGGTGGCCGCTATGACGGCATGATCGGGCGATTCCTCGGAACGGATGTTCCCGCCACCGGCTTCTCGCTCGGCTTCGAGCGCCTGGTCGACCTGGTCACGCTCGACTCGACGGAAGACGTTGCGTCGATAGCCCTCCTGCACGACCGCGACGCCGACCCCGCCGCCCTGGTCGCGCTGAAGCAGTCGCTGATCGCCGACGGCAAGCGCGTGCGCCTGGAGCCGCGCGTCAAGAACCTGCGGGTTCTGCTCGACCAGCTGGCAGCATCCGGCTACACCCACTTCGCAACCGTGACGGATGCCACCACCCCCGCCGCCCTCGAACTCAAGCCCCTCGGCTCCTAGAAGTGCCCGTTCCGGAGAGATCCCGTTCCGCGGGGCACATCTGTCCGGAACGGGCACTATTGCACCCGGATAGGATTGGGGCATCCACCCCCACTGCGTTGAAGGAGAACTCCTGTGTCGTTGATCGAGGCCGTCGAAGCTCGCGAAATCCTGGACTCCCGGGGTAACCCGACCGTCGAAGTCGAGGTACTGCTCGAAGACGGCACGGTTTCCCGCGCCGCCGTCCCCTCCGGGGCCTCCACCGGGGCGTTCGAAGCGTACGAGCTGCGCGACGGCGACAAGAAGCGCTACCTCGGCAAAGGCGTGCAGAAAGCGGTCGACGCGGTCATCGACGTGATCGGCCCGGAGCTCGAAGGCTTCGACGCCGCCGACCAGCGACTGGTGGATGCTGCGCTGATCGAACTGGACGGCACAGACAACAAGAAGGCACTCGGCGCCAACGCCATCCTCGGGGTGAGCCTGGCGGTGGCGAAAGCCGCGGCCGACTCCGCCGACCTCCCGCTGTTCCGCTACCTCGGCGGACCGAACGCCCACACCCTCCCAGTGCCGATGCTCAATGTCATCAACGGTGGATCGCACGCCGACAGCAACGTCGACATCCAGGAGTTCATGATCCTGCCGATCGGTGCCGAGACGTTTAGCGAAGGTCTGCGCTGGGGCGTCGAGACGTACCACGCCCTGAAGAGCATCCTGCACGGCAAGGGGCTCAGTACGGGGCTCGGCGACGAGGGCGGCTTCGCCCCGAACCTTGGCAGCAACCGCGATGCGCTCGACCTGCTGGTCGAGGCGATCACCAAGGCCGGTTTCACGGTCGGTACCGACATCGCGCTCGGCCTCGACGTTGCCGCGACCGAGTTCTTCGAGAAGGGCAAGTACACCTTCGAGGGCAAGCAGCTCACGGCTGCCGACCTCAGCGCATACTACGCCGACCTGGTCGCGTCGTACCCGCTCGTCTCGATCGAGGACCCGCTGGCGGAGGACGACTGGGAGGGTTGGGCTCAGCTGACCAGCGAGCTCGGCGACAAGACGCAGATCGTCGGTGACGACCTCTTCGTCACCAACCCCGAGCGCCTGGCGACGGGCATCGAGAAGGGTGCGGCCAACTCGATCCTGGTGAAGGTCAACCAGATCGGCACGCTTTCTGAGACCCTGGATGCGGTTCGGCTGGCCCAGCGCAGCGGCTATACCGCGATCCTGTCCCACCGTTCTGGTGAGACGGAGGACACCACCATCGCCGACCTCGCCGTCGCCACCGACTGCGGCCAGATCAAGACCGGTGCACCGGCACGTTCTGAGCGGGTGGCCAAGTACAACCAGCTGCTGCGCATCGAGGAGGAACTCGACGCTGCCGCGGTCTACGCGGGACGCAGCGCCTTCCCGCGCTTCAAGGGCTGACGTTCGGTTTCAGCTTGCCCAGACCACCTGAGCCTGCCGAAGCCTCGCACCACATCTCGGCAAGCTCGATTGGTCACTTCGACAAGCTCAGTGCAACGCTCGACAAGCTCGACCCGCTGTCCTGCGGTCGTCAGCCGGGTAAGGGGCGGGTCAGCGGCGGTCTCCCGGCTGCCGCAAGTTAGGCTTTTCGCATGACCAGGCGGCCGCGTACCCAGAAGGTTGCCGTCGCCATGCCCGCACCCGGGGCGAGCGCGAACTGGCTGCGTGGCATCCGCCTGTCCGGTTTCACGATCATGACCCTCGCCATCATCGTGTTGTTCATCGTGGTGCTGGCACCGTCGCTGCGCATCTGGGTCGACCAGCGGCAGGAGATCGCTGCCCTCGAGGCGCAGGTGCAGGCTGCGGAGGACGCACTCGACGAGCTCGAAGACCAGCGCGCCCGCTGGGATGACCCCAGCTACGTCGAAACCCAGGCCCGCGAACGTCTCTACTACGTGAAGCCGGGGGAGTTCAGCTACCTGGTGATCGATGACGGCGCGACCGTCGTCACCCCGAACGGTGTTCCGATCAGCGACGAGCTGCAGACGACCGAGGTGGACTGGGTGAAGACCATGCTGTCGTCGGTTCTCACAGCCGGGCTGACCGAGGCTGCTCCGGATGAGATCATCGCCCCGGTCATCCAGGGTGCGCAGTGAGAATAGAACCAGAGAGAACAAGAACGCCGAGACAGGACTTTTCGTGACCACGCCACCCTTCGACGCTCCGACGGATGCCGACATCGCCACAGTGTCGCACCAGCTGGGCCGTCCCGCGCGCAACGTGATCGGTATCGCGGCGCGCTGTGTGTGCGGCGCCCCGACGGTCGTTGCCACGAAGCCGCGCCTCGACGACGGAACACCGTTCCCGACCCTCTACTACTTGAGCCACCCGGCGGCGACTGCAGCCGTCTCCACCCTGGAGGCGACGGGGGTGATGCCTGAGCTGGCTGCACTGCTCGAGGGCGAAACGGCGGTGGCGTACGAGGCCGCGCACCAGGCGTACCTCGCCGACCGCGCCAGCATCGAGGATGTTGCGGAGATCGCCGGCATCTCCGCCGGCGGAATGCCCAGCCGGGTCAAGTGCCTGCACGCGCTGGTCGGGCACTCCCTCGCGGCCGGCCCCGGGGTGAACCCGATCGGCGACCTCGCGCTCGAGCGTTGCGCCTGGTCACCGAGCGTCTGCGAGTGCGCCGACTATTCGGCGAAGGCAAAAGGCCATTCAACAGCTGAGCCGGACAGCAGCGCCGGATGATGAGGCGTTGGCTGGCAGCGCTGGCCTCGTTGGGCATCGTCGCCTCGGTGCTGGTGATTGCCTCCCCGGCGGCGGCCGACTCCATCCGCGACCGCCAATACTGGCTGGACCAGTACGGCATCAGCCAGGCGTGGAACACCACCCGGGGTGCCGGCGTCACGGTCGCGGTGATCGACACCGGTATCGACGGAAGCCACCCGGACCTGACCGGTCAGGTCATTGCCGGAACGGATGTCTCGGGCGTCGGGGCAGCGAACGGCCAGACCCCGGTCGGCGAGTCCAGCAACCACGGGACCATGGTTGCCTCACTGCTCGCCGGGCACGGTCACGGCAACGGGGCCGGCGTCATCGGCGTCGCGCCGGAGGCGAAGTTGCTGGCGATCTCGATGGGGTTCGGTGCGGGAAACGTCAGCTCTGACGACCAGATCGCGACGGCGGTGCGGTGGGCGGTCGACAACGGTGCGGATGTCATCAACATGTCCCTCACCCGCAACACGCTGGAGTGGCCGGAGAGCTGGGACGACGCGTTCCTCTACGCGATGCAGCACGACGTTGTGATCGTCGCGGCCGCCGGCAACCGGGGGAGTGGTACGACGCAGGTCGGCGCCCCGGCCACCATGCCCGGCGTGCTGACGGTTGCCGGTGTCGACCGGAACGGTTCGGCCAGCTTCGACGCATCATCCCAGGGGATCACCATCTCGGTTGCGGCGCCGAGCGAGGAACTGGTGGGTGCCGTGCCGGGTGGCGAGTACGTGCTGTGGAACGGGACCAGTGGGGCGACCCCGCTGGTGGCCGGCCTGGTCGCCCTGGTGCGCTCGGCGCATCCGGAGCTGGATGCCGGCAACGTGATCAACCGCATCACCGCCACCGCGACGCAGGTCGGCGGCGAAAAAGTGAGCCCGATCTACGGGCACGGCCGCATCAATGCCGCCGCCGCCGTGCTTGCCAATGTCGCGCCGGTCACTGACAACCCTGCCGACCAGTTGGAGGAATGGATCCGCCTCTACCGGCGCGCAGACTCGCAGCCTTCCGACGTGCCCACGGAAACCGTCACTCCCACGCCGACGCCCGCCCCGGCTCCGATTGCCGGGCCGGAGAATCCGCTGGGCACGCTGCTGCCGACGGTGGATTCGCTGAGGACGGTTGGCGTGCCGCTCCTGGTCTACGGCACCTTCGGGGGGCTGCTGACGGCATCCGCTGTGGCCGCCGTTCGCTCGTTCAGGCGGGTTCGCGACAGGCGGTAAGCTATAGGTCGTGCCTAAAATCCTGATTGTCGGCGGCGGCTATGCCGGTTTCTACACTGCCCTGAAGCTTGACAAGTGGCTTCGCCGCGGTGAAGCGGAAGTCACGGTGGTCGACCCTCTGCCCTACATGACCTACCAGCCGTTCCTCCCTGAGGTGGCTGCCGGGTCGATCGAGCCGCGTCACGCCGTGGTTCCGCTGCGCAGGCACCTCTCGAAGTCGGCCGAGGTCGTGACCGCGAAGGTCACCGCGATCGACCACGCCAACAAGACGGCGACCATCACCCCCGAGGTGGGCAAGCCGTGGCAGCAGCAGTACGACGTGATCGTCGTGACCGCAGGCGCTGTGAGCCGCACCTTCCCGATTCCGGGTGTCGCCGACGAGGCGATCGGCCTCAAGAACATCGAGGAGGCCGTCGAGATCCGCGACCGCATCCTCACCAACTTCCAGAAGGCATCCAACCTCCCGGCCGGCCCCGAGCGTGACCGCCTGCTCACCTTCGTGGTGGTCGGTGGCGGATTCGCAGGTATCGAGGCGATCGGCGAGATGCGCAGCCTGGCCAGTTCACTGCTGCGCTACTACCCGACGCTGTCGTTCGACGACACGCACTTCCACCTCATCGAGGCCATGGGGCGCATCATGCCGGAGGTGTCGCTGGAGACCAGCCACTGGGTGATCAAGAACCTCGAGTCGCGCGGTGTTGACGTGCACCTCGAAACGCAGCTCACGTCCGCCGTCGACGGTGTCATCGAAATGTCGACCGGTGAATCGTTCGAGTCGGACACTATCGTCTGGACCGCAGGCGTCATGGCCAACCCGGTCGTGCGCAACACGGATCTTCCGGTGGAGGAGCGTGGGCGCCTGCGCGTCGGCACCGACCTGCGCGTCGTGACCGAAGACGGCGAGGTGGTTCCGGATGCCTGGGGCGCCGGTGATGTCAGCGCGGTACCCGACCTGTCGGGTGGCGGCGTTGGCGGCTTCTGCGTTCCCAACGCCCAGCACGCGGTGCGCCAGGGCAAGCTGATGGCCAAGAACATTGTGGCCACCCTCCGCGGCGACGAGCCCAAGGACTACTTCCACAAGAACCAGGGTGCCGTTGCCGGCATCGGCCTGGGTGAGGGTGTCTTCCAGGCTGGCAACCTGGCCATCAAGGGCCTGATCGCCTGGCTCATGCACCGCGGTTACCACGGCCTGGCCATCCCCACCTGGGAGCGCAAGATCCGCGTCTTCGTGGTCTGGTTCCTCAACTTCTTCCTGCGCCGCGACATCGTCTCCCTGGAGGCTCGCCGCTATCCGCGTGCCTCCTTCGAGGAGTTCGCCGCGCGTCCGAAGGCGGCGTCGGCCAAGAAGGCGGCACCCGCGGGGCCGGCGGCATCCGCCAAGGAGAAGGTTTCGGCCGGCAGGTAGCAGCCGTAGTCTGAGCCGCTGTAGTCTGCAACTGCTGTAAGTCCAGGCCGCTGTAGTCTGCAGCTGCCGTAATCTGCAGGGCAGGCTGGTCGCGGGCCCCCATAGCCCAATTGGCAGAGGCAGACGACTTAAAATCGTCCAAGTGTGGGTTCGAGTCCCACTGGGGGTACTCGCACGGAGCACTGGCTCGGTGTACTCGCTCGGCGCCGCAGTGTCAGACGCGGGACACTTCGACGTAGTTGGTCCAGGCCCAGACGGCCACGCACACTGCAGCGAACCCGATGACGGTCAGCAGCGTTGCGAGCATCGGGAAGGTCGGCTGGATGCCGCCCAACAGTACGGCTGCGGCTACCGTGCCGACCACGAGTGTGGCGGCGAACCACGCCTTCGGCGACCACTCGAGCACCACCCGGCCGGGTAGTGCGCCGATCGGGAGCATGAGGATCAGCGCGGATCCGAGTCCGGCAAGGCTCACGGTCGCCAACATTTCGTAGAGAACGGATGCCCAGAATCCTTCGACTGTGCCCATCAGGCTGTGCAACGGCCACGCCACCATTGCCAGCGCAAGCACCCCACCCACCTGGGCGAGGTTGACGAGGGCACGCGGTCTGGCCGGTACCGAGAGCGCGAAGCCGACGCCGATCAGCACGCCGCCGACCAGCGGCGTTTCCATTCCGGTGACGCGGGCCAGCACGGTGGCGATTGCTGCGATGAGCAGGAGGAGCGGGAGGAACCGCAGCCGGCCGGTCACCCCCTGGCCGCGGGAGGCGAATCTCGTGGCGATCGCGACACCGACGACGTTGAGGATTGCCAGCCCCGCGCCGACGGCGAAGAGCAGCCTCAGGTAGCGCACCTCTCCGTTGAGCCCCTGGGCGAGCACGATCAGCCCGGCCGTGGCGGCGAGCGGCACGGCTCCCATCAGCCACGGATTGCGTGGAACCGGCTCTTCAGCGACCACTGCTCCCCGATTGCGTCCGGCGAACTGCGGTTTGCGGAAGGTGAACCTTCCGCGGAGCGTAGTTGCCAGCAGGCGGAGGGGCAGGGCGATGAGCCCGATGAAGGCGATGGCGAGCAGTGGCGCCCACAACCAATTGCCAGTTGTGACCGTCTCCTGCGGGGTGGGGAGGCGCGACCCGAAACCGGTCGACGTGCCCCAATTGGTCAATGCCTCTCTGGCCGTTGGCCCCTCCCCACCCGGCCCCGGGAAGATGGGGCGGTCGAGCCAGGGAAGGGTTCCGGAATCCGCCCGCTCGTCAGGGGTTTGTGACGGTGTGGGCGTGGGAGCCGGCTCTTCCGGGACCACCGGTGCAGACGGGGGGCGGATGGGTGCCGGCGGCGGGATCACCGGGGCCGGGGTCGCGGTGGGCGGCCCCGGGTTCACCACGATGGTCACCTGACTGCTCGGGTTCGAAGTCCTGCCGAAACCACCCATCATCGTGGTCTGTTCTGCCTGGACGTCGTATTCTCCCGGGCCGCCAGCGATGGTGCAGATCCATTTGCCGTTGGGGGCAACCAGGGCATTACAACTCTGAGCTGCCCCGTTCACGAACAGCGTGATGGCCGATCCCGGATATCCCGTACCGGAGGCGACACCGCGTGTCTCCTGGGGGGATGTCGGAGTCAGGGTGGGCGGGCCCAGTACGTGCACGGTCACCGTCGCCTGGCTGGTGCTGTCGTCGGCGAGGGTTTCGGTCGCTGTGAGGGTGAGGTCTGACCCGTTGGGAAGAGTCCCGGAGCAGCCCCAGTCGGTGCTCGCCGGATCGGTCACCGGCATGCTGCAGAAGGTGTTCCCGCCGGCGGTCACGACAACGCTGCTTCCAGCGGACTTCTTCCCGCTGACGGTGGCTGCGTTGCTCGGCAGGAAGTCGTCATCGGCATGCGAGGTGATGGTCACAGCGGATGCAGGCTGGAGCTCTTCCGGAGGCGGGGTGGCTGACGGTGTGGACGTCGGTGGAGGGGTCTCGTCGGCCCATGCCGCGGACGCGCCCACTCCACCGAAGGCGACCGTGAGGGCCAGGGTGGCCATGAGCATCCGGGCACTGCGAAGTCTGGCGTGACGTCTGCGGCGGCAAACGGGACGCGCTGACCTGGCTGCTGTGTGAAGGGACACTGGCATTCAATCTAATGAGCGAAACTGACAGCAGCCAGCGATAGTGCCGCTGGGCGGCGAATATCCATCTAAAGGATGAGGAATCGATACGTAGGGGTCAACCGCCGAGGTTCGCCAGTGCCAGTGCCGCGATCTGCGTCAGGCCGGCGATTCCGGCCTCCTTGTTCCCGTGCACGGTGATCCAGGTGCCATTCGACAACACATCGACGAAGCAGACATTCTCGTCCGTCGCGCATCCGGAGTAGGCCTGGTCGCCCATGCCGCCCAGCGGCGTCGCCGGGTTGCGGTCGGGTCGCGGTTTCGCCCAGGCGGCGTCCCACGCCCACTCCGCGTCGGGCAGTGCCGCGGCACCGACCGGCATGGCCTGGACTGACGAGTACGAGTTGCTCCACGAGCATGCGAGGCCTCCGCTGAGCCCCTCGTTCAGGATGATCGGCATCGACAGTGGGTAGTCCCTCTCAGCGATGCCCTCCATACCGAGCGCAGTGTTGATCTCTTCGGCGGTCAACCAGTCGCCGCAGGCCGTCGGCAATGTCGTGGTCGCGGACCAGGTCGCCTCCACCGGGTCGGCAGCGGCTACCGAGTCGGTCAGGATGCGGATGATCGGGGCGGCGTCTTCCAGGGCGTCCAGGTTCATCACTTCCGCGTGCAGCCAGTTCGCTCCGACCAACACGTCATATGTGCAGGAGCGGTAGTTCGCACTTCCGTCGCAATCGGCGAACCCGGCATCGCCGTGCCCGGCGAACGGCTGGCTCCACGACGCGAGTTCGGACTGCTGGGCTTGCCACGCCTGTGCGGCACCGGGCAGCACGGTCACGATCAGGTAGCGCGCGTAGTCGCCCTGCGGTGCGGCGTCATCGCCCCAATAGCATTCGAGCGCTCCCGCCTGCGCGATTCCGAGTTGACTGAGCGCCCAGGAACCGCCCGGCACCCGCACCGGGTCGGTGCCCGGCTCCACCGAACCGAGGGCCTCCTGCACGGCCGTCAGTTCGATCAGCTCTTCGCAGCCCATGGAAAGGAGTGGAACCGGGCCGATGGCAGTCTCGGCAGCAGTCTCGCCATCCGGTATCGACGGCGGGCCTTCGGTGGGTGCGGATGCGCATCCGGCCAGCAGCAGGCATCCGAGCACCAGCGCGGCACCCGGAAAGTTCACGGTTCTCATCGGCTGTCTCATGATCAGACGACGGATGCGAGCGGCCGGCCGGTTGACAGCACAACCCGTGCCACGCCATTATGAACCAACTCGGTCGACCGTCTTGGACGACTGACCCAGTTTGCTCGCACCGACCTAATTCGCACCAACCTAATTCGCACCGACCTAATTCGCACCGCCGCGACGAAGGGAAGCCATGGCACGCGTGTCATCCGCCGACCGGCGCGCTGCGCTCGTGCAAGCCGCCTTGAGGGTGATCGACCGCGACGGCGTGCACGCCGCCAGCACCCGTGCCATCGTCGCCGAGGCCGGCATGCCGCTCGCGAGCTTCCACTATGCCTTCCGGTCTCGGGACGAGCTGATTCGCGAGGTCGTGGCATCCGTCGTCGAAGGGGAGAAGGCCGCCGCCGTCGACTCCCTCGAGCCCGGAGCCGACCTCGGCACCACGGTGCGCGCCGGTCTTCAGGCCTACTTCGACCTGGTGGTCGCGCGGCCGGCCCACGAGCAGGCGATGTTCGAACTGTTCCACTACAGCCTTCGCACCGACGACCTGGCCGACCTCCCGCGGGCCCAGTACGCGAGCTACCACGCCACCGTTCGCGAGGTGCTAGAGGTGGGAGCGCAGCTCACCGGGATGCGCTGGGCCATACCGGTCGACGATGTCGCCCGGCTCGTCGTCGTCTTCACCGACGGCGTGACCCTCGCCTGGCTGGCCGATCGGGACGCGGATGCCGCCTCCCGCACCCTGGACCTCGCCGCAACCGCCATCACCGCCCTCGCCGTACCCGACCGCAAGGAGACCCCATGATGACCGTCAACGTTGACGTCGCACCGGCCCCGTTCGCTGAACCGACCAGGGCAGTGACAGGCGGGTGGATCGCCCTGTTCGCGACCGCCTGGCTCGGAATCTGGATGGCACAGCTCACCCCGGTGCAGTTGCTGTTGCCGGTGCAGGTCGAGGCGCAGCTCGGCTCCAACTATTGGGTGGACAACGTCGTGGCGTTCGGCATCATCTCCGGAATCGCCGGGCTGTGTGCGCTGGTCGCCTACCCGCTCACCGGCGCGCTGTCCGACCGCACCGTGTCCCGGTTCGGAAGGCGCCGGCCCTGGATTCTCGGGGGAGCGCTGCTGTTCGCCTTCGCCCTGCTCGCCCTCGGCACCCAGAAGTCCATGTTCGGCATCGGGCTGTTCTGGTCGCTCGCGCTGATCGGGTTCTGCATGCTGACGGCGGCGCTCACCGCCACCATCTCCGACCAGGTTCCGGTGAACCAGCGTGGCTTCATCTCCGGCTGGATCTCCGCACCTCAAGCGGTCGGCACCATCCTGGGGCTGATCCTGGTCACCGAGCTCTTCGTCGGGCAGTTTCTCGGGTACGCGGTCATGGCGGCCCTCCTGGTGCTGCTGGTTCTCCCATTCCTGCTGAGGATCAAGGACGAAGTGCTCCCGCTGGAGTACCGCACCGCGCTCACCCTCCGCACCCTGATCCAGGGGTTCTGGATCAGCCCGACCCGGTTCCCCGACTTCGGCTGGACCCTCGCGAGCCGCATCCTGGTCAACTTCGGCAACGCGTTCGGCACCTCCCTGCTGCTCTACTTCCTCGCCTACGGGCTCGACCTGGGAATAGCGGATGCCGAGGGCAGCCTGATCGTGCTGACCCTGATCTACATGGTGTTCGTCATCGCGTCGTCGCTCATCTTCGGCCGGCTCAGCGACAAGCTCGGGCGGCGCAAGATGTTCGTCTTCCTCGCCGGAGCCCTGCAGGCGGTCGCCGCCCTGCTGCTCGCCCTGGTGCCTGACCTCACCGTCGCCATGGTGGCCGCCGGCATCCTGGGCCTCGGCTACGGCACCTTCCTGTCGGTCGACCAGGCGCTGGCCACCCAGGTGCTGCCGGATGCGCAGAGTCGCGGCAAGGACCTCGGGATCATGAACATCGCATCCGCCGTGCCTCAAGCCATCGCGCCGCTGCTGGGTGCATTCATCGTTGCCGCGTTGGCCGGCTTCCAGGGGCTGTTCCTGCTGGCCGGCGCTGTCGCGCTGCTCGGGGCCCTCGCCGTGCTCCCGATCAAGGGCGTGCGCTGATGTCGTTCCCACTCGAACGCCCAACAGCGACACCGTGGGAGCGTCCGGCCGACTATTGGCCGGCGCTGGAGGCGGCCACCACTGAGCTGGATCCGCCGTTCGGGGTGATCTCGCTCGCCGCGCTCGCCCACAACGCCCACTCGATGCTCGACCGGGCGAGCGGAACCACCATCCGGGTCGCCAGCAAGTCGGTGCGGGTGCGGCAGGTCCTTGACGCGGTGCTCGCTCTGCCCGGTTACCGCGGCGTGCTCGCCTACACGCTCCCGGAGGCGCTCTGGCTGGCGGGAGGGAGCATCGCCGACGTGGTTGTCGGCTACCCGACCGCCGACCGCACTGCCATCGCTGCGCTGGCCCGCGACGAGACCCTCGCGTCCAGGGTCACCCTCATGGTCGACTCGCTCGACCAGCTCGACCTCATCGACTCCGTGATCGCGCCGAACGCACGCAACCCGATCCGCGTCTGCCTCGAGCTCGACGCATCCTGGAACTCGCGCCTGCTCGGTCACGTCGGCACCTGGCGGTCCCCGGTGCACTCGGCAGCGGATGCCCGTGCGCTCGCCTCCCGGATCGTGACGCGTCCCGGTTTCTCCCTGGTCGGGATGATGGCGTATGAGGGGCAGGTCGCCGGGCTGGCCGATAGCCCCGCGGGCAAGCCGGTGATGGGTGCTGCCGTCCGCTGGATCCAGCGTCAATCGGTTCGCGAACTGGCCGAGCGTCGTGCGCTTGCCGTGGCCGCCGTACGGGAGCTTGCACAGCTCGAGTTCGTCAACGGCGGAGGAACCGGCTCGCTGGAGACCACCAGCGCCGAGGAGGCGGTGACCGAGATCGCGGCCGGAAGCGGACTGTTCGGTCCGCACCTCTTCGACAACTACACGCGCTTTCGCCCGGCACCAGCGGCCGCTTTCGCGCTCCCGGTGGTGCGGAAGCCGGCGCCTGACAAGGCGACCATTCTCGGGGGAGGCTGGATCGCATCCGGGCCGCCGGCATCCGACCGTTTGCCCCGCCCGGTATGGCCGGAGGGCCTCCGCCTGGTGGCGAGGGAGATGGCCGGCGAGGTACAGACGCCGGTGATCGGTGATGCTGCCGCCCGACTGCAGGTCGGCGACCGGGTCTGGTGGCGCCACACCAAGGCCGGGGAACTGTCCGAGCACCTGAACGAGTTCGCGCTGGTCGATGGTGGCGAGGTTGTCGCCAAGCTGCCAACCTACCGCGGTGAAGGGAAGGCATTCGCATGACGACGACCGGGATCACCGCGACGCCGGGCACGCGCTGGCAGAACTGGGGCCGCAGCGAGAGCATTGTGCCGCAGTACGTCGTCCAGCCGACGAACGTCGGCGAGGTGCAGGCCGCCATCCTCTTCGCACGCGACCTCGGCCTGCCGGTGAAAGCGGTCGGTGCCGGGCACAGTTTCACGTCCATCGCCGCAGCACCCGGCCTGCAACTCGATCTCGCAGGGCTCGACGGCCTGCTCGACGTCGACGCGGCGACCGGTCGCGTCAGGATCGCTGCCGGCACCAACCTGCACCAGCTGCCTGCCCTGCTCGCCCCGCACCGGCTCGCCATGGAGAACCTGGGCGACATCGACACGCAGACCATCGCCGGGGCGACCTCCACCGGTACCCACGGAACCGGGGCCGGCTTCCGCGGGCTGGCCGCGCAACTCGTCGCAGTCACCCTGGTGACGGCGGATGGCTCGGTGCTCACGGTCAGCGAGACGGAGAACGCCGAGCTGCTCCCGGCGGTGCGGCTCAGCCTCGGGGCGCTCGGCGTGATCGTGGACGTGACGGTGCAGTGCGTGCCCGCCTTCCTGCTGCACGCCGTCGAGAAGCCGGAACCACTGGCATCCGTCGTCGACAACTTCGAGGCCCGCGCCGCTGCGGTCGACCACTTCGAGTTCTACTGGTTCCCGCACACCGAGACGGTGCTGACCAAGACCAACACCCGGTTGCCGACGGATGCTGTGCGCCAGCCGCTGGGGGCGACCCGCCGCTGGGTGGACGACCGCCTGCTCGCCAACGGGGTCTTCGCCGTGACCTGCTCAGTGGGGCGGGCAGTCCCGTTCTCCGTGCCGGCCATCAACCGGGTAGCGACACGGCTCACCGGCAACCGCGAGTTCACCGACCTGTCGACGTCGGTGTTCACCACCCAGCGCAGCGTGCGGTTCCGTGAGATGGAGTACGCGCTGCCGCTGGCCGCCGTCCCGCAGGCTGTGCGGGACATCCGCCAACTGATCAGCAGTCGCGGCTGGAAGGTCTCGTTCCCGATCGAGGTGCGCGCCGCGGCATCCGACAACCTGTGGATGTCGACCGCCTACGGCCGTGCGACCGGGTACATTGCGGTGCACCGGTATTGGCGCGAGGACTACCGGGAGTACTTCGCCGCGGTGGAGCGGATCATGCGGCAGTTCGGCGGCAGGCCGCACTGGGGGAAGATCCACACGCTGAACTCGACGACGCTCGGGGAGCTGTATCCGCACCACCGCGACTTCGTCACCCTGCGGGATCGCCTCGACCCCGATCGCGTCTTCGCCAACCCGCACCTGGCCCGCATCCTCGGCCCCTCATAGTGCCCGTTCCGGATGGATGTGCCCGTTCTGCCGGGCACATCCATCCGGAACGGGCACTATGAGGGCTAGGGGGTGCGGCGGCGCAGCGTGATCGACCCGAGCACGACGGCCCCCACCGCGAACGCCGCGATGATGAGCAGCTTGCCGCCGATATACGCGTCATCCTCGCTGCCGCGCGACACGGCATTGAGCGCGTCGATTGCGTGCGATAACGGGAGCCAATCGGAGATGGCATACAGCACATCCGGCATCTGATCGCGGGGGAGGAACACGCCGCCCAGTAACACCTGGGGGAACACCAGCGCCGGCATGAACTGCACCACCTGGAACTCGGTCTGCGCGAACGCGCTCGCCAGCAGGCCGAGCGTGGTGCCGAGCACGGCATCCGCCAGAGCGACCGCCAGCAGCAACCAGAGCGACCCTTCGATCTCGAGGCCGCACACCCAGACGGCGAATCCGACGGCGAT
Organism: Homoserinimonas sp. A520; assembly: GCF_054489245.1. Lineage (NCBI taxonomy): Bacteria > Bacillati > Actinomycetota > Actinomycetes > Micrococcales > Microbacteriaceae > Homoserinimonas > Homoserinimonas sp. A520. The sequence continues at coordinate 86,482 of NZ_JBTMWX010000001.1, read as the reverse complement.
CGAAGCCTGCAGGATGGCGAGCAGGCCGAACGCCAGCGTGTAGCCGAGGATGAAGTCGAGCTTGCCGAGCGGCAGTGCGAGCAACCGTTCCAGCGTGCCGTTCCGCCGCTCTCGAAGCGTCGAGATGCTGGTGATCAGGAACATGATGATGAACGGGAACAGTGCGAGCATCGCCGGGCCTACCTGCGCGAACACCGGGGTGTCGTCGAACAGCCAGGCCATCAGCCCGATCAGCAGGCTGGGGACCACCAGCAGCAACATGACGGTGCGCGGGTCGTGGCGGATCTGCCCGAGCACGCGCCCGGCGGTGGCGAATGTTCGGATGACGTTCATGATGCCTCCTCCTGGCTGGCCGCCGCGTGCTTCGGATGGCTCCTGATCAGGGCGAGGAACGCCCCCTCGGCGTCGGCCGCCCCGGTCTTGTCGCGCAGGCCGTCGAGTGTGTCGTCGGCGAGGATGTCCCCGTCACGCATGAGGAGCAGGCGGTCGCAGCGCGTCGCCTCGTCCATGACGTGGCTGGACACCAGCAGTGTTGCACCCTGCTCGGCCAGCCGGTGGAAGATGGTCCACAGCTCGACCCGCAACACCGGGTCGAGACCGACGGTGGGCTCATCGAGCACGAGCAATTCAGGGGAGCCGAGCAGCGCCCCGGCGAGGGAGGCGCGACTGCGCTCTCCTCCGGAGAGCGTCGCCACCAACTGGTTCGCCTGCGGAGTAAGGTCGGTCGCCTCGATCACGCGGTCGACATCCGCCCGGTCCGAGCCGAGGATCGAGCTGAAGTAGGCGACGTTCTGGCGCACGGTGAGGTCGTCATACAGACTCACCTCCTGGGTCATGTACCCGACGCGATGCCGCAGCGACGCCTCGCCGGCGGGTGAGCCGAGCACCGTCACCCGGCCGGTCACCGCGCGCTGCACCCCGACGATGGCGCGCATCAGGGTGGTCTTCCCACAGCCGCTGGGGCCGAGCAGGCCGACCAAGCTTCCGCGCGGGACGCGCACGTCGATGCCGTGAAGCACCTCATTCTTCCCGCGGCGAACCCGAAGCCCCTGAATGTCGACGGCCGCATCCACTGAATTCATCATGCGATGAATTATTCTGCGTGACCAGCCGGATTGTCAATGGAAAGGTCGCCCGGGTACCCCGTGAGGTGCCACTGGATCACCGGTCCGACCCGTCTGGCCACCTCGTCGACCGACTCGGATGCCAGCGGCTCGGCCCTGACCCCGTACCGCACCACCATGAGGCCCACGATCTGGGTGGCCGCGAGGGTGGCCCGAAGCTCGCCGTCCGGAACGCCGAGCCCCTCCGCGATGCGGTGGAACACCTCCCGGAACAGGAACTGCCGCAGCATGGTGGCGGCGAAGTCGTGGCCGAGGGCGGTGCGGATGAGCCCGATCACCCGGTCGCGGGTCTTGGGTGCCTCCATGGTCGACAACAGCATCCGCACCAGGCTGTCGCCGACCTGGTCGCGCGGGCCCTGGAGAATTTGCGAGACGATCTTGTCGGGCCGGATGGGCGCCTGAACCGTCTCGGTGAAAAGCTCGGCCTTGTCTGCGAAGTAATGGTGAACCAGTGCCGCGTCGACGCCGGCCCGACGGGCGATACCGCGGAAAGACGTGGCGTCGTAGCCGTGGTCGATGAACTCCCTGCTCGCGGCCGCAACGATCTCGGCACGCGAATCAGTGCCGCCACCCCGCCTACCGCGGGGACGGGCCGGCTTCGCACCATCTTTCTCCACCGCCACGCTGCGAGCCTAGCTTCTGCCGAGGGCGCGGATGCTTTCACAGTCGAATAGCGGTTCAGGCTCGTTATAGTTATTCTCAGCGTGCAGCGAAGCGCGCCCACCCGAAGCAGGTCCGTGCAGCGCACGGGGAACGCAGCACAGAGGAGCTTTCAGTAATGGAACTACTAATCGTCGTAGGCATCATCGTCCTACTCGTCGTGATTGTCGGCGTGTACCTGTGGACGACGTACAACGGACTGGTCACCCTGAATGTGCGAGTGGATGAAGCGTGGAGCGACATCACGGTGCAGCTGAAGCGGCGTGCTGACCTGATCCCCAACCTGATCGAGACCGTCAAGGGTTATGCGGCGCACGAGAAGGGCGTCTTCGAGGCAGTGACCAAGGCGCGCGCCGAGTCGCTCACCGCGGGCACACCGGCCGAGGCCGGCGTCGCCGAGAACCATATGCAGCAGGCCCTCAAGAGCATTTTCGCCGTCGCTGAGGCGTACCCCCAACTGCAGGCCAGCCAGAACTACCTGCAGCTGCAGGGCGAGCTGGTCGACACCGAAGACAAGATCCAGGCATCCCGCCGGTTCTACAACGGTGGAGTGCGCGAGCTGAACACGAAGATCAAGGTCTTCCCGAACACCCTGTTCGTTCGCGGCCTCGGCTTCTCGGAGCGCGAGTTCTTCGAGGTCTCCGACTCTGCGGCCATCGCCGAGCCGCCCCGCGTGCAGTTTTGATTGAATCCCCAGAATAAATAAGCACAGTTCAATCAGATTGAGTAGCCGCCAGCGGCGTATCGAAATCTTCGATGCGAGATAGGTTCACCCGATGTATAGCGCCATAGCCAAGAACAAGCGCAACACGATCTTCATCATCCTGCTGTTCGTGGTGATCATCGGCGTTCTCGGCTGGGCGGCATCCGTCATGCTCGGTGGCGACCCCTGGTTCATCACCATCGGGACCATCATCGGCGCCGGCGTCTACGCGCTCATCCAGTACTTCGCCGCCGGCCGCCAGGCTGTGGCGATGAGTGGTGCGAAGCAGATCCAGAAGGCGGACAACCCGCGCCTGTACCGGACCGTCGAGAACCTCGCCATCACCACCGGCATGCCGATGCCGAAGGTGTACATCATCGATGACCCGGCACCGAATGCGTTCGCCACCGGACGTGACCCGGAGCACGCCATCGTCGCGGCCACCACCGGTCTGCTCGACCTGATGACCGACTCCGAACTGGAAGGCGTGATGGCCCACGAGATGGGCCACGTCAAGAACTACGACATCCGCGTGACCATGATCGTGTTCGGCCTGGTCGTGGCGATCGGTTTGATTGCCGACATCCTGCTGCGGATGATGTGGTTCGGCGGCGGCAACCGCAATAACAACAACAGCAATCCGATCATGCTGGTCCTCGGCCTCGCCGCAATGATCATTGCACCGCTGGTCGCCACCGTGGTGCAGGCCTCGGTGTCGAGGCAGCGCGAGTACCTGGCGGATGCGACAGGGGCCTTGACCACGCGGCATCCTGAAGCGCTGGCCAGCGCCCTGCACAAGCTCGGCGAGTACGGGCGGCCGATGAAGCGGCAGAACTCCACCATGGCCCACATGTGGATCAGCGACCCGACGAAGCCGGGCATCATCGACAGGATGTTCAGCACGCACCCGCCGCTGCCCGATCGCATCCGTCGCCTGCTGGACAACGCGCCCAAGTTTTAGCCAGCTCGGTGTTCCAGCAGTATCAGTCGGGCAGCAGCGCCCGCTGGCCGAGTTCGGCGGCGACCGCACCGGCGAGGTCGCCCCGCGCCATCACCTCGACCCGCTCGAGTCCCTGCCAGGCGGCGATTTCCCGCAGCAGCGGTGCCAGGCGGGCCGCAGCGTCCGCCGGGGCATCCGGCTCCGTCCAGGAGGCCTGCACTCGTAACACGCTGTTCTGCCGATCGCTCTTCAGGTCGATGCGACCGACCAGCCGGTCATCGATGAGGAGCGGCAGCACGTAGTAGCCGTAGACCCGTTTCGGTTGCGGTGTGTAGACCTCGATGCGGTAGCGGAAGCCGAACATCCGTTCTGCCCGGGCTCGCTCCCACACCACCGGGTCGAACGGGGACAGCAGTGCGGTCGCCTCGATGCGGCGAGGGATTCGCGCGTCCCGATGCAACCAGGCACGCGCCGGGCGACCGGCTCGCTCCCACCCTCGAACGGTGACCGGCAACAGGATGCCAGCGTCCTCCAGCTCCTGCAGGGCAGGCAGGGCGTCCCTGGACTTCAGACGGAAGTAGTCGCCGAAGTCGCTCGCGGTCCCGATGCCGTGCGCGCGTGCGGCATGCTCGACCAGGCGCCTGACCGCATCCGCCCTCAGCACCTGAGTGTTCAGCACACGCGTCGGCAGAACCTGCTCTGGCAGGGCATAGGTGCGCTCGAAGCGGGTGCGGCCACCGCTCACCAGCTCGCCCCAGGCAAACAGCACCTCGAGGCCACGCTTCACATCAGACCATCCCCACCATGGGCCACTGCGCTTGTTGGCGTCGTGCTCGATCGCTCTGGCCGGTAACGGACCCTTGTCAGCAAGCTCGGCCTTGAGCCAGCCGATCATCTGACGGTTGTCGTGTGCCCAGTGGCTGTCGTCGTCGGCAATGCGCTGCCGATAGTCGTCCATCCGCCAGCGCATGAGCGGCCAGTTGTCGACGGGGATCACCGCGGCCTCGTGCGCCCAATACTCGATGTACGGACTCTTCTTCGTGAAGGTCAACCGGTCGAGGGTGGCCTTGTCGTAGGCACCGAGCCTGGCGAACGCCGGCAGGTAGTGGCTCCGCTCGAACACGTTGACCGAGTCGAGCTGCAATAGCCCGAGCCGCTCGATCAGGCTGTTCAACTGGCGGGTGCCCGGCTGGGGCGGGCGCGGTCGGCCCAGGCCTTGGGCGCCCAGCGCGATGCGCCGCGCCTGTGCTGCGGAAATTGTCTCGTGCATCACCTCCGAGAATAGCGAGGGGTGCCGACAATGGGGCTATCGTGGCCGACGGTCGGGGCGACCGTCGCGCTGGCGTCGCGGAAAGGCCAGAAATGGCCTTCCCCTGAGCTCCAGCGCGCTGTATATGCCTGTCTCGGTATGCCGGGCACGTTTAGACTGAACCGGTGCTGATAGGCAGAAGGAGAAGCGAGGCTCGCGCTGCGCGCCAGTCTGCCCCGGAAGAGCTGGTGCCCCGCGGGATGCTCATCGCCGGCGCCTGGTCCTGGCGGATCCTGGCGATTGCCGGCGTCGCAGTATTGTTCGTGTACCTGGTCATCCAGCTGCGCCTCATCCTCATCCCCCTTCTCGTGTCGCTTCTCCTGGCCGCGTTGCTGGTTCCGCTGGTGCAATTCCTGCAGCGCCACCGCTGGCCGAAGTGGCTCGCCGTTACCGTCACCGAACTCGGCCTGATCGGCATCGTCACCGGACTCGTCTACCTGGTGGTGTGGCAGGTCCGCACCGGCATTCCCGATCTCCAGGAGCAGTCGCTTCAGGCCTGGGATGATTTCAAGCAATTCCTTCTCGAGTCACCACTGCATCTGACCGGCGAGCAGCTCAACGCCTACGGCGACCAGCTCTGGGAGGCGATCCAGCGCGACAGCGAGGTGTGGATCAGTGGCGCCCTGTCTTTCGGCTCGACCGCGGGGCACCTGCTCGCCGGCGTTCTCCTCGTCCTGTTCATTACACTCTTCATGCTCATCGACGGCGACCGCATCTGGGCCTGGATCGTCCGCCTGCTCCCTCGCCGGGCACGGCCGGCCATCAGCGGCTCGGGCGACGCCGGCTGGCGCACCCTGACCCAGTTCGTGAAGGTGCAGATCTTTGTTGCGGCGGTGGATGCGGTCGGCATCGGTATCGGGGCCTTCTTCCTGGGGCTTCCCCTGGTCATCCCGATCTCTATTGCCGTCTTCCTGGGGTCGTTCATCCCGATCGTCGGCGCCGTGTTCACCGGGGCGCTTGCGGTCTTCGTTGCTCTCGTCTACAAGGACCTGTTCATCGCGCTTCTCATGCTGGCGATCGTGCTCGTGGTGCAGCAGGTTGAGAGCCACGTACTGCAGCCGTTGGTGATGGGCAACGCCGTGAAGGTGCATCCGGTCGCCGTCGTTCTCGCCGTCGCGGCTGGCAGCTACATCGCCGGGATTCCGGGCGCGCTGTTCGCCGTGCCGTTCGTGGCCACCCTGAACGCGATGGTCCTGTACATCGCGCGGGGAACCTGGCGATCGGATGCGCCGCCGATCCGCAAGGTCGTCATCACCACGAGGGATGGCGATCGCCATGCTTGATGAGCGGATGCCGGAGCGCCCGGTCGTGGCCGGACCCACCCTGCCCGAGTTCGAGGCTGCCCGGGTGCGGGTGGCACAGGTCGCCAAGGTGACCCCTATGGAGAGTTCGCAGTTCCTCTCCGAGGTGGCGGGCGTGCCGGTCTTCCTCAAGTGCGAGAACCTCCAGCGCACCGGCTCGTACAAGATCCGCGGCGCCTACAACCGCATCTCCCAGCTGACTGGCGAGGAGCGCGAGCGCGGGGTCGTCGCGGCGTCGGCCGGAAACCATGCCCAGGGTGTAGCGCTGGCGGCACGCGAGCTCGGCATCAAGGCGACCATCTTCATGCCGGTGGGTGTCGCCCTGCCCAAGCTGCAGGCGACGAAACACTACGGCGCGGAGGTCGTGCTGCGCGGCCACAGTGTCACTGAGCCGCTGCGGGCGGCCGCCGAGTTCGCCCAGTCGAGCGGTGCCGTTCTCATCCCGCCGTTCGACCACGCAGATGTCGTCGCGGGGCAGGGGACACTCGGGCTGGAAATCCTCGACCAGCTTCCGACGGTGAAGACCCTGGTCGTGCCGATCGGTGGCGGCGGGCTCCTCTCCGGGGTTGCCAGCGCGGTCAAGCAGAAGCTCGCCCAGACCGGACGTACCGTGCGCATCGTCGGCGTGCAGGCAGAAGGCGCCGCCCCATACCCACCGTCGCTCGCGAACGGCGTCCCGACCGAGGTCAAGCTGCACCCCACCATTGCCGACGGTATCGCCGTGGCAAAGCCGGGCATCCTGAACTTCGACATCATCAAGCACATGGTCGATGACGTCGTCACGGTCAGCGATGACGACATCGCCCGGGCACTGCTGATCCTGTTGGAGCGCGCCAAGCTGGTGGTCGAGCCGGCCGGTGCCGCGGGCGTCGCCGCAATCCTCAGCGGACAGGTGAAGGCGGACGGTGACACGGTTGTCATCCTCAGCGGCGGGAACATCGACCCGCAGATGATGGAGCGGGTGATCTCGCTGGGGCTGGCGGCATCCGATCGCCACCTGAAGATCAGGATCAAGCTCCCCGACCGCCCCGGCCAGTTGGCGCGCGTCGCCGAACTGGTATCGGAGGCGAACGCGAACGTGGTCGAGGTGCTGCACACCCGTCGTGGGCGCAACTCGTTGATCAGCCAGGTCGAGATCGAACTGAGTGTCGAGACGCGCGGATCCGAGCACGCCCAGCGGGTGCTGGAACGGCTTCAGGAAGCGGGCTACGACCCGCGCGTCGACACCTAGGGAGAGCTACACGCGGTAAGGCTTGACCGCGATGATCTCGACCTTGATCTCTTTGCCGTTCGGCGCGATGTAGGTGGTCTTGTCCCCGACCTTCAGCCCCATGATGGCTTCGCCCAGCGGGCTGCCCTCGCTCCAGACGTCGAGGTCGTCGTCGTCGTTCTCGTCGACGATCTCGCGGCTGCCGATCAGGAACACCTCTTTGTCGCCCTGGATCTTGGCGGTGATCACGGTTCCGGATGCGACGACATCCGAGTTCTCGGGGGCGTCGCCAACCTTGGCGTGGCGCAGCAGCTCGGTGAGGACGCGGATGCGGGCTTCGATCTTGCCCTGCTCCTCCTTGGCGGCGTGGTAGCCACCGTTCTCCTTCAGGTCACCCTCTTCACGGGCCGCCTCGATCTTTTTCGCAATCTCAGAACGGCCTTGGCCGGTGAGGCGCTCAAGCTCGGCAGTGCGACGTTCGAAGGCCTCGGTGGTCAACCAGGTTTCGGTGAGCTCTTGAGACATAGTGCACTCCTAAAAGAAAAGGGACCGTCTGCGCTGGTTGCGGTACGGTCCACGGGCCTGTACGAAGACAGGATAAACAAATGAGACCGGCCCATTGGCCGATCTCCGGATCGAATACGTCAGTCTAGGGCAGCCAACACCGGTAGATCAAGCCGGTGACGCCCAACTGCGTCGTGCGTACCATGTCGGTGAACGCCTGCGTGTAGCTGTCTGAGGCGGCAATATCGACCACTTTCCAGCCGACGATGTTGTGGCTCTCGTTCTGCACCTGGAGTGCGCACCTGGCGCTGGTGCCTGGCGGCATGCTGACGTCGTAGCTGATGCTCACCGTGCGGTCGTCGATCACCTTGTGGCCGATGTCGCGCGAGCCGATGGTGTCGCCAGTGCCGTCGAATGCGACCCACACCACCCAGGCGGTGAACACGAGCACGAAGGCGATTGCCCCGACCCAGGCGATGGTGCGGTCGCGGCGGCTCTTCTGCCTGGTGCGCCCGTAGCGCGCGTCCAGGCCGCCGTCGCCTGCCGGGGCGGCGGATGTCGTCGGGTGGCCCGTCACTGTCGTCTCGTCCCTCTACTCTTGTATCAAGGCTATTCGCATTGGAGGACCTCAGGTGACACTGCGTTTGCTTGCCGTGCACGCGCATCCGGACGACGAGTCGAGCAAGGGTGCCGCAACCTACGCCTACTATGCCGCGCGCGGCGTCGAGGTGATGGTCGTCTCCTGCACCGGTGGCGAGCGCGGCGATGTGCTGAACGAGGGGCTGGCCAATCGCGCTGCGGCCGACCGCGACATGGGTGGTTTTCGTCGCGGTGAGATGGCAACGGCACAGGATGCCATGGGCATCCAGCACCGTTGGCTCGGCTACTTCGATTCCGGGCTTCCTGACGAGGGCGACCCGCTGCCGCCGGATTGCTTCGCCCTGATCCCGCTCGAGCACTCTGCCGCACCGCTGGTGAAGGTGATTCGCGAGTTCCGGCCGCAGGTGCTGGTGACCTACGACGAGAACGGCGGCTATCCGCACCCCGACCACATCCGCACGCATGAGGTGTCGGTGGAGGCGTTCGCCGCGGCTGCCGACCCGAGTCGCTACCCCGAGGCGGGGCCGGCCTGGCGGGTGTCGAAGCTGTACTACGACCGCATCTTCAGCACCAGGCGCATGGAAGCCATGTATGAGGCTCTGGTCGCCCACGACCCGCAGTCGCCGCTGATCGCCGAGTTCGAGGAGATGCGGGGCTGGATGCGAGACCGGCCGTACCTGGCGACGACGCAGGTGCCGTGCGGCGACTTCTTCGAGCATCGCGACCGCGCCCTCCGCGCCCATGCCAGCCAGGTGTCCCCGGACAGCTCGTTCTTCTTCTGGCCGAACGACCTGCAGCGGAAGGCGTGGCCGTTTGAGGACTACGAACTGGTGACAACACTGGTGGAGTCGCCCATACCCGAAAACGATCTCTTCGCCGGGATCACTGACCCCGAGAATGGCACGGTATGACCTTGCTCAACAGCTTTTTCGCGCTCCTGCCGACGTCGGTCCTCTGGGCGGAGGAGAAGCCGAAGTTCGACCCGAACTCGGTGACCCCGGGCGTGATCGGCTTCGTGGCGACGTTCCTCGTCATCGCGCTGGTCGTGCTGCTGGTGACCGACATGGTGCGGCGGATCCGGCGCACCCAGTACCGTGCGGAGGTCAACGAGAGGCTGGATGCCGAGGCCGCCGCCCTGTTCGACCAGGAGAATGGCACGCAGGACCGCCCCACCGATGGGCCGGACGCCGATACACCCGAACGTTGACGCTTGTTGTCGTCGATGACGCCGCAATAAACAGGCTCATCGAAGACGAGCACCGTCATCGTGGAAGCGGGCTCAAGAGAGTACCGGCGGGTTGGTGGCGACCAGCAGGATCGCCGTCCAGTGGCAGAGGAACGCCAGCAGTGTCAGCGTGTGGAAGATCTCGTGGAACCCGAACTTTCCGGGGAACGGGTTCGGGCGCTTCAGGCCGTAGAACACCGCGCCGAGCGTGTAGCAGAGCCCACCGGCGATGATCAGCGTCATCATCAGCGGGTTGGCGTTGAAGAAGTCGACGATGAACATGACGGCTGCCCAGCCGAGCAGCACGTACAACGGCACGTAGAGCCAGCGCGGTGCCCCGATCCAGAACACGCGGAAACCGATGCCGACCAGGGCGCCGCCCCACACCAGGCACAGCAGCAGCACGGCTTTCTCCTGCGGGAGGCTGAGCACGGTGATCGGGGTGTACGAGCCGGCGATCAGCAGGAAGATGTTGGCGTGGTCGAGGCGCTTGAGGACGCGCCGCGATCTGTCGCTCCAGTTGACCCGGTGGTAGAGCGCGGAAACCCCGAACAGCAGGAGGGAAGACGCGACGAAGATCGCCGAGCTCACCTTGGCGGCAGCGCCATCCGCCAGCATGATGAGCACGGCGCCGAGCACGATGGCGATCGGGAAGGTGCCGGCGTGGATCCAGCCGCGCCAAGTCGGTTTCGCCTCCGCATGCGCCACCTCGTCTTCAACGAGCGGAACGTTCGGCAGGTCGCTGCCCGGCTCCGTGCTGACCGAGTCGTTTCCGGTGCGTGCGTCCCCAGCTGCCATGGGTGCGATCCTATTCCAGCGGGGTGCGGAATGTGCTGCACACCGCCCGGCCCGGGAGTGGACTAGCGTAGGCCTGTGCGAAAGCAGGAAGTTCCGTCAGGCCGCGGCATCCTCTATGGCCTGTACCAGAATCGTATCCGTCGGTGGTTGAGCAAGCAGGAGCTCCCCAGGCACGTGGCGATGATCCTCGACGGCAATCGTCGCTGGGCCAGGCAGCGTTCGCTGGACACTGCCGCGCACGGTCATCGCGCCGGGGCGGCGAAGTTCCGCGAATTCCTGGTCTGGTGCGATGACCTCGATATCTCGGTCGCCACCCTGTACCTGCTGTCCACCGACAACCTCACCGGCCGCACCACCGACGAGCTCGACGGATTGTTCGAGATCATCGCCGACCTCGCCGAAGACCTCTCGCACTACCGCGACTGGAAGGTGCAGCACGTGGGTTCCACGGAGGGGCTTCCCGAGCCGCTGGTGCACGTGCTCGAGTCGGCGCAGCGCCGGACGGTCGGCAACAAGGGCCTTCACGTGAACCTGGCTGTCGGCTACGGCGGGCGCCGGGAGATCGCGGATGCGATGCGCAGCATCGTAAATGAGCACGAGCAGAAGGGTGGCACCCTCGATGCCCTGGCTGAGGTGCTCACCCCGGAGATGATCGCCGAGCACCTGTACACCGGCGGCCAGCCGGACCCCGACCTGGTCATCCGCACGTCGGGTGAACAGCGGCTGAGCGACTTCATGCTCTGGCAGAGCGCTCACAGCGAGTTCTACTTCGTCGAGGCACTGGGCCCTGACCTGCGTGAGGTGGACTTCCTGCGCGCGCTGCGCGCGTATGCCACCCGCGAGCGGCGGTTCGGCGGATGATCGGCTCCCGCACGATTGACGACTACATCGGCGGGTTCTCTGACGAACCCGGCTACCTCGACTTCGCCCGTTTCGGCCCGCTCGGCAACGCCGTCATCGCGGAGCAGCACGCGCAGACGGAGGCGTTGAGCCGCGCGAGGTTCGGAAGCCTCGATGTGGCGTTCAACCAGGATTCCCGGGTGCGGGTGGCCGTGGCCCGCCTGATCGGCTTCCCCGAGACCCAAGTGTCATTCCAGCCCAACACCAGCAGCGGGCTGGTCCACGCCATGTTCGGGTTGAGCGGCGTTGTCGCCATGTCTCCCGCCGAGTTCCCGAGCCTTCCGTATGCGGCGACCAGGGCATCCGACGCCCTTGGGCGCCTCGAGATCCGCTGGCTGGAGACCGAGTACGGCCGCGTCACGCCCGGAACGGTGCGCGACCAGCTGAGCGATGACGTGACCGCGGTCGCGGTGAGCCTGGTCGATTTCCGCACCGGCTACCTGGCCGACCTCGAAGGCATCCGGCAGGTGATCGGCGACCGGATGTTGATTGTCGACGCCGTGCAGGGTTTCACGGTCACCGAGGCTGCCTGGGCGGTGGCGGATGTCGTCGTCTCCGGTGGTCAGAAGTGGGCTCGCGCCGGCCACGGCACTGGTTTCCTCGCGCTCAGCGAGCGAGCGGCCGAGCAGCTGGATCCGGTGCTCTCCGGGTGGGTCGCCGACGATGGCGATATGCCACTCGATGAGGTTCGTGACGTGGTTCGCGGGGCGGCGGCGTTCCGGATCACCCACCCGAGCCCGCGCGACCAGGCCTGTTTCGCCGCGGCGCTGGAGGAGGTCGCCGCGGTGGGGGTCGATACGATCAGCGCGGCGGTGGCCGCCGGTGTGGATCAGGTGATCGCCCTCGCAGACGAGTTCGCCATTCCGGTCGTCTCGCCGCGGAGCGCCGCCGAGCGTGCCGGGATCGTGGTGCTCGCGCCGGACAACGACCATTCGACGGTGCTGAGCGCGTCACTGTACAACCACGGTGTGACGGTCACTGCGCGTTCCGGCACGGTCCGCCTGAGTGTGCACGCCAGCACCGACGACGAGACGCTGCAATTGCTGCGCAGCGCATTCGCCAGCTACCTCAGCGCGGCCAGCGCCTGATGCGCGTGCCCCCAAAAGGGGAGTGCTCGCTGATTCTGGCGTGTCGCTGCTGGGCTGTCCGCGGCCTGCACGTAGTTTCAAGTCATCAGGTATGGCGCCTGGTCGAAGCGGCCACATAAGCTCGTTTCGCGTTGATTGTGGCCCTTTGCAAACTGTTACCGCGGCCTGAGTGCCCCGGGGATGGAGCGCACGTGACCGAGTCAGCAATCCAGAAGCAGAAGTCGCCCAAGGCGTCGTCACCGGCCAAGCAGGCCGAGCGCACCTATGTGCTGGACACCTCCGTTCTGCTTTCCGATCCGCGCGCGATCTTCCGGTTCGCCGAACATGCCGTGGTGCTGCCGGTGGTGGTCATCAGCGAACTCGAGGCGAAACGCCACGACCCCGAGATCGGGTACTTCGCCCGACAGGCCCTGCGAAATCTCGACGAGCTGCGGGTGAAGCACGAGCGTCTCGACTTCCCGATCTCCGTCGGCAGTGGAGGGTCGCTGCGGGTCGAGCTCAACCACTCCAGCATGGCGGTGCTTCCGTCCGGCCTGCAGTTGGGCGACAACGATTCGCGCATCCTCGCCGTCGCACTCAACCTCTCCAACGACGGCCTGGCCGTCACCGTGGTCTCGAAGGACCTCCCGCTTCGCGTGAAGGCGGCGTCGATCGGGCTGGCAGCGGAGGAGTATAAGGCTGAGCAGGCTCCGGACTCCGGATGGTCGGGGATGGCGGAGATCGACCTCGGCTCCGACCAGATGGCCTCCCTGTACGAGGATGAGAAGCTCAGCACCCGCGCCGTGGGGGACCTGCCGATCAACACCGGGCTGGTCATCCACTCCGACCGCGGCTCCGCCCTCGGGCGGGTCACCGCTCGCGGCGAGTTGCGGCTGGTGCGCGGCGACCGCGACATCTTCGGCCTGCACGGGCGCTCCGCCGAGCAACGGCTCGCCATCGACCTGCTGCTCGACCCGGAGCTCGGAATCGTTTCGCTCGGTGGGCGGGCCGGAACGGGCAAGTCGGCGTTGGCGCTCTGCGCCGGCCTGGACGCCGTGCTGGAACGCCAGCAGCACCGCAAGATCATGGTGTTCCGTCCGCTGTACGCGGTCGGCGGCCAGGAACTCGGGTTCCTCCCCGGGGACGCCGGCGAGAAGATGAACCCGTGGGCGCAGGCAGTGTTCGACACCCTCGGCTCCGTGGTCTCGCAGAACGTGCTCGACGAGGTGATCGACCGGGGACTTCTCGAGGTGCTGCCGCTCACGCACATCCGTGGTCGCTCCCTGCACGATGCCTTCGTTATCGTCGACGAGGCGCAGTCGCTGGAGCGGAACGTGCTGCTCACGGTGCTCAGCCGGATCGGCCAGAACTCGCGGGTGGTGCTCACCCACGATGTCGCCCAGCGCGACAACCTCCGCGTGGGACGCCATGACGGTGTCGCCTCAGTGATCGAAACCCTCAAGGGCCACTCGCTGTTCGGACACGTCACCCTCACCCGCTCGGAGCGGAGTGCGATCGCCGCCCTGGTGACCGAAATGCTGGAGTCCAACGAATTGGCCTGACCGATTGGGCGCAAAACGTGCCGCGGGGCGCAGCGCACCCCGCGGCACCGCCTAGTCTCGATGTGTGGGGTTCTGGGCAGTGGTGATCGCGAGCGTCGTGTTCGTGTTCCTCTGGGGACTGTTCTCGCCGCGCAGCCAGTGGAAGGTGCTCGCAGCGTGGAGCTACCGCAACCCCCAGGCGGACGAGCCGAGCTCGTTCGCGTTCGCTGTCCAACGAGTGATTTCCGGCATCGGCGTCATCTTCTTCGGCGCTATCGGTGCCGTCGGCGTCGTGCAGTACCTGGCGGAGCTTCCACCGCCACGGCCACCGCTCACCGCCCTGCAGCAGATGTGGGGCGTCGCGCCGGAGCCGCAGGTGGTCAACCGCATCGTCGTGGCCGAGGATGCGGTTCCCGCCGGACTGGTGGAGGCACCGATCGGCGGATACCAGCTGGTCGAGAACGAGGAGCACCAGCCCCGCTACCTGCACCTGCTGAAGCGTTTCGAGCCCGGCGACTTTGCCCGAAGCGGCATGGTCGGCGTTACACCGGGGGAGGACTTCCCGGCGTTGGACAGCGCAGAACTGGTGGTCAACATCCGCACCTGGGGCGACTGCATTCCGCGTGATGCCGTGGTTATTGAAACCGAGACGACCGTGCAGGTCGGCTTCTACGTGGGGATGTCGAACCGGCAGGACGACATCCCGGTCGATCACCTGGCGTGTGACCGACCGGCATTCGTGCAGAACTCACTGCTGATGCCGATCGACCTGGCCGCGGAGGTTGGCGACCGGGAAGTGCAGACCCTCGATGGGACGCCGATCCCCGAGGTGAAGGAAATCCGCCAGTAGCGCGACGAAGTCGTGGGTTGAGTGCTCGCGCAGCGAGCGTAGTTCCCCTGAGTAGGTCGCTTAGCGACCGTATCGAAGGGTCGAAACCAGCCGGCGTATCGAGACTTACGCCTTCGGCGGCACCGTCATGCTGAGCACGTCAAGGTAGGTGTCGAGTTGCTCTTCGGAGACTTCGCCGCGCTCGACGAAGCCGAGGTCGATGACCGACTCGCGGATGGTGATCCCCTTGGCGACCGCGTTCTTGGCCACCTTGGCCGCTGCCTCGTAGCCGATCACCCGGTTGAGCGGGGTCACGATCGAGGGGGAGGATTCCGCCAGTGCGCGAGCGCGCTCCACGTTGGCTACCAGCCCGTTGACCGTCTTGTCGGCCAGCACGCGCGACGAGTTGGCCAGCAGGCGGATCGACTCGAGCAGCGCGGTACCCATCACCGGGATGGCGACGTTCAACTCGAACGAGCCGGATGCTCCGCCCCAGGCGATGGTGGCGTCGTTGCCGATGACACGGGCACACACCATGGCGACCGCTTCCGGAACGACCGGGTTGACCTTGCCCGGCATGATCGAAGAGCCGGGCTGCAGGTCGGGAATGGCGATCTCAGCGAGACCGGTGTTGGGGCCGGAACCCATCCAGCGCAGGTCGTTGACGATCTTGGTGAGGCTGACGGCGAGCACGCGAAGGGCACCGGATGCCTCCACCAGCCCGTCACGTGCGCCTTGCGCCTCGAAGTGGTCGCGTGCCTCGGTGATCGGCAGGCCGGAGTCCGAGGCCAGCAACTCGATGACCCGCTGGGAGAAGCCGGCCGGGGTGTTGATGCCGGTGCCGACCGCGGTCCCGCCCAGCGGAACCTCGGCAACCCGGGGGATCGACGACTGCACACGCTCGATGCCGTAGCGCACCTGGGCGGCGTAGCCGGCGAATTCCTGGCCGAGGGTGACCGGGGTGGCGTCCATCAGGTGCGTGCGGCCGGCCTTGACGACCGTCTTCCATTCGTCGGCCTTCGCCTCGAGCTCGCCTGCCAGGTGGTCGAGGGCCGGTACGAGATCGTTCAGCAGTGCACCGGTGACTGCCAGGTGAACCGATGTCGGGAACACGTCGTTCGACGACTGGGACGCGTTGACGTGGTCGTTCGGGTGCACGTTCTCACCGGCGATGCGGGTGGCGAGCGTGGAGAGCACCTCGTTCATGTTCATGTTCGACGAGGTGCCGCTACCGGTCTGGTAGACGTCGATGGGGAACTGGTCGTGGTGCTCGCCCGAGATGATGGTGTCTGCGGCGGCGACGATCGCATCCGCCAGCTTCTGCTCCAGCTTGCCGAGCTCGGCATTGGCGACGGCAGCGGAGCGCTTGATCCGCGCGAGCGCCACGATCTGGGCGGGCTCGAGGCCTGCGCCGGAGATCGGGAAATTCTCCACCGCGCGCTGGGTCTGCGCGCTGTAGAGCGCATTCGCGGGAACGCGTACCTCTCCCATGGTGTCGTGTTCGATGCGGTATTCGGGGGTGCTGCTCACGGCGCTGCGCTCTCTTCTATCAAGACGGATGTGGGGTTGGGGGCTTCGATGTCTCCGACGACGACGTCAGGCACCACCACTCCTTCGAGCAGGCGGTAGTTCGCGCCCACGATAGCCAGCGTACCCGCGGCCACGGCGGCGCTGATCAGCTCGGAGCCGGTGAGCATGTCGGCGACGGTATCGCGCAGGTGCTCGCGGCCGACTTCGAGCGGGTCGATTGGGGCGCCCTCCACCAGTCGTCCTTTCACCCGCGTCACCGCTGGGGCGATGCAGTCGACGAGCCTGCGGATGTGCGGGGGCAGTGATGGGGGATCCGGCTGGCTCAACTGCACAGCGGCAGCGACGGCGCCACACTCGTCGTGCCCGAGTACGACGATCAACGGCACGTGCAACAGCTCGACGGCGTACTCCAGTGAACCGAGCGCGGAGTCAGAGATGACCTGGCCGGCGTTGCGGATGACGAACAGGTCGCCCAGCCCCTTGTCGAAGATGATTTCTGCGGCCAGTCGCGAGTCGCTGCACCCGAAGAGGGCGGCGTGCGGGAACTGTTGCATGAGCTTGCTGCGCCGGTCGACGTCTTGACGCGGATGCCGCGGCTCACCTGCGACGAAACGCTGGTTGCCCTCCACCATCTCTTCCCAGGCTCTTGCCGGGGTGGTTGGTCCCATGACGGTTCTTTCGATCACTGCTCGCCTTCCTTCAATTCAGCCGACACGGATGCCGCCAGGGTTTCGAACTCGCCAGTCGGCGCGGTTCCGAAGAGGACTACCGTGCTCTCGCCGTGCTCTGTCGTCATGACGTACGCCAGGTTTCCCGGGTCGTCTCGTGCGTCGCGGTTGTCGTAGAGCAGCCAGGTGATTCCGTCGATCGTTGCTTCACCCGTCACCCGCGCAAACTCGAGTTGTGCGGCCAGCCATGTCTCATTGGCGTCGATGCCCTGGCGAATCCCGATGAACTGGGTGCTCGGGGTGATCAGGCCGATGTACCAGCTGGTCACGCCTGACGAGGTTTTCAACTCTGCCGAGTTGGCGGCCCAGGCGTCCGGCAGCTCAGGCCTGAGCAGGGGTGCCGAGACGGTCGGCTGGGCCTGCTCCGCGGCCGCCGCGTAATCGATTGGCTCCCGCGGTTCGGGGTCGGGCCGCACCACAACGAGCACGATCAGGAGCACGACCACCAGGCAGACGATGAGTGCGGCAACCAGGTTCAGTGCGGTCTGGTTCGAGCGGTGCAGCCGGGACCTCTCGGCCTTCCGGTCCGCCGTCTCCTGCGGGGTCTCCGGGCGACCCAGTTCTGCGACGATCGGCCTCTCGGGCGCTCGGTCATTCCCTCGGGACATTACTGCCCGCTGGCGGCGCTGCGTGCCGCATCCAGCCGGGCCTTCGCCCCGATGAGCCACTCCTCGCAGCGTTTCGCAAGTGCCTCACCCCGCTCCCACAACGCGAGCGACTGCTCGAGAGTCGACGAACCCTGCTCCAGCTCTGCCACAACGCGAACAAGCTCGTCTCGCGCCTGTTCGTAGCTGAGGGTTTCTACGTCTACCGGGTTCGCTGCCACCCCTCCACTGTACCGCGCCGCCCTAGACGGATTCGCTGCGCGCCTCAACGGTGGAATGCACTGAACCGTCGGCAAGGGTGAGGAGCAGACGGGTGCCGCCCGGGGCATCCGCTTGCCGTCTGAGCACGCTGCCATCGGGGAGTTGGGCGATCGAATAGCCGCGATTCAGGGTGCCCTGTGGTGACAGTGCCCTCAGCTGGGATCGGAGGTCGTCGACCCGTGCGACCGACCGCTCGATCATCAGGTCGATGAGTTCCTGCCCGCGGCCCACGTAGCGCGAGAGCTCCTCCGCGCGCGAGTCCACCAGCCAGGCGCTCCCGGCCAGCACCGGGCGGGAGCGCAGCTGCTCCAGCCGGTCGATCTCGGTGGAGATCATCCCTGTCATCCGCGTGCCGATCCTGGCTCGGGCCTGGCGCACGTTGTTCAGCTCTTCCGCGACATCGGGCACGACTCGTTTCGCGGCATCCGTGGGGGTGGACGCCCGCAGGTCGGCGACATCGTCGAGCAGTGGCCGGTCGGCCTCGTGCCCGATCGCGCTCACCAGTGGGGTCACTGCCTCTGCCGCCGCGCGAACGAGCGCCTCATCGCTGAAGACCAGCAGGTTCTGGAAGTCGCCCCCGCCTCGGGCGACAATGATCACCTCGACGTCCGGGTCGGCATCCAGTCGGCGGATGGCGGCGATCACCTCGCCGACGGCACGGTCGCCCTGCACAGACGCGTACGCCATCCGGAACTCGACCGCGGGCCAGCGCAGTTGTGCGTTGCGGAGTACGTCTTTCTCCGCGTCGGAGTCCTTCCCCGTGACCAGGCCGATCACGGCAGGGAGGAAGGGCAGGGCGCGCTTGCGACCGGAATCGAACAGGCCCTCCGCCTTGAGTTTCTGCCGCAGGCGTTCCAGTCGTTCCAGCAGGTCGCCGAGGCCGACATGGCGCATCTCGAACACCTGCATGGTGAGGGTTCCGCCCTTGACCCAGTAGTTGGGTTTCACCAGCGCGACGACACGGTCACCCTGTTTCAGGTCGGCGGGCAGTTTGGCCCGCACCGACGACCACACGGTGAAGCCGACCGTCGCGTCAGCCTCGAGGTCTTTGAGCTTGCCGTAGATGTTGCCGCCGGAGACCCCCCATTGGGCGATCTCGCCCTCCACCCAGACAGAGCCCAGGCGGTCGATCCAGCCCTTGATCTTGGCCGACAGCAGGGCGACCGGCCATGGCGTGTCAACCGTGGGCGGGGCATCCGTGTTCGTCATCTGCTGGCTCCCTGCCTCGTGGAAATGTGCTGCCGACGTTCGTGCCCAGCACTCGACCAGCCGGGTCAGCCTAGAATCGGGTATGTGAGCAACATCACCAACGGCGCTCTCGCAGTGCACGTCGAGACGCCCCGAATTCCGGCCGTGCGAAACAGGCTAACGGATACCCCCGTCGCCGGGCACAAGCGTGTGCTCCTTGCCGCGCCCCGCGGCTACTGTGCAGGAGTGGACCGCGCGGTCATCGCCGTCGAGAAAGCGCTCGAGCACTACGGGGCGCCGGTGTACGTGCGCAAGCAGATCGTGCACAACATCCACGTCGTGTCGACGCTGGAGAAGAAGGGTGCCATCTTCGTCGATGATGTCGAGGAGGTGCCGCGCGGCTCGCACGTGGTCTTCTCCGCCCACGGGGTTTCGCCAGCCGTTGTCCAGGGAGCTGCAGATCGCGACCTGCAGGCCATCGACGCGACCTGCCCCCTGGTCACCAAGGTTCACCGGGAAGCGGTGAGATTCGCCAGGAACGACTACCAGATCCTGCTCATCGGCCACGCCGGTCATGAAGAGGTCGAAGGCACCATGGGGCACGCCCCGGAACGCACGACCCTGGTCAACAGTCCGGATGATGTCGATACCATCGTGGTCACAGACCCGGACAACCTGGTCTGGCTCTCCCAGACCACGCTGAGCGTCGACGAGACCATGGAGACGGTTCGCCGACTTCGCGAGCGCTTCCCCAACCTGCAGGATCCGCCCAGCGATGACATCTGCTACGCCACCCAGAACCGGCAGGTGGCGATCAAGAAGGTGGCCGCCGAGGCCGACCTGGTGATCGTGGTCGGTTCCGCCAACAGTTCCAACACGGTTCGCCTGGTGGATGTCGCTCTGGAGAACGGTGCGAAGGCCGCCTACCGGGTCGACTATGCCAGCGAGATCCAGCAGGAGTGGCTCGACGGCGTCGCCACGGTCGGGGTGACCTCCGGGGCATCCGTTCCCGAGGTTCTGGTGCAGGAAGTCCTGGCCGACCTCGCCGACGCCGGCTACACGGATGTCTCGCCGGTCGTCACCGCGGAGGAGGACCTCATGTTCTCGCTGCCGAAGGAACTGCGCAAGGACGTGAACGGCAACCAGGACGAACGCGCCCTCGGCGGCCGGAACCGCAAGCTCGACTGGCAGCTCCAGTAATGGCCGGCGCCGCCGAAACGCCCCGCCCCCGCGCGCAGTACGGCGAGTACGCGACTCCGGAGGAGCAGCAGCGTGCACGCGGTCTGCCCGAGCCGTCGAGCGAGGCCGTTCAGCCGCGGCCTGCCGAAGCGGCAGCACCCGCACCCGCCCCGGTTTGGGACAGCGACTCGCGAGGCGCCGAGCCTGCCGCGCGCCCGGCCGCTACCGGCTCCGCGCACCCGGTGGACCGTGTCGTGACCCTGGTACTCCTCGCCGTCGGGCTGTTCCTGGTACTGAACAGCATCCCCGGCTACCTGGCGATGCCCGAGGCCATGCAAACCGTTTACGACCAATTGGGTGCCGGAACCTACCCCGCAGCGGATGTTGCGGCCAGCCTGGGCATAACCGCCCTGGTGGTGCAGGTGGTTATCTGGGTCGCCACCGCGGCATCCGCCTGGTTCGCCATGAAGCGGGGACGTTTGGCGTGGTGGATCGCGCTCCTCGGGGGAGTTCTGGCCTTCATCGCCATGATGGTCATCGTGTCGGTCGCCCTGTTCGCCGACCCGGGCTTCATCGACAACGTTTCGTCGGAGAACCTGCCGCAGAGCTCGTTCTGATTCCTGCTCACAGCGTGGCTCGTCGCGCCCCGGCGTCCAGCCCGTAGCCTCGCAGTGTGCGCCTGCATGTACCACCACGAGACGTTGCGTCGTTGGTCATCCTGCGTGCCATCACGAAGGCCGGGTGGGCTGCTGCGGCGGTGCTGCTGGTGGCCACGGTCGTGCTGGTGGCGGACGAATTCACGAACCGGGGCCTCGGCCTGGCGGTGATCGCGCCGATCGGGTTCATCTCGGCCCAGCTTGCCGCGCTGATCCTGCTGTTCCTGCGGCCCCGGCCGCGCACCGCGATCATCTACGTGGTGACCAGCGTTGTAGGCATCGCCGGATACCAATGGGCCCTGCTCACGGCCGACCCCACGATCGGGGAGACGTACCAATACCTCCTCAACCGCCCGATCGTCGCGCTCTGCGTCATCGGGGCCGTCACGGCCAGGCCGATCGGCGGCATCCAGTGGACGACCGGCGCGTTGCTGGCAGGAGAGGCGACGAGCGCCCTGGTGCAGCTCGCCCTCGGTCTTCGCGTCGAATTGGGTATCGGACCGCTGCTGGCCGCCCTCCTGATCGTCATCCTGATGCTGTGGCTTCGGCGCAGTGCCACCAACCAGGCGGCGCGGATGCCGGACGGCCGCAGCATCGACGAGGAGACGAAGCGGCTCGACGAGGAGCGCGACGCTGAGGCGAGGGCCGCGGCGATCGTCCACGACACCGTGCTGAGCGACCTGGCCGCGATCGTCCACGGCCGGGTGGTGCTCACCGCCCATGACCGCAGGCACCTGCGTGACAACATCCAGCGGCTCACCTCGGCGATGGCGGGTACCACCGAGCCGACGGCGTCCGGCCGGGTCGATCTCGAGCTGCTCGGTGTGGTGAGCGACCTGCGGTGGCGGGGCCTCACTGTCGAGATCAGTGGTTCCGGTTCCGCCCTGTCGTTGCTGGATGCGCCCAGCCGTTCCGCCGCCCTCAGTGCGATCAGCGCAGCCCTGGAGAACGTGCTCGTGCATGCCGGCACCACGTCGGCCGACGTGTTCATCGACGACAACGCCGACGAGGTGATGATCATGGTCGTCGACCAGGGCAACGGCTTCGAAACGGATGCTGTCGGTGACGACCGCCTGGGCCTGCGGCTCTCGATCGTGAAGCGTATCGAGGACTCCGGCGGGCGAGCGACCCTGTGGTCCAGGCCGGGTATTGGAACGTCGGTGCTGCTGTCACTGCCGAAAACGCCACCGGGCAGTCAAGGAATACCGAGCAGTGAAGGAACACCGAGCAGTCAGGGAACACGGGACAGTCATGGCATCTGACCGGCCGCTGCTGACCACCATCACTCGATCGCCGCAATCGGTGGATCCCCTCAGCTGGTTCATCAGGCCATTCCTCCCGGTGACGTTCGCGCTGGCGATGGCGGTCTCCGGTGGCGTCTTCGTCCTCGGCACCGCGCAGGAGTTCGATAGTCCGGTGCTTCAGCTCACCGCCGTGCTGTGCTTTGTGCTGGCCTGCCTGACGATCCATCGTCCGGCGAAGCCCAGGCTGAATCCGTTCCTGATTCGACATGCCGCGTTGCCGCTGGCGCTGGCGTGGCTGGGTGTTGTCACTTCCGGGCTGGGGGTGGGCTCTGGCGATGTCGGGCGGTGGTGGGCGCCGCTCGGGATGGCGCTGGTGTTGGCTGCCCTGGCGCCCTTCAACTCCGCTGTGCTTCTGACCGTATTCGGCCTGCTGAGCACAGTGGTCTGCTCCGTTGTAGGGGTGATGGCCTTCCATCCGAGCGCCGACGCCAAGTCGCTGGTCTCGATCGTCGTGATCGCCGCGCTGGTTCCGGTGCAGGCCACGACCGCGACCGCGATGTTCAGCGCGTTCGTCGTCGAACGGGTGGTGCGCTGGTCGACGTTGCCGATCCAGGCCGAACTGTCGACCAATCGCACGCTCGATTTCTCGCAGTGGAATGCCGGCCGCGGTGAGTTGAAGCTGCTCAGCGACCGGGTGATCCCGTTCCTCGAACAGATGGCGCACGACGGGTTCATCGCCGCGCGTGACCGTACCCTCGCCGCGGAGTTGGGCCGGGAGGTTCGAGACGCGTTGCTGGAGACAGTGGACCACAGTTGGCTGGAGTCGCTCGCCTCAGAGCACGGGCTGCGGGTGGTGGATCCGGGCAATCGTGCGGGTCGCCTGACCCAGGCGCAGCGTGGCGCCGTGCGAAGTCTCATCGTTGCCGTGCTCGACAGTGCGGCACTCATTCCGGACACGCTGTCCATCGAGCTTCGTGACAGCCCCGAGGGTGGGGTCGCCGTCGGGTTGACCATGCGCCTGGACTTGCCGGAAGGCAAGCGGATGATGTTGCTGGCTCCGTATTACCTCACCCTGCGCGCAACGGTCGATGACCTGACCTGGGATGATCGCGACGAGCTGAGCATGCGATTCCGGATTCCCGCGCCGGATCGCAACCAGGACTAGCCGATCGACTTGCCAGCGGAGCCCAGCTGGGTGGCTGCCTCGACGACGCGCGCGGCCATCGCCGTCTCGGCCTTCTTGCCCCAGGAGCGCGGGTCGTAGACCTTCTTGTTGCCGACCTCGCCGTCGACTTTCAGCACCGAGTCGTAGTTCGTGAACATGGTGTCAGCGATGTTGCGTGTGAAGGCGTACTGGGTGTCGGTGTCGACGTTCATCTTGACAACGCCGTTGGCGACCGCGGTGGCGATCTCCTGGTCACTCGATCCTGACCCGCCGTGGAAGACCAGGTCGAGGGGCCGCGGGTCGGTGCCGTACTTGGCGGCCAGCCCATCCTGGATCTCCTGCAGCAGCTCCGGGCGCAGCTTGACGTTGCCCGGCTTGTAGACGCCGTGCACGTTGCCGAAGGTGAGTGCAGCCATGTAGCGGCCGTTCTCTCCGAAGCCGAGCGCCTCGACGGTGGCGATCGCGTCTTCGAGAGTCGTGTACAGGTGCTCGTTGATGTCGTGGCTGACGCCGTCTTCCTCGCCGCCGACCACGCCGATCTCCACCTCGAGGATCGAGTGGATGGCCTTCATTCGGGGGAGAAGGGTCTTTGCAATCTCCAGGTTCTCGTCGAGGGGAACCGCTGAGCCGTCCCACATGTGCGACTGGAAGATGGGTCCACGCCCCGCCTTCACCTCAGCCTCGGAGGCTTCGATGAGGGGGATGACGAAACCGTCGAGGGCGTCCTTCGGGCAGTGGTCGGTGTGCAGCGCAACCGTGACGCCATAGTTCTTGGCGGCCTCCGTAGCGAACGCCGCGAAGGCGAGGGCGCCGGATGCCCGCGCCTTGACGCTCTGCCCGGCGAAGTAGTCTGCACCGCCGGTGGAGACCTGGATGATGCCGTCTGATCCGGCCTCGGCCAGGCCCTGCAGGGTGGCGTTCACGGTCTGCGACGACGACACGTTGATCGCGGGGTATGCAAAGCCTTCACGCTTGGCCTTGTCCAGCATTTCGGCGTACTGCTCGGGGGTTGCGATGGGCATGTCGTCTCCTCTGGCGGTTCTTCTCGTACTTCGTGCGGGGGCTTGTGGTCAGTCTACCGAGAGGCCGGGCCAGTGTGACGGAGCCGCCCGCCGATAGGATTGAGCCCGGATGCCCCGGCTTTCGGGAGTGCATCCCCGCCCGGCCAACCTCCAACGAAGGACGACTCGTGGTCACCACTGACACCGCATCCATGTACCTGCAACCCGACCGCAACCTGGCGATGGAGTTGGTGCGAGCGACGGAGGCTGCCGCCATCCGCGCCTACCCGTTCATCGGTCGCGGTGACAAGAATGCTGCCGACAAGGCGGCGGTGGATGCCATGCGCAAGTTCCTGGGAACCGTCGACTTCGACGGGGTGGTCGTCATCGGTGAGGGCGAGAAGGACAAGGCGCCGATGCTCTACAACGGCGAGCACGTCGGCAACGGCCACGGCCCGTCGTGCGATATCGCCGTTGACCCGATCGATGGCACGTCGCTCACTGCGGCCGGCCGGCAGAACGCGATCTCGATGATCTCGGTCTCCGATCGCGGCTCGATGCTGGACGCGTCATCCGTCTTCTACATGGACAAGCTGGTGACCGGTCCGGAGGGCGTAGGAGTGGTCGACATCCGCAAGCCGATCGGTGAGAACCTGCGGGCGCTGGCCAAGGCGTCGGGCAAGGATGTGACCGACCTTCGCGTCGCCGTGCTCGACCGGCCGCGCCACGCGCAATTGATCGACGACATTCGCGCGGCCGGCGCTGGGACCAGGCTCATGCTCGACGGCGACGTGGCCGGCGGGATCAACGCCGCCCGCTACGAGAGCCGCATCGACATGTGTGTCGGCATCGGCGGCAGCCCGGAGGGTGTTGCCACTGCTGCGGCGCTGAAAGCGTTGGGCGGGTTCTTCCAGGGCAGGCTGGCGCCTGGCTCAGATGAGGAGAAGCAGCGCGGGATTGACGCCGGGCTCAAGTTCGACCACGTGTATGAGGCCAACGACCTGGTCAGCGGCGACAACACGTTCTTCGTCGCCACCGGGGTGACGGATGGCGAGATGGTTGCCGGCGTGCGACGCAAGGGCCCGATCATCCGCACCGAGAGTATTGTGCTGCGCTCTCGTTCCGGCACGATCCGTCGCGTCTCGGCGGATCACCTCATCGAGAAGTGGCTCGACGAGTAGCCGCTATTCTCGCCCGGCGAACGCTTCGTCGTCGAGCAGCTGGCCGTCGGTCATTTGATCATCGAAGGCGCTGTTGAGTTCCGTCAGTTCGCGCAACTCGTGTAGTTCAAGCGGCTCGTTGGATTCCGTCGAGCCGTTAGAGTCGCCATCCTCCGTCATCTCAGCCGACGTCAGTTTGCGCGGGGTGTCGTGAATAGCGGCGGGTTCGGTCATGAGCGCGATCTTGGTTTCGTCGATCCCTGGGAACTGCCGGGCAGTCACCAGCACGCGAGTCTCCAGCGAGTTGGCGAACTTGTTGTAACTGTCAACAGTGCGCTCGATGGCCTTGCGCATTCCCTCAGCGTGTCCGGCGAGGGTTCCCAGACGCTGATAGAGCGTGTTACCTAGATCGAAGAGCTTCTTGGCTTCGTCGGTCACGGCCTGCTGCTGCCACGTGAAGGCGACTGTCTTCAGCACCGCCCACAGATTCACCGGCGAGGCCAGAGCGACGCGCTTGCTGAACGCGTACTCGAGGAGGGAAGGATCGGCCTCCAGCGCCGAAGACAGTAGCGACTCACTGGGGATGAAGGCGATGACGAACTCAGGGCTCGCATCCAGTCCCTCCCAGTAGGTCTTCTTGGCCAGGGCATCGATGTGGCTCCGCACGGCTTTCACATGGCGATCGATGAGTGCCGTCCGCCGAGATCCCTCTTCGCCGGTAGCGGAGAGCGGAATTTGGCTGGCCTCGATGTAGTGCTCGAGAGGCACTTTCGCGTCGATCGCGATGGATTTGCGACCAGGAAGCCTGATCACCATGTCGGGCCGTCCCGCCCCGGCATCGGTGGAGATGCTCGTCTGGGTGTCGAAGTCCACATACTGGGCCAGCCCGGCCGCCTCAACCACCCGGCGCAGCTGCGTCTCCCCCCAGACACCGCGTGTGCTGTTGGATCGGAGGGCGCTTGCAAGTGATTCGGTAGTTGCACGCAATTGCTCGTCGGACACTTGCGCCTGTTTCAACTGCTCGGCAATCGAGCCGTACTGGGTCGCTCGATCCTTCTCCAACTCGGTCACCTTGTGCTGCATGGTGCGAAGACTTTCCTGCACGGGCGTGAGGGCCTGGAGTACTTTGCTTTCTGCGCGCTCCCGCTCGGTCAGGGCCACCTGCTCAGCTCGCTGACGCTCGATCAGGCCACGGTTCTGTTCCTGTAGCTCGGCCAGCCGCTCCCGAAGGCTCGATTCGGTCGCCTGCACGGCAGAGAGTTCCGCAGCGAGCTCCGACCTGGCGGCTTGTTCGAGTGCCCGAACCTCGCTGAGCGCGACCTGGTGGCGTGCTTCGAGCACCGCCGGGTCGACGCCATCGACTGCTGTCTTGCGGCTTCGGGCGACGAGCATGCCGATGATGCCGCCGAGGGCGACGCCGACGAAAAGGCCGATGAGCAGTGCGATGAACGGGTCCATGCATCCAGTGTCGCAGCGACCGCAGACATCCCGTCGCGCACGCGCCGCCCGCGCGGGGAGTGAGGCTAGCCGAGCGCCATCGCGCGAGCATCCGCCGCCGCAGCGCCGATCGCGCCGACCCTCAGACCGAGGATGGTGGCGAGGTGCTCCAGTGAGTCGGCCGCGTGCCGCCGTGCCGCGTGCACCATGATCGCCGCGCAGGCCTCGGAGTCGGCGAGCGCGTCGTGGTGGTTGAAGTCCTCGAAACCGGCGGCCATGGCGGCGACCGGCAGTCGGTAGGAGTCCAGGTGGTACGTCTTGCGGGCGACCTGGAGGCTGCACAGGTAGTTGAAGTTGGGGGTCTCGATGAAGCTCGCGGCGCACGCTCCGGAGATCACTCCCATGTCGAATCCGGCGTTGTGGGCGACCAGGTGGTCGCCGTCGGCGAAGGCGACCAGGTCGGGAAGTTGTTCGCTCCAGAGCAGGGCGTCCGCGACATCCGCCGCCATGATGCCGTGGATGCGCGTATTCCATTCGGTGAACGCGTCGTGACCGAGCGGCGGGCGGATGAACCAGCTCGCCTTGTCAACGACGGCACCATCGCGCACTTTCACCAGGCCGACCGAGCACGCCGAGGCGCTGGAGGAGTTGGCTGTCTCGAAGTCGATCGCGGTGAAGTTCAGTGCCATGCGTCGCATCGTCTCACGCACATCCGACGCCAGATCGGAGCGCGCCCGGTCTGTTGCGAAACGGGACGACCTCGAACTGGTCGCCGCGCCGGCGTCGCGGATCGCGTTCCACCGCGCACGGTACCCTTGACTCTCGTGGCTCTCACTATCGCAATCGTCGGACTCCCCAATGTGGGCAAGTCCACCCTCTTCAACGCCCTGACCAAGAACTCGGTGCTCGCCGCGAACTACCCGTTCGCGACGATCGAGCCGAACGTCGGCGTGGTGAACCTTCCCGACCCGCGACTGGGGAAGCTGGCTGAGATCTTCGGGAGTGAGCGCATCCTGCCCGCCCCGGTCTCGTTCGTCGACATCGCCGGAATCGTCAAGGGCGCGAGTGTGGGCGAGGGACTCGGCAACAAGTTCCTGGCGAACATCCGTGAGGCGGATGCGATCGCTCAGGTCATCCGCGGATTCAGCGATGCGGATGTGGTTCACGTCGATGGCGAGGTCAACCCGGCCAGCGACATGGAGACCATCAACACCGAGCTCATCCTCGCCGACCTGCAGACCCTCGAGAAGGCGGTCGAGCGGTATGAGAAAGAGGTCAAGACGAAGCGGGCAGAGCCGATCGTGCTGGAGACCGCGAAGGCTGCCGTCGCCTGGCTGAACGACGGGCATCCGCTCTCCTCGAATTCGAAGCTCGACCTGGAGCCGATTCGTGAGTTAGGGCTGCTCACCGCGAAGCCGTTCATCTACGTGTTCAACGTCGATGAGGACGTTCTCGGCAACTCCGCCAAGCTCGCGGCGCTCGCCGCTCTGGTGTCGCCGGCGAAGGCCGTGTTCCTGGACGCGAAGCTCGAGTCCGAGCTGATCGAGCTGGATGAGGCGGATGCTGCGGAGCTGCTGGCCAGCACCGGCCAGGAGGAGAGCGGTCTCGACCAGCTCGCCCGCATCGGGTTCGACACCCTTGGCCTGCAGACCTACCTGACCGCCGGCCCGAAAGAGTCGCGGGCATGGACGATCCCGAAGGGGGCCAAGGCGCCGCAGGCGGCGGGTGTCATCCACACCGACTTCGAGAAGGGCTTCATCAAAGCCGAGGTGATCGGCTTCGACGACCTGGTCACGACCGGCTCCATTGCGGAGGCGCGCGCCAAGGGCAAGGCCCGCGTCGAGGGCAAGGACTACGTCATGCAGGACGGCGACGTGGTGGAGTTCCGCTTCAATGTCTGACGCGCTGCCGGCCTGCCCTGAATGCCAGGAGGCGTTCACCTACGAGCAGGGTGCGCTGCTGGTGTGCCCCATGTGCGGCCACGAGTGGACCTCCGGCTCGGCTCCGGACGAGAGTGCGTCCGACGCGAGTCAGATCAAGGATTCCGTCGGTAATGTGCTCGCTGATGGTGACACCATCACGATTGCCAAGGATCTCAAGGTCAAAGGCGCGGGCGGCGGCGTCGTAAAGGTCGGCACGAAAGTGCGCGGCATCCGGCTCATCGAGGATGGCGTGGGCGACCACGACATTGACGCCACCGTTCCCGGGTTTGGGCGGATGCAATTGAAGTCCAGCGTGGTGAAAAAGGTTCTCTGAGCGGTCGGCGCTGGCATCGCGCGTGCTCATAGGGCTTCCTTCCGAGCAACCCTCAGACGAGAGATCCCAGATCGAGCGCGTAGTGCACTGTTTCCTGCTCGGCGCCGTTCTGCAAAACGGATGCTGGGCGCCCGGCGATTTCGACGAACCCCGACCGTTCCAACACCCTCCGAGATCCGACATTGGTGAGTGTGGTCATAGCTGTGATCATCTCTAGTCCGTAGTCCCGGGCAAAAACGGTCGCGAGTTTCACTGCGCGGCCAGCGTGGCCGACGCCGGTGGCTTTCTGTGCGATGCGGTAGCCAAGTGAGGCGGACCTGTGCGTGGCGTCCACCAGATTCACCCGGCCGACTAGTTGGTTGGATTCGTCGCGGACGACGAAGAAGAATGACCCTTCCGCCGATTGTTCGTCCAAGAGCGCCTGATTGCGCGTTTGGAATTGCGTGAAGTAGTCGTCCCCGCGGTCAGGTACCCACTCAGCGAAGTAGTCGCGATTCTCTCGCTCGAATTGGAGAAGTTCGGCGAGGGCTACCGTGTCCAGCATTTCTATCGTCGTCTTGGCTTGGGATTCGGCTCGCACGTCAGCATGCTATCTCGCGTCGAGAGGATGACTAGCTGGGGGATCCATCATGATTACTCGGCGCCGTAGCTCAGTCGAGTTTCGCTTCAACGTGTAGTCAGGTTCCGGTTCAATGGGGTGCATACAGCGCCGGTGCGGGAAACGCCGCAGATGAGATCAGCAAGCGGCTCGTTGCGGTGAAGGCAGCGAACGCCGTCACCACGTCGGCCGGTGCTGCCGCGGCACGAGCCGTGGCGCCGGCCTCCTGTCACGTGGCATCCTCGGCATGACGATCCGGGAGATCCAAGCGCAGATCAGCGCGCCGTCGCCCGGGCAGCGTTGATGCGGCTCGAGAGAGTCGGCGCATAGACTGGATGTCGGCAGGGATGGGGTAGACGTGCGGATCATAATTGGGGCTCCCGGCAATGGTGCGGCGTTGAAAGACGAGCTGAAGTCGCTGCTCGAGGCAGACCCCCGAGTCAGTGGCGTGGTGGACCTATCGACCGCGGAAATCACCTATCCCGACGTGTCTTTCCAGGTGGCAGAGGCCATCCGCGACGGGAAGGCCGACCGAGGGCTCCTCGTCTGCGGCACCGGCGTCGGTTCGGCGATCGCAGCGAGCAAGGTGGCCGGTGTGCGGGCAGCCACGGCTCATGACCTGATAACGGTCCGAGGTGCGGTCGAGAACTACGACGCCCAGGTGCTGTGCATGGGTCAGAACGTGATCGCCCCCGCGGCGGCCAAAGCCCTGGTGGATCTGTGGCTGGATCTGCGCCACGACCCGTCGAGCGCCTATGGCCAGAAACTCGCAGAGATCACCGCCTACGAATCGCGCTGAAGGAGCCACTGGCATTAAGAAGGCTGCCCCTGGTTCTTCCCCGCCCAGGGGTCGTAGTCGACCTCGAGTTCCGCCTGTTCCGGCCGCTCGTCTTCGGGCACGTGCTGCAGGTTCACTCGGATGCGATACCAGAGCGAACTGGAGCCGCGCATCCCGTCGACCAGCACGTCGGCCGGCTCCAGCAACTTCACGACCTTCGGGTGTTTCGACTTCCACCGTTCAAGCGCCTCGAGAGCTTCCGGCTTGGTCTTCGCCCTGGCGATCTCGATGAGGGGCATCGTTGACGCCCGTCTTCCTGATCCGTCCGATGATTTCGGTGGTTTCTCGGCCGGGCCGAGGTCGTCGGCCAGGGCGAGCAGCGCATCCAGGCTGCCGACGGCGTCATCGATTCCGGATGCCGGGTCGCCCCGTTCCGCGAATCGCTCCAGGACAGTGCGCACGGTGAACTCCTCCGGCCGGCATTTCGGCATCTCCTCCCAGTCGAGCGGCGTCGACACGCGGGCATCCGGAAGCGGACGCACCGAGTAGGCGGATGCCACGGTGCGGTCCTTCGCGTTCTGATTGAAGTCGACGAAAACGCTTTCGCCGCGTTCTTCCTTCCACCACCTTGCGGTTGCCAGGCCTGGCGCTCGCCGTTCGACTTCTCTGGCGAGCGTTTCGGCGGCGAGGCGCACCTCCCGGTACTTCCAGCGAGGTTCGATTCGTGCGTAGATGTGGATGCCACGAGAGCCGGATGTCTTCGGCCAGCCGAGCAGGCCATGGTCAGTCAGCACGTCGCGGGCGATCATTGCCACATCCACGATCTGTCGCCAGTCGACGCCCGGCATGGGGTCGAGATCCACCCGGAGTTCGTCCGGGTGGTCGAGGTCGTCGGCGCGGACCGGATGCGGGTTGAGGTCAATGCATCCGAGGTTCACGACCCAGGCCAGCGCCGCGGCATCCCGCACGACAACCTCCTCGGCGGAGTTGCCCGATGCGTAGTGCAGTGTGGCGGTATCGATCCACTCTGGCCGCTTCTCGGGTGCGCGCTTCTGGAAGAACGCCTCCTCCTCAATGCCTTTTACGAAGCGCTTCAGCACCATCGGACGACCCGCGACACCTCGGAGAGCGCCGTCCGCGACGGCTAGGTAGTACTGCACAAGTTCGAGCTTCGTGATGCCCGGCTCAGGGAACACCACTTTGTCCGGGCTGGAGATCCGCACCTCGCGCCCATCGATCTCCAGCACCTCGGCCTTACTCGCAGTGGGGCTCATGCTCACAACGTAACCGTGTCAACGTTCGACCGACAGGTCTACGGCCACCCGTCCGATGATGCGCCGGAACGGTTCGCCGAGCCATTCCCAACGGGATGGGCGGGTCGTATGCTGGGCTCCCACAACTCCCGAACGATCTCCGAACAGAGAACGAGGAACAGCGAATGCCGGAGAAAACTACACCAGAACTGCTGGTGGATTTCATCATCACGCTCGATGGATACGCATCCGGCGAAGGCTGGCCAGGTTGGTGGGGGCTCCAGGGGCCGGAGTACCTGCGCTGGCTCGATGAGCAACCCGAGAACGAGTACACCATCCTGATGGGGGCGAATACCTATCGACAGATGTCTGGCTTCAGCGCACAACTCGACAAGGCGGATTCCGGGTTCACCTCGGAGGAGGAAGCCAGCATCGACGGCCTGGCCAAGTCTGACAAGGTGGTCTTCTCCTCCACCCTGCAGCCACCGTATGCCTGGCCCAACACGGAGGTCATTGGCGGAGATGCGGTGGATGCCGTCGCCGAGTTGAAACGGAGCGGCACCAAATCGTTGCGCACCATCGGCAGCCTGAGCTTGTGCCGCTCACTGATGGCGGCCGGGTTGGTGGACCGGTTCCGCGTGGTCCTCTTCCCCGTGATCACCGGCAAATCCGGGAGCGAACGGATTTATGACGGCTACCAGGATTACGCACTCGACCTCGTCGAGGCACGTACCTTCGACGGTCGGCTGCAGTTGCTCGAGTACGTGCCCACCCCGATCGACGGCCCGCCACTGACATCAACATCCTGATGCCATGAGGCAAGTGGCTATCATCGGAGTCCCCTTTGACGGTTACGGCCGCCCGGGGCATCAGGCCTCGGCCGCGCAGGCGATGAGGGACGCCGGCATTGCGGATGCCTGGTCTCCGCTGCGCGTGGTTTCGGATGAAGACGTGCTGCTTCCCGCGCAAACCTCCGAGCGCGGGAGGGACACCACCCTCATGAACGAGGCAGCCATCATTGCCATGACTCAGGACCTCTCTGTCCGGGTCGCTGAAGCCGTGGCATCCGGTGCTTTCGCCTGTGTGATCGGCGGCGATTGTTCTTCGTTGCTCGGCATCATGGCGGGGGCACGGGACCATCCGGGCGGAGTCGGGCTGGTGGCGTTCGACGGGCACGAGGACAGCATCCCGTTGGACGCTTCGGAGGATGGCGAAGCTGCCAACACGGAGATCGGACTGCTCCTGGGTGTGACTGGGAGATCCATGCAGGGTCCGCTACCTGCCTTGCTGCGAACCATTTCGCCAGAGAGTCTCGCCATCATCGGACCTCGAGATGACGCGTGGCGGCAGCGGTTCAATGTCGCCTCGGTCGCCGGTCTCGGTGCCTACGTTCGTGACGCATCCGCCGCGTCCTCGGATCCCAAACGGGTTTCGCGCGAAGCGGTCGCATCCGTCACCCACACGAATCGGAGCTGGTGGCTGCACATCGACCTCGATGTGCTCGATCCCGAATATTTCCCTGCTCAGGGGCTCCCCGACGTACCCGATGAGCCAGGCGGTCTCACTCCTGACCAACTTGGTACGGCCTTGGCATCCGCCGGCCAGCATCCCGGGCTCATCGGCCTCAGCATTGCCATCTACGACCCCGCCCAGGACGTTGACCAGACGTGTGTGCGCACGATCAACGCCTTGGTTAGCCAGTTCGCCCAGGCGCTGGCCGGGTGAAGCTAGCGTCGATCTCCTGAACAACACCTAGCAGTGCAATGTACCTAGAACTGTTAGGTATACACTGGACCTCCGAGGAGGTCCCATGAACATCGACAAAGACCTGGTCGCCGCCATGGCGACGCCGCTGGTGCTGGCGATCCTGGTGGAGGGCACCAGCTACGGCTATGCCATCCTCAAGCGCGTCCGCGAGCTGTCCGGGGGCGACCTGGAATGGACCGACGGCATGCTCTATCCGCTCCTCCACCGCTTGGAGCGACTGGGATACATCCGCGCCGAGTGGGGAGTCTCCCCTGAAGGACGCCGCCGTAAGTACTACGAGGTCACGGATGCCGGACGCGGCCAGCTAGCCGAGCAACGCAAGCAATGGGAGACCGCCAACCGAACCCTCGGCGGACTGTGGGGCATGGCCCCAACGACGGCAGGAGCACCAGCATGAGTACCCTCGAGGCCCAGATCGGCCAGTGGCGCGCCGCCATCCTGCGCGGGGGTGCCGTCGATGAGGCGGATGCCGATGAACTCGAGGGCCACCTGCGCGAGCAGATCGCCGACCTTGAGGCATCCGGCCTCGCCGACGATGAGGCGTTCCTGATCGCGGTCCGGCGCCTGGGGCAGGTAGACCTCATCACCGCCGAGTTCGCCCGCGAACACAGCGACCGGTTGTGGAAGCAACTGGCGATGACCCACCAGGCGGATGACCGGCCGCGTCCGGTGCTGCTGATGCTCGGGTTCGCGGTGCTGACCGCGGTACTCGTGCAGGTAGCGCGCATCCTGGCCGGCTTCCCGGAACAGAGCAGCCCCTGGTTCCTCCGCGACGTCAGCCTGTTCGTCCTGCCCGTGCTCGCCGCCTACTTCGCGTTAGTCAGGCGAATGTCGCTGTCGCGCTGCCTCGCGCTCGCCGGTGTCGTCGTCGTGCTGGCGCTCGCCGTCAACCTGTTCCCCTTCCCGCCAGGGTCGAGCACCGACCTGCTGGTGGCCATTCACCTCCCTGTCGTGCTCTGGTTCGTGGTGGGCGCCGCCTACGTTGGTGGCGATATCCGATCATCCGCCGCCCGGATGAATTTCATCCGGTTCACCGGGGAGTGGCTGATCTACTACGCATTGATCGCCCTGGGTGGTGGGGTGCTCCTCGGCCTGACCGGCCTGGTGCTCTCGCCGATCGCACCCGACGCAGTAGAGGAGGTGTTCCTCTGGGTGCTGCCGTCCGGGGCCGCCGGCGCGGTGATCGTCGCAGCCTGGCTGGTCGAAGCGAAGAAGAGCATCATCGAGAATCTCGCACCCGTGCTGACCGCGATCTTCACCCCACTGTTCGCTGTCATGCTGCTGGTGTCCGCCGTCGTCTACACGATCGGTGGGATTGGGCGCGAATTCGACCGCGACCTGCTGATCGTGTTCGACGTGCTGCTCCTCGTCGTGCTTGGTCTCGTCGTCTACGGCATCTCCGCGCGGGACCGCACCAAACAGGCCGGGCTGGCAGATGCCCTCCGCCTGGTCGCAGTCGGTGCTGCGATCATCCTGGACCTGCTCGTCCTCGCCTCGATGTTCGCCCGAATCGGCGAGTTCGGTTTCACACCCAACCGGGTTGCCGCTCTCGGACTGAACGTCCTACTGCTGGTGAACCTCGCCGTCGCGGCCTGGCTCATCGCGCGGATGCTGGCGGGCCGGTCCCCGGCGATCCGCCTCGAGCACTGGCAGACCGGTTACCTGCCCGTGTTCGCCGGGTGGGTCCTGCTGGTGGTGCTCGCCATGCCCCCACTGTTCGGCTTCGCCTGAAGACGGCGGATGGGACGGTGCTGGACGCGAGGTACCGCACGCTCCTACTGTTGGCATGACACCGAATGGGAGGCAGCGTGACGATCAAAGACCAGGGCGTTGAGCCAGGATCGGACCTCGACCTGGCCATTGAGCGTGCGCTTGAAGCCGCGAACCTCCGCGCCGGAGATTCGCTCGGCATCTCAACAGCAACCATCGTCGACGACTGGGAGCCGACCGCGGCGGAGGCCGGCGACATCGGCGCCGGGCTCGACGGCGACTGACTTCAACGATGACCAAGTTCGTCAACGATGATGCCGTTTGGATCGGGCTCATCATCGACAAACCCCGTCATCGTCGCAGGTAGTCAGCCGAGCATCCGCCGCATCAGGATTCGCGGGATGCCGCCGGAGACCGAGTCGGTGTCGGCCACCTTTGTGAAACCTGCCCGCTCGAACATGGCACGGGTGCCGACGAACGCCATCGTCATGTCGACCCGCTGGTCGCCGTTGTCCACCGGGTAGCTCTCGACGGCCGGAGCACCGCACGCACGCGCGTACTCGACCGCGCCGTCGATGAGCGCACTCGTGATTCCTCGCTTGCGGTACCCGGGCCGCACGCGCACGCACCAGATCGACCACACCGGCAGGCCATCGACCTGCGGGATCTTCCTCGAGTTCGCAATCGGATAGAGCTCAGCGCGCGGAGAAACGCCCGCCCACCCGGCCACCTCGCCGTCCAGGTAGGCGAGCACACCGGGAGCGTGGTCCCGAGCCGCGAGATCCCGAACCTTGTCTGCCCGCCCTGTGCCCGTGAGCTCCCGGTTCTCCTTCGAACTCAATCTCCAGGACAGGCACCAGCACACCGAAGACTCCGGTTTCTTCGGCGCGAACATGGTCGCCAGGTCGTCGAAATCGTGTGCTGGTTTCACCTGGATCGCCAATTCGCCTACCCTCTGCTGCCGGCTCTGCTACCGCGGTAGAGCACCTCGATGGGTGCCACGTCGACGAGCTCCCGCGCGCTCGCGGCGAGCTTCTCGTCGAGGGTGATGAGGGCATCCGCCTGAAGCTTCGTCACCGCGATGTACTCCGCGTCGAACGTCTCGGTCCAGCCTAGCTGGTCGGCGATTTTCCAGGCGACGCTCTGCAGCACCCGGTCGCCGAGCAGGCGGATGTTCATGGTCCTGATGCGCGCGAGCAGGCCCTGCGCCTCAGCTTCGGTCAGCTCACCGCGCATCGCCGCCTCGTGAAGCGCCGACAGTGCCTGCGACCGCAGAAGCGCCGGTGCGACGAGGTCGTGCTCGGCGGGGATAGTGACATCGTCCTGGGCTAACCGGATCGCCACGCCTGCATCGATGCCGTACCTGGTCATCCGCGACCTCCTCCTGTGCGGGTGCGCCTCAGTGTACGAGCACTGCGCATCCTGCAGGAAGCGCTCGAGGAGCACGGCCTCAGCCTCGGCTGAACGGCCGCGCCCCGCTAGGCTCGATGGGGCGCGATGCACCGTCGCGCTCCGGCCACGGACAGGGAGTTTGTGAGCGCAGAGTGAAGCTCTTTCGTCGCACGAAGCGGCGGCGCAGGATGACGCCGTTCGACGAGTCGACGCTGCCATCGGCGGCACCGGCAACCGTGGAGGAGTCCACCTCTGAGGGCCTGATGCTCGCCGAGTACGCGAGTCGCATGCGGGTGAAGAACGAGATCATCGTCGGCGTGCTCACCCGGCGCGACGCCTACAACTCCGGCGATTACGTCGGGGCGGCGGCGGATGCCCTGGAGCACCTGGCCTCGGAATTCGCGGGTGCCGCCGAGCGCATCTCCAAGGAGATCTCCTCGATCGCCCACCTGCGAGGCAGTGCCGTGCACGCCCACGACTATCGGTCGGGCGATGCGGCCAACCTTCGGCACCGCGAGGCCGTGCTCGACTCCCTGGTTGGCGCCCTCCGCACCCGCCGCGACGATGACGCGTATCTTCTCAACCTGGTCGAGTCGGCGCGGCAGGACGCCTGGAGCGACATCGCCCGTGCCATGGGGGACTCCCTGGACCGTTCGACCATCGTCGTCGACGAGAACTACCTGAAGGAACGTGCCAGGCGGATGCGCCAAGTCTCAAGGGACCTGGCCAGGCTGGCCGCCAACTCCGCCGAGTGAGCGCGATGCGATAGCGGATGCCGTGGATGGTTTGACGAAGTTCCGTACCGCCGTGCTCGAGTGGGCGGCAGGCGGCCCTGGGGCGCCCGGAGCCGAGGCGAGCGCGCGGGCCATCGCGGCCGACCTGCCCGTCCGTCTCGTCGTCCTGGTGGAGGGGGTCAGTGACCAGGTCGCGGTGGAAACCCTGGCAGGTCGCCGTGGCGTTGACCTCGCCGCGCGGGGGATCGCCGTTCTGCCTCTTGGCGGCGCCACGAGTGTTGGCAGGTTTCTCGACATCGTCGGTCCGCCGGGGCTGGGCATCGACCTGGCCGGGCTGTGTGATGTCGGCGAGGAGCGCCACTTCATCCGAGGCCTCGAGCGCCTGGGGCTGGGTAAGGGGCTTACGCGGGCCGACCTGCAGCAACTCGGGTTCTTCGTCTGCGATACAGACCTTGAAGACGAACTCATCCGCTGCCTCGGCGTCGACGCTGTGCAGAGGGTGATCGAAGAACAGGGCGACCTCAGGTCACTGCGCATCCTGCAACGGCAGCCGGCTCAGCGCGGGTGGACGGTCGACCAGCACCTTCGACGCTTCATGGGTTCCATCGGAGGACGGAAGGCGCGCTATGCGAGGGCCCTCATGACAGCACTCGGCGACAACCCTGCGCCGCGACCGCTGGAGCTACTCGTCGAACATCTCGGAAGCGGTGATCTTCCGCGAGGCGTCGGCCGCTAGCCGAGCGCCGCCGCGTCGAGCGCGAAAAGGTCCCGTGAGCCGGCGGTTGCCGCGCCCAGCAGACCGCCGCTCGCGGGAAGTAGTTGCTCGGCGTAGAACCGCGCCGTCACCAGCTTCTCCTCTGCCACCGCAGCGTCGCCGCTTGCGGCGCCCGCAACCGCGGCCTTGGCAAGCAGCCAGCCGCCCAGGCAGAGGCCCCACATCCGCAGGTAGGGCACTGATCCGGACAACACGGCGTCCGGATCCTGCATCCCGGTGCGCAGCATGTAGATCGTCGCGTTTTCGAGTGCGTCGAGCTGGGTGGCAAGTTCGGTGCGGATGCTCGAGAACTCGTCGCCGGCATCCGCCAACTCGCCGTCGATCTCGCGCATCTGGGCAATGAACTCACTGAAGGACGAGCCCATGCGCACGCCCAGCTTGCGACCGACCAGGTCTGCCGCCTGGATGCCGTTGGTGCCCTCGTAGATGGCGGCGATCCGCACGTCGCGGTAGTGCTGTGCGGCGCCGGTCTCCTCGACGAAGCCCATGCCGCCGTGGATCTGCAGCGCGATGGAGGTGAGCTCGTTGCCGAGGTCGGTGCCGAACGCCTTGCAGATCGGGGTGAGCAGGCCGACGATCTCGTCGGCGCGGGTGCGCTCCGCTTCGTCGGTGGCGTTGGTGCTGTGGTCGACATAGATGGCGTTGAGCAGCATGAGGTGGCGGAGCGCCGCCAGGTACGCCTTCTGGGTCATCAGCATCCGGCGCACGTCCGGGTGGTCGATGATCGCGGAGTCCTTGCCGGATGCGCCGATCGCCAGGCCCTGCCGGCGCTCCTGCGCGAACGCGAGCGACTGCTGGTAGGCGCGCTCACCAACGGCGAGACCCTGCATGCCGACGGAGAGCCGGGCACTGTTCATCATGACGAACATGATGCGCATGCCCTTGTTCTCTTCGCCGATCAGGTAACCGGTCGCATCCTCGTAGCTCATCACGCAGGTGGGGGAGCCGTGGATGCCCAGTTTCTCCTCAATGGAGAGGCACTCGACGGCGTTGCGCTCGCCGAGCGAGCCATCCTCGTTCACCAGGCGCTTCGGCACGATGAAGCAGGAGATGCCCTTCGTTCCGGCGGGTGCGCCGGGGGTGCGAGCCAACACCAGGTGAACGATCTGCTCACTCAGGTCGTGCTCGCCGAAGGTGATGAAGATCTTCTGGCCGGTGATCCTGTAGCTGCCGTCGTCCTGCGGCACGGCGCGGGTGGTGAGTGCGCCGACATCCGAACCGGCATGCGGCTCGGTCAGGTTCATGGTGCCGGTCCATTCGCCGGTGACCATCTTCGGCAGGTAGCGCTGCTTCTGCTCATCGTCACCGTAGTGGAGAAGCGCCTCGATCGCGCCCTGGGTGAGTAGCGGACACAACGCGAAGGCCATGTTGGCGGATGTCATCATCTCCTGGATGACGAGCCCCACCGTGCGCGGGAACCCGCCACCGCCGAACGCCTCAGGCAGCGGTACGCCGCCCCAGCCCGCATCGACGTAGCCCTGGTACGCGCTCTTGAACGAGTCCGGCGTCGTCACGGCGCCGTCCGGCTGGCGCTGCGCGCCCACCTGGTCGCCGTCGCGGTTGGTGGGGGCGACGACTTCCGACATGAAATCGGCGCACTCGGCGAGCACTTCGCGAACAGTGTCGAGGTCGGCGTGCTCGAACCCGGGAAGCTCGGCGACGCCGGGGTAGCCGACGACGTGCTCGAGGGAGAACAGGATGTCATTCATGGGGGGTCGGTAGTCAGTCACGCTCGCCAGCGTAGTGTCAGCCGCTGTCGGGTCTGAAGGGAGTTGTTCCGAACCTCAGCAGATGCACGCCACGGTCAGGTTTTTGTTGTGGATGATGCTGCACCGAGGACAATGGTTCCACCATGGCCGAACTCGCCCTCCCGATCGTGACCGAGCGCCTCGTCATCCGGGCGTTCAGCGTTGACGACACGGATGCTTATTACGCGTACCAGCAACTGCCGGAGGTGGCCCGCTACCTGTACCGGGCACCGCACACGCGTGACAAATGCCGGGAGGTCGTGGAGCAGGCGGCGACGCTCGCCTTCGAAGAAGACGGCCAGGTCCTCGCTCTGGCCATTGAGGGAGCGGATGATGGAGCCCTCCTCGGGGAGGCCGTGCTCAAGCTTGCCAACCGGGCTGCCGACCAGGGTGAGGTCGGCTACACGCTCGCACCATGGGCATCCGGTCGCGGGTACGCGACGGAGGCAGCGCGCGCGATGCTCCGGCTCGGCTTCGAGACGTATGGCTTCCACCGTATCTTCGCCCGCATCGACGAAGAGAACACCGGGTCAGCGCGGGTCGCGGAACGGCTCGGGATGAGACAGGAAGCGCGTCTGGTCGAAAGCGACCTGCGCGAGGGGCAACGGGCGACCGAACTCGTTTTTGCGATGCTCTGCTCGGAGTGGCGCGATGTTGTCGGACCAGCAGGACGAGGCGCCCTCGCGTAGGCTGTCCACATGGGCAAAGTCGCTGATGGCGTCCGCAAGTTCGCCAACAAAATGGGGAAGTCGCTTCACTGGCCTCGACGTAAGCCGACGGTACCGAAGAAGCAGATCGATCGCTGGGAGGACGAGGGCGGCTCGCTACCCCCCGAAGAGCTGGACCACCGGTAGTGCTTCCGCTGTTCCCGATTCCGGCGCCGCCGGGAACGCCGCCCTGGATCAACGTGGTCTTCGGCCTCGCCGCCATCACCGTGTTCGTGGTGATCGTCTGGCAGGCGGTGCGTTACTTCCGGGACCACCGCGACGACTGAACCCAGCGATAAGCCGGCGCCGTTCTTGCTAGGCTGAGCGGACAACCGAATACGGCCGCAAAGGCGATGCGGGAGAGCCTGACGAAGACAGTCGGGCACCGAAGGAGCAATTCTCTCCACCAATCTCTCAGGTACGCGTACCGCATCGATGAGGCCACTCTGAAAAGCGATTCGCTTCGCGAATCGGATTGAGCTCGTCGAAATCATTTGGCACTCGATTCGAGCAACGAAGGCAGAGTCCGCCCATGGTGAAAGCCGACCTACCGGTCGACGAAACTCTCAGGCTCCATGACAGAGGGAGAGTTCCCGCGTCGACGACGCCTATTTGGAGAACTCTTGACTGACAACGCCGTACCCGCCAGATTCAGCCCGCTGCACCAGGTGCACGTGGATGCCGGTGCCAGTTTCACCGACTTCGCCGGCTGGCAGATGCCCGTCCGCTACAGCAGCGAGTTGGAGGAGCACCACGCCGTTCGCAACACGGCCG
The DNA here is from genome assembly GCF_054489245.1 of Homoserinimonas sp. A520. Taxonomy (NCBI): domain Bacteria; kingdom Bacillati; phylum Actinomycetota; class Actinomycetes; order Micrococcales; family Microbacteriaceae; genus Homoserinimonas; species Homoserinimonas sp. A520. The sequence continues at coordinate 45,125 of NZ_JBTMWX010000001.1, read as the reverse complement.
GCCTCTTCGACCTCTCGCACATGGCTGAGATCATCGTCACCGGCGCGCAAGCCGCCGCCTTTCTCGATTACGCGCTCTGCGGCAAGATCTCTGCCATCGCGATCGGCCAGGCGAAGTACAGCCTCCTGCTGTCCGAAGAGGGTGGGATCATCGATGATGTCATCGTCTACCGCACCCACGAGAACCGCTACGGGGTGGTCGCCAACGCCGGCAACCGGTTCCAGGCCGCCGGGGCGCTGGCCAGCAGGTCGGCGAACTTCGATACCACGGTCGTGGATGAGAGCGACCAGCTCGCCCTCATCGCCGTGCAGGGCCCGGGCTCCCGGGCCATCCTGGAAGCCCTCCCCGGGCTCGAGCTGCCCAGCCCCCTCGCAGAGCTGAAGTACTACTGGAGCGTGCTCGGAGAGTACGACGGCGGTGAGGTGTTGGTGGCCCGCACCGGCTACACCGGCGAGGACGGCTTCGAGCTTTATGTGCTGGCGAGCCAGGCCGTCGCACTCTGGAACAACCTGATGACGGTCGGCGCCGATCACGGCCTGGTGCCTGCCGGGCTCGCCTGCCGCGACACTCTCCGCCTCGAGGCGGGCATGCCGCTGTACGGGCATGAACTGTCCGTCGACATCTTCCCGGCCCAGGCGGGTCTCGGCCGCGTCGTCGCGCTGAAGAAGGAAGGCGATTTCGTCGGTCGCGCCGCCAGCGAGATCGGCCCACCGGAGGGTGCCCGTGTTCTCGTCGGCCTCACCTCGGAGGGTCGTCGCGCCGGCAGGGCCGATTATCCGATCTTCGCAGGCGAGGCGGATGGCGACACTGAAGTCGGCATGATCACCAGTGGCGCCCTCAGCCCGACGCTCGGTCACCCCATTGCGATGGCCTACGTTGACCCGTCACTCACAGAACCCGGCACCGAATTGTTCATCGACGTACGCGGGAAGAGAATTCCGGCATCCGTCACCGCTCTCCCCTTCTACAAGCGAAAGGCCTCAGAATGACCGAGCTCAAATACACCGCGGACCACGAGTGGATCCGCGTCGAAGGCAATGTGCTGACCGTGGGAATCACCGCGTATGCCGCGGACAAGCTGGGTGAGATCGTCTTCGCTGAGCTCCCCGCCGTTGGTGCGAGCGTGGAAACCGGGAAGGTCGTCGCTGAAGTGGAGTCGACCAAGTCGGTCGGCGAGGTGTTCGCCCCCGTCTCCGGCACGATCACCGAGGTCAATAACGACGTCACCGACAACCCCGACTTCATCAACGACTCCCCGCTCGAGAAGGGCTGGTTGTTCAAGGTCGAGGTGGCCGACGTTGCCGTGCTCGAGGGTGACGGATTCCTCACCGTCGAGGCGTACAACGCACTGGTCGGCGAGTAATGGCCAAGGCCACACCCTCGAAGACCGCACCGCTGTTCGACCCGTCTTCTTTCGCGAGCCGGCACATCGGCACCGAGGCGGATGCCCAGAGGACGATGCTCGACGCGCTCGGCTATACCTCGACCGAGCAATTGGTGGAGGCGGCTGTACCCAGCTCCATCCGCGCCCAGAAGCTCGCCGAATCCTCCTTGCCGCCGGCAGCGACCGAGCGAGAGGCGCTCGCAGAGCTTCGTGCTTTCGCACGGCAGAACAAGGTCAACCGTTCCCTGATCGGTCTCGGCTACTACGACACGATCACGCCGGCAGTCATCAAGCGCAATGTGCTCGAGAACCCGAGCTGGTACACCGCCTACACGCCGTACCAGCCGGAGATCTCCCAGGGCCGCCTTGAGGCGCTGATCAATTTCCAGACCATGGTCTCCGACCTCACCGGGCTGACGACTGCCAATGCATCGATGCTGGACGAGGGCACCGCTGTCGTCGAAGGCATGCTGCTCGCCCGTCGGGCATCGAAGTCCGAGTCGAACGTCTTCATCGTCGACGCCGACTCCCTGCCGCAGACGAAGGCGCTGCTGTACAACCGCGCCGAGGCGGTGGGCATTGACCTGGTCGAGTTCCCCCTGGCGGACCTCGCCGAGAACCCGGGTGAGCTCCCCGCGGCCTTCGGTATCTTCGTGCAGTACCCCGGGTCTTCCGGCTGTGTCTGGAATCCGGCCAAGGTCATCGCCACAGCGAAGGATGCCGGCGCCGTCGCCGTCGTCGCGGCCGACCTGCTGGCACTCACTCTCATCCAGAGCCCCGGCGAGCTGGGAGCGGATGTCGCCGTCGGCACCAGCCAGCGCTTCGGCGTCCCCATGGGCTTCGGCGGCCCTCACGCCGGCTACATGGCGGTGCGTGCCGGCCTGGAGCGGCAGCTCCCCGGCCGTCTGGTCGGAGTGTCGAAGGATGCTGACGGGCACGCCGCCTACCGCCTCACCCTGCAGGTGCGCGAGCAGCACATCCGCCGGGAGAAGGCCACCAGCAACATCTGCACCGCGCAGGTGTTGCTCGCCATCATGGCGAGCATGTATGCCGTCTACCACGGGCCAGTCGGGCTGAAGCGCATCGCCGAAGAGACCACTCGCCGCGCCCGTTACCTCGCCGAGGCGGCAACCGACGGCGGTCATACGGTCGTCTGCGGCAACTACTTCGACACCGTGACCCTGGAGACCGACCGCGATGCCGACCGGCTGATCGCGGACGCCTACCGCGCCGGCTTCCTGATGCACAAGGTCGACGACAACCGCGTTCAGTTCTCCGTCGATGAGACCACCAGCGACGACGACGTGGCCGCCATCGCCAAGGTGCTCGGGGCGGAGCGTGAGTATGCCGCACGGGAGGAGATCAGCGCTTGGATCCCGGAGCGGATCCTGCGCACCTCCGACTACCTGACGCATCCGGTGTTCAACACGCACCGTTCAGAGACCAGCATGATGCGGTACCTCAAATACCTGGCCGACAAGGACTACGCGCTCGATCGCGGCATGATCCCGCTCGGCTCCTGCACCATGAAGCTCAACGCGGCCACCGAGATGGAATCCGTGACCTGGCCCGAGTTCGCTGGGCTGCACCCGTTCGCGCCTGAAGCGGATGCGACCGGTTACCTGGGCCTCATCGAACAGCTGCAGACGTGGCTGGCCGAGGTCACCGGGTACGACACGGTCTCGCTGCAGCCGAACGCCGGCAGCCAGGGCGAACTGGCCGGCCTGCTGGCGATCAGGGGTTACCACCGGGCCAATGGCGCCACCGAGCGAACGGTCTGCCTGATCCCGTCGAGCGCCCACGGCACCAACGCCGCCAGCGCGGTGCTGGCCGGCATGAAGGTCGTCGTCGTGGCGACCAACGAGCTGGGCAACGTCGACCTCGACGATCTGCACGCGAAGATCGAGCAGCACCGCGACCAGCTGTCCGCCCTGATGATCACCTACCCGTCCACCCACGGGGTGTACGAGCACGAGGTCACCGACATCTGCCAGGCGGTGCACGACGCCGGCGGGCAGGTCTACGTCGATGGGGCCAACCTCAACGCGTTGCTCGGCTACGCGCGGTTCGGCGAGTTCGGCGGCGACGTGTCACACCTCAACCTGCACAAGACGTTCTGCATCCCGCACGGTGGTGGTGGTCCCGGCGTCGGTCCGGTGGCGGCCAAGGCGCACCTGGCGCCCTACCTGCCGGGCCATCCGCTCGCGCAGCGCCCCAACCCGTTCCCGGTCCAGGGTCCGTCGCACAAGAATGCCGTCTCGGCCGCGCCGTACGGAAGCCCGGGCATCCTGCCGATCACCTGGGCGTACATCCGCATGATGGGGTCCGAGGGTCTCAAGCAAGCCACCGGTGCGGCCGTGCTCGCGGCGAACTATGTCGCTGTTCGGCTGCGCGACCACTTCCCGGTGCTCTACTCGGGTGATAACGGGCTGGTCGCCCACGAGTGCATCCTCGACCTCAGGCCGTTGACCGCAGCAACCGGCGTCACCGTCGACGATGTCGCCAAGCGGCTCATCGACTACGGGTTCCACGCACCGACGATGAGCTTCCCAGTGGTGGGAACTCTCATGGTGGAGCCGACCGAGAGCGAGGACCTCGTCGAGATCGACCGCTTCATCGACGCGATGATCGCGATCAAGGCGGAGGCGGATGCTGTGGCATCCGGAACCTGGCCGACCGACGACAACCCGCTGCGGAACGCGCCGCACACCGCACGCTCGGCGATTGTGGGGGAGTGGGAGCACTCGTACACCCGCGAACAGGCGGTCTACCCGCTGCCCGGCGTGCTGCGGAACAAGTACTGGCCGCCGGTGCGGCGCATCGACAATGCGTTCGGCGACCGCAACCTGGTCTGCTCCTGCCCGCCGCCCGAGGCCTTCGAGTAAGCCAATAGTGCCCGTTCCGGCGGATAGTGCCCCGCGGAACGGGAACTATCCGCCGGAACGGGAACTATCGCAGGGGAACAAGCGACCTGCAATCAGGCGAAGAGGGTGGGGAAAGCGGTGTACGCCCACGGGTATCCGATGAAGATGACGGCGTCGATCAGCACGTGCGCGATCACGAGCGGCAGCAGCCTGCCGTAACGGTCGTACAACCAGCCGAACAGGATGCCCATGGCCACGTTCCCGACGAACGCGCCGAACCCCTGGTACAGGTGGTAGGTGCCGCGGAGCAGCGCTGCGCTGAGGATGATCTGCCAGCGCCCCCAGCCGAGGTCCCTCAGGCGGGCGAACAGGTAGCCGACCACGATGACCTCTTCGGTGACCCCGGCGCGCACTGCGGACAGCAGCAGGATGGGGATCGTCCACCATGCAGCGTCGAGGGCCGTGGGTACCACGTTGACCGTCACCCCCCATGCGCGACCGCCGAAGTACAGGGCAAGCCCGGGCAGCCCGATCACGAGCGCCAGCCCCAGCGCCCAGAGCGCATCCTTCCCCGGGCGCCGGAAGTCGATCCCGAGTCGTCCCAGGTGCGGGCGCGAGGCACTCCAGAGCAGGTAGGCGATCAGGACGACGGGTACCAGGTCGAAGAAGATTGCGAGGAATTGGTAGATGAGGTCGAACACCGGGCGCTCGCTGAGCGACGGGTTCAGCGTCGCAGTTTGCTCCCGGAGTGCCTGCTCCCGCGTGAGCCGGTTGGCGATGGCAACGACGGAGTAGACAGCGGATGCTCCGAGTGACAGCCCGAGCACGATGGCGATCTCGACGCGGATCGTTCGAGGCGGCGCAGCCATCGCAGTCAGCGCAGTGGTCCCCGGGGCACGAATCACCACCCCATGCTACGCGGATGAGCAAGTGTTGCCCGGGTCACAAAGTGCGTCGGAGCGGCGTATAGTTGCAGCCGCACTCTCACAGCGCACGATTACGCACCTTCACACAAACTTTTGTCCACTTTTGTTGCCGCTCGGTAACTATTCGGCCAATTGATTTGGTGAGCGGGTTGGGCCCTGTTTAGGGTACAGATACACACATGACGAGACTCAATCCGGTCCCGCCATGTATTCCACTTGCACAGGAGGAAAATTGAAGAGATCACGCATTGGCGTTGGTGCCCTTGCGCTCGTGTCGGCAAGCGCACTCGCGCTCACCGGCTGCGCGCCTGGTGCCGATGAGCCTGCAGGCGGCGACAGCGCCGCCATCATCACGGCGAACGGCAGCGAGCCACAGCAGCTGCTGATTCCGACCAACACGACTGAGACCGGTGGTGGCAAGATCCTCACCTCGATCTTCGCCGGATTGGTGTCATACGACGAGAACGGCGACATCCACAACGAGGTCGCGGAGTCCCTGGAGTCTGACGACGCCCAGAACTGGACCGTCACCCTCGAAGAGGGCTGGGAGTTCACCAATGGCGAGCCCGTAACCTCCGAGTCATTCGTGAAGGCGTGGCAGTTCGGCGGACTCCTGAGCAACGCTCAGAGCTCCTCCTACTTCTTCGACAACATCGAGGGCTTCAGCTACGACGAAGAGTCTGAACTGACCGGCCTCGAGGTCGTCGACGAGAAGACCTTCACGGTCGCCTTGAAGACTCCTGAGGCAGACTTCCCGCTGCGTCTCGGTTACACGGCGTTCATGCCGCTGCCCGAGGCCGCCTGGGAAGACATGGATGCCTTCGGCGAGAACCCGATCGGCAACGGCCCGTACATGCTGGCCGAAGAGGGCGCGTGGGTTCACGACCAGGGTATCGACCTCATCACCAATCCTGACTACGACGGAAATCGCAAGCCGGTCAACGGTGGCCTGACCTTCACGTTCTACGCCACACAGGATGCTGCATACGCGGATGCCCAGGCTGGAAACCTTGACGTTCTCGATGCTGTCCCGGACTCCGCGTTCGAGACCTTCGAGGCCGACTTCGGTGACCGCGCTGTGAACCAGCCGGCAGCCATCTTCCAGGCGTTCAACATGCCGTACTACCTCGAGCACTGGAGTGGCGAGGAAGGCGAACTGCGTCGCGCCGCCATCTCGATGTCGATCGACCGCCAGGAGATCACTGACGTGATCTTCCAGGGCACCCGCACGCCGGCAACAGACTTCACGTCGCCGGTTATCGCTGGTCACTCCGATGACCTCGAGGGCTCTGAAGTCCTCGATTTCAACCCGGAAGAAGCCGTGGCACTGTGGGCTGAGGCCGACGCGATCTCACCGTTCGGTGACACCGTGTTCGACATCGCGTACAACGCCGACGGCGGCCACCAGGCCTGGGTCGACGCTGTTGCGAACAGCATCGCCAACACCCTGGGCATCCAGGCAGTCGGAAAGTCCTACCCCACGTTCGCCGCGTCACTGGACGACCGTGACAACAAGGTGCTGACCGGCGCGGTTCGTGCTGGATGGCAGGCGGACTACCCGTCGCTGTACAACTTCCTCGGCCCGCTCTACGTTGAGGGTGCCGGTTCCAACAAGGAAGGCTATGCAAGCGCCGAGTTCGAGGCACTGCTTGCCGAGGGCGCCAGTGCGCCTTCGGTCGAAGAGGCAACTGCCAAGTACCAGGAAGCACAGGAACTCCTGCTGAAGGACCTTCCGTCCATCCCGCTGTGGTACTCCAACGTGACCGGCGTGTCCGCCGAGACCGTTGACAACGTGGTATTCGGCTGGGACTCCGTCCCGCTGTACCACGCGATCACCAAGGAGTAGTCGTAACCGACTAACCCAGAAGGATCAACTCAATGTGTGATGTCCGGGGCATGGAAATGCCCCGGACATTACACTGAGTAGGCACACTTAGCGATTGTGATTTTTATGCTTATTCGTTCCAATGAGGGAACAACCTGATGCTGTGGTACACAGGCAGGCGCGTCCTCCAGATGATCCCCGTCTTCATCGGGGCGACATTCCTGATCTACGCCATGGTCTTCCTGCTACCGGGCGATCCGATCGCGGCACTCTACGGAGACCGCCCTCCGGCACCGGGCGTCATTGAACTTGTCCGGGCCGAATACAACCTGGACAAGCCGTTCATCATCCAGTACCTGCTTTACATCGGCGGACTGTTCCAGGGCGACTTCGGAACCACCTACTCGGGCCGGCCGGTCGCAGACGTTATGGCCCAGGCCTTCCCGATCACCTTCCGCCTGGCCATGCTGGCCCTCGCCTTCGAGGCGATCGCCGGCATCGTGGTCGGTCTCATCGCCGGACTCCGCAGGGGAAAGCTGTTCGACACCAGTGCCCTGGTGGTCAGCCTGCTGCTCATCTCGGTGCCGACCTTCGTCATCGGCTTCGTCGCACAACTCGTGTTCGGCGTCCAGCTGGGCTGGGCGCGAACCACCGTGAGTGGCGCCGCCCCGTGGAACGAACTCATCCTGCCCGCGCTGGTGCTGGCATCCGTCTCGTTCGCCTACATCGTGCGGTTGACCCGGGCAAGCGTCGCCGAGAACCTGAACGCCGACTTCGTTCGAACTGCGACAGCAAAGGGGCTGTCACGGCGCCGTGTGGTCACGGTGCACGTGCTGCGCAACTCGCTCGTGCCGGTCGTCACCTACCTCGGCGTCGATGTCGGGGCGCTCATGGTCGGCGCCATCGTGACGGAGGGCATCTTCAACATCAACGGTGTCGGTGGAACGGTCTACCGGGCAATCAACCTCGGTGAGGGGCCGACCGTCGTATCCTTCGTGGCCGTCATGGTCATCATCTTCGTGTTGGCCAACCTGCTCGTCGACCTGCTCTACGCCGCGCTCGACCCAAGGATCCGCTATGCCAAATAACACGCCGATAGCCAACAACAGAACCGCTGGGCGAACGCGCACCGGTCAGGAGCACTACATCGCCCCACTGGAGGAGACTCCGGTCGCGGCGATCGACAAGCTGGATGAGACCGGCAAGGCCCGCAGCACCTGGGCGGATGCCTGGGACTCGATGCGCCGTCGCCCCATGTTCTGGATCTCCTCGGTGATGATCCTGATCATCCTCGTCGTCGCAGCGTTCCCGTCCTGGTTCGCCTGGGCCCCGCCGAACTCGGAGTGCTTCCTGTCCAACAGCAACGGCGGGCCGCAGGCCGGCCATCCGCTGGGCTTCACCCGCCAGGGCTGCGACATCTACTCCCGCCTGATCTTCGGCACCCAGGCATCCGTCACGGTCGGTGTGCTGACCACAGTGCTGGTTTCCCTGTTCGGTGGAATCGTCGGCGCCCTCGCCGGGTTCTACGGTGGATTCTTCGACGCACTCGTCTCCCGCATCGGCGACATCTTCTTCGCGGTTCCCACCGTTCTCGGTGCCATCGTGTTGATGTCGGTACTTCCGGTTCGCAGCGCCGCGACCGTCGCCCTGGTGTTGTCGCTGTTCGCCTGGCCGCAGATCGCCAGGATCATGCGCGGAGCCGTGCTGACCGCGCGGAACTCCGACTATGTGACGGCATCCATCGCGCTCGGGGTCTCGAAGTTCAAGATCCTGATCCGCCACGTGATTCCGAACGCGATCGCCCCGGTGATCGTCATCGCCACCGTGTCCCTCGGAATCTTCATCGTCGCCGAGGCGACACTGTCATTCCTGGGTATCGGGTTGCCCACCAACGTCATGTCCTGGGGCAACGACATCAGTCAGGCACGCACGTCGCTGCGGACTGAGCCTCAGGTGCTGCTCTACCCGTCGGCCGCCCTGTCAATGACGGTGCTGTCGTTCCTCATGCTGGGCGACGTCGTGCGTGACGCCCTCGACCCGGAAGCGAGGGCACGCCGATGAGCCAGGCCACTACGGAGACTGTGAACCAGAACACTCTGAACGATAACGCTCCGCTGCTGCAGATCCGCGGCCTCGAGGTCGCCTTCGAAACCCAGCGGGGTTTGATTCCGGCAGTACGCGGCGTCGACCTGACGTTGTATGCGGGCCAGACCCTCGCCATCGTCGGGGAGTCCGGGTCCGGCAAGACGACGACGGCACAGGCGGTCATCGACCTGCTGCCGGGCACGGGAAAGGTCACGGCCGGGGAGATCCTGTTCGGGGGCCGCGACCTGACCAAGCTTTCGGCGAAGGCTATCCAGGATGTCCGTGGCAACCTGATTGGGTATGTCCCGCAAGACCCGATGTCGAACCTCAACCCGGTCTGGAGCATTGGTTTCCAGGTCGAGGAGGCGATCAAGGCCAACAACGTGGCCCAGGGCAAGGAGGCGCGCAAGCGCACCATCCAGGTACTGCAGGAGGCCGGGCTCAGCGATGCGGGAGACCGACTCAAGCAGTACCCGCACCAGTTCTCCGGCGGTATGCGCCAGCGGGTTCTCATTGGGATCGGCCTGTCGGCCAGGCCGAAGCTGCTGATCGCCGATGAGCCGACCTCAGCCCTCGACGTGACCGTGCAGCGCACCATCCTCGACCACCTGGGCACCCTCACGCGTGACTACGGCACCTCAGTACTGTTCATCACGCACGACCTCGGCCTGGCTGCCGAGCGGGCAGAACAGCTGGTCGTCATGTACAAGGGCAAGGTGGTGGAGTCCGGGCCCTCGCAGGAGATCCTGGCCAACCCGCGGCATCCGTACACCCAGCGTCTGGTCGCGGCAGCACCGAGCCTCGCCTCGCGGCGCATCCAGGCGGCGAAGACGGCAAAGCCCGAAGATGACGATGCAGCGATCTACTCCGGCGGCTCGATCGACGACAAGTTGATCGCCCGGGCGAGTGAGCGGGAGACTGCCGATACCGGAAACCTCATCTCCGTGAAGAACATCACGAAGAAGTACCGCATCCGCAAGCAGGGGTTCAAGTACGACGAGCTGCTCGCCGTCAACGACATCTCTTTCGACGTCAAGAAGGGCACCACCACCGCGCTGGTGGGGGAGTCCGGTTCCGGCAAGTCGACGGTGGCGAAGCTCATCCTGCAATTGGAGAGCATCACCAGCGGTTCGATCGCCTTCGACGGCAAGGACGTCGCGGGGTTGAAGGGCGCGGAGCTGCTGAAGTTCCGTCGCCGGGTTCAGCCGGTATTCCAGGACCCGTACGGATCGCTCGACCCGCAGTACAGCGTGGGCAACACCATCGCCGAGCCACTCGTGGCGCACGGCGTCGGCAATGCCAAGGAACGCTTCGCGCGGGTGACCGAACTGCTCGATCAGGTTTCGCTTCCTTCTGCCACCCGGTATCGGTACCCGAGCGAGCTGTCCGGTGGGCAGCGCCAACGCATCGCCATTGCGCGAGCGCTCGCGCTGAAGCCTGACGTGCTCGTGCTCGATGAGGCGGTATCCGCCCTGGACGTGCTGGTGCAGGGACAGATTCTCAACCTGCTCACCGAGCTGCAGACCGAACTTGACCTCACCTACCTGTTCATCACGCATGACCTCGCGGTGGTGCGTCTGGTGGCGGACAACGTCTGCGTCATGCAGCGCGGCAAGGTCGTCGAGGCCGCCACGACCGACGAAGTGTTCGACAACCCCCGCGAGCGTTACACGCAGGAGCTGCTCGAAGCCATCCCCGGCGGAAACTTCGTCTTCGGGCGGTAACCGTCGTTCTGAGTCCTGCCTCCCGTCCCATCCGCGTCGGCATGGTCGCCGCACTGGCGGCCATGCTGGCGCTGGCCGGCTGCACCCCGCTGTCCGAGGTGGTCGAGGGGACGTCGGTGACGGTCGCCGTCGACCAGGGAATGACGTCGTACAACCCGAATACCGGGTTCGGCAGTGCGACAGCGACCAATGCGAGCGTCTTCGCCGCGACCAACTCGTCGTTCGCCTCGTACGACGACGTGCCGAAATTGACCAAGGACACGTCGTTCGGCAGCTACGAGGTGGTGAGCACGGAGCCTCTGGTGGTCACCTACACGGTTGCCGACGGCATCCGCTGGTCTGACGGCACGCCCATCGATGCAGCCGACCTGCTGTTGGCCTGGGCCGCGAACTCGACCAGCCTGAACGACCCGGAGTTCGACCCGGCCGGGTTCATCGACCGGGACAGCGGCAGGTTCTCCGACGAGTTCCCGCGCGACGTGGTCTACTTCGACGGGTTCACCGGCAACGGGTTGCAACTGGTCACGCAGACCCCGGCCGTCGGCGAGGACGGCCGCTCGATCACCATGACCTTCGACGAGTACTTCGCCGACTGGGAACTGGTGTTCGACCTGGGGCTGCCGGCTCACGTGGTGGCCGGGAATGCCCTGCGGATCGACGAACCGCAGGAGGCGAAGGATGCGTTGCTTGCCGCTATCCAGGACGAAAACCGCGCGGATCTGGCGGCGATCTCCCGGTTCTGGAACTCCGGTTTCAACCTCTCAGAAGACGGGATAGACGAAGACCTGCTGGTGGGCAGCGGACCATACGTGATCAGCGCGGTAGAGCCGGGGGAGCAGGTGACACTCACCGCGAACCCGCAGTACCGGGGCGAGCAGTTGCCGCACTTCGAGGAAGTGATCGTCACCTTCATCAGCGACCCGCTGCAGGCGGTCACGGCGCTTGAGGCCGGCGAGGTCGACGTGATCGCGCCGCAGACGACCGCGGATGTGCTGACCGCCCTCGATGAGCTGGATGGCGCAGGGGTAGAGCACGGTTTCTCCGGCACCTGGGAGAGGCTCGATGTGCAATTCGCGCAGAGCAAGAACGGCTACGTCGAAAACCAACTGGTGCGCCAGGCGTTCCTGCACACGGTGCCGCGGGAACGCATCCTGGACACGCTCATCCGCCCGATCAGCCCGGATGCCGAACTCCGCGACTCCCACATCTTCCTGCCCGGCGCGAAGGGCTATACCGACGCGATCGAGGAGAACGGCTCGAGCGACTATGCCGATGTCGACATCGTTGAGGCGAAGCGGATGCTGGCCGAGGCAGCAAAGATCGCGCCCGCCCTGGCGACACCGACGGTGTGCCTGCTGTTCGACCCGGCAAACCCGCGGAGGGTGGCCGAGTTCCAGCTCATCCAGGAGTCGGCGGCGATGGCCGCCATCACCGTCACCAATTGCTCCAGCCCGGACTGGCGCAACCTGCTGGGAACTCCGCACAGCTACGACGCCTCCCTCTACGCACTACGGGAGACGAACCTCGCCGTTTCGGCCGCCCGGGCGAGTTTCGCCAGCGACTCGGAACTCAACAACAACGCCCGTTACGCGAATCCCGTCGCGGACTCCCTGCTGGCGGATGCCACGGCGCCGGCCAGTGCTGCAGAACGCCGGGACCTGCTGGTCGAACTCGATCGACAGCTCTGGGAGGACGCCGCAGGTCTCCCGCTCTACCAGTTCCCGACGCTGACCGTGACGAGCGGCCAGGTGGCCGGCGTCATTCGCTCGCCGTTCGCCGGAACAGCACTGTGGAACCCGTGGCGGTGGGAGCCGGTCCTGGCCGACTGATCGCATGGGAGCCGGCTGAACGGGCCCGGTTTCCGCGAAGAGTACACTTGACGTGTAAGGGCACCATTGACGTGACCTTTCTCACACTCCCCATTTCTGTGCAAGGACACTATCCCTATGGCAATTGCCACCCGTAACGACCTGCGAAATGTGGCTATCGTCGCCCACGTTGACCATGGCAAGACCACACTGGTCGACGCCATGCTCCGCCAGACGAACTCTTTCAGCGCCCACGAACACCTCGAAGAGCGCGCGATGGACTCCAACGACCTCGAGCGCGAGAAGGGCATCACGATTCTCGCCAAGAACACGGCGGTCTCGTACAACGGCATCCACGCCGGCGATTCTCCGATCACCATCAACGTGATCGACACCCCGGGCCACGCCGACTTCGGCGGCGAGGTCGAGCGTGGGCTGAGCATGGTCGACGGCGTCGTGCTCCTGGTCGACGCCAGTGAGGGCCCGCTGCCGCAGACCCGGTTCGTTCTGCGCAAGGCACTCGAGGCGAAGCTCCCGGTGATCCTCCTGGTCAACAAGACGGACCGGCCGGATGCCCGCATCGACGAGGTCGTCTCGGAAAGCCAGGACCTGCTCCTCGGCCTCGCCAGCGACATGGCCGACGACGTGCCCGACCTCGACCTCGACCTGATTCTCGACGTTCCGGTGGTGTACGCCTCCGGCCGCAACGGTGCCGCCAGCTGGAACAAGCCCGAGAACGGCTCCCTCCCCGACAATGACGACCTCGAGCCGCTCTTCGACGCCATCCTCAAGCACATTCCGGCGCCCACCTTCGATGACGAGCATCCGCTTCAGGCACACGTCACCAACCTCGACGCCTCGCCGTTCCTCGGCCGCCTCGCCCTCCTCCGTGTCTTCAACGGCACGATCAAGAAGGGCCAGACCGTCGCCTGGGTCAAGTACGACGGAAGCGTGAGCAACGTTCGCGTGACCGAGCTGCTGATCACCAAGGCACTCGACCGCTACCCGACCGACAGCGCCGGCCCCGGTGACATCGTCGCCGTTGCCGGTTTCGAGGACATCACCATCGGCGAGACCCTCGCCGACCCCAACGACGTGCGCCCGCTCCCGACCATCAAGGTCGACGACCCGGCTATCTCGATGACCATCGGAACCAACACCTCGCCGCTGATCGGCAAGGTCAAGGGCCACAAGCTGACCGCGAGAATGGTCAAGGATCGCCTCGACCGCGAGCTGGTCGGCAACGTCTCGCTCAAACTGGTCGACGTGGGCCGCCCGGACGCCTGGGAGGTGCAGGGCCGCGGCGAATTGGCACTGGCCATCCTGGTCGAGCAGATGCGCCGCGAAGGCTTCGAGCTGACCGTCGGCAAGCCGCAGGTTGTCGTCAAGCAGGTCAACGGCAAGGTCCACGAGCCGTACGAGCACCTGACGATCGATGCTCCGGAGGAGTACCTCGGCGCGATCACCCAGCTTCTCGCTGCTCGCAAGGGCCGCATGGAGGGCATGGCCAACCACGGCACCGGCTGGGTACGCATGGAGTTCATCGTTCCGTCGCGTGGCCTGATCGGCTTCCGCACCGAGTTCATGACCATCACCCGCGGCTCCGGCATCGCCAACGCCGTCTCGCACGGCTACGAGCAGTGGGCCGGCGAGATCGTGACGCGCACCAACGGCTCGATCGTCGCCGACCGCGCCGGCTCGGCAACGCCGTTCGCCATGGTCGCGCTGCAGGAGCGCATGTCGTTCTTCGTCGAACCCACCCAGGAGGTCTACGAGGGCATGGTGGTCGGCGAGAACTCCCGCGCCGACGACATGGACGTCAACATCACGAAGGAGAAGCAGCTGACCAACATGCGCCAGTCGACTTCCGACACCTTCGAGCGGATGACGCCGTCGCGCAAGCTGACCCTGGAGGAGTGCCTCGAGTTCGCCCGTGAAGACGAGTGCGTCGAGGTCACCCCGGAGTTCATCCGGATCCGCAAGGTGGAGCTGGATGCGAACGCCCGCGCCCGCAAGACCTCGCGCCTGAAGAAGCAGAACGCTTAGCAGCGCTAAGTCCCGTCAACCTTTTCGGGTGCGCGGAACGTCGCTAGAGTGTGACCACCCCTGCATATCCACGATCGGAGAGCCGTGATGAATCGCACCCTTGACGCCCATTCGCCGGTGCGCCGCAGGCGCGTCTGGGCTGCCGTCATCGCGGCATCCGTGTTGATCGCCCCAGCGGTCAGCGGATGCTCGTTCAACCCCCTCGAGTCGGCAATCGAAGGGGTCACCGGGGGCAACGTCGACGTCGGAGGTACTTCTGTGCCGGATGACTTCCCGTCCGAGATTCCTCTAATCGAGGGTGAAGTCGCCGCTGCGTTCGCTGTCGGAAAGGCACCGGAGAAGATCTGGAACGTCACCATCAAGGTGCCGGACGCATCCGCCCTGGACACGATCAAGACCCAGCTGGAGGGTGCCGGGTTCACCAATGACGTCGATGATGCAGCGGTCGGCGGAATCACCGGCGGCATGTACTCGAACGGCAACTACGCGGTGCTCGTCGTGGTCGCGGAAGACGGCAACGGCGGGTGGGCTGCCGCGTACACGGTGACGCCGGCCGTCGAATAGTCTTGCCGGATGCGCAGCATTTCCCGGCACGTACTGTTCGTGCATGCGCATCCGGATGATGAGACCATCGCCACCGGCGGAACCATCGCGACGCTGGTCGATGCCGGCATCGGCGTGACGGTGCTCACCTGCACCAGGGGTGAACGAGGCGAAGTGATCCCGCCGCACCTGGCACACCTCGAGGGTGATGGACCGAGCCTGGCCGAGCACCGTGTCGGCGAGCTGGCCGACGCGATGCGGGTGCTCGGCGTCACCGACCAGCGCTACCTGGGGGAGCCGGATGCCCGGCTTCTCGAACTGGAACCGCGCCGGTACCTCGACTCGGGCATGGTCTGGGGCGAGGCCGGGCCGGAACCGGTCACGGATCCCGATGAGGAGTCCCTCTGCGCGGCGCCGCTGGACGAAGTGGTGGGCGACATCGCATCCGTCATCGCCGACGTGCAGCCGAGCGCAGTGGTGAGCTATGACGCGAACGGCGGCTACGGGCATCCCGATCACGTGAGGGCGCACGACGCCGCCAGGGAGGCCGCCGCCGCCATGGCGGTCCCGTTCTTCCAGATCGAGTCGCCGGCCGCTGGGGCGCGGCCAGGAGGCTTCAGTGTCGACGTGACCGCCGTGCTCGACCGGAAGACCCGGGCGTTGCAGGCGCACCACACCCAGATCACGGTCGACGGCGGCCACTACGCGCTGTCGAGCGGCCCCAGCATGACGATACCGGCCGAGGAGTCGTACCGTCGGGTCGAGGCATCCGTGGTGCCGTTCAGGCAGCAGTCCCTGGGCTCGCGGGTGCTGGCCTGTGTCGTGTCGCTGGTGCTCGGCCTCGGCGTGGGACTGCTCGGCACCGTCACCCATCCGGCGACGATCACGGTGGCTGGTGCGGACCTGCCCACCGGCCTTGTTGCAGCGATGGTCGTGGTTGCCGCATTGATGGTGGGTTTGCGCCTGGTGTTCGGCAGCCGGGCCCCATCGACGTTCGCCGCACTCGGCCTGGTCGGGGTGCTGCTGGTTTTCGCCCAGCCCGGCCCCGGCGGTTCCGTCCTGATCCCGGCGAACGTGCCGGGCTACCTCTGGACGTTCGGCGTTCCGCTCATCGCGGCGCTGGTGATCGTGTGGCCCAGGCTCCACGTTCGGCCGGGCGGCTAAGCTGGGACTCCAGAGACCCGTTGTGGAAGGAACCTCCTCGTGACCTACGTCATTGCGCTGCCGTGCGTCGATGTCAAGGACCGTGCCTGTGTCGACGAGTGTCCGGTCGACTGCATTTACGAAGGCGACCGGATGCTGTACATCCATCCGGACGAATGCGTCGACTGCGGCGCGTGCGAACCGGTGTGCCCGGTCGAGGCGATCTTCTACGAAGACGACACCCCCGAGGTGTGGGCGGAGTATTACAAGGCGAACGTGGAGTTCTTCGACGACGTGGGCTCCCCGGGTGGGGCGGCCAAGGTGGGCATCATCCACAAGGACCATCCCATCGTCGCGGCACTGCCACCGCAGCTGACTCCCGCAACCCCCTGAGCTCTTCGTGGTGAGTAGCTAGTTCTGTGGGTTGAGTAGCTCGCTCAGCGAGCGTATCGAAACCATTAGAGGTTTGCCCCAACAACTGGTGGCATCCTTTGGCGGTTGCGTCGATGACCCTTTCCCCCAATTAGGCTGTAGAGGTGAACGACGCTGCCAACTCCTCTGCCGACAAGGCCACCCTCACGTTTCCCGGTGGCTCCGCCGACTTCCCCATCCTGAGGGGAACCGACGGGGCGGACAGTATCGACCTGTCGTCGCTGACCAGGCAGACCGGCTACACGGCACTGGACAACGGCTTTGTGAACACCGCTTCGACGAAGAGCGCGATCACCTTCATCGACGGGGAGAAGGGCATTCTGCGCTACCGCGGATACGCCATCGAAGACATCGCCAAGAAGTCGAGCTATCTCGAGTCGGCCTGGCTGCTGATCCACGGTGAGTTGCCCACAGCATCCGAGTTGGCGGAATTCGAAGAGAAGGTGCGTCGCCACACCCTGCTGCACGAAGACCTGCGTAGTTTCTTCTCCGCACTGCCGCACGACGCGCACCCGATGTCTGTGCTGTCCAGCGCGGTGTCTGCGCTCTCGACCTATTACGAGGACTCGCTCGACGTGCACGATCCGGAGCAGGTGGAGATTTCGACCATCCGCCTTCTCGCCAAGCTGCCGACCATTGCCGCGTACGCACACAAGAAGAGCCTCGGTCACGCGTTCCTGTATCCGGACAACAGCCTGAGCTTCTCCGAGAACTTCCTGAAGATGAACTTCGGCAACATGGCGGAACCGTACGAGGTCGACCCGATCCTCGCCTCCGCGCTCGACCGCTTGCTCATCCTGCACGAGGACCACGAGCAGAATGCGTCGACGTCCACCGTGCGCTTGGTGGGGTCGACCGAGGCGAACCTGTTCGCATCCGTTTCCGCCGGCATCAATGCCCTCTACGGTCCGCTGCACGGCGGGGCGAACGAGGCCGTGCTGACGATGCTGGCCAAGATCCGCGACTCCGGCGAGGGCGTCGAACGCTTCGTGGAGCGGGTGAAGAACAAGGAAGACGGTATCCGCCTGATGGGCTTCGGCCACCGGGTCTACAAGAACTTCGACCCGCGCGCGACCCTGGTGAAGGAGAGCGCGCACGAGGTGCTCGCCGCGCTCGGTATCAAGGACGACCTGCTCGACCTCGCGCAGGAGCTCGAAACAGTCGCACTCGCCGACGACTATTTCATTGAACGGAAGCTGTACCCCAACGTCGATTTCTACACCGGCGTGATCTACAAGGCCATGGGCTTCCCGACGCGGATGTTCACGGTCCTGTTCGCGATCGGCCGCCTTCCGGGCTGGATCGCCCATTGGCGCGAGATGAATGAGGATTCTACGACTAAGCTCGGCCGGCCTCAACAGCTTTATGTCGGTGCACCGGCAAGGGAGTGGCCGACCGGCCGCTAACCGGGCGTCCCCCGTTATGAGGTCGGTCTTGTACCCCAATTGTGGGCACAAATCGGCCTTCGGTCTTTCTGCGGATTGCGCGGACTGGCATAGTTGCACCACAGTTGTGCGCGGTTCGCCGCGCATGACGCTCCGCCGCCCCCGCGGAGGGCGCGTCTGGCCCGGCCCCCGCGGCCAGACGCGCCGCGCCTGCTTCTCGGCCTCCTGCTGCAGCGCTGTGCTTTCAGCGGAACGCTGCCGCATCCGTCCCCGCGATCCCCTGAAAACACCGCGCAGCGGCAGACTAGTGCAGCGCGGCGTTGAGCTCGGCACCCGAGCCGGAACGCGGGAGCACCTCGACGGCGCCCGTCTGCGAGTTGCGGCGGAAGAGCAGGTTCGGCACGCCGGACAGCGCCTCCGCCTTGACGGTGGTGCGGGCATCCCGCCCTTCTTGACCATCAGCACCGCCGATGACGACGACCTTCGTGCCGGCCGTCACGTACAGGCCGGCCTCGACGACCGAGTCGTCGCCGATCGAAATGCCGACGCCGGAGTTGGCGCCGAGCAGGGCGCGCGCCCCGATCGCCACCCGCTGCGTACCTCCGCCACTGAGCGTGCCCATGATGGATGCTCCGCCTCCGATGTCCGAGCCGTCACCGACCACGACACCCTGGGAGATGCGACCCTCCACCATGGAGGAGCCGAGCGTGCCGGCGTTGAAGTTGACGAAGCCCTCGTGCATCACCGTCGTGCCGGGAGAGAGATGCGCGCCGAGTCGCACGCGGGAGGCGTCGCCGATCCGCACACCGGCCGGGACGACGTAGTCGACCAGCCGCGGGAACTTGTCGACGCTGTGGGCGACGATCCCGGCGCGCTGCAGGGTCGGGCGCAGCCGCTCGAAGTCGGCGGCCAGCACCGGGCCGGCGTTCGTCCAGGCCACGTTCGCCAGCTGGCCGAACACCCCGTCCAGGTTGATGGTGTTCGGCTTCACCAGAAGGTGGCTGAGCAGGTGGAGCCGCAGGTAGGCATCCGGGGTGGAGGCTGGCGCCGTATCCAGGTCGATGTCGACGGTCACGAACTCGACGGTCACGTTTCGCCGATCATCCGCCCCCGTCAGGGAGTCCAGCGCGGCAGGTGCGATCCACGGGTCGATGGTCGTCGGCCGGGCGCCCAGTTGCGGAGCAGGAAACCAGGTGTCGAGCACTGTACCGTCGGCGGCGGTGGTGGCCAGTCCCTGGCCCCAGGCGGGTGAAGTCATGCCTCAAGGCTACCGACGAATAAACTCGGGGGATGTCTCCCACCGCGCCTCTCGACCTCGCCGGGTCATCCATCGACCTCACCCGTCAGCTGTGCGACATCGAGTCGGTGTCCGGCAACGAGACCGGGATAGCGGATGCGATTGAGGCCAGCCTTGCCGGATGCGCGCACCTGGAGGTCATCCGCGACGATGATGCGGTGATCGCCCGCACCAACCTGGGCCGGGCGCAGCGGGTGGTGATCGCCGGCCACATCGACACCGTTCCGCTCAACAACAACCTGCCGACGCGCTTCGAGACCATCGACGGCATCGACTACCTCTGGGGCCGCGGAACCGTGGACATGAAAGCCGGCGTCGCAGTGCAGCTGAAGCTCGCCGCCGAGCTGACGGCGCCATCCGTCGACGTGACCTGGATCTGGTACGACCACGAGGAGGTCGCCGAGTGGGAGAACGGCCTCGGCCGCGTCGCCCTGAACCGGCCCGACCTGATGCTGGGCGACTTCGCCATTCTGGGGGAGCCCACGCGGTCGGAGATCGAGGGCGGATGCAACGGCAACCTGCGCGTCGAGGTGCGCACCTTCGGCCTGCGGGCGCATTCGGCCAGGGCGTGGGTCGGGCACAACGCCATCCACGATGCGGCGCCGATCCTCGGGCTCCTGGCCGACTACCAGCCGCTGGAGGTGGAGGTCGACGGCCTCGTCTACCGCGAGGGGCTCAATGCGGTCGGCATCTCCGGGGGCATCGCCGGCAACATCATCCCGGACGAGTGCATGGTGCATATCAATTACCGTTTCGCCCCGAACAAGACGGCGGATGACGCCGAGCGCTACCTGCGGGAGGTTTTCGACGGCTACGACGTCACGGTCGTCGACAAGGCGGAGGGCGCGAGGCCGGGCCTCACAGCCCCGCTGGCGGCAGGATTCCTGGAAGCGGTCGGCGGGGAGGCCAAGCCGAAGTACGGGTGGACGGATGTCGCCCGCTTCTCTGCGCTGGGCGTCCCGGCGGTCAACTACGGCCCGGGCGACCCCCTGAAGGCACACGCCGATGACGAACGCGTCGAGCTGACCCAGATCACCGATTGCGAGCGCGGCCTGCGTGCCTGGCTGACCGCCTGACCGAGTTGCAATAGTGCCCGTTCCGGAGAGAAGTGCCCGGCGGAACAGGCACTTCTCTCCGGAACGGGCACTTTCGCGGGACCTGAGGTGCGGCAGCGGGTCCCTTAGGCTGGTCGCATGGTGAGCGACGGGCTGCTGAGACGGCCGGTCTCCCTCACCGTCTGGTACCGGCTCACCCCCTGGTGGGTGCGGGTGATCGCCATCTGGGTGGCGTCCCGCATCGTCACCACCGGCCTGCTGCTGTGGTTCGCCAGCCACCAGGCGAACAACGCCTGGACGGATGCCCAGCCGGACTACTTCTCGTTCGCCTCCCTCTGGGACGGCACCTGGTACTACGTCATCGCCGTCTCCGGGTACCCGTCGGAGTTGCCGGTCACCGCAGACGGGCACATCGCCGAGAACGCCTGGGCGTTCATGCCGGTCTACCCGATGTTCGTCCGTGGGCTGATGTTCGTGACCGGATTCTCCTGGCACGAGATGGCGGTGATCGTGTCGTTCGCCTTCTCGCTCGCGACCGCGATCGTCTTCTACAAACTGATGCGGCAGGTACTGCCTGAAGGCAACTCCCTCTTCGCGGTCGTGCTGCTCTGCGTCGCCCCGCTGACACCGATCACCCAGGTGGCGTATGCCGAGTCGATGCACGCGTTCCTGCTGACGGCCTCGCTCTACCTGCTGCTCAAGCGCCGGTACTGGACGCTGTTCCCTGTCGTCGCCATCATGGCGCTCACCCGTCCCACCGGACTGGCTTTCGCCCTCGCCCTCGCCCTGCACGTCGGGTATCGCTGGTTCACCCGGGATCGTGACCCGTTCCCGATGCGCCAGCGCTGGGCATCCGTCGGCCTCGCCTTCTTCAGCGGACTGATGGGGCTCGCCTGGCTGCTGATCGCCTGGGCGGTCACCGGCTCGCTCACCGCGTACACCGACACAGAACTGGCCTGGCGTGCACCATACATCGGCTACCGGGAGCTCATCCCGTTCACCGCGTGGCCGCAGGGGGCGGCATTCTGGTTCGGCGGCGCTCTCGGGCCGATCGTGCTGGGTATCGTCGCCGTCGGATTCATCCTGTTCATGGTCACCCCGTGGGTGCGCCGGCTCGGCTTCGACCTGCGGGCCTGGGTGATCAGCTACGTGCTGTACCTCGCAGCCGTGTTCTTCCCGCAATCCAGCACCTTCCGGCTGCTGATGCCGATCTTCCCGCTGCTGGGAGCGCTCGCCGTACCGCGGTCCCGAATCTTCCGGATCGCCCTGGTGATCGCCTCGGTTGCCGGCCAGGTGCTGTGGCTGCACTGGTGCTGGTGGGTCGACGGATACGACTGGACGCCGCCGTAAGCGGATACCAGAAATCATCACGATTTATGGGATTGGCTCGCATACGGGATAATGGAAGGACATCCACGAAAGGGGACCACTCATGGCGGCCATGAAACCGAGGACCGGCGACGGACCAATGGAGGCTGTTAAGGAGGGTCGGCTCATTATTGTGCGTGTTCCGCTCGAAGGCGGTGGCCGCCTGGTCGTGTCGGTGAACGACGCAGAGGCGAAAGAGCTTCACGACGCGCTCGCCGGAGTCGTCGCGGGCAGGTAACCCCCGAGCGATGCGGGGGTTAACCCCCGCCAGAATCGACTGCTGACCGGCTCACCCGGCTGGTACGGATGCCCGTACGGTGAACCTG
Source organism: Homoserinimonas sp. A520 (assembly GCF_054489245.1). NCBI lineage: Bacteria > Bacillati > Actinomycetota > Actinomycetes > Micrococcales > Microbacteriaceae > Homoserinimonas > Homoserinimonas sp. A520. The sequence goes on along the minus strand of NZ_JBTMWX010000001.1, from coordinate 22,914 downwards.
TGAGAAATAAGCCAATCCGAAACCACGCTGCGTTCTTGTGGGCATCGACGATCGACCTCCTGATCGACTCGGTGCTCGCAACGCTGTGGTTCACCGTCATCATCACGCTGATCACCACCGGGATCTTCACCGTGCCGGCACTTGGCATCGGCATCATCCTGCTGCTCGCGGCCAGCGCGCTGACCAGGGCCAGCGGCTGGGTGGAACGGCACCGGGCGATGGCACTGTACGAGGTGACCATCGCGCCGCCGGTTCGCCGGCAGACCAGGCAGACCGGTGGCATCCGCTATGTGGCCCAGGCGTTCGTCGACCTCGTCGACCCGGTGACCTGGCGTACCGTGCTGCACCACTTCCTCAGCATGCTGCTCGGGTCGTTGATGGTCGCGCTGTGGGGGCTCGGCATCCGCCTGGTCACGATCACGGAGGGCGGCTTCGCCTGGCTCGTCGGACTGGCCTTCCTGGCCGTCCTGCTCGGCTACATCTACTGGGCCGGCCGGCTCGACCGGCGGATGTCGGTGGCGTTGCTCGGCCCCAGCTCCAACGCCGTGCTGCTCGAGAAGGTGGACACCCTCGCGGATGCCCGTCAGGGCGCTGTCGACGCGGCCAGTATCGAGCGTCAGCGCATCGAGCGCAATCTGCATGACGGCGTGCAACCGCAACTTGTCTCCGTCGCGCTCACCCTGGGCATGGCGCGCAGCAAGTTCGACTCCGATCCTGAAGCGGCCAAAGCACTCCTCGAGCAGGCACACACCGAGGCGAAGGCGTCGATCACCGAACTGCGCCAACTGGCCAGGGGCATCCACCCGGCCGTGCTCACCGATCGCGGGCTGGACGCCGCCCTGTCGGCCGTCGCCTCCCGCTGCCTGGTCCCCACCACCATCTCAGTCACCGTTCCCGGGCGTGCGGCGCCCGAGGCCGAGGCGGTCATCTACTTCGCCGTCGCTGAGGCGCTCACCAACGTCGCCAAGCATTCCGCGGCATCCGAGTGCACGGTCACCGTCGTGCAGGAGGGCGCGGATGCCGAGGACTGCCGGCTGATTGCCCGCATCCGCGACAACGGCGTCGGCGGTGCCCAGATTGGCGACGGTCTCGGCCAGGGTGGCCTGGCCGGCATGCGCGACCGAGTGCGAGCTGCCGGCGGAACCATGCTCATCGAGTCTCCGAACGGCGGACCGACCCTCATCACCGTGGAGGTACCATGCGCATCGTAATTGCCGAAGACTCCGTACTGCTGAAGGCGGGGATCGAGCGGCTGCTCAGCGACGCCGGCCACCAGGTAGTGGCCGCGGTGGAGAACGCGGAGGACTTGCTTCAGGCGGTCACCGAGTTCTCTCCAGATCTCGCGATCGTCGACGTGCGGATGCCGCCCACGTACACCGATGAGGGCATCCGGGCGGCGGTACTCATCCGCGCCCAGAGCTCCACCGTCGCGGTGCTGGTGCTCTCGCAGTACGTCGAGGAGCGCTACGCCGGTGAATTGATCGCCGACAACTCGAGCGGGCTCGGCTACCTGCTGAAGGATCGGGTGGCCGACGTCGACGAGTTTTTGGCAGCGGTCGCTGAGGTGGGCGCAGGTGGAACCGTTCTCGATCCAGAGGTGGTAGCCCAGATCGTCATCCGCTCCCGGCGGGGCGATGACCTGGGCGCGCTGACCACCCGGGAGCGAGGCGTGCTGCAGCTGATGGCTGAGGGACGCTCCAACAGTGCCATCGCCAAAGAACTGTTCATCGCCGAGGGCTCGGTCGAGAAGCACATCTCGGCCATCTTCGCCAAACTCGGCCTCCCGATCGAAGACAGCGGCAACCGCCGCGTGCTGGCGGTGCTGCGCTACCTGAACAGCCAGCCCGACCGCACCTGACCTACCCGAATCCCCAACTCACAGACCAAGGACAGAACATGACTACGCAAGACCAGACCGCGCCCTCCCCGGCACCCGCTCCCCGGCAGCCGAACACCCTCCGCACCGTGCTGCTGGTGGTCGGATCCATCGTGCTGGCGATCATCCTCGTCGGCACGGTTGCTCGGGTGGCGTTCTCACTGAACCGCGATGACACCTCCGGCACCTTCGCGGTCGAGGACGCCTTTGACACGGTCGAGCTCCGTACCAGCGCGGCCGACGTCAAGGTGCAGTACACCGACGTCGACGAGCCGCAGATCCGCTTCGACCAGGGCGGGACGAACCTGAGGCTCGACTACGAGGTCTCCGACGGCGTATTGAACGTTCGCGTCGGCCACCCCGGCTGGGGCTGGTGGGGCTGGGGCTTCGACGGCTGGGGCTGGAACGACGACGCGAAGGTGAACATCTCCCTCCCGGCCGCGATGGAACGCGACGGCATCCAACTGGCCATCGAGACCACCGCCGGCGACCTGAACCTGTCCGGCGACTACGGCGATGTGACGGTGGATTCGACGGCGGGCAACCTGCGGATGTCCGGGGCAACCGACGACCTGCAGATCTCCACGACGGCCGGCGACGTACGGCTGGACGATGTCGCGGTGAACGGGTCGTTCCGCAGTGAGAGCACCGCGGGCGACGGCACCTTCGAGTTCCGTTCGCTGCCCGACAGCATTGAGGTGACCTCCACTGCCGGTGACGTTCGGGTGGCGCTGCCGAGCGGCAGCTACCGCATCGAGACGGACACCACGGCCGGCGAGGTGCGGCAGAACGTGTCGAGCGACCAGAACTCCGACCGCGTCTACCGCTTCGAAACCACGGCCGGCAACATCGAGCTGAACGAGCGTTAGCCGCGGATGCGAGCTACTCAACCCGCAACTTCTGTGGGTTGAGTAGGTCGCGAAGCGACCATATCGAAACTGCGCGCCATCGGTGGCTAGCGCTTCACCAGCTGAAGCAGGCCGTCGCCGACCGGTGAGAGCGAGCTGAGCACGGCATCCGATGCCGCCACCTCGTTCAGCAGCGTGCGGAAGCCGGTGACCACGTCGTCGCGTTTCACCGGGTCGGCGACGCGGTCGCGCCACAGCACGTGCGGCACCAGCACGGTGCCGCCCGGCCGCGCGAGGCGAAGACCGTGTTCGACGTTCTCGATGACCGACAACGGGTCGGCATCGACCAGGACGAGGTCGTAGGACTGCTCGTTCATGCGCGGGAGAACATCGTGCGTGCGACCGGTGATCAGCCGGACGCGATTCGCGGGCACGCCGGCGTCGCCGAACGACTTGCGGGCAGCCTGCTGGAAGTCGGGCTCGATGTCGATGGAGGTCAGCGTGGCCTGCGGTGCTCCGGCGAACAGCCACAGCGCGCTGACCCCGACGCCGGTACCGATCTCGATCACATTGCCGGCTGCGGATGCGGCGGCCAGCACGGCAATTGCGGCACCTGTCGCAGGGGAGACCGCTTCGACCCCGAACTCGATCGACTGCGCGCGGGCAGCCGAGATGGCATCGCTCTCGGAGACGAACTCTTCGGCGTACTTCCAGGCGGATTCCTTGTCAGGCACGGGCAACTCCTTGTTCCCCTCAACGATAGAGGTGATGACCTGTCTTACCGGTTAGCATGAACGAGTGTTCGGCCTGACTATCGACAAGATCCTCCTGATCGGAGTCATTGCCGTCTTCCTGCTCGGCCCGGATCGGCTTCCGCACTACGCCGCGCAACTGGCGAGGCTGACCAGGTCGCTGCGCGACATGGCGAACGGCGCCAAAGACCGGATGCGCGACGAGCTCGGCCCCGACTTCGACGACGTCGACTGGAAGAAGCTGGACCCCCGGCAATACGACCCGAGGCGCATCATCCGCGAGGCCCTGGTCGATGAGCCGGAGCCGGTGGTGAGACCGGTGATCGAATCGGCGTACGCCAGGCGCAAGCGGCAGTTGGCCGAAGGCGCGCCGACCCCGTTCGACTCCGAGGCGACCTGACCGGTTCGGTCAGGCCGTCGTGGCGTGCTGCGGTTCCGGCTCGCTGTCGGCTTCGGCTTCTTCTACCGCTGTCGAGCCTGCGGCTGTCGGCTCAGCGTCGACCGGCGGCTGCGTGGCGGCCGTAGGCGCCGGGATGTCATCGACGCGCTCGGAGAAGTCCGGTGCTGCTGGTGTCGCCGGGGCGGCAGCCTGCGTCGGACGACGACGGCGGAAGAGCACCAGGTGCACGACGTTGAGCACCACGAGGGCGACCAGCGCGAGGCCGAAGTCGTGCATGATGACCGGCACCAGGCTCATTTCCACGGGAATGTTCCCGGTGAAGAACATCACCAGGTGTGCACCCATGACGGCGACGCTCGCGCCGACGCTGAGGCTCAGCCGGTAGTGGCGGCGGCGCCTGGCGAAGGCGAGGTGGATCAGCAGGATGGTTCCCGCCCAGATCGCGTAGTAGATGCCGCTCAGGGCCATCAGGCTGTCCATGCCGAGGAGGGCGGAGAACGCACCGATGATGACGGCCAAGGTGGCGGTTATCGTGACGACGGCTTCCAGTCCCGCGCGAACCAGCTTGCTCATGTCGGGTGTCCTTTCCTTCGGGCAGAAAGACTTGGGTGAGCAGAGTTTAACCGCGACGGAACAACTTAAGTGCGAAAAGCAGCGCGATCATTACCCCAGTTAGGGTCGCAAACTCTTTGCCGAACCTCGGCAATTGCACCAATCCAGTGGCCTCGGCGATGGTGCGTGAGTCGACGAAACGCAGCAGGCCTTCCGGTCCGTTGCGGCGTCCGAGACCCGACTGCTTCATTCCGCCCATCGGCGCATCGATGGAGGAGAAGCTGGCCCGGTAACCCTCGTTGATATTGACACTGCCGGCGGCGAGCGCTGATGCGACGCGTCGTGCCCGCTTCCTGGACGCACTGAAGACGGATGCGTTCAAACCGAAGTCGGAATCGTTCGCCGCAATGACGGCCTCCTCTTCGGTGTCGACGATCGTGATGGCGACCAGTGGCCCGAACGTCTCACCGCGTGCGCACTCCATGTCGTCGGTCACTCCGGTGAGCACCGTCGGCTGGAAGAACAGCGGCCCGAGGTCTGGGCGCGGCTTGCCGCCGGTGAGTACGGTCGCGCCCTTGGCGACGGCGTCGTCGATATGGCGATTCACGTTGTCCAGTTGGCTCGCCAGTGTGAGGGAGCCCACGTCTGTCGAGTGGTCGAACGCGCCCCCCTGCACGAGCGCGTCTGTTGCGGCAACGAACTCGCGGATGAAGGCATCCGCCACCGTGCGCTGAACGTAGATGCGCTCCATCGAGACGCACAGCTGGCCGAGGGCGGCGAAGCTCGCGTACACCGCGCTGCGGGCAGCCTTGCGAGGGTCGACGTCGTCCAGCACGATCATCGGGTTCTTACCGCCCAGCTCGAGCGATGCCCCGCGCAGGGCGGATGCTGCGCGCTCGGCAACCGAGCGACCGGTCGCCGTCGACCCGGTGAAGCAGACGTAGTCGGAGACATCGTTGACCGCAGTGCCGATGACGGCACCATCTCCCGTGACGACCGCCCAGACCCCCTCGGGCACCCCGGCCTCAATGAACGCGCGCCGGGAGGCCAGGATGGTGAGCGCACCCTGATGGTCGGCCTTCTGCACGACGGCGTTGCCCGCGGCGAGGGCGGGGATGACATCCATGACGGACAGGCTGAGGGGGAAGTTCCACGGGGTGATGACGCCGACCAGGCCCTTCGGCCGATAGCCGACCCTGGTCTGGATGACGAACGGGATGCCGGCGCGACGACGGCGAGTGCGCAGGGTTCCGCGCGCCTTCACCGCGTAGTAACGGGTCGCGTTCGCGGCCTGGAAGACCTCCTCGAAGGCCTGCCCGCGGGTCTTCCCCGTCTCGGACTGCACCGCATCCAGCAGCAGTTCGCGCCGCTCCAGCAGCAGGTCGTGCGCTTTCAGCAGCACCGCCCGGCGATGAGCGAAGCCGGCATGGTGCCACGCAAGCTGGGCGAGCCGGGCGCGCGCCGCGGCATCCTCGACATCGCGAACTGTGCTCAGTGGGAGGTCGTGCAGCACCTCACCGGTGAAGGGGGCGACGACGGATGCTGTTGTGCCGCTCGACGCCGTCAGGTCACGGTCGAGGTCATCGGCGATGGCAGGCGGGATAAGGGAACCGGACATGGTGCTCATCCTAGGTGCAGCGTGCCCCGGCGCTCCGGGAGCGTCGGCTCCGGCAGCTGCACGACGTGCGCTACGCTCACGAAATGGTCAATGCGGACCCCACCCTCGATCCGACCCGGCCGGCGCCCGAGCCGCTCACCCGGACCACTGTCGCGCGCTACGCGCTCGGCTCACTCGGCACCGGCGGTTTCGCCACACTGCCGGGGCTGGTGCTGGTGTTCTACCTGACGGACACCCTCGGGGTCGCGGCGCTGGCCGCCGGCCTCATCGTCACTGCCGCCAAGGTCTGGGATGTGGTGATCGACCCGATCCTGGGGAGTCGAAGCGATCACGCTCAGGCGACCACCGGCACTCGTCGCCGGGGAATGGTGCTCGGCTCGTTGCTGCTGCCGGTCTTCTTCATCCTGACCTTCGCCGTGCCTGCTGGGATCGGGCCGCTGCTCTCCGGCCTGTGGGTGCTGGTGGCGTTCCTGCTGACCGCGACGGCGTTCAGCCTGTTCCAGGTGCCGTACATCGCCCTCCCCGCCGAGATCGCCGTCGGGTACGACCAGCGCACCCGCCTGCTGACCTGGCGCGTCGTCGTGCTCACGGTCGCGATCCTGCTGTTCGGCGCCGGAGGTCCGGCCCTGCGCGACATCACGGCTGACGAGAACCTCGGCTACCTGCTGATGGCGGTCGTCGCCGGGCTTGCAATCGGTGCCGGGATGCTCGGCTCGAGTTTTTCCGCACCGAAGATCGGCGCTCCGGCCGGCGCCCCGGTGGCTCGCGCTTCCATCGCCGCGCAGTACGCGGATGGTGCACGCATCCTGAAGCGGAGCGCCGCCTTCCGCGCACTGCTGCTGACCTTCGTGCTTCAGGGGCTGGCGACCGGGATGATGCTGGCCGGTGCCCAATACGTTGCCAAGTACGTGCTGCACAGCCAAGGCGCTGTCACCTTCCTGTTCCTCGCGCTGATCGCGCCCGCAGTGTTCTTCGCACCGGTGTGGCAGGCCGTCTCGCGCAGGGCGGGCAAAGAGCGCGGGTTCGCCCTCGCATCCGCCGTGTTTGCTCTCGCTGCCCTGTCGATGACGGCACTGATCTGGGCGCCGGGGGAGTGGGTCTACCTGCCGGTCGCTGTTGCCGGGGCCGCCTACGCCGGCATGCAGTCGCTTCCGATGGCAATGCTGCCGGACGTCATCTCCCACGATGCCGCCAGCCACGGGGACGGCCAGGCCGGCATTTTCGGCGGGGTGTGGACGGCGGGCGAGACCACCGGGATGGCGCTCGGTGCGACTGCGCTAACCGTCGTGCTCGCCGTCACCGGGTACGTGGCGACGACCGGCAGCGAGTTGGTGGAGCAGCCCGCCGCTGCGGTCGCAGGCATTGTCGTGAGCTTCAGCGTGGTGCCGGCGGTGCTGATCGGCGGGAGCTTGCTGTCACTGGCACGCTATCGCTTGCGGCGAGCCGACATCGACGATTCGCGTTCTGTGGGTTGAGTAGGCCCGCCAGGGCCGTAGTTCCCCTGAGTGGGCGCTTAGCGCCCGTATCGAAGGGTCGAAACCGTCGGCGTGCAAGGTTTCGATACGCGCTGGCGCGCTACTCAACCCGCAGTACGGGCCTGATCACCGCAGCGTGAGCGGCAGCTTGCGCCCGGCCAGGCCCCGACCGCGGGTGGCCAGCTGGGCGGCGATCGCGTCGATGGCGACAGCCGCAGCATCCGTGGGCCGCTCGAGCACGACCGGCCGTCCGGAGTCGCCGCCCTCGCGTAACGCGACGCTCAGGGGAACCGAACCGAGTACCGGAACCCCGAGCCGCCTGGCAACCTCCTCGCCGCCGCCGGTGCCGAACAGGTCGAGCACCGTGCCGTCATCCTGAACCAGTCCGGCCATGTTCTCCACGATGCCGAGCACCTGCTGGCCAGTCTGCCGGGCGACCAGCCCGCTTCGTTCGGCGACCTCCGCGGCGGCCGCCTGCGGTGTCGTCACCACGATGACCTCGGCCTGCGGCAGCAGCTGGCCGACCGAGATCGCCACGTCCCCGGTGCCGGGAGGCAGGTCGAGCAGCAGCACGTCGAGGTCGCCGAAGTACACATCGGTCAGGAACTGCTCGATGGTGCGGTGCAGCATCGGCCCGCGCCACGACACCGCCGTGCGCTCCTCCACGAACATGCCGATCGAGATCACCTTCACCTCGTGGGCGATCGGCGGCAGGATCATCTCGCCCACCCGGGTGGGCTTCGCATCCGGTATGCCCAGGATGCCCGGAATCGAGAACCCGAAGACATCAGCGTCGATGAGTCCGACCTTCAGGCCCCGCGCCGCCAGCGCGACCGCCAGGTTGGCGGTGAGGGTGGACTTGCCGACACCACCCTTGCCGCTGGTGACCGTGAACACGTGGGTGAGCGAGTCCGGCCCGAACTGCATCACCCGGCCGGTGCCGCGGAGCTTCTCGGTGAGGGCGCGGCGCTCCTCCTTGGTCATGATGGTCACGTCGACCGCGGTGCTCGTGACGCCGGGCACGCCGGCGACCGCACCCAGGACGTCACGTTCGATGGTGTCCGCCGCGGGGCATCCGATGATCGTCAGCTTGATACCCACCGTGGCGGCGCCGTCTGCGCCGACCGCGATGGAGCCCACCATGTCGAGGTCGGTGATCGGCTTGCGGATCTCCGGGTCGATGACGCGGGTGAGGGCGCGGTGGATGAGCGTGGGTAGATCCTGGTCAGTCAACCCGATCAGGGTCCTTGTCGGCGTCATCCCTGTTCAGCTCTTCGAGCAGTGCCCGAAGTTCAGCGCGGATGAAGTCCTTGCTGGCGACATCCTTCATCGCCAGGCGCAGCGCCACCACCTCGCGGGCCAGGTACTCGGTGTCGTTCAGGTTGCGTTCGGCACGCTGGCGATCCTGTTCGATCTGCACCCGGTCGCGGTCGTCCTGCCGGTTCTGCGCGAGCAGGATCATCGGGGCCGCATACGACGCCTGAAGCGACAGGATGAGGGTGAGCAGCGTGTAGTTGAGCGCGCGCGGGTCGAACTGCGCCTCTTCGGGCGCCCACGTGTTGTAGGTCAGCCAGGCGACGCAGAACAGGGTCATGCCGACCAGGAACCACGGCGTGCCCATCCCGCGGGCGAACGCCTCCGAGAAGCGGCCCATGCGGTCCTTGCGCCCACCGAGGAACGGGACGAACGACGTCCTCAGGCCCTTGGGCGAATCCAGTCCTCGTTCAGTTCGGCGTGCCACTGACGTTCCTCCTTCCGGTGGGGATGATTATCGGCTGCGGGCGGGTGTCGGCTGAAACCGTCACAACGCCGGGTTCATCGTCGTGACTTCGCCAGTCGTCCGGCAGCAGATAATCGAGGACATCGTCAATTGTCACCACCCCGACCAGTCGGTGGTTCTCGTCGACGACCGGGACGGACACCAGGTCGTAGGTGGCGAGGATGCGCGCGACCTCGGCCGCTGAGGCGTCATCCTGGACCGGTTCGAGCTTGAGGTCGAGCAGCGTGCCCAGGCGTTCGTTCGGCGGGTACCGCAGCATCCGCTGGAAATGCACCATGCCGAGGAATCGGCCGGTCGGTGGCTCGTACGGCGGGAGGGTGACGCAGATAGCGGCGCCCAGCGCCGGCGCGGTCTCGTGGCGGCGGATCAGGGCGAGGCCCTCGGCCACCGTCGCGTCGGCGGAGACGATGATCGGGTCGGTGGTCATCAGGCCGCCGGCGGTGTCCGGCTCGTAGAGCAGCAGCATCCGCACGTCTTCGGCCTCTTTGGGCTGCATCAGCTCGAGCAGGGCCTCCCGGCGCTCCTGGGAAAGCTGGGCGATCAGGTCGGCCGCGTCATCCGGCTGCATCTGGTCGAGCACGTCGGCGGCGCGGTCGTCTTCGAGCTGGTTCAGGATGCCCACCTGCTCGATTTCGGGCATCTCCTCCAGGACGTCGGCCAGGCGCTCGTCGCTCAGCTCTTCTGCGACCTCCAGCATCCGCTGTTCCGGCAGGTCGAGCAGGGTGTTGGCGAGGTCGGCGGGAAGCAGGTCTTCGTAGGTGGCCAGCAGTTGGGCGGCCGACTGGGCCTCGCCACCTGCGGTGTCCTCCCGAACGGATGCCCACCGGGCGAACATGGTGTGGCCTTTCGCGAAGGGGGAGGCGCTGGTCTTGGGCCGGCGGAGGAACAGCTCGGACACCTGCCACTCGCCAGGGCCGTTCTGCTCGATGGCGACGTCCTCGATGGTGGCCGTGCCGGAGCCGTCGACCAGGCTCACCTTGCGGCCGAGAACCTCCGCGATCACGCGCACCTCGCCGCCGCGCTGCTCGAAACGGCGCAGGTTGATCAGGCCGGTCGTGATGATCTGGCCTGAGCCGATGCTGGTGACCCGTCCGATGGACAGGAACACGTGGCGGCGACCGGAAACCTCGACGATCAATCCGACAACGCGAGGCGACTGTTTGGCGCGGTAGACGACCAGGACATCGCGTACCCGGCCGACCTTGTCGCCGGCGGGGTCGAAAACGGAGCACCCGGCCAAGCGGGCGACGAAGACTCTGGTCGCGCTCACACTAACAACCCTAGCCGCCGCATGGGAGAATGGCCTGGTGAGCAACCAGAGTCCTTTTTCGCGTCGTGGTCAGGTATTTCCGAGCCTCCCCAAGGGTGAGGTGCTGGGAACCTACGACACCTACCTCGAGGCGCAGGCGGTCGTCGACCGGTTGTCGAAGGCCGAGTTCCCGGTCAAGCAGCTGGCGATCGTCGGCAACGACCTGAAGACGGTCGAACGGGTCACCGGCAAGCTGACCTATGCACGCGCGGCAGGGGCGGGTGCCGCCAGCGGCGCCTGGTTCGGCCTCTTCTTCGGGCTCATCCTGTTCCTGTTCACCAGCAACCCGAACTCCCTCGCGTTCGTCGGGGCTGCGGTGCTGATCGGTGCCGGTTTCGGAATGATCTTCGGCATCGTCAGCTACACGATGAGCCGTCGTCGCCGGGACTTCACCTCGATCCACCAGGTGCTGGCCAGCAACTATCAGATCATCATCGATCCGGGCCAGCTGGTGCGGGCGCAGGAACTGCTGGCCCGCCCGGCGCCCACCGAGTAGCCGGCCGCCACCGGGGCGGCTGTGCTTCAACTGAAGGAGCAACGATGAGCGACAACATCGAACCATCCGACCGCCAATACATGCGCAACTACAAGACGGCCAGCCCGGACCTGCTCAAGGCATACACCGACTTCAGCGGCGCGGTGTTCGCGGAGGATGGGCGCGAAATCCCCAAGAAGTACCGCGAGCTGATGGCCGTGTCCGTCTCGATCTCCATGCAGTGCCCGTACTGCATCGAAGCGCACACCAAGGCCGCGGTGAAGGCTGGCGCGACCGAGAAGGAGGTCGCCGAGGCCATCTGGGTCGCGTCGGCTATCGGCGCAGGGTCGTCGTACACGCACGGCAGGCAGGCGTTCAAGCTCGTGCCGCACGAACACTGAGCCGCCGCAAACACTGGGCCGCCGCAAGCTCTGAGTTTACTGAAGCGCTAGCATGAGTGCTAGCATGCTTGCATGGGTCAGGTCAGTTGGCGAGCAGCGGATGCACTTGTGGAGCGGGTGCAGAAGACGGCTGCCGCCCAAAAGCGCAGCATGAACGATTTCATCACGCAGGTTCTCGAGGTCGCTACGTCTCCCGACGCTGTGGATCCTGAGGAGGTCCGCCTGCGGGGGCGGTTGGAGCGCGCCGGGCTACTCGTCGTGCCAATGCACTGGGACCAGGTTGTTCCCAGCGCCGCGGAGGTCGAAGCCGCCCGTAAGGAGGCCGGCTCGGGTACTGCACTCTCCGACCTGGTCTCGCACGATCGCCGGTGAGTGTCTACGCCGACTCGTCGGCGCTGGTGAAGCTATACGCCGACGAAGAAGGTTCGGAGACCATCCGAGCCCGCACAGTGTTCGCTGTCTCCGAGATCGCGCGAGTCGAAGTGTGCGCCGCCTTCTGGCGTAAACATCGAATGGGAGAACTGTCACTCGGGTCGGTCGGCACCCTTGTGCGCCTGTTCGAGGGAGACTTCGCCGGACACGCCTTGACCGGCACAGTGCTTCTCCCGGTAGCCGTCACCAGTGACATCATCGTTGGTGCAACCCGACTGCTGGCCAGCACTGGGTTGCGCGCTTACGACGCGGTGCAACTCGCGAGCGCGCACGCAGCCAGAGACGCTGATCCCGAGTGCTCAGTATTTGCCGCTTTCGACGACCAATTGCGAACTGCTGCCGCGCAGAGCGGCTTCACGCTGCTGCCGTGAACGCAGCGCTCGCTCCCTTCCGACACCGCCGATCGGTGCTGGTCCTTGGGCCGAGGCTCGACAAGCTCGCCTGGTCACTTCGACAGGCTCAGTACAACGCTCGACAAGCTCGACCCGCCTAGGGGCTCGACCCGCCAAGAAGCGCGAACCGGTCAGCGCAGCCAGGCCTCCACGTCGTCGGCGGTGCGGGGAATGCCGACCGACAGGTTCTCGGCGCCATCCGCCGCCACCAGGATGTCGTCTTCGATGCGCACACCGATGCCGCGGTACTCCTCCGGCACGGTCAGGTCGTCGGGCTGGAAGTACAGCCCTGGCTCGATGGTGAACACCATTCCCTCTTCGACCACCCCGTCGATGTACAACTCGCGACGCGCCTGGGCGCAGTCGTGCACGTCGATGCCGAGGTGGTGGCTGGTACCGTGCACCATGTAGCGGCGGTGGTACTGGTTGTCCGGCTTGAGCGACTCCTCGGCCGACACCGGCAGGATGCCCCACTCGGCTGTCTTCTCCGCGATGACCCGCATCGCCTCAGCGTGCACTTCGCGGAACCGGATGCCAGGACGCACGATCGCGAACGCCGCATCCGCCGCCTCCAGCACGGCCTCGTAGATCTTCCGCTGGATCGGGGTGAAGGTTCCGCTGATGGGCAGTGTGCGGGTGATGTCTGCGGTGTAGTAGCTGTCGAGTTCGATGCCGGCGTCGAGCAGGATCATGTCACCGTCACGCACCGGTCCGTCGTTGCGGGTCCAGTGCAGCACGCAGGCGTTCGGCCCGCTCGCCGCAATCGTGTCGTAGCCGACCGTGTTGCCGTCGGCGCGTGCTCGCCGGTTGAAGGTGCCCTCAACGAGTCGCTCACCCCGCGGATGCGCGACGATGGCCGGCCGGTCGGCGATGACGTCGTCGAAGCCCTTCTTCGTGGCATCCACCGCCCGCCGCATCTGCTCGATCTCGTAGGTGTCCTTGACGAGACGGAGCTCGGAGAGGTTGCGGCTGAGCTCGGCATCGCCGGCGTGGTCGTCGAAGGAAGTGGTTTCCCTGTCGCTGGCGATGAGGCGAGCGCTGTCGACCTGCTCGGTCACGTTGCGGTCGGCGTCGCGCACGATGAGCGTGTTCAGATCGGTGGAGGAAAGTACGCTCTCCAGCTCTGCGACCCCCCGGGTGGCCAGGCCCAGGTCGCCGGCCACCTGAGCGAGCGACGGGCGGGCTCCGATCCAGAACTCACCGATCTCCGGGTTGGCGTAGAACTCCTCCGAGTCGCGACCGGCGCGCTCGCGGAAGTACACCGTCGCCTCGTGGCCATCGGCGCTCGGCTCCATCACGAGCACCGCACCTGGCTCGGAGTCCGAGCCCCAGCCGGTGAGGTGGGCGAAGCCGGAGTGCGCGCGGAACGGGTAATCGGTGTCGTTGGAGCGCACCTTCGCCGAGCCGGCCGGGATGATCAACCGCTGGCCGGTGTGAAGCGCGGACAGCTTTGCCCGCCGGTCGACCGCAAACCGGGCGTGTTCACGGGTCTCGGGGACGACGTCCGTTCGCTCGGCCCAATTCGATCCGATGTAGTCCTTGAACTGCTCGGACGCCGGGGTGGTGGACCGGTTCGAGGTGGCGCGGGGAGCTTCGGTGGGGAGGTCGGTGGAAGACATGCCTCTATTGTCCCCCTGATCGCTGGGCAATGTTCCACTCCTCTTTCTCGCCGGCAGTACGAGCGGATGGGGCTGGCCAGAAATGTGCATGCGCGTGCGAAAGCCATGGCGCGGATGCTCATCCAGCAGTTCCGCGACGCCGGCTGAACCGAAAGCTAGTCCCGCCTGGTCAGCTGGGCCACCACCGGCCGGTGGTCGCTGCCGTTGTCATCCAGCGACTGGATGACCTCCATGCCGCTCACGGTCCAATCGGATGTTGCCATCACGTGATCGATCGGCGCGCCCAGGATGGCGGGCAACCGGGTCGGCCACGTTCCCAGGGCGCCATTGCCGGTGACCATGGCAGCATCCGTGCACTCGCCCAACGTCTTGCCCGGTTCGGCGCCGAGGCCGGTCATGTGGTCGATGGTGGCGTTGAAGTCGCCGGCCATGATCACGTTGGGACCGCTGCAGAACCCGGCAAGCAGTTCGAGGTCGGTCCGCCAATTGTCGAACTGTTCGACCAGGGGTGCGACCGCGTGAACGGCCACGATGGTGGGGCCGTTGCCGTCGCGGGGAGTTGCGACGACCGTTGGCAGCACGGCAGTGGTCTCGGCGAGGCTGTCGTAGTCGTATTCGCCCAGGGCAGCACTGGTGAGCACCGACGTGGACCGGGCGGGGGAGATCTGGTCGTAGGCGAGTGTGTGTGCCCACATCGGGCTACCTCCCTCTCGCATCAGCACGGCCACTTGGGTCGCGTTCTCGAGGATCGTCTCGGGCAGCACCACGACGTCGGCCCCGGTGTCGAGTGCAAGTTCCGCAATGACCTCAGGGGTGGTAGCCGGACCGAGCGTGTTCCAGGACAGCACGGTGAGCTCCGCGCTGTCGGAAGCCTGGCCGCTCACCGGCTGGTCTCCTCCGAAGCCCCGCGTGGAGAGCACCGCGGCGTTGACCAGCACGAACGCGATCAACATCACCGCCAGGGATGCCGCCATACTGCGGAACCCGCGGCCGAGTGTCGCGCCCACCACCACAAGAAGCAGAAACCCTATTGCCACACAGGACGCCATGGCGCGAAACGAGACGGCATGCGCGACCAGCGGTGTTCGCTGCAGCCCGAGTAGTTGGGGCCAGGCCGCCACGAGCAGCACCGCAGCCACACCGAGGATGAACACTGCGGCAAGGAGACGACGAATCATGGCCTAGCAACCCTAACCGGTGAGCCCCCGAGCTTCCGCCTAGAGTTGCATCATGCCTGGAGCAATCGACCTTCACACTCACTCGAGTGTGTCGGACGGAACGGAAACGCCCGCGCAATTGGTGCGGGCCGCTCTCGCGGCGGGGCTCGGCACGATAGCGATCACCGATCACGACTCGACGGCGGGATGGCACGAGGCGGCGGCGGAAGCATCCGGAACCGGTCTCACGGTGATTCCCGGGATGGAGCTCAGCACCCGGTACGGCTGGCAGAGCGTTCACCTGCTCGCCTACCTGCTCGACCCGATGAACGCCGACCTGATTGCGGAGACGGCGCGGATTCGCGCGGCCAGGCTGTCCCGGGCGGAGAGCATCGTGGGGCGGATCGCAGCCGACTACGACCTCACCTGGGAGGACGTGCTCGCCCAGACAGCGAATGGGGCGACCGTCGGGCGGCCGCACATTGCGGATGCCCTGGTGGCCAAGGGGCACGTGCCGACGCGGAGCGCCGCGTTCGCGAGCATCCTGCACCCGAGCACTGGGTACTTCGAACCGCACTACGCACCCGACCCGCTGACGGCTGTCAAGCTGGTGCGGGCAGCCGGTGGCGTGCCGGTGCTCGCCCACCCGGCAACGCACGGGCGTTCAGGGGTGATCCCAGAGGGACGCCTGTCCCAGCTGGTGGACGCCGGGCTGTTCGGCCTGGAGATCGAGCATCGCGAGAACACCGAGGACGGCAAGAAGCGGCTGCGGCAACTGGCCGACCGGTTCGGCCTGGCCGTTACCGGATCGAGCGACTACCACGGCGCAGGCAAGCCGAACGTGCTCGGCGAGAACACCACATCGCCCGAGGTGCTGGAGCAGATCATCGCCGAGGGCACCGGTTCGCAGCCGTTCGCCTCGTAGGTAGTCCACGGGCGGCTGGGTGTGGATGGGTTGCGGGGTGTCGAGTTTTGAACGATTGGTGCAGCCACGCTTTTCGGCTGCACCAATCGTTCAATGTCTGAGCTGAGGAGCAAGCCGTCCATTCCCAGACGCAACCTGCTAGCGCTCGGCGTCGCGCCGGCGGTCACGCTCGGCGTCCGCCGCTGCAGCCTCGGCCGGGGTCGGCGCTGTGCCGCCGAGGTCCCGAGGCTGCCACCACTGGCCGGTGCCGTCGACCGGGTAGGCGCGCTGGCACTCGTCGGTCAGGTGCTGCAGTCCATCCCTGAGCACGCTGGTGGCCTCGCGGACATCCGCCCCAGGCTCCACGCGGATGGCCCCGCCGAACGCGAAGCTGACCGGCATGCCGAACCGCTCGCCGAACCGAATCTTGCGGTTCTTCGTCATCAGCCGGTGGCCACCCCAGATGGCGACCGGAACGATCGGGACGCCGGCTTCAGCAGCGAGGCGGACCGCCCCCGATTTCAGGTCGCGGACGGAGAAGGATGCGCTCACTCCGGCCTCCGGGAAGACCCCGATCAGCTCGCCGGAACGCAACGCGTCGACTGCTGCTCGGTACGCGTCAGCGCCCGCCTTCATGTCGACCGGGATGTGCCGCATTCCCCGCATCAACCAACCGACGACCGGCTTGTCGAACACGCTCTTCTTCGCCATGAAGCGGATGCGACGCTTGTTGTGCAGCCAGGTCGCCCACTCGACCAACGCGAAGTCGAGGTAGCCGAAATGCGTCATGGCGACGACCGCCCCGCCGGAGGCAGGAATGTTCTCCGCTCCGGTCACCACGCGCTTGACGCGCCAGAAGCCGAACAGCGCGCGCCCGGCCACAATCGCAGCGGTGTAGATGGGCTCGCGGCGGCGTTTCATGGTCGGGTCAATCGGTTACGCGGCTGGTGGTGGCGGCGTGTTTCCGGTGCTCGGGCGGCGGGTACGGTTGCGGCGACGGCGCGCGGGGCCGGCTCCGTCGTGGGTGCCCGAGCCCTCAGGACGCTCTCCGCCTTCCGAGCGGGGCGCATCCGCCGACCCGGTGCGGGTGCGGCTGCGCTGACGGCCACCCTCTGAGCGGCCGCCCTCTGGACGTCCGGCCTCCGGACGTCCACCGCGGTTGCTGTCGCGTCCGCCGCGGGACACACCAGCCGTGGCAGAACGCGGCTCGCGCTCGCGCGCTGGCCCGGCCGTCTTGAGGCGGCCCTTGGTTCCTTCCGGGATGTCCAGGTCGGTGAAGAGGTGCGGTGACGACGAGTAGGTCTCCACCGGCTCCGGCTGGCCGAAGTCGAGCGCCTTGTTGATCTGGACCCACTTGTGCAGGTCGTCCCAGTCGACGAAGGTGACCGCGATGCCGGTCTTCCCGGCGCGACCGGTGCGGCCTGCGCGGTGCAGGTAGGTGTCGTGGTCATCCGGAATGGTGTGGTTGATCACGTGGGTGACGTCGTTGACGTCGATACCGCGGGCCGCGACATCCGTTGCGATCAGGATGTCTTTCTTGCCGGCCTTGAAAGCGGCCATGGCGCGCTCGCGCTGCTCCTGGTTGAGGTCACCATGCACGGCGGCGGCGTTGAAGCCGCGGTCATTGAGCTCCTCCACCAGCTTGGCGGCGGCGCGCTTGGTGCGGGTGAAGACCACGGTCTTGCCTCGGCCCTCGGCCTGCAGGATGCGGGCGATGATCTCGTCCTTGTCCATGTTGTGGGCGCGGTAGATGACGTGCTTGATGTTCGCCTGCGTCAGGCCCTCATTGGGGTCGGTGGCGCGGATGTGGATCGGCTTGTTCATGAAGCGGCGCGCGAGGGCCACGATCGGCCCGGGCATGGTGGCCGAGAACAGCATGGTGTGGCGGGTCGGGGAGGTTTGGGCGAACAGCTTCTCGATGTCGGAGAGGAACCCGAGGTCGAGCATCTTGTCGGCCTCGTCGAGAACCATGACCTTCACGTCTTTCAGCGACAGCATCCGCTGGCTGGCGAGGTCAAGAAGACGACCCGGGGTGCCGACGACCACCTGGGCGCCGGCCTTGAGCTGCTCAACCTGGCCCTCGTACGCCTTGCCGCCGTAGATGGCCGCGACCTGGGTGCCACGGTTGGATGCGGCGAGGACGAGGTCTTCCGCAACCTGCACGCACAGCTCACGGGTCGGAACGACGACGAGCGCCTTCACGCCCGGTTCGGGGTTCAGCCCGAGGGACTGGAGGAGGGGGAGACCGAACCCGAGCGTCTTGCCGGTTCCGGTCTTCGCCTGGCCGATGATGTCCTGCCCGGCGAGCCCCATCGGAATGGTCTGAGTCTGGATCGGGAACGGCGAAAGGATGCCCTTGGTCGCCAATGCGTCGACCATGTCCTGTTCGATCCCCAGGTCGGAGAAGGAGCTGGATTCGACCGGTTCGTCCAGCGGCAGGTCGGCGGGAATGGTGGTTTCTGAAAAAGTCAAAGTGATTGTGCCCTGTCTAACAGCGAGTACGCCCGCTTTCACCTGGGGCGTAGAAGCCTCCACCAGAAATGGGAGGCGTTGCGGCCAGTTTAGTCGAAGTACCTGAATGAGCCGACATTAAAGGGGTACGGGCCTGCCCCGCTACGCTAGTGCACGTGTTCAAGCTATTCGGTCGGCCCAGAAAAGCGGTCGTTGCACCCAAGCTGAAACCGCGTGCGGCAGCGGCAACTGCGGTGGGAGTAAACCGGGTGGCGCTGGCCGAACTCACCCCGGTGCTCTCGCGTTACCTGGGCCAGGCGACCTGCCTGCAGCTCCTCAATTTCGAGAACCTGACCGGACTCATCGCTTCGGCGCCCACGTTGGAGAACAAGACCGCGCTGGCCAGGGTGGCCTCCCTGTCGCTGGAGAAGTACGAGGGACTGGTCACCGAGATCGAAGTCGCCGGGGGAACCGCCGCCGGCTACCTGGAGCCCTTCGCGCCGCGCATCGAGAGCTTCCAGCAGGCGACGCAGGGTGGTGACTGGTACGAGGGGCTGGTCACCAGCTACGTGACCGCCGGCATCCTGGACGACTTCTTCATCGCGCTGGCCGAGGGGCTTCCGGATGGCCCGGCCACGCGCATCCGCACCCTTCTGTCCGGCAATGAGGGTAGCCGCATCATCGTGGAGCAGTTGAGTGCTTCGACTGCCACCAACCCGCGACTCGCGTCCCGCCTGGCGTTGTGGGGGCGGAGGCTGGTCGGCGACACGCTGCTCATCGCTCGGTCGGCGCTGGCCGTTCCCGAGGACCAGCACCCGGATGAGGCCCGCCTCGAGCCGGTCTTCACCGAACTCATCGCAGCACACACCCGCCGGATGGATGACCTCGGGCTGACCGCCTAGCTCTTCAAGTCCCGGCGATTCAGCGCCACCACGGCAATCAGGACCAGCACTGCGGCCAGACCGTACAGCAAGGCCAGCCCGCCCCAGTCGGCGCCATTGGCCAGGGGGGATTCGCCGAATGCCCAGTGGTAGGGCGACCAGGTATGCAGCGCCTCAAGTTCTTCGCTCTGGTTCGCCACAGCGTTGATGGCGTAGCCGAGCACCGCAATGCCGGCGCCGGCGGCTGTGGCGTACAGGCGCCGCCCGGTCAGGGCACCGACGGCGACGGCGGTCGTTCCGGAGAGCAGGGTGAGCCCCACGATTGCTGCGGCGCCGGCGAAAGCGTTCACAGGCAAGATGTCCAGTTGTGCCGTTTCGTTCATCGCAATCACGAGCAGGGCGCTCAGCACGCCGAGCCACGCCAGGCGGATGACCAGGGCGGCACTGCGTTCAAGGACCACCTGGGTTCGGCTGACGCCATGGGCGAGGGTCAACTCAAGGGAGCCGGTCTCTTCGTCTCCGGCGACAGCGGCGGTGCCCCAGGACGTCGCGGCTATGGTCAGCAGCACAAAGCCGATCAGCCCATAAAAGGTGGACTGCGCATAGCCGGAACCGGTGGAGATCTGGTCGTAACCGAGCGCGTTCACCAGCTCTGGAGGAAGGCTGTTCAGCAGCTCCTGCATGTCCGGGTTGCCCCCGAGGGAGGGGAACAGCGGCAGGTACAGCATGATGGCCGCGACGACGCCGAGGCTCCAGGCGATCAGCGAACGCCACGTGTCGGCCAGGGTGCGCCGGAACAGGGGGAGGCTACTCATTGCCGGACTCCTCTTCCGTCGGCCCGTACAGGCGCAGGACCGACTCCTCCAGGTCCGGTTCCTCGACCACGAGGTCGTTAACGTGGAAACGGGCGACCGCCTTGATGAACGGGTCGATGTCGCCCTCGATGGTGGCGCTGACCCTGGCTCCGTCACCGTTCGTCACCCGCAGGTCGGTTACTCCGGCGAGCGGGGCGATGGCGGCGTGCACGGCTTGCGCCGTGGCATCCACCACCCCCACCCTCACCCGGCGGATGGCGGTCAATCGCAGTGATTCGACGTCGCTGACGCTGACAACCCGCCCGGCGCGGAGGATTGCCACGGTGTCTGCCGCCTGCTGGATCTCGCTGAGCACGTGCGAACTGAGGAACACGGTTTGGCCCTCGGCGCGTGCCTCCCGCAGCATGGCCAGGAACTCTTGCTGCACCAGCGGGTCGAGCCCGCTGGTCGGTTCGTCGAGGATCAGCAGCTTGGGTCGATGCATGAACGCCTGCACCAGGCCCAGCTTCTGTTTGTTGCCTTTCGACAGGGTGCGCACCTGGCGGCCGAGGTCGAGGCCGAGGCGGTCGGCCAGCGCGTCCACCGCCCGTGGTGCGACCGGCCCGCTGATGTCGGCGTAGTGGCGCAGTAACTGGCGACCGGTGACGCGTCCCTCCAGCCGCAGTTCGCCGGGAAGGAAGCCGATCTGGCGACGCATGGCGGGGCCGGCCCGCCGGGGGTCCTTCCCGAGTACCTGCGCCGACCCTGAGGTCGGGCGGATGATGTCGAGCAGCAACCGCATGGTCGTGGTCTTCCCGGCGCCGTTCGGCCCGATCACACCGAACACGGTGCCCTCCTCGACGGACAGGTCCAGCCCGTACAGGGCGGGATGCTTGCCGTAGTGCTTGGCCAGTTGGCTTGTCTCTATGGCGAGGCTCATGCCGTGTTCCCCTGTTCTGTGTTGTCTTCGGTGCTGTCGAATGCGGCACGCGCGGCGTTCAGGAAGGTGTCATCGGTGTAGAGGCCGTGAGTGTAGAGCTCGAGGGTGGGGACGGTCATCCGCTTGATGACCTGCCTGGGTTGTCCCTCAGCGCCGAGCACCCGGCCGATGTGGCGCTCGAGGAGGAGCGGCACGAGGCTCTGACTGGCGACGAGCACCGCGGTCATGCGAGGGTCACTGCTGGCGTGCATCCGCCCGAGTTCCACTTCGTCGCCGATCATCTTCTCGGTACGGTCGACGAGCAGGTCGAATAGCTGGTCGCCGAGCGCGGAACCGTCGGTCAACATCCGCGTCAGGTAGTCGAGTGTGACCCGGTGGGTGTCGACGTCGGCGAGCCAGCGCTGCATGGTGGAGGCCAGCGCGTCGCTGCTCTGGTCGGGGTCGAGGTCGGTGGTGCGTCCGAAGATCTCGGTGACCACGTGCTGGTCACACTCCTGACGGAGGTTCTCTTTGGACCCGAAGTGGTGGATGACCAGTCCGGGACTCACCTGGGTCTGAACGGCGATGGCGCGGATGCTCGTGGGAGTGTAGCCGTTGTGGCCGAATAGCTCGATGGCGGCATCCCGGATTCGCGACCGGGTGGTCGCATCCGCTGCCGGTATTGAACGCATGTTCAGAATACTAAACACTTGTTCAGCCTGCGTCAAGATGGTGTGTTTGCATCGCAATGCGGGGCAGGATTGAAGCATGATCCCGATGAAGACGCTCAACGACGGACACCAGCTGCCGGCCCTCGGTTTCGGCTCCTACAAGCTGCGCGGCGATGAGGGGATCGACGCGATCGTTTCGGCGCTGGAGACCGGTTACCGCCTGCTCGACACTGCGCTCAACTACGAGAACGAGCACGAGGTGGGGGAGGCTGTCAGGCGTTCGGGTATCCCTCGCGAGGAGATCTTTGTCACCACGAAGCTGCCCGGACGTCACCACGGTTTCGACGAGACGCTGCTCAGTTTCGAGGAGTCGCGGATGAACCTGGGGCTGGACTACGTCGACCTGTACCTGATTCACTGGCCGCTTCCCCGCGTTGACAAGTATGTGGAGACGTTTGGCGCGATGATCGAACTGCGGGAGGAGGGGCTGGTGCGTTCGGTGGGCGTCAGCAACTTCACCGAGGCGTTCCTGACCCGGGTCATTGATGAGACCGGGGTCACTCCGGCGGTCAACCAGATCGAACTGCACCCCCGCTTCCCGCAGGGCCATCTTCGCGAGTTCCACGCTCGGCACAACATTGTCACCGAGAGCTGGAGCCCTCTCGCCCGCGGTAACGATGTGCGGGAGGAGCCGGTTGTGACCGCGATCGCGGAAGCGCACGGGGTCACCCCGACGCAGGTGGTCTTGAGGTGGCACGTGCAGTTGGGGGCGGTGCCAATCCCGAAATCCTCGACGCCGGAACGGCAGCGGGAGAACTTCGATGTGTTCGGGTTCGAGCTGTCGCACGCCGAGATCGCGTCGATCTCGTCGCTCGAGTCGGGTCGCCTGTGGGATGGGGACCCGGAGACGAACGAGGAGTTCTGAGGTACCTCCCTCTCGCCCGTTGAGCTTGAGATGCACTGAGCTTGTCGAATTGTCGAAACCCGCCGTGTTGAACGGGGTCAATGCGCTCCGCTGGTTGAGCTCGTCGATACCCGGCCGCTGCTGGTTGAGCTCATCGGAACCCGGCCGCTGCTGGTTGAGCTTGCGGTGTACTGAGCTTGTCGAATTGTCGAAACCCGCCAAGACTGTCGAGGCCCGCGCGTTGTGGGGCAGAGTTCTACTCGGTGAGCGGGATGCGTTCTTGTTCTCGCCCGTCTCGGTCTTG